>CAYLKV010000029.1:0-31073 GCA_964384545.1 uncultured Proteiniphilum sp.
TCAATCATAACAGAAGAGAAACCACTTTCAATACATTCTTTACAAAGCTCAAAGCTATCACCGTGGTCAAGGTGAAGAACAATAGGAATGTTATAACCTAATTCCTTTGCATACTCAACCGCTCCCTGAGCCATATAACGAAGTAGTGTTTGATTGGCATACTTGCGTGCACCACTTGAAACTTGCATGATAACAGGTGATTTTGTTTCAACACATGCCGAAACAATAGCCTGCAACTGCTCCATATTATTGAAGTTGAAAGCAGGAATAGCATAACCACCTTCAACCGCTTTCTTAAACAACTCTTTTGAGTTTACTAAACCCAGTTCTTTATAACTTACCATAGTAATAATTTTTTATTTATCTGATAATCTAAATTCTGATACAAAAATAGCGTTTTATTAGCAATTAAAGAAATATATAAGAAAAAATAAGATAAAAAGCAAGTTATATTTACACTTTTCAACATTGCATATTATAAGGCTTAAAGAGATATTTTCAGGTTCTAAAGATAATTATTTACCTTCATTAATTCCACTGTTAGCTTCTGTTATATCACGCTTCAGGATGAGTTAGAATGTACAGAAATTAGAATGGGCTGCTATGAATGCCGGAATAGTTGCTCAAAACATATTACTTTTATGTACATCAATAGATTTGGTTGGTTGTCCATGTGCAGAAATGAATAAAGAAACACTCAAGCAACTTTTAAGTTTAAACGAAAATCAATTACAATACATAACATTCCCGTTTCTTATAAGAAGGACTGATCATAAAATAAGGGGCAATAATATAAAAAAGCTGATATAACAATATTGACTTATCTAAAAAGAAAGACTAATCGATATAAAAGAAAAAACATTCTTTCACTTCATCCAGTATCTTCTTAGCAAGAGATTCAGTCTTTATAGGTTTCAATGACCAGAACATTCCAAGACGGTTAAAGAAGCCTATTATTTTTATGCTAACCTTTTCCATTGTTCTGTCACTACCTTTTCTAATTAGAGATGGTGGTCTGAAAATAAAAAGTTTCGGAAACATAAGTTTGCTAACATCATTATCTAACTTGCCTTTCATACGAGAATAAAAAATCATCGAATTAGATGAAGCATTCATTGCAGAAACTAGTGCATAACACTCTACACTATTTTCTTTTGCCACTTTAGCAAAATTATACTGATAGTCATAATCCACTTTCCACTGAGCCGATTTACTGCCTGCAACCTTACGTGTTGTACCCAAACAAGAGAATAAAACATCACCCTTTACAAGGTGCGACCACTCCTCAGGTTTCTCAAAATCAATTATATGAACAGAAAGTTTAGGATGCTCTATACCCGGATCTCTTCTAACAAATATATCAACACTATCAATATCTCTATCTTCAAGTAATAGTTTTAATAGATCACTTCCAGTAGCACCTGTTGCCCCAATAAGTAATGTTTTCATTGTAAATTATAATTCGAATATATATTATAAACTATTATTATTCTAATCTTTATCATAAGGTGGGATCTGAATATTTAACTGTTTAGGTCCCAAGGTTCCACCTAAATTGTAATTCTGTAATTTTTCTATATCAAATTTGCCTGCACCTTTTGCCATAAGTCGTTGCAGATCATCCAGATGCTCCTTATACACACCACGTGGTGTTGTTTCATATTTAGCTGCAACCGAGGCCGCCATTCCCACCACTTCACCCATCATACCAGTTGTGCGCATAACCCTCACTGTTCCCAATGCAATATGCGTTACACTTATATTCCTTCCAGCCATAAAAAGGTTATCCACATTTCGCGAATAGAAACATCGGTAAGGTATAGGGTAGGGATGTATTTTTTTATGAACCGCAATCGATTTAAATTCACCACCTGGAAAATGTTCACTATTTATTGAATCAGGATAATGGAGATCAATCGTCCAGCTTGTCGGTGCTGATGCATCTGGGTAGATAACGAAATCGGTAATATCCTGTTCCGTTAACACAATATCACCCAATAGCCTCCGAGATTCTCTTTTTCCGGCAATATAAGCCACCCAGTCGAGATGTCTGTTTTTGTACTCATCTTTAAACAAACTGCTGTTCTTCAGAAAAGACCAGTTTGAGTATACAACCAACAAACCATAATCTCTAATTCTTTCGAAATCAAATATCTGGTCGAAATTCATACCCGTCTCCCATGTCCATTCACCCATAGTTACTTTTTGAGCATTAGCTTCATTAAAGTCGATTCCATAGTTGAATTCAGGAAAATTAAAACTCTTGTCTCCCTCTTTTGAATACCACTGGACAGAAGAACCCATGGTCATTTTATCCGCTTCTTCAGGTGCAATAGGCTCATTAAAATCAGCTTTACTTTCTCTACCCATCGCAAAATCGGCACCTGCCAAATAACCAATTGTCCCATCTCCTGTGCAATCTGCAAAGAGAGGCGCAGAAAAGCTTAACTCATCACCCGTTTCAATATGCTTTGCAAAAACTTTTTTAATGGCAGTTCCCTCCTTTTCAACCTTAAAAGCTCTGAAATTAAGGAATAGAGTGATGTTCTCTTCTGCATTAACCATCTCCAGTTTTTTATCATCTTCGTAATAATCAGCAGGTTGTGCATTACCACCCTTAAGAGGTGCAATCTCATTCACCACATCACCTAGATTAGGGTAGGGGTCAAGGTTGATTCTACCCCCAAGGTGTACTCTAACTTCAGAACTGTTATTACCTCCCAATACGGGTCGATCTTGTATCAAAGCAACCTTAAGGCCTTGTCTGGCAGCAGTTAAAGCAGCTGCAGTTCCTGCAATACCTCCACCAATGATTACAAAATCAAAACTTCCAGCATCAGGAACAATCTCAGGTATACCTAGTTTCTCTTTTCTAAAGGCTGTCAATGTCTCCAATTCATTAGGAGGCAAAACATCCTCCATTGTAAAATATATAGCATCACAGCGACCGTTGAAACCAGTAATGTCGTGTAATCCAATAGTTACACTCTTCGAGCTTATCTTTACTTTTCCAACTGCTTGCCACTCCCAGTAAGAGCCCACTGTGCCAAGAACTTTATTATTTAATATCCTGCCATCAATTGTCAATTGGAAACCCCCTGGACCCTCTTTTGAAGTCCATGGCGATGTCCAATTGTAGGTTCTAACATATACATTATATTCTCCCGCTTTTGCAAAATTAACCGTTGTGGTAGCATCATTCACTGGGGTTCCAAGTCCATGAGCCATCAGATAAGAAGATCCCATAAGGTCCATAAACTGTTGGTCTACAACCCATCCTCCTTTATTTTGGAAATTCTCTACCTCTATTAACACTGAGGTTAAACTCTTAGCATTTACCGAGTGTGTAATCGATGCTATAAAAACAATTGCAATAAATTTTCTCACTACTCAATCAATTTTCTTGTCAGACTTTATTTTAATTGATAAAAGAGTTCAAACTACCCATCTTCATGGCAATCTCTTATTAAATTGCTAAATTAGTTAATTCTTTTAATTAGGGTATGTTAGGGATGAAATATTTCTGTAACGTTTCAATAAAAGTATGTTTCAAAATAAAACTATATATCATTTTAATAAACGATAAAATGAAATATCGTAGATTGAGTATACCTCCAGCCATGGTAACGGATGATTTCTTCAAAAAATGTACGTCTTGAGATTTTCTTAGCCAAATTAAAACTTATTTACAAAGTGAAAGATAAAAAAATATGATTCATCCGAATGCACGCATCTTGACGAATAGTTAGGTATTAAACAGTCTGGGAAGTAGTTGGTAATTACAAGTGTTAATATCGACCGAATTGTAAACGGAAAGATTATGAAGCATGGTGAGCTTTTATACGTTTAATAGATTCTGGATTGAGTGAATTATTAAGGTTAAAATTAAGTTACCCGGATATCAATAATTTTACAAAAACTGCAATTATAATAATACCTAAAATCTGTATTTATTTTAAAATAACCTTCAAAATTATTTGTAGAATTTCTCTACACATCATAAAATTTATAAACGAGTTAATCGATTATTCTCTATCTTTAAATAATATTTGATAATTTAATCTGAAATGTAAATGGATTATAATGAATCTAATAAAACTTATAAATCTAATGAATCTGAATCGATAATTTATTTACCTTCAAACAACAAAGATTCCTTTAATCAGATTGTTGCGCATAATCAGATATATATTTATAATCGTTTATGGAATGAGGCCAGAATTAATTTTATCTCTCTTCCCAATCTTCTGTTAGATTATAAATTCCAGCAATTGATGTCTTACAGTTACCCATACCTAAGCGAGTTTGATTATGATGATATGATGGTACTCACTCAGTTAATCAAGAATAAATACCAAATAAGTGATAAAAAATCAGCATTTGTCTATTTATCTAATAATGATAATGATGGGTATCGTATCTATCCTGAAAAATATCATAGTAAGACTTCATCCGAAGATCTTGATACGCAGATTGATGAAATCATTTTTAAAGTCAAATTCTTAAGAAAGAAGGAAGAGATTAAAGTTCAGCAAGACTCTAAATTAATGGCTAATGATACTATTGCTTCTCTCATACCAAACGAACTGATTAGTAATAATAAGAATATTAATTATGGAGGGAATTTATCACTATTAATTGAATTTTTGGAAGAACTTAAACAATCTACTTTTAAACTTAGCCGACTGAGAATTACGCGCAAATTTGAGATTTACCTGATGGACTACGAAATGAAGGAAGTGATAATGAGTCCATTGCCAAAAGCCTTATATATTTTATTCTTGAAATACCCTGATGGAATTTTGTTTAAAGAGTTGCCCGATTACAGAAATGAACTGATGGATATTTACAAAAACATCACTCTTAGTGATAATCCGGCTGATTTTTTTGAGAGTATTACAAGGATGACCGATCCATTTGACAACTCTTTTAATGAAAAATGCTCTTTAATAAGGTCTGCCTTTCTTAATATTATGTCGGACGAAATCGCTAAAAACTACTATATAACCGGATATTCTGGTATGCCAAATAAAATTATTCTCGACAGAGAACTAGTGGTTAATGAATGAATATTAAGCCACAAGCCTTCTGAAACTCAGTAGAATGCTACAAAAGATGGAAAGGATTACTGTTTCGTTGTACAAATTCAATAGATAATGGAATAGCGTATTTAAGTCTTGGAATTGATAAAATGGTATCATCTAAGAAGGCGAATTTGAAGAAAAAGATGTATGTGATTTCAGTTCATACAATAATGTTTAGAAAGGCGTATACCGAAGACAAGAAAGATAATACTCTGTTTAATTTTATTAAGGATCTTGAGAAGGATACGAAAAAAATATTACTTTCATAAGTATTTCGATTTGTTCTTTTTATGTAATTATTTTTGTATATTTGCGCAATAAAATATTTTATATTGAATCTTTTAAGTAGGCAATTTGCATTAGACTAAAAAAGAATAGAGGTAATTTATAAATAATACATTTTAAAGACACATATAATCAATATCGTCATGGATAAGAAAACCATCATAGTTTATATTTTATGATTTTTTAGCCTGAATTATATGATTGATAGTAACTATTCAAAAGTTTTGCAATAATTACGTGTCAAGAAAAAAAGAAGGTAGTTGAATAGTTCACAGCTATAAATAAATCAGATAATAGATTTTTATAAAAAAATTATAAGAAATAACTATACAAATATTTTAAGTCACAATTTCTTAAATCTGAGAATATGAGTTTAATAAGATTTAATTATAGTGGTGTAAAGTTATTAATAATTACAATTTTTCTTATATTAATAACAACTGCAATCGTAATAAAAATGATTGTATTAAATAGTTTACCTTCAAGTATTTATTTAGCACTCACAGCTATTATTGTAATTTCAATAATTACGATGATCATTTTGGAAAGTCAGAATGCAAAAGAAAAAGCCCGAAAAAAGGATGTTATGATTTATGAGGAGCGAATTAGTGTTTTCTCTAATTTTACTGAAAAATTATGGTCCATACTTGATGATGAAGTAATTACAAATGAAAAACTAAAAGAACTTCAAAAAATTCGTTTTAGCAAATTAGTGTTTTACTTAAACAGCAAAGAGATTGACGATATTTATAGACTTATCATAAATATTAACGAAAATAATATAGATTCTATGCAACGAACAGTATCAGCTATTACACATATTTTGCATGAAAACCTGAATCACAAAAAAAGTGCTTCTTCAATTGACCTGCTAAAATTCTTCAATTCATTTAATAGAAAACAAACCGAGACCTTTGACGAGCTAAGTAGTATCACTAATTTTGAATATATAACAATTCCCGAAAGGCAGTATAATAAAAAAATTGAGTATTGGCATTTTAATATTATCGATGCTAAGCAGCAGATAGAATCATTTAAAAATAAGAATTGGGTTTTAGCACTAAATGAGTGCGGTGAAAATTGGAGGACTAAAGCAATTATGCAAGTAAAGCCCAATGATGTAATTTTCTTGTATAAAGATAGTGAGGCCGGCTATATTGGTGTTTTTAGAGCATTAGATCCACCTTCAGTAATTCTCAACTCAAACACAAAATATAGTAAAAGAGAATTATCGAAGTATGATATTTATAAGGGTTTGGCTAACGGAGCAAGTTTGGCCTCAAATATAATAGTCGACCCAATCGCATACAATTTCAATGGAATTGGATCTTATACTATAAGAAAGAAAACAATTGAACGAATAAATGATATTGAAGAGGTTAGGTTTCTGCTAAACAGATTCAATGGTAAAGATTTGAATGAGAAACAGGCCTTAGGTATTGGTAGACTGGACAATGATAGTAAAATCTTTCTCAACAAAGACTTCTTTGATGTAATTATAAGATTGAATAATTTGAGGCAGAATGCCAACTATTACATTCCTACTAGCTTAAAAGAAGTTTATAAAGCTTATAGAATTGAGCGAATAGACATCCTGTCTCAGTATATTTAAACCGGGATTACAAGTTTTACCTGTTTCGATTAACACTATTTTTTCTTATACCTGCTATATTTTCCATCCACAAAAACGTCTTTTACCGCCTCCAGATAACCAAATCCGTTGAGCATATCTGGTAATAGGTAACTACCTTCAACCCATTCATTCCATGCATTGATTGTGATTAATTTTGGTTGATCTGGGTGATTGTCGGCATACTCTTTTGCTTTTGAAAGAAAGGTTGCAAAACTAGTCGGATTATTATTGAAGTGAACTACATCTTTTATCCCTTTTGCCGGAAATCTAGGTGTGTCATCCCATCCAATTGATACACATGGGAATACAGGAACATCTAATAATTCATCCATCTGTTCGCGTATCTTAATAGAGTTAGATCCGTAAACAAGATAATCCTCATTCATCCCACCCATATTATACATAGCAACACTATTAAATCCCATACTATCAACATTCTTTCTGAATTTTGCAGCACTTTCGGCCGACATTACAGAACCACCACCTTGATTCCATTGAATATGCAGACCGGGGAATCCAGCTTTCTTTACCTCATCACGAAAATAGTCGAGTGCTTTACGGGTCTCCTCTGTACTTCCGCCAAAACTTTGCATTAACTTGTCGATGCTAAATACAGAGAATACAGGTTCACCATTAATTTTAAAATAATTGGGTTGCTTGAAATATTGATTAATAACTCGATCTACAATTATTTTGTAGTTCTCCCAATCGACTTTAGCATCCCAAAGAATAGAGTCATCATCCCCATAACGGTGATAGTTCCAATAGTTATGTTTCACATCGTGGTTGGCCCACATAATGTAAAACTGCATTTTATTATTGTTTTTCGCTTTCAGGAAACCATCATTCAGAGCACTTTCAAGGTAGGGGCCATTTTCATACCAATACCAGTCGTAAACAAAAACATTTACACCATGATCAACTGCAACATCTATCCAACGTTCTACCACTTTAGGATCGTTGTCCATCTCATATCCCCAAAGCGGTTGACGTGGCTGATAATGTCCTTCATATCTGGGATTTCCTTTTTTTATCACTTCCCACTCACCGGTTCCGTCGGCCCATAATTTTGCTCTTCCTAAAGAATCATCGTGACAAGAAGGCCATATATAGGCAGCTACATAATAGTCGTTTTTATGCTCTGTTGGTTTCACATTCTGTTGTTGAGAAACAGAGGGTGAAACATTTAAAAACTGAAACAACAAGAAGCATAAAATGCAAAAGTTTAGCTTAAATTTGGTCATAAGATTTAATTTTTACGGTTTAATTAAATATAATTACATAATAAACATTACTCAATCTTTATCAACCCCTGGTAGCTTATATACTGTTCAGTAATATTAAGAGATTCAACTGTTTCTCGAGTTTCAATAGTTGTCAGAATGTGTGTATTAAAGCCTTTTCCAACATCATTGTTATACACCCAAGAAGGAGTAGGCCACAAGCAAGCTCTGAATTTTACTGTGCTATAGAAATCCATGGTAACGCCATTTTGTCCGTGATGCGACATCTGCATATAGTCGCAGTCCAGTTCATTTCCATATGGGCCATTCAATAATTTATCACCTGCTTCAGCTCCTAAATCTGCAAGGAATAGAACTGATTTAACAGGGTCCCATACTTTAATAACCATACTTGAATTATTATAAGTATTAGCCATAATTTCTTCATTCTTAATCCCCAATACTTTAAATGTTGTACTACCAAACTCAAATGTCATACCAGGAGAAGCTTCAATAATCTTTATTCCCGATTTTTCAGCAGTTTCATAATATTTGATTGCTTCTGCTTTTGAACCAAGTTCTCCATTTAATAGATTATCCGAAAAAGTTGAGTGACAAATTTGATCTATATCCAAACCTTTTCTATTCTCCAAAATTTGAGTTAAAGCACCCATATGATCTCCGTGAGGGTGAGTTACAAACCAGCAGTGGACTCTATTACCAAGTGCACTCAAAAATCCACGCAGATAATTCTCTTCATCCTTCACACCACCATCTATTACGATAACTTTACCATCGGCAGTCTGTATTACATAAGAGTTTCCAATTGTATTAATCTGCGAAGGCAATTGCCACAAAGTAAATGTGTCTTCCTGTTTTGAATAAGATGGTTGTTGGTTGAAGTATCCCATTTTACGCCAGCGACGTTCTGTGTTTTTCATACGATAGCAGAACTCTTTGTAGTTCTTATTGTCCGGTTTAATCCAACCATTTTCTGCAAGAGCTGCAATACGTGGAAATGTTTGATAATAGATACGGGTTGGGGTAGGAGTGAATTCACCCCACATCTGAGAACCTAATCCTAAGATTTTACTCTGCTTATCTTTACTTAATCCTTCGGGGACAGGGCTAAATGAATATGCTTTTTCGAGAGGTGTAACTTCGTAAGGATAATCTACATAAGTGAAATGGCGATTAGAGTTTACTACATCATATCCTTTATCTATTGCCTTGTTTACCAGACTAATATCCCCATCCCAGAAGTGAACAATAGTACCTTCAGCCAGCTTTTCGGTCTGTCCTGCTTCAATATGTGCTTCACCACGTATATTATCTCCAGTAATCTCATTCCAACCCATCATACGTACACTTTTAGACTCCAAGTACTTAGAAAACCTATTGATAGACCAAACCTGTAGGTCGGCAAAAGTTGGAATGTTTTTTTCCTTCATAAACTGAATAATCTCAGCATTGTTTTGCCAATGAGTATAGTTAGCTTCATCTCCACCTATATGTATAATTTTCGAAGGAAATAGAGCAATCACCTCATCAAGAACATCCTGAATAAACTTTTCTACAATAGGATCTGTCACATTATAAAGGTCGCCCCAAATTCCTTTATCCTGTTGCTTGCTACTTGATCCAAGCCAAGGGTAGGCTGCAATTGCTGCTGACGCATGACCGGGAACCTCTATTTCGGGCATAATTTGTATTCCCCTTTTTTCTGCATAGTCAACTATTTCTCTAATCTCATCTTGAGTGTAGTACGTCTTCTTGCCTGGAAACTTCACATTCCATTGTTCAGGTGTAAGATCTGGATTCGAAAAATTGCGCAGAGAACCGACCGATGTCAGCTCTGGATATTTTTTAATTTCAATTCTCCAGCCTGGATCATCAACCAAATGCCAATGAAAAATATTCATTTTGAGATAAGCCATTTCGTCGAGCAATTTTTTTACAATCTCCATTCCTTGGAAATGGCGACTCTCATCTAATAAAAATGCACGCCATGGATATGCGGGCTCATCCTTAATTTTGCAAGCAGTAATGGCTATTCGATCATCTTGATTGGAGATGATTTGTCGTAAAGTATGAAGAGCATAAAGCAGACCTTTATTAGTGGTTGCTGAAGCTGTAATTTTACTCTTTTCGGAGATAGTCAAGAGGTAAGCTTCTGGATTTTTAGATATCTTTTTATCGATTATCATAATGAACATAGCATCACTTTTCTTGTCGGTAAAACGGCTGCTTATACCATGCTCTTTAAGAACTGAAGAGATATATGTTGCATCTATTTTTGATTGTGGATCGATATATATACTCCACTCATTGCCAAAAAATAGAGTCTCATTCAATTGGGTTGACTGCAGAGGTTTAGGGACTATTGGCAGTGAACAATAATTTTGTGCAGTTAAGTTGACAACTGAAAGTAATAGAGCACATAGGAAAAAGGTTAATCGAAAACTCATAAATTCTACTATTTTTAAGATTTAAGTAAAAATAGGTAATAACTAATTATACACCACTGTACAAATTGATATTAAAAATTATATAAAGTGATATTTTAATTGGATCTTCAATTAACTTCATTCTCACTATTCTATCTATTCAATCAAAAATAATAAATTTATTCCATCCTTTTCTTATTTTCCTCGCTACAAATTCTTCACCCCATGTATTAATATTTCTTGTAAAAATATAGGTGTTTTTTTGTTTGTCAACCTTGTGTTTGTCAGCCTTTTTCTAACTTACATTTTTAGTCAGAATTTGTCGTTTTTCACACAGACTAACTGTTATTGTTGTTTTATTTGTTTTTGCTTATAGAACTTTCTTTAAATATTTGCCGGTAATCGACTGTTCACAATTTACCATATCTTCAGGCAATCCTTCAAATATAATTTCTCCACCGTTCTTTCCACCTTGCGGTCCTAGGTCTATAATCCAGTCGGCATATTTAATAATATCCAGATTATGCTCTATTATAACTACCGTGTTGTCGTTCATTACCAATGTTTTAATTATATTGTACAGCACATCGATATCTGACATGTGTAAGCCTGTTGTGGGCTCATCCATAATGTAGATATTACCCTCTTTTTTCAGTTCGGACGCTATTTTTAAACGTTGCAACTCGCCACCAGACAAGGTGTTGAGCGATTGGCCCAATTTTAGGTAACCTAACCCTACATTTTGAAGTACTGATAGCTCTTTTTTTATTTTGATTGATTCAAAGAATTCATAAGCTTGCCCAATTGTCATATTTAGCACATCGGCAATATTACAATCTTTGAATTTTAGTTCTAACACCTCCGAATGATATCGTTTGCCTTCACATTCATCGCAAACAGTTTTTACCGAGTCGAGAAAATGAAGTTCAAAAGTCAATAGACCCTGTCCGTTACATTTTGGACATGCTCCTTTTGAATTGAAAGTGAACAGTGATGCATCAGTATTTGTAGCTGCACCAAACTCTTTACGAATTAAATCGAATACTTTTATATATGTTGCGGCATTTGCTCTGGATGATTTGCCGATGGGCGACTGGTCGATGACTATTGCATCGGGATGTTGTTTTGCAAAGCACTCATGTATTAAACTACTTTTGCCACTTCCTGCAACTCCTGTAACACATGTGAGCACACCTTTTGGAATTCGGCAAGATACATTCTTAAGGTTGTTTGCATTTGCGTTTTTTATTTCGAAGAATGAGGTTCCTTGCTTTCGTTGATAATTTGGTTTATCCTTTTTCAACAGATAATTACCTGTTATACTTTCTACATGTATTAACCCTTCAGGTTCGCCGTTATATACAACATTTCCTCCTAATTTACCCGCTTTGGGACCGATATCTACTATCCATTCGGCAGCACGAATTATTTCAGGATCGTGCTCTACCACAAAAACAGAATTACCTTTTTCCTTCAACTTAAACAGAATATTCATCAGATTATCTGTATCTCTTGGATGCAAACCGATTGAAGGCTCATCTAATACATATAGCATATCTACCAAGTTGCATTCCATTTGCTTACTCATCTTTACCCTTTGTGACTCTCCTCCCGAAATTGTGCCAACAGCCCGATCGAGAGAAAGATATCCGACACCAATTTCGATTAGTTGCTGAACCAATAACTGTGCTTTTCGTAAAATTGGTTTAGAGATTTCGTCATCTAAATTCATTAAAAATGGCAGCACATCAACCAGTTCCATATGGCAAACATCAACAATGGAAAGTCCGTTTAACTTTACACTCCTAGCTCTTTCATTTAATCGGGTGCCACCACATTGATCACAAAGTTGATAATTGAAATATTTAGTGTATGCATTCTTATCCTCTTCGGATGTTTCATCATCGGCTCTAGTGGCGACGGCCTTTTCTAGTTTGCGCGCAATACCCTCGAAGTTTCGGTTGTAACTTAATTTTTCCTTAGCATTTTTAATTTGAAATGATTCAGAGAATAATAATAGATTCAACTCATCTTCAGAAAACTCATTTAAAGGTTTATCTGGATCAACTAAATCCAGGCTTATAAGCTCTTTCCAAAGGTAGCAACCTATTTTATAATGTGGATGTGAGATGCACCTTGACGAATTGATTTATCCCTGTCGAGAAACAGATCTAGGTCCACTTTTATCTGCTTACCAAGTCCGTTGCAATGCATACACATACCCTCGGGGTGGTTGAATGAAAAATAAAATGAAGGTCCTATAAAAGGTTTACCTATTCGTGAATATAGCAGGCGCAGATAGGTGTTGATCTCTGTTGCTGTTCCCACTGTACTACGAAGATTGTTACCCATTCTATTCTGATTAATAACAATTGCAGTCGACAAATTAAGTATATCATCCACATCGGGACGAGATAATTTTGGCATTCGTGTGCGGGCAAATGTTGAAAATGTCTCTATCAATTGTCTCTGTGCTTCTGTATAAATTGTATCAAATAAGAGAGATGATTTACCGGAACCTGAAACGCCTGTAAACACTACAAGCTTATGTTTTGGTATCTCAATATCGATGTTTTTGAGATTGTTTGTATGAGCATTTTTAATTATAATATTTTCTCTATTCTTAAAAATGCTGTTTTTAATGCTATTTTGTCTTTTAATCTCATTTGAGTTTATTATTATGTTAAAAAAAATTACCTGCATCAATTCTTTTACAGATAATCGTTTTTTTGATTCAATTTCTTTATTTATAGCAGTATACTAAAAACAGTGTAATAGTCATTAATAAATATTTACAAATTTATTAATGTTTTGAAATTATTACCAACAAAAAACGGAGAAATCAATATAGTAAACTGTAATGTTTTTATGTCTATGAAATTTTTGAATATCAATTTATACTTGGAGTGGGCAGTTGTCTAATAAATCGACTCGATTTTCTATTTTTGTACTATTAATAAATATGAATATGAATTTGGGTAAAATATGGAAATAGATATGGAAATAGATATAACTAAAATCGCATCACATAATCATCAAAAGGCTTGGAAAGTACTCGAAAAAAGTGGAGTAATTGAAGCATGGAAACATATTGGAGCAACAGTTAATTTGGTTGGATCTTTAAGAACCGGACTTTTAATGAAAGGCTTGGATATTGATATGCATATTTATACCGAGAAACTTGATATTGCTGAGAGTTTTTCGGTTATGCAGGAATTGGCTGAGCGTTTGCAATTGAAAGAGATTCAGTATATTAATGGGATTGAAACTGAAGAAGAGTGTATTGAATGGCATGCTATATATTTAGATGAAGAGCAATTGCAGTGGAAGTTTGATATGATACATATCCGTAAAGGATCGAAATATGATGGAACTGTTGAAAGGACTACTGATGCTATAAAGGAGAAACTTACACCTGAGATTAAGCAAACTATTCTAAAAATAAAATATGATGTACCTGAGGGTGTTTTTGTTCCGGGTATTGAGATCTATCAGGCTGTATTTACAGGTGGGGTGAATAGTTTTGATGAGATGATGAAATGGAGAAATGAAAATAAGTTTGCTGACAGTTTAACATGGCTTCCTTGACATTATTAAGCTGAAAAAAGCAAAATCACACAATATCTATCTGAATACTTGACATTGGGCCTATAAAAATATCAAAGTATCAAATAAACAGAAAAAATTATTAACTTTGATTTTTCATTTTTTAAATCAAAAAAACACATTTATAACTTACAAAGCTTATTAATATGATAATCGGAATTCCAAAAGAGATTATGAAGGGTGAAGCCCGCGTTGCAGCTACACCGGAGACAGTTGACAAATTTAAAAAAGCAGGATTGACTGTATTGGTTGAATCGGGTGCGGGTGAAGGTTCACATTACTATGATAGTCAGTATGAAGAAAAAGGTGCTGAACTGGTAAATGATTCTGAAGAAATTTTTAAAAGAGCCGACCTTATACTTAAAGTAAAAGAGCCACTATTTAACGAAAAAAAAGGTAAACATGAAGTTGATATGATGCATGCTGGTCAGTATCTTATAACTTTTATTCACCCTGCTTCTCCTGTAAATCATGATATGGTTAGAAAACTGGCTGTATCGGGTGTTACAAGTCTCACATTAGATGGAATTCCTCGTATTTCGAGAGCTCAGAATATGGACGCTCTTACTTCGATGAGTACTTGTGCAGGATATAAAGGTATTATAATGGCTGCTAATGATCTTACATTCTTTATGCCTCAGATGTTTACAGCTGTTGGTATGATTAAACCGGCCAATGTGTTGGTTGTTGGGGTAGGTGTTGCAGGATTGCAGGCTTTGGCTACAGCAAAACGTTTGGGAGCAGTAACTTACGCAATGGATATTCGGCCTGATGCAATTGAACAAGCTAAGAGTCTTGGAGCTAAAGTAATTGAGACTGGTGTTCCTGCCGAAGCAGCAGTTGGCGAAGGTGGTTATGCAAAGAAACTATCTGAAGAATGGCTATTTAAAGAGCGTGATGAACTTAAAAAAGTTATTAAGAATATGGATATTTTATTTTTAAGTGCTTTGGTACCTGGAAAAATTGCTCCTATTCTTATTACTGAAGAGATGGTTAAGGATATGAAAAATGGCTCTGTTATTGTTGACGTTTCAATTGATCAGGGTGGTAATTGTGAAATAACCACTCCGGGAGTAAAAGAGGCTAAACATAATGTTACAATTAATGGTTTAAAGAATATTCCTGGTCTTATTCCAACAAGCTCAACATGGATGTTTGCAAACAATGTTTTCAATTTGGTAACTTATTTGCTTAAAGATGGTAAGATTGAGCTTAACATGGAAGATGAGATTATTAAGTCTATATTGGTGACTCACAACAATGTAATTGTTCATGAGGGTGCTAAAGAGGCTATGGGAATTTAAATTTTAATAGTATGAACCCGATTTTATTAGTAGCTGTATTTATTGTAACTACTTTGGTTGGTTACTTTATAATTAAGAATGTTCCGAGTCTTTTGCATACTCCTCTGATGTCGGGGATGAATGCACTATCAGGAATAACATTATTGGGAGCTATTGCAGCTGTTGGCATAGCCTTTTTTACCGGAAGTGATAACCACAAGATCTTAGGGCAGGTAATTGGAGGTATTGCAATAATAGCAGCTACAATAAATGTTGTTGGTGGATTTGGTGTTACCCACAGAATGCTTAAGATGTTTGTAAAAAAGAAGAAAAAATCTTAATCATGAGCGAAGCATTATATTATATTTTTAGTGGCATACTTACAATTGCTGTAATGGCAGGCATATCACTGATGAGCAGAGTGAAAACGGCAGTTGCCGGTAACCTGTTGAGTGCTTTCAGTGTACTTGCTGGTATTGTTATTACTTTGTATTATAAGGAGATTTACTCAGTTTGGACTATTTACATCTTTATATTAATTGGAGTTTTGGTAGGTAGTATTCTTGCAAGAGGTGTAAAGATGATTCAAATGCCTCAGCTAGTTGCACTTTTTAACGGAGTTGGTGGATTAGCTTCAGCTTTTGTAGGTATTTTATCATTATTAGGAATTGGAATTGTTGTAGGTCAACACTCAACGTTTGTTAATGTTACTTCGGTACTTGCTATTGTAGTAGGACTGGTTACACTTTTTGGTAGTATGGTGGCAGCCGGAAAGCTTCATAAATTATTGCCTCAGAAGCCTGTTAGATGGAAAAACCATTCGGCAATTCTAAATACGTTTATCATATTAATTCTTGGTAGTGTTGTTACATCGATTTATGCGGGTGATAATTCTACAGTTTTATATGCCGTTTTAATTGTCAGCATTATTTTCAGTTCTGTTTTCGGATATGCTTTTGCAATTCGCGTGGGTGGGGCTGATATGCCAATTACAATTTCCCTACTGAACTCACTTAGTGGAGTAGCCGGAGCAATTGCCGGTATGGCAATTAATGATGTATTACTGGTTTCGGTGGGTGGAATTGTTGGTGCTTCAGGTCTATTCCTAACACAAATAATGTGTAATGCTATGAATAGGAGCTTGATGGATATATTATTGGGTTTAACCTCTAGTGCCGGAACTTCTAAGAGTGTTGTAGCTGTTGTTGATGAACCAGTTTTGGAGGAATCTGAAATAGACTTTGATAAAATACAGGATAAAACATCTTTAGTTTCTGAAGATTCAGGTATAATTGAAACGAATGTGATATCTGAGGTTTCTGAAGCTACTATTGCCTCTGAAATTATTGAAGTTGAAAATGAACAAGAGACTATAATTGAGATTATAGAGAAAAGAGATTTGGGAGAAGTCCTTAAATCGGCTAAATCCGTTATAATTGTTCCTGGTTATGGTATGGCACTGGCTCAAGCTCAACATTTGGTTAAGGAGTTTGCCGACAAGCTTGAGGAGAATGGCGCTGATATAAAATTTGCTATCCATCCTGTAGCAGGCAGAATGCCGGGGCATATGAATGTGCTTTTGGCAGAAGCTGATGTACCTTATGAAAAACTCTTTGAGATGGACGATGTTAATGATATATTCTCAGAAACGGATGTGGTGATTGTTATTGGAGCCAATGATGTCATTAATCCTGCTGCACGAGATACTAAAGATACTCCGATTTATGGTATGCCTGTTTTAAATGTTGATAAGGCAAAAGAGGTGATTATTTGTAACTATGATTTGCAACCTGGATATGCAGGTGTAGATAACCCGTTATATAACAAATCAGAAGGTGTATTTATGTTACTGGGAGACGCAAAGGTGTCGCTCAACGATCTATTAAATAGATTAAATTGATAGGTCATCAAATTAAAGAAATAATTCTATAATATCGACTTTTTAGTTTTGTAGTGTGAATTAATTTATTTTTCTTTGTTTAAAATATTTTAAAGATTCAGCAAATTCTACAAAACTAAAAAGTTAGTTTATCAAATTTTTTGAATAACACATTATAATGGAAAATTTTAGGAAAGAGGGCGAAATTCAAATAGAATTGAGTGATGAGATTGCACAAGGAACTTATTCTAATCTTGCAGTAATTTCTCATTCTTCAGCCGAGTTTGTAATTGACTTCATTCGCATTGTACCCGGGGTGCCGAAGGCAAAAGTTAAATCGAGAATTATTCTAACTCCTGAGCATGCTAAACGTCTTTTAGATGCTTTGAGAGACAATATTGATAAGTTTGAGCAAAATAATGGTAAAATAAATATTCAAAATAATCCTGGTTTCTTACCTCCAATTGGTGGAATGGGTCAGGCTTAAATTATATTTTATTATTATATAGAATTATATTATGATGATTTTCAAGTAACATAAATATATTCATATGGATATTCTTTTAAACGCAGCTACAGTAAATTGGGCCAGAGGTCAATTCGCACTCACAGCGAGTTATCACTGGATATTTGTCCCGTTGACTATCGGACTTGCTCTTATCATGGCAATCATGGAGAGTATTTATGTTAAAACCGGTGATGAAAAATGGAAAAATATCTCTAGGTTTTGGCAAAAGATTTTCGGAATAAATTTTGCAATTGGTATTGCAACCGGAATTATTTTGGAGTTTCAATTTGGAACCAACTGGTCGAACTATAGCTGGTTTGTTGGTGATATTTTTGGAGCACCATTAGCTATTGAGGGTATAGTGGCATTCTTTCTTGAGGCTACCTTTGTAACTGTTATGTTTTTTGGATGGAATAGAGTTTCAAAAGGGGTTCATCTACTATCCACCTGGATGGTTTTTGCAGGTTCTGTTCTTTCTGCCCTTTGGATTTTAGTTGCCAATGCGTGGATGCAATATCCTGTTGGAATGGAATTCAACCCGGATACCGTTAGAAATGAAATGGTAGATTTTTGGGCAGTAGCACTTTCTCCTGTTGCTATTAATAAGTTTCTTCATACTGTAATGGCTTGTATTGCTGTTGGATCATCATTTGTAGTTGGTGTATCAGCTTGGTTTCTGCTAAAGAAACGTCATATCGACTTTGCACTGAAAAGTATTAAAGTTGGCTCTATTGTTGGTCTGATTACTTTTGTGATGCTTGCAATTACAGGTGATGGATCGGCTTACGAGGTAGCACAAAAACAACCAATGAAACTGGCTGCTATGGAGGGACTTTATGAAGGTTCTGAGGGTGCAGGGCTTGTTGCTTTTGGTATACTTAACCCTACTAAACAGGCTTATAATGACGATACTAATCCTTATATAGTAAAATTTGAAATACCTAAACTACTCTCTTTCTTAGGTTATAGAGATTTGAATGCTTTTGTGCCTGGTATTAAGGATATTATTGATGGAGGGTATACGCTTGCAGATGGTTCAGTAGCTCTTTCTTTTGAAGAGAGACAGGCGAGAGGTAAATTAGCTATTCAGGCTCTTGCCGACTATCAAACGGCTAAACAACAAGAAAAGGATGCTATTTCAGCAGGTGATAGTGAATCGGCTTCTAAACTTTCAGCAGAAGCAGCTAATTATGAGAATATTATACGAGCTAATTATGAACATTTTGGATATGGTTATCTAGAGTCTGGAAAAGATATGATTCCACATGTTCCACTTACATTTTATACATTCCATGTTATGGTTATGATTGGAATGTATTTCATTCTCTTTTTTATGGTAATTATTTACTTTCATTATAAAAAGAGTCTGCACAAAACAAAATGGTTATTGTATGTGGCTTTGTGGAGTATTCCGCTAACATATATTTCGGGACAGGCAGGTTGGATGGTTGCTGAAATGGGCCGTCAACCTTGGACTATTCAGGATATACTTCCTGTACAAGTTGCTGTTTCAGGTGTATCTACAGGACATATTATTACTTCGTTCTTTATTTTTGCCGCTATATTTACTGCACTACTAATTGCAGAGATTACTATTATGGTGAAACAAATTAAGAAAGGACCTGAACCTTTGGATTTTGAAGTTGAACTGAAAAACGATTAATGGAATGATTACACATGAATTTCTACAACAATATTGGTGGATAATTATGTCGCTCTTAGGAGGACTATTAGTATTCTTAATGTTTGTTCAGGGTGGTCAAACTCTGCTAGGATCACTTGCTAAAAAAGAGGAAGAAAAAAAGCTGTTGGTTAACGCCTTAGGCCGTAAATGGGAATATACTTTTACTACATTGGTAGTATTTGGAGGTGCATTTTTTGCAGCTTTTCCACTATTTTACTCTACCAGCTTTGGTGGTGCTTATTGGGCATGGATGATTATGCTTTTCAGCTTTGTTATGCAGGCAGTTTCTTATGAGTTTCAATCGAAACCCGGAAACATATTTGGTGCACGCACTTATAGGTTCTTCCTGTTTTTTAATGGATTAATTGGCACAATTCTACTCGGTGTTGTGGTATCAAGCTTCTTTACCGGATCTGAGTTTACAGTTGGTAAGAGCAATATTGCAAATTTAGGTGCTACAGGAAATGTAATTAGTCAATGGCAGAGTCCTTTATTAGGTCTTGAACTTCTGGCTGATGTAAGAAATATATGTCTTGGATTGGCAATATTCTTCCTTGCAAGAACAATGGCAAGTCTGTTTTTTATCAACAGATTAAATCATAGCGTATTAGAGAAAAGATCTCATAAGTTTGTACTTTATAATGGTGCTCCTTTTGTTATTTTCTTCCTTATATTTTTAATCTGGACACTATTTGCAGAAGGATATGCTATAAATCCTGAGACCGATGCAATTTATCTGGAAAAGATGAAGTATCTGAATAATTTTATTCAAATGCCTTTGGTTGGTACTTTATTCGTATTGGGTGTAGTTGTTGTTCTATACGGAATTATTAAGTCGGTATTTAATCTGAAGTTTAAAAATGGTATTTGGTTTACAGGAGTGGGAACAGTAATTACTGTAATGATGCTATTGATGAATGTGGGACTAAATAATACAGCTTATTATCCATCATCTTACGACTTACAGAGTTCTCTTACTATATTCAACTCTTCATCTACTTATTTTACACTTTCTGTTATGGCAGTAGTTTCTTTATTGGTTCCTGTTGTATTAGCTTACATTATATATGCTTGGAACTTACTGGAAAAGAAAAAACTGAGTATTGAGGATGTGAAAGAAGATGGACATGTATATTAATAAGTAGTTAACATAATGAGGTGAATTGATCAACTATTTTTCCTCATTCCCGATTAAAAGTGTAAATTTGCACTTCTATATTAATATATTTCTCTATGGAGAAGATGATAGGAAGATTAAATTTTATACTGCTATTACTGATATCAATATTAGTTATATCATGTAATAATGTAGGGACTAACAGATTAGGTGCTGATAATGACGTTCAATTCGATACAATCAGGACTGTTAAAAGACATCATATAGAAGGTGACTCTAGAAACCCTTATTGCGATATTAAGATTGATTTTATATATCCAATAAGCAGTCAGGAAACGGAAATATCCACTATTCAAAAGTTTTTTGTTAATAGCATGTTCGGGAGCTCTTTTGAAGAGCTAGATCCAGAACATGCTATTGATGCATATATAAGTAACTACTTCAATAATTACTCTAAAGATGCTAATACATATAGAGAGACAGTTGTTGATATGAATGAGTTGCAAACTCTAATTCATGGAATGGATTCACATGATAGTGAACATGAGGTAAATGATACTTTCTACTCATATTTCGAAAGTTTATCTGACTCAATTACTTTTAATAAGTTTGATATTATTTCGTTTCAGGTTAAACAATCGAACAGTAAAGGTGAATCAAACTCTTTTTATGTTTCTTATAGTAATTATGTATTTAATTTAATTACAGGTAGCCAGATTCTTGAAGGTGATCTTTTTATTGCGGGTTACGATTTTGCAATGCAGAATATGATTATAACTGCATTAATGGAACAAAATAACGTTGAGACTATAGAGGACTTAGAAGATATTGGTTTTTTTGGTGTAAGAGAAATAGTTCCTAATAAAAACTTCTTAATTAATGAGAAAGGAATTACCTACACATTTAACAAGGGTGAATACTCTGCATATCAGCTAGATGCGCCTCAGGTTTTTCTTCCTTTTAATATAATTAGGCCACTTCTTAAAGAAAATACAATTATTAGTAAACTTGCCGATTTGTAGTGAAAATAATAGAAACTTATTTCCCCAATCTTACAGGAAAACAGAAAGAGCAATTTGAACAATTGCAATTTCTTTATACCGACTGGAATGAAAAAATTAATGTTATCTCCAGAAAAGATATAGATAATCTATATCTGCATCATGTATTACATTCTATTGCTATAGCTAAATATATTCATTTCACTGATGGAACCAAAGTGATGGATGTTGGCACTGGAGGCGGATTTCCAGGGATACCATTGGCTATACTTTTTCCGAAAGTAGATTTTCTTCTAATAGATAGCATAGGCAAAAAAATTAAAGTTGCTGAGAATATTGCTAATACAATTGGCCTTGAAAATGTAGAAGTAATTCATTCTAGAGTAGAGAATGAAAAACGAAAATTTCATTTTATAGTTAGCCGTGCAGTAATGCCTTTACCGGATCTTGTGAAGTTGTCAAGAAAAAACATTTCGAAAGATCAGTTGAACTCTATGCCAAATGGTATAATATGTTTAAAGGGTGGGGATCTTGCATCTGAGATAGAGCCATTCAAGAAAATTGCAGATCAAATACCTCTTAGAAATTATTTTAAGGAGCATTTCTTTGATACTAAAAAGTTGGTTTACATACCGATAAACTAAAATAATTATGGAAATAAAAACATTTCAATTTAATCCATTAGGTGTTAACAGCTATGTATTGTCGGATGAAACAGGTGAGTGTGTAATTATTGATGCCTCTTGTTATTATCCGGATGAAAAAGCACTACTTATAAATTATATATTAGATAATGAGCTGGTAGTAAAACACTTGTTGAATACTCATCTGCATTTTGATCATCTTTTTGGCGTTAATGAAATATCATCTTATTTTGGTATACAATTAGAGTCACACAGTGGGGATGAATTTCTGCTAGATAGTGTTAAAGATCAGATGAAAATGTTTGGTATTCCTGAGAATAATGAAGAGTATGCTCCAAAAATTGGCATAATACTAGAAGAAGATGATGAGATAAAATTCGGAAATCAGATTCTAAAAGTATTACATATTCCGGGACATTCACCAGGTAGCATAGTTTTTTATAACGAATCTCACAGTAGTCTATTTTGTGGAGATGTACTTTTCAGAGGAAGTATTGGACGAACAGATCTTGTAGGAGGCAATTTTGAAGAATTGGTAGATGGGATTAAAAATAAGTTATTTATATTGCCAGATGAGACAAAAATATATCCTGGACATGGGCCTATTACTTCTATTGGATATGAAAAAAGAAATAACCCATTTGTAGGAGAAGAAAATTAGACAAAAATATAAGTGTTTAAATATATAAGAAATAGAATTAAAAGGAAATATATTTCAATATGATTAAAAAGGAACAATTTAAAAACCGTCATATAGGTATTAGTGAAAATGATAGGCAGAAGATGTTGGAAACATTGGGTCTTAATAGTATTGAAGAGCTGATTGATCAGACTATACCTTCAAATATCCGTTTAACTGAATCTCTTTCATTGCCTGATGCTTTAACAGAACAAGAGTATGCAGAAGAGATTTCTAAGATAGCATCGAAAAACAGATTATTTGCCTCTTATATTGGTATGGGATGGTATGATACAGTTACTCCTGCTGCTATTTATAGAAACGTGTTTGAGAATCCTGTGTGGTATACTTCATATACTCCATATCAGGCCGAAATTTCACAAGGCAGGCTTGAGGCTCTTCTTAATTTTCAAACTATTATAAGCGATTTAACAGCACTTCCTTTGGCTAACTGCTCACTGTTAGATGAAGCTACTTCTGCTGCTGAAGCTGCAACAATGATGTATGGGTTAAGAAGCAGAGATCAGGTTAAAAATAATGTTGAGACTCTTTTTGTAGATCAAAATATATTTCCTCAAACTCTTTCTGTTATTAAAACACGAATGAAACATGTGGGAATAGAAGTTGTTGTAGGTGATTATAAAACTCAATCTTTTGAAGAATCCTATTTTGGAGCTATAATTCAGTATCCAAACAGTAACGGAAATGTAGAAGATTATCGTGGGTTTGTAGAAAAAGCTCATGAAAAAGACTGTAAAGTTGCTGTTGCTACTGATTTAATGGCACTTACTCTTCTTGTTCCTCCTGGAGAATGGGGCGCTGATATAGCATTTGGAAGTAGTCAGAGATTTGGTGTTCCAATGTTTTATGGTGGACCATCTGCAGCATTTTTTGCAACAAAAGATGAATATAAAAGATCGATTCCGGGACGTATAATTGGAATTTCGAAGGATACTTATGGTAAAGAAGCATATCGTATGGCTCTTCAAACGAGAGAACAGCATATCAAACGAGAAAAAGCAACATCTAATATATGTACTGCACAGGCATTATTAGCCACAATGGCTTCATTTTATGGTGTATATCATGGTCCAAAAGGATTGAAAAGAATAGCTGGTAGGATTCACTCTATTGCATCGTATGTTAATGAAGAACTTAAGATGATGGGGTTCAAGTCGCTGAATGATAGCTTCTTCGATACTCTTAAATTTAAACTTCCTGAAGGAATAAGTACAAATGATATTAAGGGAAATGCAGAGTTAAGGTCTATCAATCTACGTTATTTCGAAACAGGAGAAATAGGAATCAGCATTGATGAAACGACAAATAAATTCCGTTTGAATGAGTTGATGGCAGTTTTTGCTATGACTGTTGGTAGTTCTAAACATTTTATGATTGATGAGATTCAGGAAAAAATAACATTGAAGGATTCTCAATTAAGAACGTCAGAATTCCTTACACATAAAACATTTAACAGTTATCATACTGAGACAGAGTTAATGCGCTACATTAAACGTCTTGAGCGTAAAGATATTTCACTTGCACACTCAATGATTTCATTAGGATCTTGTACTATGAAATTGAATGCTGCATCGGAATTACTTCCTTTGGGTATGGCTAACTTACAAAGAATACATCCTTTAGCACCGGCTGATCAAACTGAAGGTTACAATCAAATTATTGATGAGTTGGAGGAGATGCTTGCAGAAATTACAGGTTTTAGAGCAACTAGTTTACAGCCAAATTCGGGCGCAAATGGCGAATATGCCGGATTAATAACTATTGCCAGTTATCTTGAAAGTAAGGGTGAAGGACATCGTAAAATCGTTCTTATACCTGCTTCTGCACATGGTACTAACCCTGCAAGTGCTGTACAGGCAGGATTTAATACTGTTATTGTAGCAACCGATGCAAAGGGTAATGTTGATATGGACGATCTTAAGTCAAAGATCGAAAAGCATAAAGATGATATTGCAGCTTTAATGATAACTTACCCTTCAACTCATGGAATTTTTGAAGGTGGTGTAGTTGAAATATGTAAATTGATACATGAAGCTGGCGGTCAAGTATATATGGATGGTGCAAATATGAATGCTCAGGTAGGACATACTAATCCTGGTAAAATTGGAGCAGATGTATGTCATCTTAATTTACATAAAACATTTGCAATACCTCATGGTGGTGGCGGACCTGGTGTAGGCCCAATTTGTGTTGCTGAACATCTTGTGCCATTCCTTCCAGGTAATCCTGTAAAATTGGATACTGATAAGAATAGCGTTTCTTCTGCTCAATATGGGAGTGCAGGTGTTCTTGAAATCACCTATGCTTATATTAGAATGATGGGCACAGATGGGCTAAGAGAAGCTACAGAAGCTGCCATTTTAAATGCTAATTATCTTGCAGAAAAACTCGACGATTCTTATGGAATTCTTTATAGAGGAGCTCAAGGTAGAGTGGGTCACGAATTGATATTAGATTGCAGAGGTTTAAAAGATGTTTCTGGAATTACAGAGACTGATATTGCAAAAAGACTTATTGATTATGGCTATCATGCACCTACATTATCGTTTCCAGTACATGGAACTCTTATGGTTGAACCAACAGAAAGTGAAAGTTTGGATGAGTTAAATCGCTTTGTAGATACAATGATTCAGATTCATGAAGAGATTATAGAAGTTTCGAGAGGTGAATATACTCTGAAAGATAATGTCCTTGTAAATGCTCCTCATCCTGAATATGAAGTAGTTGCAGATGAATGGAATCACTCATACCCAAGAAGCAAGGCTGCTTATCCACTAGAGTTTGTAAAAATGAATAAATTCTGGGTAAATGTAGCTCGTGTAGATAATGCTTATGGTGATAGGAATTTACTACCTACACTCCAATAAATATTAATAATGAATATAATTTTAAAGAGCTCTTAAATAATTAAGGGCTCTTTTTAGTATTAGTCAGTTTATTAAGAATGAATGCTTTTGAATATTTATGTTTAAGTACTTATGTCTTTTTATGTAGGCAAGTTTTTATAGATTTCTATGCTTTAGAAATCTATTATCAGTATAGTTCAGGTATTTCACCTTTCTCAAATATTACTAGCTGTGAGTTGGTAACATCTCGTTTGAAGGCATCTATTATATTCTGATTCACATCAGTCAGTAATACTTTTACCCGATTTTCCATAACATCCGGATATGCTCCGGCGAAATTTGCTAATACTAAATGATCACTTGGTATTGAGGTGTTTACCAAAAAATTATCTATCTTGTCCATAACTCTAAGCATCTCTTTATAAGAGTAACGAACAGTTTCGACTTCAAAATTATCTGTCTCAAGAGCCTCTTTAAGAACCTCTTTTACATATTCACTATTATCGGCAACTGCAATTACAAAAATGCCGTTATTATTAATAAAAGAACCTCCATAGTATTCGGGATATAAATCTGGATCAGACTCTCTTTCAATCCAATCTTTGCCGAAGTGATTCATTAGCTTATCATGTAGTTGCAGGGCTATTTTACTGTCTTGTTTAGTTGTATTTAATTCACTGGAATTGCTCTCTTTTATATTATTGGTATCATTACTTTTTTGCTGATTACAAGAAAGTAAACTTACAGTCATTAAAGATAAAATAATGTAACTTGTATACTTCAACATAAATATTTCATTTAGATTTAAGCTATAACGTCTCTGCAGAACCTTTTGTTTATATATAATTTTATCTGTTATGATACATACATCTGTATATTTATGTATTTTTGCCATACAAATCATTAAAACTAAGTTTTGAATTATGCGCAAAAGTGTTTTTAAATGTCTGTTTATAGTCTTATTTATCGTTTTTATTGGATGTGATAAAGGCGATTCATTAGATAATGCTGCTCGTTTGCGTGTTAAACTGACTGATGCTGCATCGCTGGTAATTAAAGAGTTATATATTGATATAAGTGAAATATCTCTTTTTGTAACAAAAGGTGATGATGCTAATGGTGAATGGATTACATTAGAATATAGCGGGGGTGAGTATAATTTGGTTAAATTGATGAATGGAAAAAGTGTTCAGCTAGTAGATCAATATTTCCCTTCTGATGTAAGAATTGAAAAGATGAAAATTATGTTTGGAAATAATAATAGAATTATTACTAATACTGACAAACCGGTAGAATTGCAGAAAGCTGCCGAAATTACGGATGGTATGGAGTTTAATGTAGGTATCGTGGAACTCATGCCCAATGTTATTTTATATTTAATGATTGATATAAATGCTGCATTATCTGTAACAGAATCTAATGGAAATTACTTTTTGAATCCTTCTGCCAGAGTGTTTCAAGAGAACTTGGGTGGTTCAATTAGTGGATATGTAGCTCCCATAGAGGCTAATCCGAGTATAGCAATTGTGAAAGATGAAGAAGTCTATTTTACAATTCCTGAGCCTGACGGAATGTTTAAATTTATTGGCCTTGACGAAGGGGTATGGGAAATTCATATCATGCCACATCCGGAGAGTTTGTTTAAGGACACAGTTTTTGTGGACTCTCTTGCTGCTGGTCAGAAAAAAGAGCTTACACCTAAACCTATAAGATTAAATTTTAAAACGCCTGAAGAATAATATTTAATTTATTTTCACACGTCTAACAATACAATAATAACCTTCTTTATTATCTTTGTATTAAGTATAAATTTTGATAATTAGGTTCAATAATAAATAATAAATAGCCAATAAAAATGAAAAGATTCCATTTCGCGTTAATTTTAGTCGGGCTCCTAGTTTTAGGTACCTCATGTAAACCGAAACAAAGTGCTTATAAACAAGTTTATGAAGCAGCAAAAGAGAGAGAAGTTCAACAATCTGCTTCACAGCCTACAACTGTAGTTAAAGATGCAAGTCCACTTCCTCCGGTAGATGTATCTGTTAGAAAAGAAAAGGTTGAACCAGTTTATTCAACAGATGCTGCAGGTTTAAAAAGATTCAATGTGGTTATAGCTTCGCTAAGTGTTAAAATTAACGCTGAGTCTTTGAAGAGTCGCATGGAAAAAGAGGGTCACAAGGTTATTCTAGCTGAAAATGAGCAAGGAATGTACCGAGTAATTGTAGCAAGTTACGATGATAAAAATCAAGCGGCTGCAAAACGTGAAGAGTTATTTAGGACATATTCAGCAAAAGGTAATACCGATTACTTAAGAAGAACTTACGGTGTTCCTTTCAATGATCTTTGGATCCTGGAAAGAGATTTTTAATTTGGGTATATCCAGGTTGAATAATTTTACACCTTAATATTTAAAGGTTAAAAAGCTGTCCATTAATTTTATGAGACAGCTTTTTTAATATAAATGTATATGAAAGTACAATTTCTTGGTACCGGTACGTCAACAGGTGTACCACAAATTGGTTGCAGATGTGAAGTTTGTAGATCCAATGATTTAAGAGACAAACGATTGAGATCTTCTGTAAGAATTGAAGTTGATGGTAAAGTAATTAATATCGATTGTACACCCGACTTCAGAGAACAGATGATGAATATGCCTTTTGTGAAAATTGATGGTATACTTTTTACACATGAACATTATGACCATGTAGGAGGAATTGATGACTTGCGACCCTTCTCACAATTTGGTCCAGTTGAACTTTATATGGAAAATCATCTTGAAAAGGCTGTTCGTGAACGTTTGCCGTACTGTTTTGCTACAAATAAATATAAAGGTGTACCCGAATTAAAAATAATTTCTATTAATGAAAAAAATAATTTTCTCATTGGAGGAATTCCGGTAACTCCAATTAGAGTAATGCACTACAAGTTGCCAATCTTAGGCTTTAGAATTTATAACTTCGCCTACCTTACCGATGTTAAAGTTATTCCAGAAGATCAATTTGTTAAACTACGAGACCTAGATACTTTAGTTATTAGTGCCCTTCGCCGAAAAGAACATATCTCTCACATAACACTCGAAGAATCATTAAAGTTAGCAGATAGAATAAATCCAAAGAGATTATATCTCTCTCACATGAGTCACGAAATGGGCTTACACGCAGAAATAGAAAAAGAATTGCCCGAAAATAGATATTTTGCATATGATGGTTTAGAGATTGAGATTTTTTAACCAAACATCATGCATCGTTTCTTATATAAACACATCTAAGTAGTATAAACTATCTATTGATTTGTATATTTGTGATTATTAATTCATAAGTAATAGGTGGATTAAACTATTTATCACTAAATTTGTCATAATTAGAGATAGATAAAACATTAAAAAACAATATAAAAAAAGGGTAAGACTATGAAAACTAAAAAAAATCTACTCACAGTTTTATTGGTCACAATGCCTCTGCTAATTTTTGCCCAAGAGTGGGATGATATTTATGCAGATCCATCCCGTAACGAAAGTGTTACAGTACAAAAGAAAAATAACTCTGAACAACAGAAGAAAAAAGTTGTAATTATACAGGGTGATGCATCAAATATGGAAGTTGTGGCAAATGGTAGAGACCTTGACGAATATAATCGTCGAAATAATTCCAGTGAGTCATTTCAAAATGATAGTGAGAATCTATCAAGCGAATATCAGGATTATGAGTATACCGACAGAATAGTTCGTTTTCATGATCCGGAATCGAGTATAAAGATATCTGGAGCCGATGAAGTGATTGTATATATAGATGCAGAAATTTATGAAGGTTACAATAATAGAGATATAAACAACTTCTATTTTGGCTCATCATGGGGATCATTTTATCCATGGTACGATCCATGGTATTACGGAAGTTGGTACAGTCCATGGTCTTACAGCAGATGGTATGACCCATGGTATTATGGATGGGGTGGATACAGTCCATGGTCTTACAGCAGATGGTACAGTCCTTGGTCTTACAGTAGATGGTATGACCCATTCTACTATGGATATGGTGGCTGGTATGATTCATGGTACTACGGAGGATATTATGGAGGTGGTTATAGCCATGGCTTCTATGATGGATATTACAGTAGCCTAACTAACAATCGCTCAGGAAGAAGTTCCGGTTCATACCGTACAAGCTCAGCAAATAGATCAACTAATACTGCATCGCTATCCGGAAGAACTTCAACATCAGGAAGATCTTCTTCAGTTGATACCAGAAGTTCTTTATCAGGAAGAACATCTAGTTCAAATACACGCACAGCTGTTACTGGTAGAAGTGCATCTACAACCCCAAGAACAAGAATTATAGATAGTACTACTGGTAGAACTTATGATTCAAGAACAGGTAGGGTTATAGAACCTTCAACAACAACTTCAAGGTCAAATTCTATTAATAATGCTTCTCAGAGTAGCCGTTCTTCAAGCAGTAATACTTATCAAAGAAGTACAACTACTACAACAAGAAATAGTTCTGTTAATCAGAGAACTAGCACACCAAGTAGAGGAGTTTCAACTCCTTCAAGAAGTACTACAACAAATAGAAGTTCGTCAGTATCGACTCCAAGCAGAAGTTCATCAAGCTCAAGCAGTTCTTCTGTGAGCAGTGGTAGAAGCTCAGGTGGAAGCAGTAGCAGTGGCCGTTCAAGCAGTGGAAGAAGATAATTTAAATAGATTACATAATTTTTAATTATATGAAAAAAATCACATACTTACTTGCCTTCATGTTAACTATCTCAATGACAATGTTTGCACAAGGAGAGGTTGAAGCCCTAAGATTTTCAAGAGAAGATCTGCATGGTACAGCCAGGGCAATGTCGATGGGAGGAGCATTTGGAGCACTGGGAGGTGATCTGACAGGTGTAGGTATAAATCCTGCTGGTATAGCAGTATATAGAAGTTCAGAGGTTGTTGGAACACTAAATCTTTCAAGTGAGAGTTCATCTGTCGGTGATTACAATGCAAAGAAATCAAGATTTGATTTAGATAATCTTGGATTTGTAGGCTATTTCCCACTAAGAAACGATGTTACTCCTGTTATAAACTTTGGTTTTTCATTTAATAAACTAAAGTCATTCGATAAGAATATTGACGCTGTAGGCACTCCT
>CAYLKV010000030.1:0-29668 GCA_964384545.1 uncultured Proteiniphilum sp.
GAAGGGACTCGAACCCCCACGTCTCTCGACACTAGATCCTAAGTCTAGCGCGGCTACCAATTACGCCACGACCGCGTAACGGGATGCAAAGATACTATTATTTTTAATATTTCGATATATTCTACAAATTATTTTTTACTGTTTCTTCAATTATTTTCGGATAATGCATATGCTCTAAAAGATGTACCTTGTTTGCAATGTTGATAGGTGTATCTTGATCAGATAGTTCGCACTTTGCTTGAAATATAATATCCCCCTCATCGTAATTCTCATTTATATAATGTATAGTTATCCCTGTCTCTTTCTCTCCGGCATTCTTTATAGCATTATGAACATTGTCGCCATACATACCTTTCCCTCCATATTTGGGAAGTAGTGCGGGGTGAATATTGACTATACGATTTGGAAAAGCATCTATTATATTATTTGAGACTTTAAGCAGAAAGCCGGCAAGTACAATAAAATCAATATTATATTCAGTCATCTTTTCTAATATTGCTGTACCATTATCAAAATCGCTTTTTGTAAATGTAAAAGATGGGATATTAAACTTTCTTGCACGCTCATGTACATAAGCATCTCTTTTATTTGAGAGAATAACTGCGACTTTAATATCCTCGCTTGAGGAAAAATAATTTGCTATATTTTCTGCATTGCTTCCACTACCTGAAGCGAAAATTGCTAATTTTATCATATAAAAGGGTTGTATTTTGCACATTCTAGATACTTTTGTGCACTTTTTTGATTTTAATGGATTAAAGTTTGCACAATTAGAGAAAATTTGTGTTACTTTGCAATCGCAAATTTAAGAATAATATTTTATTTAATTAATTAATATCGTAAGTTATGTCTGAAGTAGCACAAAGAGTAAAATCAATTATCGTAGATAAATTAGGTGTTGAAGAATCTGAAGTTACAGAAACTGCAAGTTTCACAAATGATCTTGGAGCTGATTCACTTGATACAGTAGAGTTGATAATGGAATTCGAAAAAGAATTCAACATCTCAATTCCAGATGATCAAGCAGAAAAAATTTCTTCAGTTGGAGATGCTATATCGTATGTAGAACAACACGCGAAATAATCCATTCATGGAATTAAAAAGAGTAGTAGTAACAGGTCTGGGGACCATTAACCCACTAGGCAACGATGTTGATTCAACGTGGACAAATGCTTTAGCTGGCAAAAGTGGTGCCGGACCTATTACTCATTTCGATGTTTCATTTTTCAAAACTAAGTTTGGCTGTGAAGTAAAAGACTTCGATCCTAATGATCTATTTGAACGTAAGGAAGCTAGAAAGTATGACCGATATTCTCATTTTGCTTTAGGGGCAGCCAAAGAGGCAATGTTAGATTCGGGATTGGATTTGGAAAACGAAAATAGAGATCGAATTGGCGTAATATTTTCTGCAGGTATTGGAGGAATTAGAACTTTTGAGGATGAAGTAGGCTCATATTATACTAATATTGAAAAAGGTCCTAGATTTAATCCATTTTTCATTCCAAAAATGATAGCTGATATTGCTGCTGGCCATATCTCTATGATTTATGGACTGAGAGGACCAAATTATGCAACAGTATCGGCATGTGCATCATCTACAAATTCTATTATAGATGCTTTCAATCTGATAAGATTAAACAAAGCTAACGTGATTGTTACAGGAGGTGCTGAAGCTACAATTAGTGCTGCAGCAGTCGGCGGGTTTAATGCAATGCATGCCCTGTCTACTCGTAACGATTCACCAGAAACCGCTTCAAGACCGTTTAGTGCGAGTCGTGATGGCTTTGTTATCGGAGAGGGAGGGACTGTTCTTATACTTGAAGAATTGGATCATGCTCTTGCAAGAGGCGCAAAAATCTATGCTGAAGTTGCAGGTGGAGGAATGTCTGCTGATGCTTATCATATAACAGCTTCTCATCCAGATGGATTAGGCGCTAAGTTAGTTATGAATAATGCATTGGAAGATGCCGACTTAAAACCTGAAGATATAGACTATATAAACGTTCACGGAACATCTACTCCGGTGGGAGATATTTCAGAATCGAGAGCAATTCTGGATGTATTTGGTGATTATGGCTATAAGCTCAATATCAGCTCTACAAAATCTATGACCGGACACCTTCTGGGTGGTGCAGGTGCAATTGAAGCTCTCTTTTGCGTTTTGGCAATTAGAGATCAGATTGTACCTCCTACTATTAATCATGAAGAGGGAGATGAGGATCCAGATATTGATTATAATTTAAATTTCACTTTCAATAAAGCTCAAAAAAGGAAGATAAGAGCTGCATTATCTAACACTTTTGGGTTTGGGGGACACAACGCAAGTGTAATACTCAAGCAATACAACAAATAGTGTGTTAAGAAGATTAATAAAAAGGGTTAAGGTGATTCCCCATTATGGGAAAGAACCTTACCTTTCATTCTACAATGTACTGGGGTTCTATCCTGACAGGATTGAGCTTTATAAAGAAGCCATGACTCACCGCTCATCTTCGATCCGTTCTAGTAAAGGGAAATGGGTTAATAATGAGCGATTGGAATTCTTGGGGGATGCTATATTGGATGCAATTGTAGCAGATATTCTGTATAAGAAATTTGAGAGTAAAAAAGAGGGTTTCCTAACCAGTACTCGTTCGAGAATAGTTCAAAGAGATACTTTAAATAAAATAGCTGTTGAGCTAGGACTTGATAAATTAATTGTCTCTTCAACAAGAAACTTAGCTCATAATACAAACATTTATGGTGATGCTTTAGAGGCACTTATCGGGGCTATTTACTTAGACCAGGGATATCGTGTTGCTAAAAGTTTTGTTTTTGAAACTCTTATTAAAGAGCATATCAACATTGATAAAGTGTTGAAAAGCGAGGTCGATTTTAAATCAAGATTGATTGAATGGGGTCAAAAAAACAGAGTAGATGTTGTTTTTGAGGTTACCGACTGGTCATATGATGCTCAAAATAACCCTGTCTTTATCTCTTGCGTAAAAGTAGGGAATGTTGAGATTGGCTCAGGTAAGGGTTATTCTAAGAAAGAATCGCATCAGAAGGCAGCCAAAATGGCTATCAAAAAACTGCGTGAAAGTAATGAGTTGCAAGATACACTTTTGGACTCATCAAAGCATGATTCGGAAGATATCGAAGAAAATAAGTAATAGGTTTTTGAAATTTCAAAAACCTATTTTATTTCTATAATACACCAAAAGATATACCCATCTTTTTCCCTTGTAATACAAGATCAGTGTCAGGAGATACAACTCTAAGTTTACCCTCTACTTCTGATAATGGTACATCGGAAATTGTGTTTCCTAATTTAGCAACCATTCTACCGAATTTACCTTCACTAATAAGTTTTGCGGCATGACCTCCAAGCAGAGTTCCTAATATTCTGTCATTTGGTGATGGTGAACCACCTCGTTGTATATAACCTAATACAGTTTCGCGGGTTTCATATCCTGTCTGTTCCTGTATTTCGCGAGAAAAATAGGTTGCAGGTCTCTCTTTTGTTGGGAGTTCAACTCCTTCGGCTACTGCAACTATTGAATAGGCTTTTCCCAATTCCATTCGTTTATTTATTTTCTCGATGATTACCTTCATATTGTAACCAAGCTCGGGTAGAATAATTATATCTGCACCTCCCGCCATACCGGCATAGAGTGTAATCCATCCCGCATGGTGACCCATAAGTTCTATTACCATTACCCTACGGTGTGAACTTGCAGTTGAATGTAGTCTGTCGATAGCTTCTGTTGCAATATTTACAGCTGTATCAAACCCGAATGTTATATCTGTGCCATATACATCGTTATCGATTGTTTTTGGCACTCCTATAACATTTAACCCCAAATCATAAAGCATAGAGGTAGTTCGCTGAGTGCCATTTCCTCCAATACATACCAAACAGTCGAGACCCAATTCATTATATGCATCTTTTATTTTTTCTCTATCCTTTTCATCAGGAGAGTTTATCATCTTACGAAATACCTTTTCTCTTGCGGTTCCTAAAATTGTACCTCCTAAATTAAGTATTCCGGAGAGGGAAGAATCAGTCAGCTCTACAATATCTTTATATAGTAGACCTGAAAAACCGTTCTGAATGCCTATAACTTGCATTCCATATGCATTTATTGCTGTTTTACCAACGCCACGAATTGTTGCATTGATACCTGGTGCATCGCCACCTGAAGTAAGAATTCCTACCTTCATAATATTTTGATTTAGTTTCTGATTCAATAAAAAGACCTTCTCTCACAAAGAAAGTAAAAAAGATAGAGATAAATTAATTGTTTTGAAGTTTTTTATAAATAATCTGTGCTGCATTGTCGGAAGCTCCCGGCTTACCAAGAATTTGTCGCATTTCCTTATAATTGTCCAACATATTTTGTCTGTAATTCTTTACATTTAGGATCTGTTTTAGCTCATTACGAATATTATCTACAGTGAATGATGCGGCAAAGAGCTCTTTGACTACCTCAAAATTGCATATAAGATTAACGAGTGAAATATATGGGATATGAAGTATATTTCTGAACCCCCATTGGGAAAGTTTAGGTGCAGACATACGGTAACATACAACTTGAGGCACATTGAGAAGTGCTGTTTCTAATGTTGCTGTGCCTGATGTAACTAGTGCTGCACTAGATTGTGCTAAAATTCGATATGTTTGCCCTGTGAGAATTGTAGCCTCAACCTCATTGTTTATGCACTCATTATAAAATTCATTATCGATGCCGGGGGCACCTGCAACAATAAACTGATAACCATCGGAGTAGCCTTTTACAGCCTCCATCATGGTGCTTAAATTGCCTTTTATCTCCTGTTTGCGACTTCCGGCTAATAATGCTATAATTGGTTTGTTAGGAAGATTATTGGCCTTTATAAAACTTTCGAATGATTCATCTTTGTAATCTCTTTCTTCAATTGCATCAACAGTGGGGTTTCCTACATAATTGACTTTATAGTTGTGTTTTTTGAAGAAGTCGACTTCAAAAGGTAGTATGCAAAGCATTTCATCTACATATTTCTTGAAAGATTTTACACGGTACTCTTTCCAGGCCCATACTTTGGGTGAAATATAATAGTTAACCGGTAAATTGAGTTTTGTTTTTACAAACTTTGCGATGTTAAGATTAAATCCGGGGTAATCGACTAAAATTACTACATCAGGATTATACTCTTTTATATCTTTCTTGCAGAGGGTGAGATTTTTAAGGATAGTACGAGAGTTGAGAACAACAGGGATGATTCCCATAAACGCGAGCTCCCTGTAGTGCTTAACGAGTGTTCCCCCTACAGACTTCATCAGATCGCCACCAAAGAAACGGAATTGGGCATTCTCATCTATCTTCTTTAGTGATTTCATCAAATTGGAAGCATGCAAATCACCTGAGGCTTCACCTGCAACTATATAATACTTCATCTTTATTCAATTAATATAATTGGCTCATCACAATTTCCACTCTCTGATTTCATCTATCAATTCATAGGCAGTCATATCTATTTTAACAGGAACTGCTGCTGCATAGCCATTTGCTAATGCCCATTCATCATTATTTTCATTTTCAGTTTCCCAGTTCTCGAAGTTACCTGTCATCCAGAAGACATCTCTATTTATGCCATCTTTAGAACAGTGATATTCGTTGACCCATTTACCCTGGGTTTGTGTTGTAACTTTTATACCCTTTATTTCACCAACAGGAATATTAACATTCAAGCAAATGCCTTTAGGAAGCCCGACTTCCAACACCTTCTTTGCAAGTTTTCTAGCGACCTCTTTTGGAACTGTAAAATCGGCATCGGGATTAAAGTCGCATAACGAAAATGCAATTGATGGAATATTGAAAACACACCCTTCTATTGCTGCTCCAACAGTACCTGAGTATAACACACTTATACCTGCGTTTGATCCGTGATTTACTCCTGAAACAACGAGACTTGGCTTGCGGTCGACAAACATATTTAGAGCAAGTTTTACACAATCAACAGGTGTTCCGCTGCACATATAGGCAGTTAGATCTTCTTCTTGATGATAAATTCTGGCTCTTATTGGGTTTGAAGTGGTGATTGCACTCGACATTCCCGATTGATGTGAATCTGGAGCAAAAACAATAATCTCTCCAAGTCCTTTCATAGCTTCGGTGAGCTCTTTTATCCCTTTTGCCTGATAACCGTCGTCGTTCGTTATAAGTATAAGTGGTTTTTTATTACTCATTTTATTCTTTTCTTTATAAAATCGCTATTAATGAAATACAAATATAAAGAAAATAAGGCATTATATTAAGGCGAAAATTGTTGCTATATATTGATATATCGAAACTTTATAAGATTTCGACTGTTTTTTTATAACTTTGTATTATGACATATAAAACATTTATAACTTATGAATAAGCTGAATACTATTAAAATATTGATTTTATCCTTTCTACTGTTCACATTTAATGTGAAATCGGAAGAGGTTAGACCAGTAAAAAATGTAATTGTAATGATTCCTGATGGCACATCGATTGGAGTATACTCTGCTGCCAGATGGTATAAACACTATAATAATTTGGGTGAAGGTCTTAATGTTGACCCCTATATCACCGGTACTGTAACTACATTCTCATCTAATGCTCCTATTGGCGATTCTGCACCTACAGGTTCTGCTTATGCATCTGGTGTTTTACAACAAACAGGCAATGTGTCTATTCACCCGGAAGTCTCTGACAACGATCTATTTGAAGTAGATGCATCACGAACTTATCAACCTGCAGCTACAATTTTAGAAGCGTCTAAAGTATTGAAGAATAAAGCAGTTGGGATGGTAGTAACTTGTGAATTTACTCATGCCACACCTGCTGATTTCTCAGCACACCACTACTCGAGAAGCAATTATGATGCAATAGCACCACAAATTGCTTATCAAAATTTAGATGTATTATTTGGTGGCGGCAATAGCATTATTACTGATGATATTATTCAGCACTTTAAGAATACTGGAACTACTTTAATTAGAGATGATAAAAGTGAATTTTTGAACTTTAATGGAGATGGTAAGGTGTGGGCTCTTTTTGCAAGTAAAGCTTTACCATACAATATCGATAGAAATCCCGAAAAGTACCCTTCTATCTCTGAGATGACTGAAAAGGCAATTGACATATTATCAAAAAAGGAAAATGGATTCTTTTTAATGGTAGAAGGCAGTCAGGTAGACTGGGCTGCACACGCAAATGATGCAGCTGCAATGATTGATGAATATCTTGCTTTTGATGAGGCTGTTGGTGTTGCAATGGAGTTTGCAAAAAAAGATGGCAATACTTTGGTTTTGGTTTTATCCGACCATGGAAATAGTGGAATATCAATTGGAGCAAGCAGATGCCCCGGATATGACAAATTATCAATTGATGATCTTTTTGGAACTGTTTCAGACATTAAATTGAGTGCAAACGGACTAGAGTCGGTTTTGATTAATACTGATCCTGAAAACTTTAAAAATGTATTCAAAGAATTTACAGGTGTTGAGATTACCGATGAAGAGCTTGAATTGCTTCAATCGTCTAAAAATTATCGTGAAACTGATTACACAAAGAAGGGCACAAGCAATAATCTTGCGCATAATATTCTGAATATTCTGAACTCTCATATGTGTTTTGGTTTTACAACGGGTGGACATACAGGAGAAGAGGTAATTATGTCGGCATATCATCCTCAGGGTGATGAACCAAGAGGTCATTTAACTAATCGCCAAATAAACAAATATTTACAACAGGTATCGGGTCTCGAAATTAATCTTCAAGAGCTATCTGATAAGTTATTCATTAAGCATACTGATTTACTTGAGGGAATGAAATACTCAATTGATAAAACTGATCCTAAATTCCCGATTCTTAAAGTGAAAAGTGGAAAGAATAAATTGGAAATTAAGGCATTCTCTTCTGTTGGAAAACTAAATGGCAAAAACTTCGATTTAGGTTCTGTAGTAGTATATATCGACAAAAACGATACATTTTATCTGCCTGAACGCTTAAAGCAAAAACTATAATAGTAAGTAGTTAGATCTACTCGCTATCTTTTGTAACAATATTTCCTTGAAACGAGATTCCTTGCCTGTCGGTATCAGTTATACTAAGGCGAGAAGTCTCGTTTTCCCATATATCGAAATTTAATGTTACTCTTCTGTCTAAATCTTTAATTATTATCTCTACATACCAACTTCCCTGCTTTTTACCTTTTTCAACACTATAATCGAAGTCTAAGCTTGTAAAATTGAAACCAGCATCACTTGGATTTACAGGCGCCCTATATGCTTTACCGAAATAGGGGAGGTGAACTTTAACTGTATCTGGCATAACAACAACTTGATAATATGGTGAAAGATGTCTGGGTGAAAATCTGGATGGATTTACATAAGTGGCTTTAAAAGTAAAATCGGAACTATTTACTGCATTTAAAATTTCAGCTGCAATCTGTTCTTTCTCAGCTGAGCTACGTGTAGCAGAGCATCCTTGAAAGAGTAACAGATATGTTATTGAAATTATTCCTAAATAGATAAATTTTCTCATAATTGTATTCTTGTTTTATTAAATTTTAGAATTAACCCTGTTTTATATATACGATATTCCTGTTTTAGAATAGCTTTATATAACTTTACTCGACTGATTACCAGTATATATAAATATAAACAGCAGAAAATTGATATTGTTTAAAATATTGATAGAGGGGGGTGTCGACTAATAATAAATGCTTATAGAAGAATAATCTATTATATCAGATTCCTACATTGAGGATATCTATATTATGCGAGAGGAAGAAAACAACCATAACAAGAAACATAAAATAGACAAAGTAAATATGATTTCTTGAATTGTTTTTAGTGTAGAAATATGCCGATAAATAAGATATCAGGGTTATTGAAAGAGTTAGAAAGAATGGAGTTATTTCCCAATAAACAGCTTGAAGCATTATAAGAAAGAGTAAAAGAAACACGATGAACTGCATAAAATTTAGTGTTAGCACTTTGTCTCTCCCATATGTTCTAACAGAAAAAATCATGTTCAGGATAAAAAACATCAGAATAGATGTGGCAACAACCCATTCAAAAATAGAATAACGTGGTATATCGAGTATGGAGATATTTATAAATTGATAGAATGGTTCAATAAAACTATTTATATCATCTAAGAAAAAATATATTGAAAAAGCAGACATATAGACAATTACAGCTCCAAATAGAGATGAAATTAATGATCTTGCCTGTGGCCCACGCATTGTTCTTTCACCTCTCCAGAAAAGAGGAATAAGTATGATTGCAAAAATCTGAAACAGTGAGGCGGTTGCAATTAAGACTGATGAACGGAATGAATATAAATATGAGTCTGGTTTTTGATATGATTCAAGCAAAGGAAAAAATGAGATAAGAATAAATATAATTGCGATATATTCACCTGTTACTGCTAAAAAGTATGGGTGTAAGCTTAAAAAAAAGATAGGGAATATAAATGGCAAGTTAGATCTTGACCTTAATAAACTAAAACGATTATTTAGTGAGAATATCAGCCAGGCTATTAAGAATACTGAGAATGTTGATGCTATAAATGAAACTTCAGGTTTTGTGAAAAGAAAAGAGATTAGGTTCCACAAATAATTATTGCTTTTAGTTGCTAATTCTGGTACTCCATTATTTACAAACATCATTATTCGCATAATTATAACAATAATTGATACGATGATGGAAGTAAAACGACCTTCCACTATGTTTGCATGAAAGGTTTTAACTGCAGAATGCATCTATTTAAAATATGTTTTGTGGTTAGAGATCGAAGCCGATATCTTTTCTATAATAGCTGTTTTCGAAGTTGATTTTGCTAATATTCTTATATGATATTTGTAATGCTTCCTTCATATTATTGCCAAATGATGTTACAGCCAATACACGACCTCCGGCAGTAACAACATTACCATTTACAACTGTAGTACCTGCATGAAAAACACTACTATCCTGTACATTATCTAAACCTTCAATGATTTTTCCTTTTTGATATTCTTCTGGATAGCCTCCGGAAACCATCATTACAGTTACAGCATATCTATTATCGATTTCAAGTGCTCTTTTATTTAGAGTCTCTGTTGTAACACCAATAAAGAGTTCGAGAAGATCTGACTTTATTAGAGGAATAACTACTTCACTTTCAGGATCTCCCATTCTTACATTATACTCAATAACTTTAGGTTCTCCATCAACATTTATAAGACCTATAAATATAAATCCTTTATAATCAATATTCTCTTTTCTTAATCCTTCTACTGTTGGTTCTACGATACCTGTTCTTACTTTTTCCATAAAAACATTATTCGCAAATGAAACTGGAGAAACTGCACCCATTCCACCGGTATTAAGTCCTGTGTCACCTTCACCAATTCGCTTATAGTCTTTTGCAACAGGTAGAATTTTATATGAAGTGCCATCAGTTAAAACAAAAACTGAACACTCAATACCTTTAATAAACTCTTCAATTACTACACTTTTACTTGCTTTACCAAACTTCCCGTTGAGCATCTCACTCAACATCTGTTTAGCTTCATCTATTTTGTCAATTATAAGCACCCCTTTACCTGAGGCAAGTCCATCAGCCTTAAGTACATATGGAGCAGTCAGGCTTTCAAGGAAGTCAAAACCCTCTGTGATATTATCAAGTGTAACTGTTTTAAATTGTGCTGTTGGAATATTGTGGCGGATCATGAAATTCTTAGCAAAATCCTTACTCCCTTCAAGCTGGGCTCCCTTTTTTGATGGGCCTATTACTGCAATATGGCAAACATCTTCATCATCACGAAAATAGTCATAGATACCTTCAACAAGTGGAACTTCAGGACCTACAACTATCATATCGATATCGTGTTTTAATGAATAATCTTTCAGAGAGTTAAAATCTGTCACATCTATTGCTACATTACTCCCTAATAAAGCAGTGCCCGCGTTTCCTGGAGCTATATATAGATTATTCAAATAGCTACTTCCACGTAGTTTCCATGCAATTGCATGTTCACGACCACCTGATCCGAGAATTAAGACATTCATATAACTGACGATTCTTTTATTTATAGTTCTTTATACAAAGCTACTAAAAAAATTCTATTTAATATATCTGATACATTAAAATGGATATAATGTTATCTTTGTACACAATAATTCTATTCTTAACGATATAAATAAAACATCTTAGGAATTTCAAAAGTATAATTCATTATTAACAATGACACAAAACAGAATATGCTCCCTTTTTGGGATCAAATATCCTATTATACAAGCAGGTATGGTTTGGTGTAGCGGATGGAAGCTGGCATCTGCAGTAAGTAATGCCGGTGGATTAGGATTAATTGGTGCAGGTTCAATGCATCCTGACACACTACGATATCATATAAACCAATGCAAGTCTGCAACAAATAATCCATTTGGGGTTAATGTTCCGTTAATGTACCCTCAAATTGAAGAGATTATGAGAATAATCATTGAGCAAAAAGTGTCTGTTGTCTTTACCTCTGCAGGAAGCCCTAAAACATGGACAAGTAAGCTACAGGAAACAGGTATAAAAGTTGTTCATGTAGTTTCTAGTTCTAAGTTCGCTATTAAATCTGCTGAAGCAGGTGTAGATGCAATTGTTGCTGAAGGGTTTGAAGCCGGCGGACATAATGGTCGCGAAGAGACAACCACACTTACACTTATTCCACAAGTAAGAAAAGCTGTAAGTATTCCTCTTATAGCTGCAGGAGGTATATCATCAGGAGAATCGATGGCTGCTGCGTTTGCATTGGGTGCTGAAGGAGTACAAGTGGGCACACGTTTTGCCCTTACTGTGGAAAGTTCTGCCAGTGATGAGTTTAAACAGAAATGTATCACTCTTAATGAAGGTGATACAGTATTATCACTTAAAAAAGTTACTCCTGTTAGACTTATCAAGAATGAATTTTATGAACAAGTAAAGGTAATGGAAGATAGAGGTTCAACTGCAGAAGAGTTACGCGAATTCTTGGGTCGTGGGCGTTCTAAAAAAGGAATATTCGAAGGTGATTTAAAAGAGGGTGAATTAGAGATTGGGCAAATTGCGTCTGATATAAAAGAAATAATTCCTGCTGCTGAAGTGGTTGAGGATATGATTACAAGCTATAATAGTACAATAGAATCAATGTCAAGGCTAAGGTTTTAAATTTCTAACATTTATCAAAACTTGTTATCTTTGCATCAATTATGCAATATAAACTATTTCAGTCTGAACGATTTTCATTCTTTAGTCTTAGTAGTGGCAGTTGTGGAAACTGTTACTATTTAGGGAACTCATATTATGGCATTTTAATTGATGTAGGACTTGGTCCACGTGTTATTAAAAAACGCCTTGCCGAACATGGAGTTGATTTATCTTCTATTTTGGCTATATTAATTACTCATGACCACTACGATCATATAAAATCTGTTGGACTATTAGGAGGAAAATTACATATACCGGTTTATGCTACACAGAAGGTTCATAAAGCTATTAGAAATAGTCCTTTGATTCATCAAAACATAAATGGCTCAACTAAATTCATCGAAATAGGCAAGAAATTTATAATTGAAGATTTTCATATAACCCCTTTTGAGGTTCCTCATGATAGCGCAGAGAATATAGGATATTACTTTGAGTTTGGGGGGCAGAAATTAACCCTCGTGACTGATGTTGGTAATATTACTGATGAAATTGCACACTTTATAAGTAAAGCCAATCATTTGATAATTGAGAGTAATTACGATGAAGACCTTCTTAAAAATGGCAGTTACCCAGCTCACCTAAAACAGAGAATTACATCAGGTACTGGTCATTTAAGTAATCGTCAGACAGCTGAATTCTTGGCAAACAATTTCTCTTCTCAGCTTCGTAATATATGGCTATGTCATCTTAGTGGCGACAATAATAATCCCGATCTAGCATATAAAACAATTAGTGAAACCCTTACAAAAAAAGGGATAAATATTGGTAAAGATGTAGAACTGCATGTACTCGGAAGAAATATCTTATCAGCAAAAACTAATTTTTGAATTATGTCTCTTGCACCCATCCTGCTTTTCACATATAATCGCCTTTCACATACAAATCAAACACTAGAGGCATTACTTAACAATAAGTTAAGTAAAGAGAGTGAGCTCTACATCTTTTCAGATGGCTATAAGAACGATAATGATAAAAGTGATGTATTAAAAGTAAGGAAACTTATTCATTCAATAGATGGGTTCAAGAAAATTCATATTATAGAGAATCCTCATAATTACGGTTTAGCAAAGAATATTATTCAAGGGGTAACTAAATTAATAGATATATATGGTAAAGTTATTGTCCTTGAAGATGACTTAATCACCTCTCCTTGGTTTCTTACTTTTATGAATGAAGCATTAGACAAATTTGAAGAGGATGATAGAATTGGTCATATACATGGATTCTGTTATCCAATTGATAACCTGCCTGATGCATTCTTAATTAAATGGGTCGGAAGTTGGGGTTGGGCAACTTGGAAAAGGTCTTGGAAATTATTTAATCCTGATGGTAAATATCTTTTAAATGAAATCAAAAAAAGAAATCTCTCTCGTAAATTTGATTTTGATTCCAATTACCCATACACCAAAATGCTTCAGAGGCAAGTTAATGGAGAAAATGATTCTTGGGCAATAAGATGGAATGCCTCTCTTTTCTTGAATAATATCTTGTCTGTTAATGCAGGAAAGTCTCTTGTTCAGAATATAGGCTTCGATGGTAGTGGAGTTCATAGCGGTATAGATAAAATACATTTTATATCTTTATATAAGAACAGATTAAACATCGATATAATAAATATAAGTGAAGACAAATCTGCAAGAAGAGCATTCGGAAAATATTATGGTAAAACGAACTCATTCTTTGCAAAAGCAAAAAGAAGAATAAATCGATATTTGAGAAGCAGATAATTTCATGAATGTACTACTCATAAATACATCAGATTTAAATGGAGGTGCGGCTATAGCTGCATACAGACTGCTTGATGCTTTGAAATCAAGTGGTATAAATGCAAAGATGTTGGTACGTGATAAATTATCTGAAAGCGACAATATTGTTGCTATTGGAAACAAACTGATTAACAAGTATAACTTTTACCAAGAGAGGGGTGAGATATTTATCCTCAATTCATTTACAAAAGAGAATCTATTTGAAATATCTATAGCAAAAAGGGGTGTAAATATTACAGATACAGAAGAGTTTAAACAAGCTGACATTATACATCTTCATTGGATTAATCAAGGAATGCTATCAATTGGTGAGATAAAAAAAATATTATCTTCAGGCAAAAAGGTTGTATGGACACTACATGATATGTGGCCTTTTACTGGCATTTGTCATTATGCAGGAAATTGCGATTTTTATACAAAAATTTGCGGCAACTGTCCACTCCTTAGAAATCGTTCCAAAAATGATATTTCAAGATCTACATTTCGCAGAAAACTGTTAGCATATTCGAAAGGAGAGATAAATTTTGTAGCCTGCAGCAATTGGCTGAAGGATATGGCATATGAGAGTGCGCTTACAGCAGGACATTACATTTGCTCTATTCCAAATCCAATAGATACTGGTATGTATCGCCCCTTAAACAAGAGTCGTATTAGAGAAGAATTAAACCTGCCTAAAGACAAAAAAATAGTTTTATTTGCTGCAGCAAAAGCATCAGATAAACGAAAAGGGCTGAATTATCTGATTGAAGCATCATCTCTCTTAAAGAATTATTCTGATGAGATACTCTTTTTAATTGCAGGAAACAGAAGTGATGAGGTTGAAAAACTATTTGATCTTCCGGTAAAAAGTATGGGTTATATTTCACCAGAAAATATGCCAAACATTTACAATGCTGCAGATCTGTTTGTATCTCCCTCACTACAAGATAATCTTCCAAATACAATTATGGAGTCTATGTCATGTGGCACACCATGCATAGGTTTTAATGTCGGTGGTATTCCTCAAATGATAGATCATAAGAAAAACGGATATGTTTCTGAATATAAAAACTCTCAAGATCTTGCAAACGGAATATCTTATATGCTTTTTTCTAAAGACAGTAAACATTTTGGAGATTATAGTCGTAGAAAGGTATTAGATAATTACAGCAAAGAAATCGTAGCAAGGCAATATATTGAAATATATAAAAATGCAAGAGGATAATAAAATTACAGATAAAGAATACTGGGATAATTATTGGAGCAATTATCAATATGACAGTATACCTAAGAAGCTTGTATTTGAGAAATACATGCCTCTAATTTCAAAAGGGAATGACTTTATTGAAATAGGTGGCTTCCCCGGTCTATTTGCAGCTGCATTTTACTTACGAGGCATAAAAGATATTACAATCCTCGATTTTTATATCAACAAAGATTTAATCAGAAACTTTGAGATAAAAAACAACCTTCCGGAAGGAACCATCAAGTATATAGAAAGTGATTTCTTTGATTTTAAATCTGAGAAGAAATATGATACAGTGTTTTCGTATGGATTTATAGAGCACTTCGAAAATACTACAGATGTAATAAACAGACATATCAACTTAATGTCTGAGAATGGCAAATTACTTATAATAATCCCCAATTTCTTAGGATTAAACGGAAAGATACAACAACAGTTCGACAAGCAAAATCTCGATGCCCATAATTTAAATGCGATGGATATAAATTCTCTTAAGGAGATAATGAAATCTTTCAATTTAAATAATTGTTCTGTAGAATATATAGGAAAACCAATGGTATGGATAGAGCCTAAACCTGAAAACTTAAAAAAAAGAAAATGGGTTAAACTCCTCAGCTATTTAGTAAAACTATTCCCGATAAAAGGGAAGTTTTTATCTCCATTTGTTGCTATTTATGCCGAAAGATGAAAAAGTTGTCAATAATAACCATAACCTATAATGCAGCAATTACACTCGAACGGACCCTCAAGAGTGTAAAAGAACAAACATATACTGATATTGAGCATCTTATAATTGATGGCAATTCTAAAGACAGAACATTAGAACTTATCCAAAAATATGATAATGATAAATTAAAATGGATAAGTGAGCCAGACAATGGACTTTACGATGCAATGAATAAAGGAATTATACTGTCATCCGGAGAATATCTTTGCTTCCTGAATGCTGGTGATACATTTTATGCAACTGATACAGTTGAAAAGATAATGAAATCTGCAAACAGTTTTTCTCAATCTCCTGATATAATTTATGGAGAGACTGCTATTGTCGATAACAGCGGAAACTTCTTATATATGCGAAGGTTAAATGCACCTGAAACTCTTAACTGGAAGAGCTTTAAAAAAGGAATGGTTGTTTGCCACCAGGCATTTATTGTGAGAAAAGAGCTTATTAAAGAGTATGACACAAGTTATAGATTTTCATCGGACTTCGACTGGTGTATTCGAATAATGAAAAAAGCTAATAACATCTATAATTCCCATGAGATTCTGATTAATTATCTTAACGAAGGTGTTACTACAGCTAACAAAAAAGCATCTCTAATAGAACGCTACAAAATAATGGTCAAACATTATGGTCATATCTCAACTTTCTTGCACCATGTATGGTTTTTGGTTAGATTAGTGTATAAATAAAGAGTAATGAAACGTCGCAAACTAAAACTTGAGGAACTTAACAGGATATCGATTAAAGAGTTCCAAAATACTAAAAAGATCCCATTAGTTGTTGTTCTGGATAATGTAAGAAGTCAAAACAATATAGGATCTGTATTCAGAACTAGTGATGCATTTTTAGTAGAAGAGATTATCCTTTGTGGAATAACTGCTACCCCACCAAATACCGAAATTCATAAAACTGCATTAGGGGCTGAAGATTCAGTTAATTGGAGATATTTTGAAGATACCCTCGTTGCTTTAGAAACCCTTAAATCTGAAGGATATATAGTTTACTCAATTGAGCAAGCAGAGAATAGTCAACTTCTCGATTCGATTCAATTAGACAAAGAAAAGAAATATGCTGTTATACTAGGCCACGAAGTTCATGGTGTAATGCAAGAGGCAATTAACCTTTCAGATGGATGCATTGAGATACCGCAATATGGTACCAAGCACTCCTTAAATGTATCAGTAACAGCAGGGATTATAATTTGGGATTTCTTCAAACAGCTACATTAAGAAAAGGAAGAACTACTATTACTCCCACTGTTTTAGTTGAATTGAATTACCATCAAACTCTGCATAAGAAAAATAAGAAACCCAGTCGCCAAGTATTACAACATTACTTTTATCTGCTATAGGCAGATTCAGAAGTATATGACGATGACCAAATATGAAGTATTTTATTTCTGGATCTTCTAATATCTTATTCTTAGCAAATTTCACAAGATGCTCATTATCCTCACCAAGATAATCTGCTACTCCACCGTTAATGCGGCTTCTATTTGACCATTCATGAGCCAAAGGTATTGTTAATCCGGGATGTATTGAAGAGAAACATTTTCGCAAGAACTTACTATGAAACACTTTTCTGAGGAATTGAAACTTTATAGAATCATCACCTAACCCATCACCGTGAGCCAGAAAAAATTTATGTCCATAAATATCTACAATATAAGGTTCGAAATGAAGGATTAAGCCACACTCAACATTAAGATAATCTGTGAGCCATATGTCGTGATTCCCTATAAAGAAATGAATCTCAATTCCCGAATCAGTCAATTCTGCCAATTTACCGAGCAATCGAGTAAAACCTTTAGGTACAACGTACTTATATTCGTACCAATAATCAAATATATCTCCCATCAAAAATATAGAATGAGCATCATGCTTCACAGAATCTAACCATCTGCAAAGCTTTCGCTCTATCTCAATTGAATTGGAATGCGATTTAGCACCCAAATGAACATCAGACAGGAAATATACTTTCTTTATCATCTACAACATACCCAATTCCAACATTGCCTCTTCACTCATCATCGACTGATCCCAAGGAGGATCGAATGTTAGATTAAGATCTACATTGTTTACCTCATCTATTGCCTCAACCTTCATTTGAACATCCATCAAGATAAAGTCGGCTGCTGGACATGCAGGAGATGTAAATGTCATTTCTATGATCACATTGTTATCAGAATCAACATCCACATCATAAATCATCCCCAAATCATATATATTAACCGGAATCTCCGGATCATATACAGTTCGGAGTGCATCCACTATTTTGTCTTGTAAAGCTTGTAATTTTTCGTTCATAATAAACTAATTTTTATATTAAACCTTAAAACAATCAAATTGTTTATGCTGATCCTACATCTCCATCATCAGATGATACCTTCATCAGCAAAACTAAAATATCTATCGCTACATACAATTATATGATCAAGAAGTACTATATCCATCATTCTGGCAGCTTCTTTCAGTTTCATTGTAATCTGTTTATCCTGTATACTCGGTCTGCAGTTATCTGAAGGATGGTTGTGTCCCAAAAAAATACCAGAAGCATACCGATTTAAAGCTTCACGAAGAATTAAACGTATATCTACTACAGTTCCTGAAATTCCTCCACTGCTCACTTTAAAAGAAGATAATACCTTGTTAGATCTGTCAGTTAATAACACCCAAGTCTCTTCGTGATTTAAGTCGGAAAGCATTGGAATAAACTCCTCATAAGCAATACGAGAGGAAGATATAGTCCTCCTCTCTGTACGCTCGGATGTTTTCCTTCTTCTGCCTAGCTCAAGAGCTGCAATTATTGTAATTGCTTTAGCTTGACCAATCCCTTTAAAATTATTAACTAAATCAGATACTCCCAATCTAGCCAACTGATTAAGATCATTTTTCGAATTTAGCAATATACGTTTGCTAAGCTCAACGGCAGTCTCTTCATTATTTCCCGATCCTATTAAAATCGCAATTAACTCCGAATCTGAAAGTGATGAAACACCTTTCAATAATAATTTTTCTCTGGGGCGATCTTCTTCTGCCCACTGTTTTATACTTAATTTGCTCATAATGGTTAACACTAATAGAGCAAATATAGCAATAAAAACTTATAATCTCAACCTTTTTCTACTTGGCGCGTTCAACATAAGACCCACCTCTGGTGTCTATCTTAATTTTATCTCCATTGTTTATAAACAGAGGAACACGTACTTCAGCACCTGTTTCAAGCGTAGCCGGTTTTAAAGTATTTGTTGCAGTATCACCCTTTATACCTGGCTCTGTGTAAGTCACTTCAAGAATTACATGAACGGGCATTTCAGCAGTAAGAATTGTTCCACTATCAGCATGAATCTGAACCTCAACTATATCACCCTCTTTCAAAAACTCAACACCCTCAATCTGTTCTCCTGCAATGGGTATCTGATCAAATGTTTCTGTATTCATAAAGTTATAACCCATATCATCCTTATAAAGAAATTGGAATGGGCGACGCTCAATTCGTACTTCATCTACTTTTACCCCAGAATTGAATGTTTTATCTATCACACGTCCTGTAGTTACATTTTTCAGCTTTGTTCTCACAAAAGCAGCACCTTTACCAGGTTTAACATGTAGGAACTCTGAGATAAAATAATATTGTCCATCTAGGTCGATGCACATCCCGTTCCTGAAATCAGCGGTTGTTGCCATAAATTTATATTTGTCTGAATTATAATTGAATTAGACCGCAAAAGTAATATTTTTTTCCTGAATGGCAAAAAATATACCCTATTGCGGTCTATTCCTAAACGAAGTAACTTATTGATTCATCAATGCACAAAAGCATTTGATGCATCAAGGATTATCTTAATCAAGAAAAACAATGTCAACACATACATAGTGAGACTTACATCTTTCACTTTTCCCGACAATAGTTTGATGATAGTGAATGCCAACATACCAAAAATAATACCATTGGCAATACTGTATGTGAATGGCATAAAGATGATAGTCACAAATGCTGGGAATCCTTCGCTTATTTCCTTGAAGTCGATATCAGCAACCGAACTCATCATGAACAAGCCGATGATGATTAGAGCAGGAGCAGTTGCTGCTGCAGGCACCATCAGGAATATCGGAGCAAAGAAAAGAGCCAGTACAAACATCAGAGTAGTACTTACACTGGTGAGTCCAGTTCTACCACCTGCTGCTACTCCCGAAGCACTCTCTACATAAGAGGTGTTAGGGCTGGTACCAAGAATTGCACCAACGAATGTACCTATTGCATCGGCAAATAATGCTTTTTGCAATTGAGGGAAGCTACCATCTTTTTCAGATTTACCTATTTTAGAGATCACACCAATCAAAGTTCCCATTGCATCGAAGATATTAACCATTAAGAAGGTAAATACTACGATCAACATGTCAAAGGTGAAAATACTGTTCCATTCGAACTTAAAGAAGATCGGTTCGAGGCTTGGAGGAAGAGTAATCCAACTACCTTGTGGCAACTGAATAAGTCCAAGGAATCCGGCAAAAATAGTGGATACAATGATTCCAATAAGTATGGCACCATGCACTCTCTTAACCAAAAGAACCGCAATCACTATCAATCCGAGAATAGCAATCCACACATTTGGATCAGCCATATTTCCTAGTTGAACAAGTGTAAATTCGTTGGGTGTTACGATTCCAGCACTCTTCAAACCAATGATTGTGATAAACAATCCTATACCGATTGGAATTGCATTTTTTAAGCCAACAGGAATATTGTCTACAATAATTTTACGAATGTTGAAAATTGTCAACAACATAAAACAGAAACCCGAAAGCAACACGCCTGTAAGAGCAAATTGCCAGGTGTGACCCATAGCAATTACCACGCTGAAAGCGAAGAAGTTGTTCAATCCCATTCCCGGAGCTTGAGCGATGGGTACATTGGCAATAAGTGCCATAAAAAGTGTTCCGGCAATAGCCGCCACTGCAGTCGTTGTGAATAACGCTCCACGGTCCATTCCTGTTTCACCCAAAATCTGTGGGTTAACGGCCAAAATGTAAGACATGGTAAGAAAAGTGATAATCCCCGCCAAAATCTCCGTACGAACCGTCGTATTGTTCTGTTTTAACTTAAATAATTTTTCCAACATACCTATTCAATATTATTTGTTAAAAATTCCACTTTGTAGCAAGTGTAGGAATTGCATAAAATTTACTTTCCGCAAATTTATTTACGAAATTATAGCTAAGTTCAACTTCACTCCCTAGAGAAAAGTTAGGTGTTATATTATACCAAATCTGAGGTTCACTTAGGAAAATAAGTTTTTTACCATCAGCTGTTGGACCATCAGAGAAAGAAGCATCTTCTGTCCAAAGATCCATAAAACCACCCAAAGAGAGTTTGCCATTTGCCAATGTAGCGTTCCATGTAACTGTCCACTGTGCATCATGGCTTGCTTCTGTAAAAGCATTTAATTTATATGCCACATAAGTACTCATAAAAAATGATCCAAGTTGAAATGGGTAACCGGCACCTGCAAGATATGAAGCAGGGATCGAAAAACCAAAATCAGTACCTCTAACAAGTCCTAAACCACCATTATACTCAATATGTGGCAGTAGTGGGAAATCACCTAATTTGAATTCTCTAGCAATCTCTGCATAAACAAGACCGGGATTCTTTTTGTCGAAATTCATATCGAAGTCCACAAACATAAATGTATTACCCCATTTGTCAGGTTTAAACATCTCGAATGTTCCAGTCAAATAATTGGTTTGACTAACTGAATTACCATAAAAAGAGTTTCTTGCATCAAAATGAAGTTGTAAATTTTGAGCCTTCAAAGCAGTGCTTGCAATACATAAAGCAACAAGTAATAAAGTAATTTTTCGTGACATAAAATATAATTTGAAGATTTGTTAATGAATAGATATGCAAAAGTATTAAAATATTCGAAAAGTTATGCATAATATTACGTACTTTCCTGTTTTTTATCCATTTTGTATCAGATTCGGTTAAAATTTGTACTTTTGTCTCTGCACTAAAAATATCAAAATCTATGGAAGGAATTAAGAGTGAGAATCTCGTAATTTACAACACTCTGTTAAGAAAGAAAGAGAAATTCTCTCCACTACACCCCCAGATGGTTGGGATGTACGTTTGCGGTCCCACAGTTTACAGCGATGTTCACTTAGGAAACTGCCGCACCTTTATATCATTTGACTTAATCTACAGATATCTGCTTCATTTAGGATACAAAGTTAGATATGTACGCAATATCACCGATGCCGGTCATCTTGAGGGAGACAGAGATGAAGGAGATGACAAATTTGCCAAGAGAGCAAAACTTGAACAACTTGAACCAATGGAGATAGTCCAAAAATACACAATAGGATTTCACGAAGTTCAAAGACTCTTCAACACACTTCCTCCAAGCATTGAGCCAACTGCAACGGGACATATTATTGAACAAATTGAGATGATTGAGAAGATTATTGAAGCAGGTTATGCCTATGTTATAAATGGAACAGTATATTTTGATGTAGAAAAATATAGTAAAAGTCACGACTATGGCATACTTACAAACCGTAAGTTAGAGGATCTTCTGGAAGGAACGCGCGAGCTGGGTGGTCAGGATGAAAAAAAAGGTCGTCTCGATTTTGCATTATGGATAGCCGCAAAACCCGAAACTCTTATGCAGTGGCCCTCACCTTGGGGCAGAGGTTTCCCCGGATGGCATATAGAGTGCTCAGCTATGAGTACTAAATATTTAGGCACACAATTCGATATTCATGGTGGAGGAATGGACCTCCAGGCTACACACCACACAAACGAAATTGCACAGTCTGAAGCATGTAACCATACAGCACCTGCAAAATATTGGTTACATACAAATATGCTAACTGTAAACGGTGTACGTATGTCGAAATCGGCAGGCAATGGATTTTTACCAAAAGAGCTCTTTACTGGAGATCACCCACTTCTTGAAAGAGGATACTCTCCAATGACAGTGCGCTTTTTTATGCTTCAGTCGCACTACCGAAGCACCCTCGACTTCTCAAATGAGGCACTTCAAGCAGCAGAGAAGGGCTACAAAAAGCTGATGGAAAGCATTTCTACACTAGATAAGATTCAGCCTTCAGAGAAATCCACTGTTAATATCCAATCCATTAAAGAGAATTTCTATAGTGCAATGGACGACGATTTCAGTAGCCCTGTTTTAATTGCCCATCTGTTCGATGCAGTTAGAGTGATAAATTCATGCAATGATAAATCGGAAACTATTAGTAAAGAGGATCTCGAAAAACTTAAATATCTGATGCATAGTTTTGTCTTTGAAGTTCTGGGACTTATAGATGAGACAAAAAACATTACCGGCAGCGATGTTATTGAAGGATTAATGAATTTAATCCTAGATATTCGTAAATCTGCACGTGAAAATAAGGATTGGAGTACGTCAGATAAAATACGCGATCAGTTAAAATCATCGGGTGTAGAAATAAAAGATACCAAAAACGGTGTCGAATGGAGAATCTAACAAATTAATTAGATGACAGATAAGAGAGTTACTTTTGCATCAAAGATAGGTGTAGTTGCAGCAGCTGCCGGCTCTGCTGTTGGATTAGGTAATATTTGGCGATTCCCGAGTCAAGCAGCCGATGGTGGAGGTGCAATTTTCATTTTCATATATATTGCATGTATACTGTTTTTTGGTTTACCTGTTATGATGAGCGAATTTATCATTGGAAGATCAGCTCGTGCCAATTCAGCCGGAGTATTTCATAAACTTGCACCCGGAACCCCATGGAAATGGGTAGGCAGAATGGGAGTACTTGCCGGCTTTATGATAATGGGATTCTATATGGTGGTTTGTGGATGGACATTGGTATATGTATTTCAATCTATATCAGGCAATTTGGCAACAGTAAATGACTTCACTGTTCAGTTCAACAACCTCCTTGCCAACCCTTTAAAGCAATCGTTCTGGATGGTAGTATTTACTCTATTAACATCATATTTCATCTTTTCGGGTGTTCGCAAAGGGATCGAGAACTCATCTAAAATATTAATGCCAATGCTTTTTCTAATGCTCATAATATTGGCAGTTAGAGCACTATTACTTCCTGGTGCAGGTGCAGGTATCGACTTTCTCTTCAAGCCCAATTTCGATAATGTTAAATCGACAGTATTTCTAGATGCAATGGGTCAGGCCTTTTTCTCACTTTCGGTCGGAATGGGATGCCTAATCACTTACGGATCATACTTTAACAAAGATATAAATCTCACAAAAACTGCATTTCTTGTTTCAATACTAGATACTCTTGTAGCAATAATAGCAGGACTTGTTATATTCCCTGCTGCATTTGCGTTAACGGCCAACCCAGATACAATTGTAGATGAATTGGTTACCGGAGGCCCGGGTTTGCTTTTCATCACAATACCAGAGCTATTTATTCAGATGCCGGGTTCTATGATATGGTCGACTCTGTTTTTCTGTCTTCTATCATTGGCAGCACTCACATCAACTATCTCTCTGATGGAAGTTGTAACAATCTATATTAGTGAAGAGTATAAAATATCAAGAAAAAGTAGCGTCCTGTTAGTAACTGTCGGAGTAATCATTCTCGGTATTATATCTTCATACTCAAACTCATTCTTTAACATCTTAGATATTGTTTCTGCAAAATATATGCTTCCTGCAGGGGGGCTATTTATATCCCTGTTTGTAGGTTGGTATCTCAATAGAAAAGTAGTTGAATCAGAACTTACAAATGATGGAAAACTAAAATTTGGTGTTGCATTTCTAAAAGTATATATCTTCCTGCTACGATACATTGCACCTATTGCGATTCTATCAATTTTTATCTATGGAATTGTAGGTTAACTTGTTGAAACATGGACAGTAAAAAAATATTTAAATGTCCATAAACTAAGTAAAAGTAAGCAGGTTTACGCCAACATACCATTTAAAGTATTATTTTTGTGTAAAATTCCTTTGTTTAAAGATGCAACACAAATATATTATTTCACCACCGGAGTCAATTAAAACAACAATTCAACTTCCGGCTTCAAAAAGTATTAGCAATAGAGCACTAATACTTAATGCCTTAAGTTTAAGTACAAACCCTATAAAAAATCTATCCGATTGTCAGGACACACAGGTTATTATCGATGCTTTCAATTCAAACTCAAACATATTTGATATAAAAGCAGCCGGCACCGCTATGCGTTTTCTAACCGCATTTCTTTCAGGGATGGAAGGTGAATGGGTAATAAAGGGAACCAAAAGAATGCATGAACGTCCAATACATCCACTTGTTGAGACTCTTATCGCATTGGGTGCAGATATAGAATATCTCGAGAAAGAAGGATTCCCCCCTTTAAAAATCAGAGGAAAGAAACTAAAAGGTGGAGAGGTATATCTTTCGGGAAATATCAGTTCTCAGTTTATCTCGGCTCTCCTAATGATTGGGCCACTCATGGATAATGGTCTAGTTATTCATATTGAGAATGAGATTGTATCAAAACCATACATCAATCTCACAATCGGATTAATGGCTAAATGCGGAGTTAAAGTAAAATGGGAAGGAAGTACTATTTATATTAAGCCTCAAAAATATAGTGCCGTAGAAATGGTAGTTGAGCCCGACTGGTCGGCCGCCTCATACTGGTACGAAATGGCATCTCTTATACCGGGATCAGAAATCACCCTATTGGGTCTTACAAAAAATAGCTTACAAGGTGATTCTAATGTAGTTAACCTGTTTACCGACTTAGGTGTAAATACAGAGTTTATTGCTGAAGGAATTATTATTAGAAGCGAAAAGAAGAAAACAAAGAAGTTTTTCCACAATTTCGTAAATGAGCCCGATTTGGCTCAAACTTTTGCAGCCACTTGTTGTTTTAAGAACACCCCATTTTTATTCTCTGGAATTCACAGTCTGAAGATTAAGGAGACAGACCGTGTTCAGGCAATGATAGAGGAGTTTAAAAAGTTGGGCTATATACTTACAGAAACAGAAATAGGCCTGCTCGAATGGGATGGTGAACGTTGTCCTCCTGCTGAAGATCCATCGATAGACACTTACGAAGATCATAGAATGGCAATGTCGTTTGCACCTGGAGCAATTGCATTGAAAACAATTAAAATAAATGAACCGCAAGTTGTTTCAAAATCGTACCCACTATATTGGGACGACCTAAAACAGGCAGGTTTTAAAATAGAAGAAAGTAAATAAGTTATGCAACCAATAGTTTTATTTATTAGCATTATCATATTTTTTGTTATAGCACTTGCTATTACAAATTTTATTCAACGCAGAAAAGGAAACAATGTAGAGCGTGAATTACCTCCACCAGCTATTGACTTAGGAGAAGGTTGTTGTGGTGCTCACGAGATATGCGAAAAAGATAGTCTTATTGCAGCCTTCACAAAAGAGCCGGAATATTTCGACGATGAAGAGCTTGATAAATATTCTTTTAGAGATTCATCTAATTACAATGAGAACGAGGTAGAAGAGTTCAGAGAGGTATTCTATACAATACTTGATGAGGAGAAACCTCGTTGGGTTAGAAGCCTTCAAATGAGAAGCATCTCAGTTCCCGATCAGTTAAAGGATGAGATACTGATGTTTGTAAACGAGCTTAGGCTGCAAAAAATGCATGCCTGAAAGCATAACCAAAGATGAATATCCTCGAACTATTAGATTATACTTTTTTCCGTAATGCAATTGTCGGAAGCCTTTTCGCAAGTATAGCGTGCGGTATAATTGGTACTTATGTGGTATCAAGGCGATTGGTATTTATCAGCGGAGGAATTACCCATGCTTCATTTGGAGGCTTGGGTATAGGTTTCTTTTTTTCTTTGTCTCCAATTATCTCTGCAATGGTATTTGCAGTACTTTCTGCATTCGGCATTCAATGGTTATCACGAAAACAGGGAGTACGTGAAGATTCGGCAATAGCAGTATTTTGGTCGCTCGGTATGGCAATAGGTATTGTGCTTACCTTTCTCTCTCCCGGTTATGCTCCAAATCTATCTGAATATCTGTTTGGGAATATATTAACAATCACCCAAACCGACATAATTTCACTAGCAGTATTATCAATTCTGATACTTCTGTTTTTCACCCTATTCTTCCATAACATAGTTTCTGTTTCATTCGATACAGAATTTGCAAAAACCAGAAGAATTCACACACAGTTTATAGAATATACGATGATGCTGTTTATTGCAGTTACAATTGTACTTAGTATCCGACTTGTTGGTATAGTTTTACTTATGTCGCTCATAACTGTCCCTCAAATGACTGCCAATCTGTTTACTGTTAACTATTCAAAAATCATTTCGCTCTCAGTTCTATTTAGCTTCTTTGGCTGTATAGCAGGACTCTTTCTCTCCTACTACCTCAATGTACCGTCGGGAGCCTTCATTATTTTTGTTCTAATACTGATGTTTTTCATTGCAAAAGGAATTAAGTCATTGCAGAGTGTTAAGAGGTTAAAGCAAACACAATAATTCGTTCTTTTTTGAGTTATCTATGTTGAAGAATATTCTCAAGAAGATTACTCAACTGCAAGATTATTAGTGAAGGCAAGAAATTTAATAAGATCAATTTTTCTATCTATTCTGATTGCGGCAGTCGCTTTAGGGTGCTCCAACAAAAGAAATACATCCTCTACTCGTGCCTACCATGAGCTTACTTCACGCTATAATATCTACTACAATGCACTTGAAACATATAATCAATTAGTTGAAGATCAGCTATCAATCACATCAACTAACTGGTTCGAACTGCTTCCATTGCACCTAAATGAAGAAATACCAAATAAAACAGCTCAGGGTGGACCATTTGATGTTGTAATAGAGAAAACCATCAAGGCAATACTCGACCACTCTATAACTGCAAAACCAAAAAGAGATCCATCAAAAGCTCATTCAACCAAATATATTCAATGGCTAAGGCAGGAGGAATTTAATCCATATATTAAAAATATTTGGCTATTAATGGGTAAAGCATTTTTGCAGAATGGAGATTATAATGAAGCGCTTTCGGTATTCAGAGAGATTCAGCGTATCTATCCCAACGACATAAACCTTATCACCGAAACTCAAATCTGGATGTTGCGTTCATATGTGGCACAAAACCAGATGTATGATGCAAGAAATATGATTTATGTATTGCAATTGCGAAACCTATCTCCCACCCTAACACATCTTTATAATCAAGAGTATGCCAACTATCTAATAAAGAGTGGTGATATTGAAGATGCTATACCATATTTAGAGAAAATAATAGATAAAGAGAAAATATATTTACAAAAAAAACGACTTCAGTTCCTTTTGGGGCAGATTTATATTATGACTAACGATAAAGAGAAAGCAGTCAATAGCTTTAAGAGAATTAAAAGTCTGAAAACACCACCACAACTCAATGAAAATGCTTCTGTATATATGGCAGTTGTTTCAAATAGCAGGAATAAATTCTACAGCGACTCAATTGCTCAATTATTAAGTCACAATTTACAACTCAAGCACAATTATCATGTGCAATCATCTGATATCTCAGCAAATAACTACACTGTTTCGTCAATTGTCAGAGATAGAAGTTACAACTTTCAAAAGAGTTCCAACGAAAAAAAATCAGAGATATCTAAACTGTTGGATGAGTTGATGAATGAGCTAAATCAGCTATATCCAGAATCAGAAATAACCCAAAACATTGTATCTTTGGATGTCGATAGTTCACAAGTTGAAATAGTAGAGCGTAACATTACAAACAATTATGTAAGTGCCGAAGAGCTAAAAGCACGACTTGAAAAGAATGAGGCTGAAGCTTTAAAGCGAAGTAAAGCTACGGCAAAAATAAAAAGCAGTAAACAGCTTGAAAAAGATAGGGAAAAACTGCGCAAAGCTAAGATAAAGGAGAGAGAGAAAGAGCTGAAAGAGCGTGAGCGTATAAGAAAGGCTCAACTAAAACAGAGAGAAAAAGAGAGACAAGACAAGATTAGGAAACAAAAAAGATAGAACTGATGAACAAGATAGTATTCGCAACAAACAACAATCATAAACTCACTGAGATTCGCAAGATTACAGAAGGCAAAATAGAGATACTAAGTCTTTCAGACATCAACTGCTTTGATGAGATTGAAGAGACAGGCATCACCCTCGAAGAAAACGCACTGATAAAAGCGCGTTATATTAAAGAGAAGTTTGGCTACGACTGTTTTGCCGATGATACAGGTCTGGAAGTGGAGTCTTTAAACGGAGAACCGGGGGTATACTCATCTCGCTATGCCGGTGACGATTGTAACCCGGAACATAATATGAAAAAACTCCTTTATATGCTTCAGGGAGAAGAAAATCGCAATGCACAATTCAGAACAGTAATTGCTGCAATCATAAACAACGAAGAGCATCTGTTTGAAGGTGTTGTAAAAGGCAAAATCACCAAAGAAAAACAAGGCTCAAACGGCTTTGGTTACGACCCCATTTTTATGCCCGATGGGTATAGCCAAACATTTGGAGAGTTGAGCAGTCAGGTTAAAAATGGAATCAGCCACAGGGCAGTAGCAATGGATAAGTTTATAGGCTTCTTGGGCATTATTAAATAACTAATACTAATTTCTTATTGCTTTCAAAAACGAGTATCTTTGGTATCAACAACAACGCGTTGGAGCATTTACTAACCCAACAAAAGTTGTGAATTGCTTTCAAAAACGAGTATCTTTGGTATCAACAACAACAGACAGGCGAAAC
>CAYLKV010000031.1:0-15871 GCA_964384545.1 uncultured Proteiniphilum sp.
ACAAATAGGGAAGGCTACACAAATAGGGAAGGCTACAAATGTTATTTACTATCCATAGTCCGTTAGGTTTTGAAGCTCCTACAACTGATAAAGATGGTTGGTTAATCATTTCAAACTTTCATGGCAATATCAATAATGATCATAACCAAGTTCTTTACATGATATATTATTATTTAATTCTTTTAGGTTCAGGATGTTTATAGAGGATCTGTTTTAATTTATCAACAATTACAGGTTCTCTATCTGCTATATTTACAGTTTCAAGCGGATCTTTCTCATAATCGTATAACTCGTAAACAATGTCGGAAGGATTTTCCCAATTCTTCCATTCTACTAGTCGATATCTTTCTGTACGAATAGCCCGGCCGATGTATCCACCCAGTGGATAAGCGTGATATGCGTGATCCCTTATACGAGTATCAGGATCCTTCATTACAGGCACTAAACTCATTCCGTCTATTGGTTGGGGTACAATTGGGGTTCCTAATCCGGTAAGCTCTGTGAGTGTAGGGTATATATCTACGGTTTCAACCAATTGATCAGTTGAAGTGCCGGGTGTATTAACTCCGGGAGCAACAATAATTAGCGGAATTTTATTAGCTTCTTCATAGTTGGTGTGTTTTGTCCAGTATCCATGATCACCTAAATGCCAGCCGTGATCTCCCCAGAGAATGATAATGGTGTTATCAATCATATCCAATCTTTCCAGCTCATCTATTATCCGACCGAGTTGTGCATCCATATAACTCATAGAAGCATAATAACCATGAATCAGTTTACGAGTTAATGAGTCGGGAAAAACATACTGCCCTGCAGGAATTGGCTTGAACTGATCTATCTCTCCACCTCTCTTTATTGCCATTCGAGGTGCGTTTTCCGGATCTTTCTCATATTCCGGCATCGGTAGTGTGTCAGGATCATACATATCCCAGTATTTTTTAGGTGCACTGAATGGGAGATGTGGACGTGCAAAACCTACAGCCATAAAGAAAGGCTTATCAGGACTCTCTTTTAGTTGTCTTAAACGATTTATTGCATGTCTGGCTACACGACCATCTGCATATGCGTCGTCAACTACATCGGGTGCTTCCCAGGCATAGCCACGTGGTAATTGGTTCATTGGTGGCAGATCGGGAAAATAAAGACGGGTATTTTCGAAGTAGACTTCCTCTCGAGTTAATTGACCTCCGGTACTTTCGGGTAAAAGATACTCAATTACTTTATCGTGATAATGCGGAATACTCCAAGATGCTTCATCATTTTTGTTGCCGTGACCTACATGAAATATTTTTCCTATTGCTTCGGTACTATAGCCCTCTTGCATAAAAAATTGAGGTAGCGTAACTGCATCCGGGTATACATCTCTAAGTTGGTATCCAAAATTATACAAACCGGAGCTTGTGGATCTGGCACCTGTAAGTAAGTTGTATCTTGAAGCTACACTTACAGCCTGATTACAATATGCATTATTAAATTGAAGTCCTCTGTTTGCCAATCTGTCAATATTAGGACTTATTGCTACTTCATCACCATAACATCCCAGATTTGGTTTTAAGTCATCTACAAGTATCATTAAAATGTTTTTCCTGTTTTCTTTAGGCACCTGCTGACCTCTGGAAATAGTGGGTATTGTAATAACTCCCCCAATTAAGAAAAATCTGTGTAATTGTCTTATATATTTCATTTTATTCATATTTATTGATTTACAATGAAAACTATTTGTCTGATTTTATTCAGTAAACTCCGGTATTACTTATATGCTACAGGAATATTTAGAATCGGATACTGTTTTTCATTTAAGCTTAACAGCTCCTTAATTGATTCTTTATTCATAAATGCGCGGGGGCGACCAACCATGTCTATTGATGTGCAGAACAGTAATATATTTTGCGCAACAATGCCGGTATCTATTGCTGCCCATTCTAACTTCAGGGCATCATCTCCGGTTCTGAATCGTGATATATCAGAAACTAACAGCAATAATAATGGTGGGTAAGAATCATCTTGCGGACCTGAGAATATCTTCCTGTTATCACCTTTAACAACTAAATCAAGACTATGCTTTTTTGCATTGTAAATGTAAACACCTGTTTCATTAAATACAAATACATCAACATCTTGTGCATTCATTGCTGAGGGTGCAGTTCTCTTTCCTTCCTCAGGACGATTAATACCATTTGCAGCCCATAGCAAATCTGACAAATCTTGATGCGATATTTTCTTTGTGTCAAATTCTCTTGGCGATGCTCTGTCCCACATAGCATCAATTACAGATTTTCCCCTGTCCTTGCTAGGCGGGTTTAGCACGATTGACTCATTGTTCTGTGCAGATAAATTTATCATTAATGATAAAATCAGGCAAATCAATACTCCTTTTTTCATGTTTTTATTGTTATTTGTTTGTTGATATCAGGTAATTTATTGTATGTTGTTTTATACTACAATTTTACAAATTTATATGATATTATGAAAGTCCGGAATTGGAATGTACCTATATTTTGATTCGAGTGCCACAATTTTCCACTGAAAGTATATTTATATTGATTTACAATGAAATTGGACTACTTAATAAATTATTCATACATTTGAATTAGCTAATCTACTCATATCAATTGATTTAATGTTTTATTTAGTATAAATTTAAATTATTCAACGATGAAAAACCCAAAGTTTAAATTTTGGACATACTGCCTGATTTTAATGGCTAAAGTATGTGAGTTGAAATCTCAAAATTTAGAATCCTATACTTTACCTACACCATGGATTGAGAATGCAATACAGGCAGATATTCCATTACCTGAATATCCGCGACCGCAAATGGTGCGTTCGGAGTGGTTGAACCTAAATGGTATATGGGATTATGCAGAATATGCCTAATTTATGGCTTCCGGATGAAGAAGATTCTGTTATTGTACGTAAACAATTTCGTGAGGAACTGAAGATTATGATCGATCAGCATTTAAGTTCGCCTTCTATTGTTATGTGGGTTCCGTTAATGAGAATTGGGGAGCATTTGAAGTGACGGATATTACAGACTGGACAAAGAAGTATGATCTTAGTCGTTTGGTGAATGGTAATTCGGGTTACAATTATGCACCGGGTTACCGATCGGCATATGGAGATCCGGGAATCGGTGATTTTGTTGATCTTCATCATTATGGGAAGATAGAACAAAAATGGATGTCCAACCCAGATAATAAACGGTTTAGTTACTTTCGATCGTAAGGTAGAAAAGATGGATCTGGAAAAAGTGAAGCAAATAAATGGGGCTGTGATAAAAGCAACAAGGAAAATGGCTAACCCCACAACTCCGTGAGAAGTTTCAAGTGATGTAATACTCCATCCAGGTGATGTAGTTGATTGGCAAATGAGCCTGCCAATACCTCAGACTTGGATAATTTACAACGTCGCCGTTAGGCGTGGAGTAGAAGAGAGTGCCAGATTAAATGGACTAAAAATATTTATCGGGATAGAAATGAGATAATTGAGTTGAGACTTTCCTTCAACTTGATTAAATCATCTAGTTTTATTTCACTATCTGACAACCGCTTTACAAGCTCTTCAGGAATTTTGGCGGCTTCTTTTTGTAAACCTTTTCCCTTTTCAGTCAGTTGAACAATAACTTTTCGTTCATCTTTATCTGAACGTTTCCTAAATAAAAGCTCTTCTTTTTCCATCCTTTTAAGCAAAGGGGTAATTGTGTTTGTATTTAGAATGAGCTTTTTTGCAATATCATTGACAGGGAGACTGTCATTTTCCCATAAAACCATTAAAACCAGATACTGTGGATATGTTATTTCTAAACGGTCTAAAAGTGGTTGATATTCCCTTGTTATTAACCTTGAGGTAGCATAGACAGGGAAACATAATTGATTCTCCAATTTGAGTTGTTCGTATGCCATATTCATCCTTTTATTTCAACGCATTTAAGAAATCATTTTCCAAAGGCGAAATTGATGGACCGAAATAGTGTGTCAAAATTCCATCTTCATCAATAAGGTATTTACTAAAATTCCAATCTGGTGCATGTTCGTTCCAGCCATTCAGATTTTTGTCTGATAACCACTTAAACACTTGCTGTTGTTCAGATTTTTTGACAACCACGCCTTTTTTTGCAATAGGAAATGTTACACCATAATTTATTTGACAAAACTGTGCAATCTCTTTATCATCACTTTTTTCCTGTTCTGCGAAATCGTTGGCAGGAAATGCAATAATTTGCAGTGTGTCGCCAAAACGTTCATGTAAAGTCTGTAATTCTGCATATTGGCCGGTATAGCCACAATTAGAAGCTGTATTTACCAGCAACACCTTTTTCCCTTTTAATGACGAGAAACTTAATGCATCTCCATTATTTATAAGAACTTTTAAATCATGAAAAGGATAAAGAGCTTTCTCTTTCTGCTCATTAATCAACACGATTCCATTTTTTCCATTTTTCCCCATTTTGCGAATTGAAGGATAAAATTTACGTAGCATTTTTTGCTTAAAAGTTTCGCCTTTTACTTTCTTTACTTCCATTGAATCATTTGTTTGCATATTTGTATTATTATTGGTTATTTAAAATCATACAAGATTATATCGTTCGCGATGCAAATATATGATTATTTTTTATATCGCAAGCGATATTATTTTTAAAATAAAAAAGAATGGGGTAGAGTATTAGAATCCAATGTTTACTGATGTTCTTTCTAAGAAAATGATGGATGCAGTGAAAGTCTAAAAAACAGGTTATTATATATATTTAATGCAACTATTGGAATTGATAAATTTTATTTTATTTTTGTAGTTCTAATAAAGTGACATAAATCAATAATTTTAAAATCACCCACCATGAAAGTGAGACAAACGGAGTTCTCGAAGTACACAGTTCTTTCTTTCGATATGAGTAAAATGGTTACTAAACACTATAGCACCTCATTCTATTCTGCCACTCAGCTTTTTTCTGCACCTATAAGAGAAGCTATTTATGGCATATACGGTTTCGTGCGCTTAGCTGATGAGATTGTTGACTCTTTTAGCGAGTTTGATCAGCGGGCTATATTCAACAGGTTTGAGTCTGAATATGATTTTGCAAGAGAGCAAGGGGTTTGCAGTAACCCGGTTATTAATTCTTTTCTTGTAACCGTAAATAATTATGGTATAGAAGATTCTTATGTTAGGTCGTTTTTAGAAAGCATGAGAATAGATCTTGATAAAAAGGTGTATAGTTCGCGTCAGGAGACTGATAGTTATATTTATGGATCGGCCGATGTAGTAGGTTTAATGTGTTTATGTGTCTTTTGTGGAGATAACAAAAAACTTTTTGAGGAGTTGAAGATTCCTGCAATGAGACTTGGTTCTGCTTTTCAAAAGGTGAATTTTTTGAGAGATCTGCAGCAGGATGTAACTGAGCTGGGGCGTGTATATTTTCCGGGATTTTCGTTGGAAGAATTTGATGAAAAAGTAAAAAAGGAGCTGGTAAATGATATACAATCGGATTTCGACGAAGCATTTAAGGGTATTATTAGGCTGCCCGAAAGTTCACGACTTGCGGTTTTGACTGCCTACCGTTACTACCTTAGACTGCTAGACAAGATACGTAATACTCCCGCAAAAAAACTTATTTCACGCAGAATACGAGTTCACAACGCAGATAAATTCAGACTGTTGCTAAATGCCATGATTAAGAACAAACTACATATTGAAAAGGTATGAAAGATAACGAACTGTTGGTATTGCTTGTTGACGAAAACGATAATCCCGTTGGCACAATGAATAAATTAGTAGCACATATTACTCCCACGTTGCATCGTGCAGTGTCGGTACTTGTATTCAACTCTGAAGGCCATTGGCTTCTGCATCGCAGAGCAGTGGGTAAGTATCACTCGCCATGCTTATGGACTAACGCATGTTGCACACATCCTTACCCCGACGAGAAGCATGATGTTGCTGCTAGTAGACGACTAAAAGAAGAGATGGGGATTGACGCCACTAAAGAGTTGATTCATCTTTTCGATTTCGTTTATCGTGCAAAGGTTGATGAGAATTTAACAGAATATGAGTACGACAGGGTTTTTTCATACATCAGTGATGAAATTCCTCAACCACATCCGGATGAGGTGGACGACTGGCGTTATGTTTCGACAGATGATTTGCAAACCGAAATGGAGCTTTTTCCGGAATGCTTCACGGTGTGGTTTAAAATGATATTTCAAAAGTATATGACTTTATAGGTTAGAATAGAGGAGGAGGTTTAACATTTTTGTCTGACAGATGACGCTTTAAAAACATATAAATGATAGAGGTTAGTAACAAAATGATAAAACGTATTGCGGTTATATATTCCGTGGGGGTTGTTGGCTTTAGTATTCCGTTTACTCATGGCATTTTTATTAGGTTGACACCCTTGATGTTATTACTCTCATTTGCAATATTGGTTTATTACAGCAGCGACCTCAGGAGTGAGAAGCAACTTAAAAGAGTATTCTATTATTCGTTTGTTTTTGTTGCTGGATTCCTGGTAGAGATGTGGGGCGTAAATACGGGTGTATTGTTTGGTGATTATCTTTATGGAAGTGGACTGGGTCCAAAAGTTGTGGGTACTCCGCCAATTATTGGTCTGAACTGGGTTTTGATGATTTACATGACTTCTGCAATTTTCTCTCCGCTGAAACGCAACCTATTAAATGGGATAGTATGGCCATCGCTGTTGATGGTGGGGTATGATTTTATAATGGAGCAAGTAGCACCAATAATGAATATGTGGTCGTGGGAAAATGATATCATTCCTTTGCAGAACTACCTGATGTGGGGCATTCTGGCTCTCTTTTTCCATTCTGTACGTTATGCATTGAAGCTGAGCGACCGTAATCAGATGGCGCTTCCTCTCTTTGTGGTGCAGACGTTATTCTTTCTGCTTATATTGTTGATTAACTGATATTAATATTGATAACTCAGTTTATATGCTCTATTCGAAGCATCATTTTTTTATATATCCGTTCTTTCAGCGTTATACCCTTTGGCTGCTTAAACGCCATTTCCGAAATGTAACCATTGAAGGTTCGTTTTCAGACTCAGGTAAACCGGTGATGTTGATTGGCAATCATATAGGATGGTGGGACGGCTTTTGGGGAATGTATTTAAAACTGAAAGTTGTGAAGCGTAAGTTTCATTTCATGATGCAGGAAGATCAATTACTACGTTATCGTTTCTTTAATTATACGGGAGGATTCTCTATAAAAAGAAATAGCCGAGAGGTTATAGAGTCGTTGCAATACGCTGCATCGCTACTGAACGATCCTGCAAATATGGTACTCATTTATCCTCAGGGTAAATTACAGTCGCTATACTGCAATAGCTTTCATTTCGAAAAGGGTGTAGAACATATTCTAAAGGGTAGGGAAGGGGAGGTGCAACTATTGATGTCGGTAAATATGATAGATTATTTGGCACATCCTAAGCCATCCCTGTATATCTATTTGCGAGATTATAACGGAAACTTCTGCTGTGAATCATTAGAGGAGGCATATAAACTTTTTTACACTGATTGTCTTGCAATTCAAACCAAACGTACCGAATGATACACCTCATAGGCAATATAATATTAGCATTTGCTCTGTTGCAACTGATTGTTGCCCTTGTCAATCTTCTGTTTAAAGAACGTTTGCCGTTAACTGATTCTTCAGAAGAAATACCCTCATTGTCGCTTCTGATTCCTGCACGTGATGAGGAAAATAATATAGGACACTTACTTGATGATCTTATAAGCATATCTGATAGGATTAAGGAGATTATAGTTTATGACGATAAATCGACCGATAATACCGCTTCAATAGTAAAACAGTATTCAGCAAGAGATACTCGTATAAAGTTAATTTCGGGTAAAGAGTTGCCAGATGACTGGAATGGTAAGAATCACGCATGTTTTCAGCTGTCACTGGAAGCAAATAGCGACTACCTCCTTTTTCTTGATGCAGATGTACGGGTTAGTGAGGGAGTTATAAATAGGGCTGTTAAATATATGGAGAGACATCGATGCAGTATGATTAGCATCTTCCCCACACAGGTGATGAAATCGGCCGGTGAAAAGATTACAGTGCCAAATATGCAAATTATATTGCTTACTCTGCTGCCTTTACCACTGGTACGTTTAGCGTGGTTTCCATCTCTTTCTGCTGCAAACGGACAGTTTATGATGTTCAGGAGCGATACATACAGAGAGTTTGAACCTCATAGTATTTTCCGTAAAAGCCGTGCCGAAGATATTGAGATATCAGGATATTTGAAAAAACAACACAAGAGAGTAAGCTGTCTAACAGGTGTAGAAGGCATACGCTGCCGAATGTACCATAACAAAAAGGATGCAATAGAAGGATTCTCTAAGAATGTTATATATTTTTTCGGTAACTCTCTACCTTTAGCTATAATTTATTGGTTGACTACAACTTTAGGTTTTATAGTTTTTCTTGCCGACGGAAGAATAGAGGCTCTTTTGTTATGGCTGGTAGCTACTCTGCTTGCTCGCATATTTGTTTCGATTACTGCTTTGATGAAAGTATCTGACAATTTATTGCTGTTTGTGCCTCAACAACTGATGCTTGGAAAATTCATTTTACGATCGATTCTTAACAATAGAAAAAAAACGTTTCGCTGGAAAGGGCGAACAATTTAAATATCACTTGAATAGACATCAAGTAAATTATAAAACGAAAATGGCCAAAAAACTTTTATTACTTATACTTATACATCTAAGTTGCTTGTTAGCATTAGCTCAGGAAAAAGAAGCAATTTACAGGTCATACGTTTATAATGACATGGCAACCTGGAAAAAGACAATAGATGCTATGCATGCAGAGCCAAACAAAAACAACGAACGTGAGCTGGAACTGCTCAACTACGAGTATGGATATATTGGATGGAGCATAGGCAGCAAAAAGAATGGCGAGGCAAGGATTTATCTTGAGAGAGGTTTAGAAAGGCTTAAAAGATTAAGGAAGAATAACTATAGAGTTGCTGTTTTAGATGCATATGAGTCGGCATTCCTAGGCTTTCAGATAGGGCTTGCCAATTTAAAAGCACCCAGGCTGGGTCCGCGCAGTCTTGATTTTGCAAAGAAATCTGTTGAGCAAGACGAAAATAACGCCTTAGGATATATTCAACTGGGCAATATCGATTTTTTTATGCCTCCTATCTTTGGAGGATCGAAAGATAGAGCCATTGAAAATTACCTTAGAGCTGAGCAGCTCATGGAAGCAGATGGAAAGGGCGACTGGAATTATCTGGCTTTACTTGTACAGCTGGCAGAGGCTTTTGAGGTGACAGGTAAAATTGATAAAGCAGGCGCTTTTTATGTAAAAGCACTATTTAGTGAACCTAACTTCAGTTGGGTTAAGGATGAGCTATACCCCGCATTCACAAAAAAACACAAAACAAAATGAAGAAAAAAGTCATTATTACCGGAACCGGATTAGGAGGCCTCTCAAGTGGACTGTTATTGCAAAGCAAAGGTTATGAAGTGCATTTTATTGAGAAAAACAACCATCCTGGTGGAAGGCTCAATAGGCTCGAAAAAGATGGTTTTATTTTTGATACAGGACCAAGTTTTTTTAGCATGTCCTATGTCTTCACCGACTTTATGAAGCTGTGCGGAGTGGAGATGCCATTTAAATTTATAGAGTTAGATCCTCTTTACTCGGTACACTTTGCAGGTGGTAGAAGTTATCGTCTTCATAAAGATATAAAAAAACTGGCAGAGTCGTTTAAGGATATTGAACCCGATTTTGAGGCAAAAATGGAGAGATATCTGGAAAAGTCGGGAGCTCTTTTTCATGATACTTTCGAAATCGTTATTCGTAATAACTTCGACAGCTATCTTGATTATTTTGTGACTTTGATGAAGGTGAATCCTGTGCATATTCCGGTACTTATGAGAACCTTTTGGCAACATATAAAGGAGTACTTCAACTCGCAGGATGCACGTCAGATTATCTCATTGGTGGCTTTTTTTCTTGGCCGTACTCCTTTTGATACTATGGGTATTTACAGCCTGCTCTCATACACTGAATTTAGGCACGACGGTTATCATAATGTTGAAGGTGGGATGTATCGTATTGTGGAGGGGATGGTAGATGCCCTAAAGCGACGTGGTGCAACTTTTATCTATAATACAGAGATTACCTCGGTAGAGCATGAAGGAGAGCATGTAACCCATCTAAAAGACAGTAAGGGCAACCGCTACGAAGCGGATATTTTTCTAATCAATGCCGATGCGGCACTATTTAGGGGAAGGGTGCTTCACCGCAAGAAATTCTCTGACAAAAAACTTCGTAAGATGGAGTGGACGATGGGATATCTCACTGCTTACGTAGGTATTAATCGCAAATTACCCGACCTTGACATGCACAACTATTTTCTGGGTAATAACTTTGAGGAGTATGGTCACAATGTTTTAAGGAATCCCGATTCGTTGCAAAAGCCTTATTATTATGTTAATGTTGTTTCGAAGCATAACCCCGACTGCGCCCCTAAGGATTGTGAGAGCCTATTCTTTGTGTGTCCCGTACCAAGCCTTTTGTATAAGACGGACTGGAGCGACCGTGAAGATATTGTAGATAGTATTCTAAATGATTTTTCCAGCAGAATAGGCATTGATATTATTCCACACATTGTAACTAAAACAATATACACACCTAAGGAGTGGGAAAAACAGTTTAATCTTTATATGGGAAGCGGCTTGGGTCTGTCGCATAAATTAGGGCAGATAGGAGGTCTTCGTCCGAAGAACTATGACGAAGAATTTAAAAACCTTTACTATGTTGGTGCATCAACCACTCCGGGGGCGGGACTTCCGATGGCAGTGATTAGCGCAGAGATGGTTTGCAAAAGAATAATTGAGAAATGGGGTGAAAGTTTGAGTGAGCTTTAAGATAAATTTTTTAAAGTGATTTATTTAATATAATTAAACCACCTAGCTAATAATTATCATCTTTTTTTATAACTAAACACGGCCCAACTATTTACTACAGCTGCAATTATTGCCAATGCTAATAAATTGTTTGAGATATCGCGAAGTGTACTTCCATTTAGATAGATCATTCGAAATGTTTCTGTGAGGTAGTTGAATGGATTTATAGCTGCAATTGCCTGTGCCCATAATGGCATGCTGGAAACTGGTGTGAATATACCACCAAGCAATATCAGTATGAGGATAAAGAACATAACAAGAAATGTGGCTTGTTGCAATGTCTCTGAGTAGTTTGATATTATGAGCCCTAAGCCTGAAATTGAAACAATATAGATCATTGCGGAGATTAGTATTACTGTAATATTTCCCATGGGCCACAGGCCGTAAAGTAGATAAGCGACTGTAACTGAGATTATAAGTACTATTATTCCAACTACCCAAAAGGGGATCAGTTTTGCTAGAATAAAATTTATTCTGCTGACCGGTGTGACATTGATCTGTTGGATTGTACCATTTTCTTTTTCAATTACTATATTTAGTGCAGGTAATATTCCGCATATCAGTGTGAGCAGCAGCACCATAAATCCTGGAATCATAAAGTTCTTATAATCGAGCTCGGGATTATATCTGTATTGTGGAACTATTTCGATTTGTGGGGTTTTCATTAATGAGGCGCGTGATTGAGGAGGAAGTGTGTTTATTAGTTCGCCTCTCAATTCGGATGAGAAATCGTTTACTATCTGCATTATATAATTGCTGCCCAAAAGTCCCAATGTGCCATTTACAGAGTTAACAGCAACTCCTACTGATGAGGATTGACTTTTAACGATATCTTTATCGAATGTTGCAGGTATCTCGAGAATCATATCTGTTTTACCATTCTCGATATTTAGCATAGCTGTTTGATAATTGAGTGGCGTTTCGTTTAGGATAAAGTATTTTGATGCAGCTACCTTATCTGTAAGTCTTTGTGAATATGTGCTTTTAGCATTATCTACTACATCTATTTTGATGTTTTTTATTTCGAAACTGATTGCCCAGGGGAACACTAATATTGTCATGATTGGATACAACACAATCATTTTGGGGATGAGTGGATTCCTGAACATCTGCTTGAACTCCTTCTCTATTAGAAATTTTAATGTTTTCATCTGATTAAAACTGTTTTAGAGCGTTTACTCAAGTCTCTTTTTTGTTTTTGCAATTGTAACACCCAAAAGTAGTAGCGTAATCATTATCATTATGATCATCTCTTTCCATATGGTAAAAAATCCCTGTCCCTGAATCATTACTTTACGCACAGCATCGATAAACCATCTGGCGGGAACGATTGCTGATATGGTTCTGAGCACCAACGGCATATTAGCTACCGGGAAAATCATGCCCGAAAGCATAAGTACCGGAAGCATTGCAGTGATAGCAGAGAAGATAACAGCATTGACCTGCTTATCGACAAAGGTTGAGACAGTTAGTCCGTATGTGAGAGTCAGCGATATATAGATGAGAGCAACCAGAGAGAGCAACAAAAGGCTTCCGTTGACTGGCACCTCAAGTACAAAATAACTAAGCAGAAGAATTATGATGAAGTCGATAAATGACAACACAATATAGGGAATTGTTTTAGCAAAAATCATTGTTCCCAGCTTTAGAGGTGAAGCAAGAAGTACCTCCATTGTACCTCTCTCTTTTTCACGAACAATTGAAACTGAGGTCATTAATGTGCAAATAATCATGAAAACCAGTCCCAATATCCCCGGTACAAACATATATGATGATTTCATCTGAGGATTATATAGCATCCTGTTTTCTGTTTGAATCTGGAAAGGAATCTGCTTTATCTCCATCTGCTCCTGCTGATATCCGGCAATAATTGCAGTTGCATAGTTTACAGCAATTGAGCCACGATTGGGGTCGGAACTATTTGCTAGTAGTTGAACAGCTGCTTTTCCTGTATGCCCTATATCGTCTTGGAAATTTTCCTGAAATACTATAGCCAAATCGAGATCTCCTCTTTTCATTGTCTCTACTATTGAATTTATAGACTGCATGTTACCACGGCTGCTAAAGTAGGAGTTTTGATTGATCCGTTGCGTGATACCGGTGGTTATTGCGTCGGGTGAGGGATCGTAAAAAGCCACAGAGATGTTTTGCACCTCCATATTTATAGCAAAACCAAAAAGAAGTATCTCTACAATTGGCAGTCCAATTATTATTAGTAACGTTCTGTTATCGCGAATGATATGTAGGAACTCTTTATTTACAAATGCAATAAACTTTCTCATTTTAGTCTCTTTCAGCTTTACGTGCAAGTTGTTGGAATAACTCGTCCATGGTTTCGGCGTTAAACTGACGGCGTAGTTCAGCAGGAGTATCGAGGGCATCTATTCTTCCGTCGACCATTATAGATACACGGTTACAATATTCAGCTTCATCCATATAGTGGGTAGTTACAAAAACAGTAATTCCGCGGTCGGCTGCATCATAAATCATCTCCCAGAACTGTCTCCTCATGGCAGGATCTACACCGCCTGTTGGTTCATCGAGAAATACAATCTTGGGTTCGTGGAAAATAGCGACTGAAAATGCCAGTTTCTGCTTCCATCCCAATGGAAGATATTTAACCAGAGTGTTTCGTTCCTGTTCGAAGTTAAGCTGCTTTAGAAGCAGTTGAGTTTTGTTTGCAATCTCCTTTTCGGGGATTCCGTAGATACCCCCAAAGAGTCTGATATTTTCCCATACCTTAAGATCCTCATACAAAGAGAATTTCTGACTCATGTATCCAATATTTCGCTTTATCAGCTCATTCTGTTTTATTATATCATAACCGGCAACAGTTCCTTTTCCTGCAGTAGGCATACTTATGCCGCATAGCATCTGCATTGCTGTTGTTTTTCCTGCTCCATTGGCACCGAGAAATCCAAATATCTCACCCTCCTTAACATCGAATGATATATGATCGACAGCGGTGAAATTGCCGAACTTCTTGGTTAGGTTTGATACTTCAATTACTTTGTCGCTCATACTGTTTGCCTGTTAATGCCATAAAACAATCTTCTACAGTGGGCTCTATCTCTTTTATCTCAATATCCCTGAAATCTTTATTTATAAGATATTGCTTAAGCTCATCTGTTTTCAGTATCTCATCTACCGTGATATGAATCTTATCTCCAAATGCAAAGCTGCTTTTAATGTTTTGGTGCTTACGTAATTCGTGAAGAATAGGCGACATTTTGCTACCTTCAACGGCCCACAAAATATCGGTATAGCTGTTGATAATTCCCTGCGGAGTATTGGTTGCTATGAATTTTCCTTCGCCAATGAGAGCAATCTTGTCGCATTTGCCCGCTTCATCCATATATGCTGTTGAGACTAAAATAATGATACCCTGTTCTTTAAGTCGTGAAAGCATATCCCAGAACTCTTTTCTGGATACCGGATCTACACCTGTTGTGGGTTCATCGAGGATAAGAATTTCGGGTTTATGAATAAGAGCACAGCTGAGAGCCAGTTTTTGTTTCATTCCCCCCGAAAGTGCACCTGCTCTGCGATCTTTAAAAGGTTCTATCTGCTGGTAGATATCTTTTATGAGATGATAGTTATCTTGAATAGTTGAACCGAAAAGTGTTGCAAAGAACTTTAGATTTTCTTCAACACTTAAATCTTGATATAGAGAGAATTTGCCTGGCATATAGCCAATAATTTGCCTGATTTTACGATAATCATTTACAACGTCGAATCCGTTCATTGTAACTCTGCCGCTATCAGGGAGGATGAGTGAGGCGAGAATTCTAAACAGTGTGGATTTTCCTGCACCGTCAGGACCAATAACGCCAAATATTTCACCATCATTTACAGTGAAAGTGATTCCGTTGAGTGCATTTACCTTGCCGCTCTTGTCATAACTCTTATATAAATCTTTGACCTCTATCATCCTGTTAAAATTTCACTTCTCCATACATACCAATCTTCAGGAAACCGTCGTTTGAAACAGCTATTTTGAGGGCATAAACCAAGTTGGAACGTTCGTTTTTGGTCTGTATTGTTTTGGGGGTGAATTCCGACTTGTCAGATATCCAGCTGATTGTACCACTATAAGATTTCATTGCACCATTACCATCGTCTACACTTACCGTTACCAGATCATTTAGCTTAATCTGTGCGAGCTGATTGTTTGTGACATAAGCTCTTAAGTACATTACTCCGGTCTCTGCAATCTTAAATAGGGGAGTACCCACTGTGGCGAGTTCTCCTTCCTCGGCATATTTATTGAGTACTACACCTGAGATGGGACTTGCAATTAGAGTTTTCTGAAGCTGATCATCGATTTGTGCAATCTGTATATCCAATGCAGAACTTTGTGCGGTGATATTTGCACTGTTTTTTTGAAGTGTGGATGTGAGTGCTGAGAGTTGACTTTTTACAACTGCCAACTGTGATTCTATATCATCTAGCTGTTTTTGATTGGCGGCATTGGCGGCTATTAGATTTTCGAATCTTGCTTTTTCTCTGTTTAATATGTTAATCTGATCCTTTAAAGCTGCTGTTTGCGCTTTTATATCAGGCTGTTGAGCAATTACACCTTTCGCATTGGTGAGTAGGCTCATTTTCTGAAGATAAAGTTGTGTGCTGTCGATATACCCAACTATCTGGCCCTCCTGAAGATTAACTCCCTCATTCAGTTTGAACTCTAAAATGCGGCCATTTGCCTGAGAGGAGACAATTACTTCAGTTGCTTCGAATGATCCGGTTGCATCGTAATCGCTCGCTTTTTGGTTGCAGGAGATTAACAGAACAAGTATTGATATGGATGTGAGTAATTTAGATAGGTTCATATTTTAATGTTATTAAATTATACTGTTTCCTATAATTAAACGATTAGATTTTTTGGTTTTAAAGATGATCAAATCTGTGTATCATTCTATCATT
>CAYLKV010000031.1:15971-29489 GCA_964384545.1 uncultured Proteiniphilum sp.
TATCATTTTAATTAATTTAATCAGTTTTGATTTGTACTATATTTAAGAGAATAGACCGACATTAGAAATTGTATTTCGTGTAAGACCTTGGCCTGTTTTGCTGATTCTTCGGCATTTAACTCCTTCATCAGATCGGATACGCTCATTGTTCCATTTTCTACCTTAGTCTCTGCAACCTTACGAATTTGTGTATGCAACCTTATAATCTCATCGTCATCCTTCATCGTTTTTCTAAATTTATCAATCTCAATCTGTTGCTGTGGAATAATGATGTTAAGATTTTGAATAAATGTCTCTCTTTGTGAGTTGACAGCCGATTTTTGCAGATCAATTTTTCTTTTGTCACTTTTTAAAGTGTATAGGTTGCTGAAGTTCCACGATAGTCGTACACCACCTAAAAAATAGGGAGTAAATTCATTATCAAACATATTTAGTCCCGGTTTACCATATCCACCCTGTGCAAATAGGCCAATTGTAGGCATTATTTTGGCACTCAGAAGCGACTTTTGTGATTCTAAAGCATTCTGCTGTGCTTCGAACATTAATATTTCGGGTCTGTTGATTACATCTATGGTTAAACTGGTTACAGGATTTGGTTTGACAAATATAAAGTCGCTATTAAGTTGTTCACCTATCATCACCGACAACATCTGTATGTATGCCTCAAGATTCGACTCCATGTTAACTCGCTGTTGGCCTGTTTTGAGCTGTTCTACTCTTATTATATTTAGGTCGGTTTCATTTGCCAATCCATTTTGAATATAGGTCTGCACATCTTTATAATTGCGTTGAATTTGCCCCTCCAGAATAGCTAATTGATTTAGCTGTTCCTTCATAAGCAGAATGCCAAAATAGAGATTGTTTACGCGTTCTATGATGGTATAAATTTCATTGTTAAGTTGGCTCTTATCTAACTCTGCATTCGCTTCCAGGCTTCTCTTTTGTGCTGAAACTCTACCACCATCCCAAATGATTTGGTTTAATTCAGCTACAATACGGTACTGATCCTTGTCGATTGTGGGAATCTGCAAACCGGGCATTTCGATCGGAATTGATGTTACATCAGACTGCCATGTGCCGTTTGCACTCAGTGTGCCCTGTGGCAAGTATGCTTTATTGGCATTGGCAATGTTGTACTCTTTTGTTTTCTCGATAATATCAAACCTAATGATTGCCGGATAGTTAGCTTCTGCTTTTTTATGACAATCATCAATTGTTATAGTCTGACTTAAAACATAAAATGCTTTAGCAGATAACAGAAAGAATAGTAGCAAAAGTGTTTTAAGTTGCATAGTAATAGTCTGGTGTTGTTATTGCTTTTGACATTATTGTAACTGAAATAGTTGACATATAAAATTAGAACAAAAAAATGTTGATTGTTGTTTTAAAAGTATAAATATAATAAAAACACTCACCGAAATAAATCGATAAGTGCTTTAATTTTGTGGGCGTTGACTATTTTCTATTATTTGTATGTGAAATGTATTTTCCATTTTTAATGCAGATTATATGCGATTATAAACATTACAACGGAATAACACTGTCATTAATTCGTGACGTTCGAAAGAAAAATGTATATATTACTCAAAAAAGATACAATTATTTCATTTCAAAAGTTTACCATTTTTATTATAACCTAGAGTATTGTTATTTTGATTTTTATCTCTAATGACTATGAATGACTTTTATCCATGTGCATTAAAAGCGATGAGTCAGGGTAAGCCAATCTCATTAAAATATATCAACTAAATTGTTGTCAGTATCAATCTTTATGTATAAGTTTGCATGACACTTTTTTAACTATCAGGTGGATACCATAGAAATATTACATCATTAATTAAGATCATGAAAAGTAGTGAAAAAATATATTTAATTTCTATCGTAATGTTGGCAGCTTTATTTCAGTTGTCGGCTCAGAAAAACAGTGATTACATTATCCGTCAGTCGGAGGGTAGCATCTCTTTTGTGATTGATGAGGATCTGCCTGCTCCGGATGAGGCGTATTTTTCTATGAATAGGGATTTTGCGACTAAGATGCTTCTTGGAGAACAGGGGTGGGGCGGAAATGGCAGTAGCGACTGGATTGTTGCTTCGAGTATCACCGACGAAAAGCTGGCCTGGTTTGGTTCTAATACGATGTTTAATATGATGATTACTGCATATGCTGAGCATCTTCCATTGGTGATTTCGCCTGATGATATTTGGTTGCTGATCTCGCAGGGTGTGGCTCGTCATATCAATTTGAATGATGAGCAGTTGCGCAACAAGCTGGTGGATCATGATGGCAAGATTGTTCTGCAGGTTGAGTCTAAACAGGCTCTTTTGGGCGATAAAGATGTGCTGATGGATGGTGAGGCTGTTGATGGGAAAGTGGACTGGACGCTGATTTTTGATGGGTTTGTTAATACTATGCGCCAAAATACGAAAGGGGATATTGTGGATAGGATGTGTGCCGATTTCACTACTACCACTATAGACAGCAGGATTGCTTCGCAGATTACTCTGATGAATGCTTTGCAGCCATTTTTTAATTATGAGGTTATTAGAGTGGTTTGCGGTATTCCGTATATTACAATTAAGGGGACGCCAGAGGATTGGCAAAAGATTTTAGATCGTACACGGTCTCTGGCTGAGTATGATTTGAAGTGGTGGACCGATAAGCTTTGCCCTGTGCTGGAGCAGTTTGTGAGTGCTGCAGAAGGTAAACCAGATCGTCAGTTCTGGAGATGTATGGTGATGAAGATCGCTCCGGATAAGATTCGTGGTGGTGGTTGCATTATGGATGTGCCAACTCAGTTTGATGGGTGGTTCTTGAATCTTTTTCCTTATGATAATAAAGGACGAACTCCGGAATCGGTAACAAAAGGTCATAAGATGTTGAGTGATTTGCTCTTTGTAGATTTTATTTATAAGGTTGTTGACAAGTCTAATAATGTTATGAAAGAGACGCCTATGCAGTTCTACTCGGGTTTTGTGGGTGCTGCTGTGAATGAAGAGTCCTATGAGATGACTCCTCGAATTGGGTGGTTGGTAGTGACTAATGAGAGTGGTAACGGTAATCAAGAATGATAAATGATGGTGTATATTAAAAATTTGATGTTATCATTGCTAGGTGTTCTTTTCTGTTCCTTTTTATCTGGGCAGCCTACCATGAAGCTCGACAGTGCATTAATTAAAGGGAATATAAGAGCTACTCGCGTTGAAAGATATGAGTATTACCCCGACTATTCTCTGAAGAGTGATATGGCTGAGAGGGTGGCGTTTGATGCTGATGGGAGGGTGACTAACCTAGTGAATTTTATTGTTTTGAGAGCTAGTAAGGAGAAGGTGGCCGGTTATGAAACGATTTACAGATATGATGAGATGGGCAACCTGATTGAGCTTAGAGATAGTATTTATCCGGAACTTGCTGAAGAGATGCGGTATAATTCTTTTCGGCACAATTATTATAGCTTCGACGAGAATAATAGGGTTACATCTTCATCGAAATTGGAGATTCGTAACGGAAGAACTTCGGGTTTTCGGTTTACATATGACTATAGCTCTAATCGCCTTGTGAAGCGTCATCAGTTTGTTTATACCAGAGCACGTGTATGGAAGGGGGACCGTATTGTTGAGAATCCTGATCCTTGGAAATGGGTGTCGACAGACTCGTGTGATGATAGGGGTAATATTGTGTTTTATAGGGATTACAATTCTGGGGATACTGTAAGGTATCAGTATGATGAGAGCGACAGGATGACTAAGCGTGAGCGGTTTAGGAATGGATTAGTGTTTGAGAGAACGGACTTTATCTACGACAGCTTTGGAAATCCTCTTCAGATGACTTATTTAAATCCTTCCTTTGGTGCGAAGAATCTAGAGAATATTACTACCTCGATAATTAAATATGATTTAGAGAAAAAGGCAGTTGATGTTGCTGGTGTTAGCAGTTCTGATTTATGTAAAAGATTTGATGCACTTAAAAGATTTTATGATGAGGGCATAGATTATTATCCTACTTTTATAAACCTTCCGGTGATGATTATGGAGTCGTGGAATATGATGCCTTCTGAGTTTACAAATGAGGTGGTGTTGTATTATTCTCTTCAACATTAAATTCTATAATCCTCTCAATTAAATCGTAGGGTATTGGCTAAGTATCGACAAGAACTATTGTTTGAAGATACCGAAATTGTAGAGCAGATCAAAAATCAACCATTGGTAATAATAAAAAAACACTCACCGAAAAGAATCGATAAGTGCTTTAATTTTGTGGGCGTTGACGGATTCGAACCGCCGACCCTCTGCTTGTAAGGCAGATGCTCTGAACCAGCTGAGCTAAACGCCCTTTTGTTTTTTAGATTTGCTTTTCTCTTTTCTCATCGCTTTGAGTAGTTGTTTTCCTGAAAAGCGATGCAAAGATAGTGCGTTTTTAATAACCTGCAAAATATTTTCAAATATTTTTATCAAAATTTTTATCACTCTATTATTATCACTATTTTTGTAACTTCAATGTAGAAGTTATTTATCACAATTAGAATGAATTTAAACCAACTCACAGCAATTTCACCTATTGATGGGAGATATAGAGAAAAGATCTCAGATCTGCTTCTTTACTTTTCGGAATATGCGCTTATTAAGTATAGAGTGCAGGTGGAGATAGAATATTTTATAGCATTGTGCAAGAATTCAGGGATTGAATTACTGCAGAGTATCGATGAGAGCAAACTTAATAGGTTGAGAGGTATCTATCTGGGTTTCGACGAGGATGATGCTCAGGATATTAAGGAGATTGAGGCTATTACAAATCATGATGTAAAGGCTGTAGAGTATTTCTTGAAAGAGAAATTTGACGCTATCAACTTATCAGAATATAAAGAGTATATTCATTTTGGTCTTACTTCGCAGGATATTAATAATACTGCCACTCCAATGATGTGGAGGGATGCACTGAATGAGGTGTATATTCCGCAGTTGGAGAATTTGATTAAGATTTTGGATGGTCTTGCTGATGAGTGGGAGGATATTCCGATGCTGGCTCGTACTCATGGGCAACCAGCTTCACCAACTCGTTTGGGCAAGGAGATTAAGGTGTTTACTTATAGATTATATAATCAGCTTGAGGTGCTGAAACATATTCCTGCAAAGGCTAAATTTGGTGGTGCTACGGGCAATTTTAATGCTCATAAGGTGGCTTACCCGGATGTAGACTGGAAGGAGTTTGGCAACAACTTTTTATATAATAGCCTAAACCTAATGCGTGAGGAGTTTACTACGCAGATTTCTAATTATGATGCTTTTGCTGCCTCGTTTGATGCGATGAAGCGTATTAATAATATTCTTATCGATTTTTGCAGGGATATTTGGCAATATATTTCGATGGAGTATTTTAAACAGAAGATTAAAGAGGGTGAGGTTGGTTCTTCGGCTATGCCTCACAAAGTTAACCCTATAGATTTTGAGAATGCTGAGGGTAATTTGGGTATTGCTAATGCTTTACTTGAGCATCTGGCTGCAAAACTGCCTATTTCGAGGTTGCAGAGAGATTTGACCGACTCTACTGTTATTAGAAATGTTGGTGTGCCTGTAGCACATGGATTAATTGCAATAAAAAGCGCAACAAAAGGGGTGCTTAAGTTGTTATTAAATGTGGAGGCAATTGAGAGAGATCTGGAGAATAACTGGGCAGTGGTTGCCGAGGGTATTCAAACGGTTTTGAGGCGCGAAGGTTATCCTAAGCCTTATGAAGCTCTGAAAGATTTGACTCGCACCAATAAACATATTACTAAAGAGAGTATAGCAGAATTTATTGATGGATTGAATGTGAGCGATATGGTTAAAGAGGAACTTAAATCAATTACTCCTCAATCATATACTGGTATATAGACTTATAACATTGATGTATTGTACTAACTATTAAGAAAAAATTAAGAGTAAGTAGTAAAAAAGGAAACTTGATAACCAAGTAGTGTTTTATAATTTTTATAAAAACCGTGAGGTTTGACTATTAAAACAAAAAGTAAATCAAAAATGACAACAAACAACGAAGAATCGCGCCCAAAGAAAAGTTTTTTCAGCGCGGGAAATGAGAGACACTCTTCCAGAACACAGAGAGATGGTTATAACTCGGATAGATCTGAGAGATCTGAGAGATCAGAAAGACCATATAACTCTGACAGATCGTATAATTCTAACAGGTCGGAAAGGCCTTACAATTCTGACAGATCGTATGGATCAGAAAGATCATACAATTCAGACAGACAAGGAAATTATGACAGACCTGACAGACCAGTTAGATCGTCATCGTATAACTCAGACAGATCTTCATACAATCAGAACAGACAGGATAGACCAATTAGGGAGTCTAGTGGCAGTGATAGCACTGATGGTGGTGTAAGAAAAAGACGTCCGAGAGTAGGCGAGAGGGCACAGGTACAAAATCGCAACCAGGGTGGTGGTTATAGAGATAACAATAATAGAAGCAGATCGTGGGGCGGTCATTCTCAGAACTCTGGTGGATATAACAAACCAACACAGAGTGGCGGTAAGACTCTGAATAAGAAAAAACCATTTAAACAGATTAAATATAAAGAGAGTGCTGATCCTAATGCACCAATTCGTTTGAATAAATATCTTGCTAATGCTGGTATTTGCTCACGCAGAGAAGCGGATGAGTTTATACTGGCAGGTGTGGTAACGGTTAACGGTGAGGTTATAAAGGAACTTGGAACTAAGATTACTCGTTCTGATACTGTTTTATTCCATAATCAACCGGTACAGCTCGAAAGTAAGGTGTATGTTCTTTTAAATAAGCCTAAGGGTTTTGTTACTACAACTGATGATCCGGAGAATCGTAAGACTGTTATGGAGCTTGTAAAGAGTGCTGCAACAGAAAGAATTTATCCGGTGGGTCGTTTAGACAGGGCTACAACTGGTGTGTTGCTACTGACTAATGATGGTGACTTGGCTTCTAAATTAACACATCCGAAGTATGAGAAAAGAAAAATCTATCAGGTATGGCTGGATAAACCTGTTGCAATGGAGCATATGCAGGCTATTGCTGATGGTATTGAGCTCGAGGATGGTGAGATTCATGCAGATGCAATTAGCTACGTTACAGAAGAGGATTTGACTCAGGTGGGTATTGAAATTCACTCTGGCAAGAATAGAATTGTTAGACGTATTTTTGAAAAGCTTGGCTATAGGGTGTTGAAACTCGACAGGGTTTATTTTGCAGGTTTGACAAAGAAGAAACTTTCTCGTGGTAAATGGCGCTATCTATCTGAACAAGAGGTAAATATGCTTCGCATGGGTGCATTTGACTAGTGATTTAATAAAATTAGAAATAGAATAAAATATATAGCCTATCTCGAGAGGGGGATGGTGGTAGAGGAATATGAAACAAATTAAAAGAGTTAAGATTTCAGAAGCTTTACAGCTTAAAAGTATTGGAGAGGAGATAAATATTAAAGGGTGGGTACGCACTCGAAGAGGTAATAAAAATGTGGGATTTGTTGCTCTTAATGACGGCTCTACTATTAATAACATACAGATTGTTATTGATATAGCGCAGTTTGGTGAAGAGTTTCTTAAGCCTATAACAACCGGTGCATGTATTAGTGTGAACGGTATTTTGGTTGAATCGCAAGGTAAGGGTCAGAGTGTAGAAATTCAGGCTACTGAGGTTGAGATTTATGGTGAGGCAGATCCTAATGTTTATCCTTTGCAAAAGAAGGGTCACTCGCTTGAGTTTTTGAGAGAGATTGCTCATCTTCGCCCACGTACAAATACTTTTGGGGCTATCTTTAGAATGCGCCATCATATGTCGTATGCTATTCATAAATATTTTAACGATAGGGGCTTCTACTATTTCCATACGCCTATAATCACTGCTTCGGATGCAGAGGGCGCAGGTTCTATGTTTGAAGTTACTGCGCTCGACTTGACTAATCCTCCTAAAAATGAGCAGGGAAAAATTGATTTCTCTGAGGATTTCTTTGGTAAGCCAACAAACCTGACTGTATCTGGCCAGCTTGAAGGTGAACTTGGTGCTATGGCGCTTGGTGCTATTTACACTTTTGGTCCTACTTTCAGGGCTGAGAACTCAAATACTCCTCGTCACCTTGCTGAGTTTTGGATGATTGAGCCGGAGGTTGCATTTAATGATAATAATGACAATATGGATCTGGCTGAGGATTTTCTAAAATATCTTATCAGATATGCTTTGGATAATTGCATGGATGATATTGAATTTCTAGCTAAGATGTATGATGAGGAACTGGTTGATCGATTGAATTTTGTGGTAAATAACGAGTTTGTGAGACTGACATATACTCAGGGTGTTAAGATCTTAGAGGAGTCGGGCCATAAGTTTGAGTATCCTGTTTACTGGGGTGCTGATTTACAATCGGAGCATGAGAGATATCTTGTTGAGAAGCATTTTAAACGTCCTGTAATAATGACTGATTATCCGAAGGAGATTAAGTCTTTTTACATGAAACAGAACGAGGATGGTAAGACTGTTCGTGCAATGGATGTGCTATTTCCAAAGATTGGTGAGATTATTGGTGGATCGGAACGTGAAGCAGATTATGATAAACTAATGAATCATGTGAAGTCGATTAATATGAATATCGACCCAATCTGGTGGTATCTCGAAACTCGTAAGTTTGGTACTGCTCCTCATGCCGGCTTTGGTCTTGGATTTGAACGTTTGATGTTGTTTGTTACAGGTATGACAAATATTCGCGATGTGATTCCATTCCCGAGAACTCCAAATAATGCAGATTTTTAATTACTTGAGATAAGTAATTTCTTGAATTATAATTAGGTTATAAATTTATTAGATGAATAGAATACGAAACTTTTGTATCATAGCTCATATAGACCATGGTAAGAGTACCTTGGCAGACAGACTTCTAGAGTATACTAAGACTGTAGAGGGAAAGGATTTACAAAATCAGGTGCTCGACAATATGGATCTGGAGCGTGAAAGGGGTATTACCATTAAGAGTCACGCAATTCAGATGGACTATGTATATAAAGGAGAAAAATATATACTGAATCTTATTGATACTCCGGGGCATGTTGATTTCTCGTATGAGGTGTCGCGTTCTATTGCTGCTTGTGAAGGGGCTTTACTGATTGTTGACGCGGCTCAGGGAATTCAGGCACAGACTATATCGAACGTTTATATGGCTATTGAGAATGATTTGGAGATTATTCCAATTATTAACAAGATAGACCTTGATAGTGCTATGCCTGAAGAGGTAGAAGACCAGATAGTGGAGCTGCTTGGTACTCCCAGAGATCAGATAATACGTGCCAGCGGTAAGACAGGTGTCGGTATTGAAGAGATTTTAGGTGCTATTATTGAGCGTGTTCCGCAACCTAAGGGTGATTCTGAAGCTCCTCTGCAGGCATTGATATTTGATTCTGTATTTAATTCGTTTCGTGGTATTATTGCCTATTTTAAGATAGTAAATGGTTCTATCAAGAAGGGTGATGCGGTTAAGTTTATAAATACCGGAAAAGAGTATGAAGCCGATGAGGTGGGTATTTTGCGACTTAATATGGAGCCCAGAAATGAGGTGTTCTGCGGTGATGTGGGATATATAATTTCGGGTATAAAGACATCGAAAGAGGTGAAGGTTGGTGATACCATTACTCATCTTAAACGTCCTGCTCCTAAAGCAATTGAAGGATTTGAGGAGGTAAAACCTATGGTGTTTGCTGGAGTTTATCCAATAGTGAGTGAGGATTTTGAGGATCTTCGTTCTTCACTTGAGAAACTTCAGCTTAATGATGCCTCGCTAACATTTCAGCCTGAGTCTTCGGTTGCACTTGGATTTGGTTTCAGGTGCGGATTCCTAGGCTTATTGCACATGGAGATTGTTCAGGAGCGACTTGAACGTGAGTTCGACATGGATGTGATAACAACAGTTCCCAACGTTTCTTACAAGGTGTATGACAAGAAAGGCAACATGAAAGAGGTGCATAACCCTGGTGGATTGCCCGATGTAACTCTGATTGATCATATTGAAGAACCTTATATTCGTGCATCGGTTATTACTTTTACAGAATATATTGGTCCTATAATGACTTTATGCCTTGGTAAACGCGGAGAATTGATTAAACAAAACTATATTTCGGGCAATAGAATTGAAATTACTTATGATATTCCACTTGGTGAGATTGTGATTGATTTCTATGATAAGCTAAAGAGTATTTCTAAAGGTTATGCATCTTTTGATTATCAGATACACGACTTCAGACCATCGAAGCTGGTTAGGCTTGATATTTTGCTAAATGGTGAGCCGGTGGATGCTTTATCGACTCTAACTCACATAGATAATGCTCAGACTTTTGGTCGCCGCATGTGTGAGAAACTGAAAGAACTTATTCCTCGTCAGCAATTTGATATCGCTATTCAGGCTGCTATTGGAGCCAAGATTATTGCTCGTGAAACTGTTAAGGCTGTGAGAAAGGATGTGACTGCCAAATGTTATGGTGGTGACATTAGCCGTAAGAGAAAACTATTGGAGAAGCAGAAAGAGGGTAAGAAGCGTATGAAACAGGTTGGTAATGTAGAGGTTCCGCAGAAAGCGTTCTTAGCGGTGTTGAAACTTGATTAGACTGATGTAAAATATTAATTTAAAACTGAAATTATGAAACTAAAACTATTTCTAATTCTAGCTTTGTCTGTTGGCTGTTTTTCTTTTGCTAACGCTCAGTATGTAAACGAAAAACCTATTAGTGAGATAGATGCAGATTATATTAGGGTCTGGTCTGATTCGGGACCGCTATTAAGCTCTAAGATAACTGTGAGAGTGGATATGGGACAAGGAGGCAGAACTCCTCAGATTACTGATGAAAAAAGAAGAGTGGTTTCTTTTAATGGCATGATAGACGTTTTAAATATGCTTAGTAAAGAGGGGTATGAACTGGTTCAGATAATTAGGGATTCTAAAGATGAAACTGAGATCTTCTATCTTAAAAGAAAGAATAATTGAATTTACGTTTGTAACAGTTAAAGAGAAAAATAAAACTTAAAAAGAAACCTAAATCATTAAAAGTAAAAGGCACTCTAATCACTTGGAATGCCTTTTGATAAATAATAAATAATAAGTAGAGACTCCAGACGCATAAGCGTTTGGAGTTTTTTTGTGTAATTACAGCACAATTACTGTGTTTGGATTTAATCCTACAGCAATAATACTATATTTTAACTTGCCCTGTTTGTCGAAACAATAAACTGAACCCGGTATAATATAATCTGATTCCATAATAAACAGATCGCCAGTTTTCGGATCTATCGAAATAGAGTATATTATATCTATTTGTGTTCCGTCAGTTATGAAGTTTTCGGCTACAACTTCTTCAGTAACACAATCATAAACTACTACGCTGTATGAGGTTCCATATGAACCTTGTACTATGTATGCCTTATTGTCGTGTATAAGAAATTTGCCAGGTGATGTTATCTCCTCAATTGTTGTAACAGTTCCTGCTGCAGTTTTGAGCTTTTGAAATACTGCGGGTTGATCGAAATAGTTTCCGAGTGCAGATATATACACATTGCCTCTATTGTCTGCATCAATATTTGTTGGATTGACAGCTACCTCTATTTCATCTATTACAGTAAATGTTGCTGCATCTATTACCGATAAAGTATTGTTATATCCATCAAAATAGTTGAGACCACCCGAATTGGCAACATAAAGCTTTCCGTTTTGAGCTACAATTCCATCTGGGTCCATTCCAACCTCTATTGTTGCATCTACTGTTAATGTTGTTGTATCGATACGAGAAACTGTATCATCATAAGAAGTAACATAAATTTTTCCGTCGTATGAAGTTATCTGACGTGGCTGTTTACTTGCACCATCTTCAGTCTTCATAGGAATTTGCTTGATTGACAGTCCAGTAGTAGGGTCAACCACCTCTATTGTGCCCGATATATTTATTACGATATATAGTTTAGATCCGTAAAGAATCATATCGTTGCCCACATCTCCTAAGCCCCTTTTATTAGTTAGATTGAAGTAATCTCTAAATGTTGCTCGGTTAAAAGGATTATATTTTGTAAGTGTGCTGTTGTTTTTATTAAATGCACCCTCATTAAGTATGAGTATTGATTCATTATTTTCTGTAATATCTGTACCTGTTGAATCACCATCTTCACAAGATATAAATATTAATGCTGCTAAGGTTGATAAATAGAATAGTAGTTTTTTCATTTCTTTTTTATTAAAAATTCATTATTATAATTACTCTTATTGTTCGTCCTGCCATAGGATAGTACTTGATAATTTCGTAGTTTTTATTGAATATATTGAGAGCTTCAAGACTGACCATATCTTTATTAGACATCAATTTGAACTCTTTTGAGACTGAAACCGAGTGGTCTGTATAGCCTGACAATTGGTAGTCGCTTATATTGTAACCATTGGAATATCTTATACCTGACCAAAGTAAGTTGTATGAGAGTTTAAATGATGATATATCAAACACTGCTCTTGCAGTGCCCGAATGGCGCGGGGTATATGGAATCTGATGGTTATAGTTGATTTTATCGGGATTTGTTTTATCAACTGCACTTTGATATGTATAGGATATACCCAATAACATGTTGAGTTCCGGGGAGATACGATATAAGTTTTCGGAAGAAATATCTACACCGTTGATATGCACTTCACCCAGGTTCATCATAGTCCATTGATGCAGATTGCCACTAGGATAGGATATTATTTTATCGTTTATTCTGTTGTGATATGCATCAAGTGTGAGTGTTGTGAACAATGTACCATTTAATACTCGTGCACTATAAGTTGCTCCAAAATTGAATTGATTAGCATTTTCTGGCTTTAGATCACGTAGTCCCACCAAGGGGTAGTAGAGATCGTTGAATGTGGGTAGGCGGAAACTATTTTTGTAAAATGTTCTTAGCCTTAAATCAGTATCCCTTAAAGGTTTGTATAATAGACTAATATGTGGTGATAGCTTTGATCTGTTTTCTGCAGGAGAGCCAATTTTTGCAGACTCGAAAGTTTGTGTATTTAATAGGCTGGCTGTTGTAATAAACTTCTCACTAATCCATTTTGCAGCAATAACCGATTGAGATGTTAAACGGGTGGGGGTAGCAAACGCTTCTCTTTGTGAGTTCATTGTTGCAGATGTTAAATCGCTTGCCAGAGAGATTGATACATTTTGGAGTGGTTTATATAATGCTGATAATGATCCATATATTTCGTGCTGACTGAATTCATCTTCTAGTCTGCCATTGGCACCTAAATAGGCTGGATCGAGATAACGCAGATAACCTTTGTTGTACTTAGCGTCGGCCTGTAATGACCATCTTCTTGAGATTCTATTTTCGATATGAGCTTGTGAGAAAAAGGTCTTATCCCAAAGTCTCTGTTTAGAGAAGTTGCTGGTATTGTAGAATATTGTAGCTCCAGGTAATCCTCTCTCAGACTCGTAATAATAAACTCTAAAATCTCCTTTTGTCTGTTTGGAGATTTTAGCATAAAGGGC
>CAYLKV010000032.1:0-16934 GCA_964384545.1 uncultured Proteiniphilum sp.
TTCGTATTTCATGTGCTATGTGATCTCCCAGATTTTTCACCAAATGAAACCTGTCAGCTATTTGTGCAGCATTAGGAGCTCCTGATTTTATAGCTTTAGAGTAACTGCTTGATCGATCCCTGGTGATATATTGTATGGAATTATGTTCTTTAAGCCAATCTGCAACTTCTTCTTTGTCTCTACTCTTAAGCAATTCTACAGGACGGTTATTAATCGCATTTACAATAATAGTACCATATGATTTGCCTTTCCTGTATGCCCAGTCATCTATTCCTATCGTAGTTAGTTCCTGATAATCGGGCATTTCAATAGACTTAACGATTCTAAGACAGGTAGAACTGCTCTGTTTTATTGAGAAGAGACTGCTTATATACTCACCTTTACAAGAAGAGACCTCAACTAACAGTCTTTGCAAATAGTGAGTTGTGCGTTCTGTAAGTCGTGAGTATCTTTGTGTTAATGGCAGATGTTGTTCAGAGAAAATTATTTGAGTGTAACTACTTCAACTGATGTTGGTAGTTGGTTGCAGTTGAATATCGAAACATCCATCTTTTCGTTTATCTCGCTGGCATAGTTTACCAGCTTGTTGCCAAGCATGGCGCGGTAATATCTATTTTCGTTTGTAAGGTTCTGCAACGAGTAGTTGCTTACATTATTACTGCCACCCAACAGGGCATTGATTATCTCAAAAAGTACAGACTTTCCATTTGCGCCTGTGCCATATAGTAATCTAGTTTTGACATATATTTATCCTCCATTTAATTAATGGTTGCAATATACGATGCGTTTCAAGGCGTGAGTGGGGTTGAGTGCCTGGTGAGTGGGGACAAAGTTATATTTTTAACATGATATAACGTCATATAAGCTGATTTAAGATATTATAACTGTTTTTCTATATCACTTAGTATTTTCCGTGTAATATTTGGAAATAGGGTGTTTATTGTTGTGGCTACAATTCTCATATCTATTATCTACATCCTCCCCACCTCACCCCAAGCCTCCTCATTCCTTCCATATATACACTATATTCCCTCCTTATTATTTTATAAGGATAATCGGGATTTTATCAAATCAAGAGGTATTGCTTTACAATATTGAAATTGGACTAAGCAGTTGGCACATCGCGTGAAATTTGAGTTGATTAATAGTTTGTAAGGTGAAGGTTTGTCATCCGATAGTTTGATTGCCTCACGACACTCACTTATGGCCCTATTTTGCTTCAGAATATTTGCTTATAAAAGAAAAAAATTGTTTATTTGTTCTATTCGCCTCAATTGGCTATAAAGAAAATGAGGTCCACAGCACATTATTGGATAAATTTTATAAATACAGGTAACAATACATCTTTCTCGGCCATTTATAACAATGTTGTTGATGACCTTTTTGCTTATGGTATGAGTCTTGGCTTTCAACGTGATAGTTGCAAGGATGCCATACAGGATGTTTTTATTAAAATCTACTTATCAAGAAAAGTTCTCTCGAATATTGAAAACATTACCCCTTATATTTTCAGATCATTTAAGAACAGGCTAATCGATTTTGCACGAAGAGAAAAGAACACATATGGCATTGACAACATTGCCGAGAACTTTACTTTGGAGGTTACAGTTCTTGATGATATAATTGATAATGAGACATCTAGCATTATTAAGGATAAGGTGTCAAAACTCCTGAAAAATATAACCCCAAATCAGAGAGAGGCAGTATACCTTAAATATGTAACCGGACTTCAACACAAAGAGATTGCAGAAATATTGAATATAAATGAGGAGTCTGCACGAAAACTACTTTACAGAGCAATGGAAAAACTACGTAAGCTTGCTAATGATTTAGATTTTCCGGAAAAAACAGCGCTTTTAGCTGTTATACACCTGCATATTACCATGTTATAATATAATCTTGAGAGATAATTTACAACTACTACAAAGATAATTAACTCGAAAAATTACAAGTTAAAAGTTAAATTTTTATTTTTTTGTGTTTTACTGTCCACGTAAGAAAATCTGTTCCGTTATATAATAAATAGATCGCTGTGGAAAATAAAAATGATTTTTTAAATAATGTTGAAAATCTGCTGTTAAACGAAGAGTTTATAAAATGGAGGATTTTTAATTCTAAAGAGCTGAATGAGTATTGGTCTAATTTCAGAAATCAAAACCCTCACCTTTCGAATGCGCTGGATGAGGCTATCACTCAATTTGAAAAAGTAAAAATTAACCATTTCCCGATATCTACTCTAGAAAAGAAACTTATATATAATAACATTAATGATAAGATAAAGCAGTATCAAAGACGAATGTGGGTAATCCGTAGCGGTTATGTTGCTGCAATATTTTTAATTGGAGTTTGTTCTGTATTATTTTTTAGAACTTTAAAACAAAATGACAACAATATTATATCTTACAACAAAGATATAATTATGGGTCAGGCTCTGCCTGAAGAAGATGTTTATATTTTAAGTAAGGGCGAAAAAATTAAAATAACAGATAAATCGCATATTGGACTAAAGGAAGATGGAAAAGCAATAGTAACGGACAGTGCTTCATCAAAGAAGGAGTTGTTACTTGCAAAGACAGAGCTTAATAAATTAGTTGTGCCTTATGGCAAAAGAACTAATATTTCATTAGCTGATGGAACAGAAGTATGGCTGAATTCAGGAACTCAACTTGAGTTCCCAACAGAGTTCAAGGGTAAAACGCGTAATATATTTGTAAATGGTGAAATTTATATTGAAGTAGCTCCTGATACAAATAAACCTTTTATTGTGCATGCAGGAGGAATGAATGTATTTGTAAAGGGAACTTCATTTAACATTTCTGCATATAATGATGATTCAAGTAAAACAGTTGTTTTAGTTGAGGGAAAGGTAGAAATTGAGACTGATAACAATTATCAAACTGTACTTGTACCCAATGAAAGGCTAGAAATAAGTGATAACGATGTTTCTAAAACGATAGTTGATGTATTAGATTATGTAAGCTGGAAAGATGGCATGCTTGTGTTTAACAGTACACCAATGTCTGAAATACTTAAGAGAATTGGAAGATACTATAATGTTGAATTTGAAAATACTCAAGAGGTATCCCTTAATGATAAAAACCTTTCAGGAAAACTTTTCCTTTCTAATAATCTGGATAGTGTATTAACCTCAATCTCTATAATTTCATCAACTAAATATCAAAGAGACAACAATAAAATATTTATCAGTAAAAAATAAAATGCCTATGATATAATACTTTGATAAAAAAAAACAAAAGGAAATCGGACAGTGCTGCAACACTGCCCGATTAAAAGAAAATTAATTTACTAACCGACCTTAATCAGGTAAACTAAATTCATAACAAATGTATGGAAGAATTTATTAAATCTAAAAAAATTGCTTATAAAGTTTATAAGCGAAGCTTAATGATCATGAAGTTGTCAACTTTACTTTTATTTATCTGCATTTTTAGCTTGACAGCAGAAAATGTTCATCCTCAACAGAAGGAGATTTCTCTTAATTTGAGAAATGCAACTATTACTAAAGCTATATCGGAAATTGAAAAAGCGAGTGATTATGTTTTCCTCATTACTGATGAGGCTAAAACAGAACTTAATAAAAGAGCCTCTATCAGGGTTAATAACGAAAGTATTAGCAACATTCTAGACTTGTTAACAGATGGAACTAACCTTGATTATAGTGTTGTTGAGAGACAGATTTCGATTTTTAGAAATAAAGAAAATGCTGCTTTAGAGGTTAAAACAACTTCTTCTAATGATATAGCACAGCAAAGCAGACAGATTAGAGGTCAAATAACCGATAATGAAGGAGTACCTATTATAGGTGCTAATATTATTGAAGCCGGAACTACAAACGGTACTGTTACTGATTTTGAAGGTAATTTTACTTTAGATGTAGCTAATGACGCTGAAATTCATGTATCGTATATTGGTTACCTTTCACAAACAATTAGTACTGTAGGACAGAACAACTTTAATATTGTTTTGCAAGAAGACACACAAGCATTAGAAGAGCTTGTTGTTGTAGGTTATGGCGCACAGAAGAAAAAACTTGTTACCGGTGCAACTGTACAGGTTGATGGTGATGATTTAACCAAACTAAGTACAACAAGTGCGCTTGGTGCACTTCAGAGTCAGGCTCCGGGAGTTAATATTACTCAAAGTTCGGGTATGCCCGGTGAAGGCTTTAAAGTAAATATAAGGGGTATTGGAACTGTTGGTGATTCTTCACCTTTATATGTTATTGATGGTGTAGCCGGAGGTAACATCAATTCGCTCAACCCTTCTGATATAGAGTCGATTGACGTTTTAAAAGATGCTGCATCTGCTGCAATTTATGGTGCACGTGCTGCAAATGGTGTTATACTCGTAACCACTAAACGTGCTAAAGCAGGAAAGACTGAGTTAACTTATGATGGTTGGATGGGTATTCAAAATGTTTACAAAATGCCATCACTACTTAATGCTAAAGAATACATGGCAATGGTTAATGAGTCGAGATTCAACGAAGGAACACCTCTTATTAATTTTGAAAGTGTTATTCCAAATCAATATCAGTCAATAATGGATGGAAGTTGGAATGGAACTAACTGGCTGAATGAGGCATTAAATAAAGATGCAAAAACTCAAAACCATGCTTTTGGCCTTACCGGCGGATCAGAATTGTCTAAATTTTCGATGGGTTTCTCTTATACAGAACAGGATGGTATTATAGGCAAACCTGTTGAACCACACTTTAAACGCTATACTGCAAGAATAAACTCTGATCATGTAATACTCAAAATCAAAGATTTTAATGCGATAACTATTGGAGAAAACCTGACTTATACTCACAATACTAACTCCGGAGTTGGAATTGGAAATATTTACTGGAACGACGTTCACAACTTGCTTGTGGGAAATCCTCTTATGCCGGTTTACAACAGTGAGGGTAATTATTATGATCAACCCAGTAAGGTTGCAGATGATTGGAATGTTGCAGGTTTTATTTCTAACCCAATTGCAGAAATGCATTATCGCAGGGGTCAGAACTTATCAAAAAATCACTCTCTATTCGCTAATATATTTATAGAGTTGCAACCATTAAAAGATTTACGTTTCAGAAGCAGTTTTGGTTATAGGATGAGTGCTTCCAGCTACAGACAGTATGTACCTATATATGACTTGTCAACTACAACTACTAACCCAACAGATGATATTAATCAGAACCAGTCGGTTGGATTTAGTTATACATTAGATAACACATTGTCATATGTATTTAATTTGAGTGATAACCATGGACTTGATGCTTTGATTGGACAATCTACTGAAAAATGGGGAATGGGTGAAGGTGTTAGCGGTGGAAACTCAAACACTCTTTTTCCCGGTTCATGGGCTCATGCATGGCTTTCTAACACACAGGGTATAACTGCTGGTGTTACTTCAGTAGGTGGTTCACCTTGGGGAGAAGGTGCATTAGCTTCTTTCTTTGGTCGTTTAAATTACGATTACAAAGAAAAGTATATGGCTACTTTTATTCTTCGTGCCGATGGATCATCAAACTTTGCAAGAGGAAACAGATGGGGCTACTTTCCATCAGCTTCTGCAGGTTGGTTGATGTCTAACGAAGATTTTATGGAAGAAGCAAGAGGTGTAGTTGACTTATTCAAACTTAGAGGTAGTTGGGGAAGAAATGGTAATGCAAATATTTCTCCTTTCCAGTATCTGGCAACAGTATCATTTGATCCAAAAAACGGATATTATTTTGGTAATGATAAGTCTAACTTAATAACAGGAGGATATGCAGATATTTTGCCAAACCCTGACGTGACATGGGAGACGTCTGAGCAGCTTAATATCGGTTTTGACTCACGCTTCTTTAATAGTAAGCTGGGTGTTATATTCGACTGGTATGTGAAAACTACAAAAGATTGGCTTGTTGTTGCTCCTATATTGGCATCTTACGGAACTAATCCTCCTTATATTAATGGTGGTGATATTGAGAACCGTGGATATGAAATTGGTCTCGACTGGAAAGACAGGAAAGGCGATTTTAATTATGGTGCAAACTTCAACTTTTCTCATAATAAAAACGAAGTTAAAAGAATTGCTAATGCAGAAGGTATTATTCATGGTGAAGAAAACGTACTTAGCCAAGGTACAAAAGAGATGTACAGAGCCGAAGTTGGTTTTCCAATTGGATACTTCTGGGGATTTAAAACAAATGGCGTGTTTCAGAATGCTGATGAGGTTACATCAACAAACGCCAAGCTTGAGGGTGCTCAACCGGGAGATCTTATCTTTGCTGACACTAATAATGATGGCGCTATCACTGATGCAGACAAAGTGATGATTGGTGACCCAAACCCAGATTTCCAGGCAAACTTATCTTTAAACATTGGATATAAAGGTTTTGATTTCTCAATTACTACTGTTGGTAAATTTGGACATCAAATTGCTAAATCCTATCGTTCATTTGCCGACTCACCACTGCAAAACTATACTACAGATATTTTTGAAAGATGGCATGGTGAAGGTACTTCAAACAAATTGCCAAGACTTACAAGCGGTAGTAACCCAAATTGGCAGAATATTTCTGATATCTATATTGAAGATGGTGATTATCTTAAACTTCAAAACCTTACAATAGGTTATGATTTTAAACATTTAATCAGCAATATTCCACTTAACCAGGTTCGTATATACTTTACAGCTCAAAACTTGTTTACTATAACTAAATATTCCGGAATGGATCCTGAAATTGGTTACGGTTACGATCAAGGATGGGTGTCTGGAATAGATCTTGGCTTCTATCCTAGTCCAAGAACATATATGGTTGGTGTTAATTTAAAATTTTAATAAATCATGAATATGAAGAAAATTATATATATAGCAACTGTTATTTGTTTAACAATTATTATTCAAGGGTGTGAGGACTTTCTTGATACACAGAGCTATACTAAACAAAACACAAGTAATTTCCCCATGTCGGTTAATGATGCAAAGAAACAATTAACCGGTATATACAGTACATTGAGTACAGCTATAAATAATGTTGCCGACACCCATTTTTATATGGCTGAATTAGCCTCTGACGACAGGTTTGGAGGTGGTGGTGAAAATGATAAAGATATGCAGGGTTTTGATCACTTAATGAATACAAAACCAAACCGTTTCGGAACTTACTGGGAAGCAAGATATCAAGGGATATTTAGAGCAAATATGGCTTTGGAAACTTTAGAAAATCTTACAGACTGGGAAAGCGAGGCTCAAAAAAATCAATTTACAGGTGAGGTATATTTCTTAAGAGCTCTATTTTACTTTGAACTTTCACAAACTTTTGGTGAGATTCCGCTGATCCTCAAAACGGAAGCTGAGAACCTGCCTAAATCTCCTGCAGATATTACTTACGCACAAATAGCATCAGATTTGAAGAATGCGATTGAACTAATGAACTCAACTTCTTACATCAATACTGAATCTGGTCATGCTACTAAATGGGCAGCACAAGCACTTATGGCAAGAGTATTTTTATTTTATACAGGTTATTACAATAAAGATGAACTACCATTACCGGAAGGAGAAGAAGGAAGTGTTACAAAAGCTCAAGTAGTAGGTTGGCTAGATGATTGTATTTTAAACAGTGGTCACGATTTAGTGAACGATTTCCGCAACTTATGGCCTTATACTAATGAATTTACTGTTGAACATTATAATTACACAAAAGGTAAAAATTTGATGTGGGAAGAAGATGGAAACAAAGAAACTGTTTTTGCAGTGAAATTCGGAACATCTGTAGACTGGGGTGATCAATTTAAGCTTGGATATTCTAATCAGTATAATTTGCACTTTGGGCTTCGCTCTAATAATGGTGGAGAATCGACTTTCCCATTCGGACAAGGATGGGGAGCTGGTCCGGTGAATGGTGAATTATGGAATGAATGGGCTGCAATAGAACCTGATGATATAAGAAGAACTGCCTCGATAGTTAATGTTGAAACAGAGCTTGCCAGTTATGAGTATGGTGCAGATACTCAAATGGAAGAGACCGGATTTTGGCAGAAAAAATATATACCGGTTACTGCTTATGATAGCGATAATACTTTCACAATTTCTTATGCTATATTAAAAGATGGTGCGCAAGTTGATTATCAACGTGCCCATACTCAGGATTTAGTATTAATAAGATTTGCAGATGTATTATTAATGCACTCTGAATTAGCGCAGGATGCAGATGGAATGAACAGAGTTCGCTTACGTGCAGGGCTTGATCCGGTTTCTTACTCGCTAGATGCAATTAAGAGAGAAAGAAGATGGGAGCTTGCTTTTGAAGGTTTACGATATTTCGATCTTATGAGATGGGGTGATGCCGCTGATAAATTGGCTGCACAGGAAGGTGTTGCAATTAAAAACCGCGGTGTTGATGCAGTTATGAGACCTTTTGGAGGTGGTTACAGAGCACGCTATGAAGCAACCGGTGGATTTTGGCCAATTCCTAACTCACAAGTGGAACTTTCTGATGGTATTTTAACTCAAAATGCCGGCTGGGGTACACCTGATGCTGAGTTTACAGGATGGTAAAACGATTATTTGTTTAACTTATAACATTGTAAAATATGCGTAAAATAAAATTATATAGTATTACTACATTGATGTTTATATTGTTGGTTTTAGCTTGTGAACCAATAGAAAACAGATTGCCAATGGGTGAAGCACTCACTGCTGAACAATTAGATATTGCAGCGACACCTATTTTAGTAAATGGAAAAAGATCGAATAAAATTGTAATGGAAAACCATAGTCCTGTTCTATCAAACTGGAACTACGGTGTGGGACTATCACAAAAAATGATTGATACTGTTCTTTTGGTAATAGAAGGTGATAATGAAATTATTTTCACCGGACTTAATCCTGATGGAACATACATAACAAAATCTTTAACTGTTAATGTAGAAGAACTTACATTTGAAGTACCTCAAGAGTGGGGTCTACTATGTGGTGATGGTGTAAAAGAATGGGAATGGGCAGCAACAGCATGTTGGGGCAATGGTGGATACCTTGCTTCATTTGGTGGACCTGCATGGTGGGTACTAGATCAGAATGGTGTAGAAGAACAAGCACCCGGAGAAGGATCAAACTCAAGTATGGTTTTCTCAATTAGTGGAGCTTCACTTACCAAAAAGTTAAATACAGGATCTGAAATAGCCGGAACATTCTCTTTTGATATGTCTAAAAAGAAATCTACTTCAGGTGGTGTTGAATGGGCTATAGGTCAGTTCAAAACTGTAGGGGTAACAATTTTGTGCGGTGTTTCACCTGATGAGGGTAAAATAGCTGTAAATACATTTGATATACTAGAGCTAACTGAAGATAGATTAGTATTATCTTACGCTCCTGCCGGCACCGGTGAGTGGGGAACGGCATATTTCTGGGTATTCGTTCCGAAACAATGATTCTTGTTTTAATGTAATTGATGAGTAGAGGGCAAATTATTGTTTGCCCTCTGTTAATATTAAAATGATGAAAATTTTACAGTCACTTAAGTTGGTATAAAAAAGTAAAGGAATTTAGAAGAATGCAACGACTATTTTTAATTTCAATTTTAACTTTTGCAATACTTTTGGCCGGTTGCAAAAGCTCCGGTTACAAAAAAACAGACAGTGGTGTTATTGTAAACATAGAACTTCCCAATAGCGGTGAATCACATAGAATCAGACTGCAACCGTTAAACGACAGAGTAATACATGTTACTGCAACTACTGAGAATTATTTTTCGACAGTAGAGAGTCTTATTACAAAGCCTGAGCTGGCTTATTTGGATGAGTATGAGGTTGCCGAAGATTCACTTTATGTTATTTTATCAACAAAACTACTTGATGCTAAAGTGAATAAGAAAACGGGGATGGTTGTTTTTTATGATAAACATAATAATATTATCCTTCAGGAAAATAGCGGAGGAGGCAAATTGTTCACCCCAATTGAAGTAGATGGCACAAAAGGTTACACACTGCAACAGGTGTTTGAATCGCCCGATGATGAAGCGTTTTACGGACTTGGTCAGCACCAGTCGGATGAGTTTAATTACAAGGGTAAAAACGAATCACTCTATCAGTACAATACAAAAGTATCGGTACCTTTTGTTGTATCCAACAAGAACTATGGTATTCTTTGGGATAATTACTCGTGGACTAAATTTGGGGATTCGAGAAATTACAACGAACTCGATCAGTTTAAATTGTACGACAAAGATGGTAGTGAAGGCGGATTGACAGCAACCTATAACAATGTAGATCGTGGCGAGCAGGTTGTAAGAAAAGAGAAGGTTATAAGCTATGAAGATTTAGAGAGAATTAAAGAGTTTCCTGAGGGCTTTACTCTAAACGGTGCAAAGGTTATCTGGGAGGGTGAGATAGAGTCGTATAAGGAAGGACTTCATCGTTTTCATATTCGTTATGCAGGATACACAAGAATATTTATTAACAACAAGGAGGTTGTTAATGAGAGATGGAGAACAGCATGGAACCCTAATGATTATAAGTTTTCATACAATTTAGTGAAAGGTGATAGAGTTCCTATCAGAATTGAATGGGAACCCGATGGTGATGTTTCGTATTTGTCGTTGAGAGTGCTTGATCCGGTGCCTGATGAGATACAGAACAAGTTGTCGCTATGGAGTGAAATGGGTGACGAGATAAATTATTACTTCATTTATGGTGAAAACATGGATGAGGTGATTAGTGGATATAGAACGGTGACCGGGAAGTCGCAGATAATGCCAAAGTGGGCTATGGGTTTCTGGCAAAGCAGAGAGAGGTATCGTACGCAAGATCAGCTTTTGAGTACACTAGCTGAGTTTCGTAGAAGAAATATTCCTATTGATAATATAGTTCAGGATTGGTCGTACTGGCCGGTTGATGCTTGGGGTGATCATGACTTCGACCCTGAGCGTTTTCCAAACCCAAAAGGGATGGTAGATTCTGTACATGAAATGAACGCTAAGATTATGATTTCGGTATGGCCGAAGTTTTATATCACTACTAACAATTATAAAGCTTTTGATGAACAGGGATGGATATATCAGCAGGCTGTAAATGATAGTATTCGCGACTGGATTTATCCGGGTTATATAGGGTCTTTTTACGATGCTTACGCTGAAGGAGCGCGCAAGTTGTTCTGGGATCAACTTGAGTATAAGCTTTATCCCTTAGGATTTGATGCATGGTGGATGGATGCTTCAGAGCCTAATATTCAGGATAACACTTCTATGAACTATCGCAAGGCTTTGACTGGACCCACTGCTTTGGGGCCATCAACAAAATACCTTAACGCATACTCACTGGTGAATGCAGAATCGATTTATAAAGGTCAGCGAGGTGTTGATCCTGACAGAAGGGTGTTTCTGTTAACACGCTCAGGCTTTGCCGGCATTCAACGTTATTCCACTGCTGTTTGGAGTGGTGATATTGGTACCCGCTGGGAAGATATGAAAGCACAGATTTCTGCCGGTCTTAATTTCGCACTTTCCGGAATCCCTTATTGGACAATGGATATTGGTGGGTTTTGTGTAGAAAGGAGATATGAAAGTGCTCAACGACTATATGATCAGACCGGAATAGAGAATGAAGACCTAAAAGAGTGGCGTGAGTTGAATAGTCGCTGGCATCAGTTTGGTGCATTTGTTCCACTGTTTAGATCACATGGGCAGTTTCCTTACCGAGAAATGTTTAATATAGCTCCGGAAAATCACCCTGCATATCAATCCATGCTTTACTATAACAAACTAAGATACAGATTAATGCCTTATATATACTCACTTGCCGGAATGACCTGGTTTAATGATTATACCATAATGAGAGCACTAGTAATGGATTTTACTGAAGACAAAAGTGTAACAAATATTAGTGATCAGTATATGTTTGGCCCGGCAATAATGGTATGTCCCATTTATGAATATGGTTCAAGAAGTCGAGAAGTTTATTTTCCCGAAAATAAAGGTTGGTATAATTTATATACAGGAGATTTTATTGAAGGAGGTCAAACAGTTACAGTTGATGCTCCCTATGAAAGAATACCTCTATTTGCTAGTGCAGGCAGTATTATTCCTTTTGGTCCCGAATTAATGTATAGCGACGAGAATCAAGCAGAAGAGATTACTCTTTTTGTTTATGCAGGCGAGGATGGTTCTTTTATGTTATACGAAGACGAAGGTGTAAATTATAACTACGAAAAAGGTGAATATTCAAATATTTCATTCGTTTATAACGACATCGACAAGACATTGGAGATTGGAGATAGACAAGGAGATTTTGTTGGAATGCTTAAAGAGAGAGTATTTAATATTGTATATATAAATGAGAGTACTCCAAAAAAATTGGATTTTAACACAACAGGAATAGTAGTTGAATATAATGGTAATTCACAAACTATCCATTTTTAAAAAGTTACCACAAAGCAGTTTTGAAGTTTAGGATTCCGCTTTTACAATTCACCGGTTGCGTCACGACAATCACTTCCGGGCCTATGGTTGCTTCAATCTAAATTGCCCTCGCAACCTCGATCTTATACTTTTTGCCTTTCATCTTCTGATCTTTGATATTGCTTAAGAGCTTATTAACCATTGATGATTTTACGGCAGCAAACGAGATGAAGTCCTTCACCTCAATCAGTCCCAGGTCTTCTTTGTTGAGCTTGCCAACTTGCAGAAAGAATCCTACAATATCGCCTCTGTTGAGTTTGTTTTTCTTTCCACCGCTGATGTAGATGGTTTGAAACTGAGGTTTTTGTGGCAGTTGATTGTTATCATTCAGCTTCATCACATCAATTCCCTGAGGAATATATTCGGGCAGAACATCATCTTTAAACATAACAATATATGCTGTTCCGGTGGCGTTCATACGGGCGGTGCGACCGTTACGATGGATGAAGTCGACCTCCTTTGCAGGCAGATGATAATGAATTACATGCTTCATCTCGGGTATATCGAGTCCCCTAGCCCCTAAATCTGTGGTGATAAGATAGTTGATGCTTCCGTTTCGGAACTGAATAAGAATTCTCTCTCGATCGTCCTGATCCATTCCTCCATGGTAATAGCCCGAATAAATGCCTTTTGCGTCGAGTAAATTACTAATTCGTTCTGCCACCTCTCTATGATTGGTAAAGATTAGTGCGGACTCTGAATTTAGTGAGCAGAGCAGTTTAAACAGGGTGTCAATCTTATCCTTCTCCGGCGATACCACCAGCATCAGATCGAGGCTATCATTTTGCTCTTCTTGTGTGAAATTGAGCGTAACTGCATTGTCCATCCCTACAAAATCTGGAATCTCTACATCGGAAGTTGCAGAAAGCAATATTCTTTTTTCGAGGCTTGGCAACTCACCAATTATGGCACTCATCTCTTCTAGGAAGCCCAGCTGTAGCGACTTATCGAACTCATCTAGCACCAATATTTTGATATTTGATGGGTCGAACGACTTTCTCTCAAGATGATCTGTAAGACGCCCCGGAGTGCCTATAAGCAGTGCCGGAGGGATGCTCAGATTGTTTAATTCTGTTTCTATTGAGTGGCCCCCATAGCACACATTTACCTTAAAATTGGTACCCATCTTCTTCCACACTTGCTCAATTTGAAGTGCCAACTCGCGCGATGGAGCAATTACCAGGCACTGTACTGTTTTTACATCCTCACGGAGCATCTGCAGTATGGGGAGCAGAAATGCAAGCGTCTTGCCCGAACCGGTGGGAGAAAGCAATATTGTGTTTTTTCTGCTAGAAATTGTTCTATGTGCCTCAAACTGCATCTTGTTTAATGCGTTGATTTGCAGATTTGATAATATTGTTGATTGCTCAATTTCTCTGTTCATATTTTTAATTAGTTTCTATTGATGGGTGTGGATGCGAGTCTTTGCCAGAGTAGTAACACATCTTATAGAATGCAAATATCGTGCTTTTTATTCATTTTATGATAGGTTGAAGAAGAAATAGACAATTTCGTTGGCAATTACAATTCAATTATCTAAAATGCAATTGGTGAAACTCGAAATTCTGCTTTATCTTTGAATTTTGATTTGGAAAAATTGTAGAGCATTCGATTTAGTAAACAGAAAATGAAAGATTCAAAATATATTAACTCACTAGAGATTGAGTCGGTTATATGGGATTGGAACGGTACGCTTCTGGATGATCTGGAGGTGAATATTAAAACAGTAAATGAGATGCTCGACAAAAGGGGGTTGTTGCAACTTAATATGGGCACCTACAAAGAGCTCTTTTGCTTTCCGGTAAAGAGGTTTCAAAGCTTGGCAGGATTCGATTTTGAGAAGGAGACCTTCGAAGAGATTGCTATTGAATATCATGCTACCTATAAGCGATATGCCGATGAAATTAGTCTTAATAAGGATGCCCTCTACGTGATTGATATTCTCTGTAAAAGAGGCGCAAAACAGTATATCCTCTCTGCGGCAATGCAGGATGAGTTGGTTAGGATGCTCGATGTATATAACATTGCTAATGAGTTTAATGGGATTTACGGAGTGAGCGATTTTCATGCTGCAGGAAAGATTGAGAGGGGCAAACAGCTGATGGAGGAAAATGGGCTGATTCCTGAGAAGACGCTGATTATTGGTGATACTCTGCATGATGCAGAAGTAGCAAAGGAGCTGGGTGTTAACTATCTGTTATATAGCGGTGGGCATAATAGCTATGAGTTGCTCAGCAAGAGTGCACCGGTGATTGAGAGTTTAATGGAAGTAGCCAAACTGGTTGGTTAATTAAATTGATTTCCATCAGTTAAGTTTAATTCTATTTGTGACTGAAATTTAACTTTCTCCTTCTGTTATTTCATAAAATATTGAGTTAACTTTGTCGTACTAAAACAATTGGATGTTTATTACTTTATTTAATTCGGATCTGGTATTGTAAACAATCTGTGCTTATACAACAGATTGTGCCATCGTTTTATCCCGGACTATTCTTTCCGGGAGCAATTTCTATTTTCTTAATTTCTAATCAATTATCATAAACATATTACGAAAATGAATAACGATAATAAAACAATACACGATTTCGATTTTAGTTTCATCTGCGATTTCTTTATAAATATGGAGAGGCAGGGTCCGGGCAGTTATGAGGTGACCCTTAAGGCATTGAGTTTTATTGAGGGGCTAAACAGCAACTCGCTTATTGCCGATATTGGAAGTGGTACGGGTGGGCAAACTATGACACTGGCCAAGCATGCAAATGGAAAGATTACTGCGGTTGATTTGTTTCCCGATTTTATAGATATCCTCAATAATAATGCTGGGAAATTGGGGTTGGACAACTGCGTAACGGGTATCGTGGGCAACATGGAGAATCTTCCATTTAAGCATGAGGAGCTCGATCTAATATGGTCGGAAGGGGCTATTTATAATATCGGTTTTGAGCGTGGAATTATTGAGTGGAGAGATTACCTGAAGATGGGTGGTTATATTGCGATAACTGAAAATTCTTGGTTCACAGATGAGCGTCCAAAGGAGATTAGCGATTTCTGGATGGAGGCTTACCCCGAGATGGATTCTATTCCTAATCAGCTGAAAAAGCTTATAAAAGCCGGATATATGCCTGTGGCTATGTTTACTCTTCCCGAGAGTTGCTGGATCGATCAATATTACATTCCTCGCAACAGAGTTATCGGTAAGTTTTTAGATAAATATGCGGGTAACAAGGTTGCAGAAGATTTTATAAAGAGTCAGATCTACGAGGAGGAGCTCTATCATAAGTATAAAAAGCATTATGGATATACTTTCTATATTGCGAAGAAGGTCTGAATTTTATATTTATAATCATATTCGGTGCAGATTTCATATATTAGTGACTTCTGCACTGTTTTTTTTCTCATTTATTGGATCAACCTCTTGATTTATAGATTTTATTTTCTATTTTTGATACAGTACGATTTTTAACAAGCATATAAGATGGAAAAATTATCACGTCGCAGCTTTATTCGTTCCGGATTTGCAGGATTTGCAGGACTCACCATGTTGGGCAATGGCTCATTAAATATAGATTTAAGACCGGCAGTAAAAATTGATAAGGTGAAACTGGGTAAAAGCGGTCTTACTGTATCGCGAGTGGCTCTGGGAACCGGCTCTGTGGGCGGAAATAAGGAGTCGAATCAAACAAGGCTTGGTATGGATAAGTTTGCAGAGATGGCTCACCATGCGTATGACAGGGGTATCACATTTTTTGATATGGCCGATTCGTATGGCTCCCACCCTTTTGTGGGAAATGCTGTTAAATCTCTTCCTCGTGAGAAGGTTACGCTATTGACCAAGATATGGACCTTTGAGGATGGGTCGGACAGAAATGCGCCTGTTATTGAGTCGCTCGACCGATATCGCAAGGAGATGGATACAGATTATATTGATATAGTGTTGATGCACTGCCTCATGCAACCGGGATGGAGCAACAACAGAAAGCACTATATGGATGGTTTATACAAAGCTAAACAGGATGGAATTATTAAGGCTGTGGGTGTTTCGTGCCACAACTGGGAGGCTATGGTTGAAGCTGTAGACAACCCATGGGTAGACGTGATTATGGCCCGTATAAACCCTTTCCAGAGTCATATGGATAATACCCCTGATGTAGTGAGCGAACTGCTTGGAAAGGCCAAGAAAAATGGTATTGGTGTGATTGGAATGAAGATATTTGGCGAAGGAAAACATGTAACCGATCCCGAAAGAGAGCAGTCGATTAAATTTGTTTTATCAACAGGAAATACTCACTGTATGACGCTCGGAATGGAGTCGATTGCACAGGTTGATGATGCTGTAAATAGAGTTATGAGACTTGTTAAGGCTTAAACTGAAGACTGTTTTTAAGCAGACTGATTATCTGACTCATTTTAATCAAACTATTTTTTAGTTAAACTTTTTTAAGAAGAAAGTTTTTAAGAAGACTTTTTTTTAAAGACTAAT
>CAYLKV010000032.1:17034-28731 GCA_964384545.1 uncultured Proteiniphilum sp.
AGTTAAACTTTTTTAAGAAGAAAGTTTTTAAGAAGACTTTTTTTTAAAGACTAATAATTAATCATTTCACTTAAATTTTCTGCTTAAAATCCTGATTGAGTTTAATATAGCAATCAGCGAAACACCAACATCGGCAAACACTGCTCCCCACATTGAGGCATAGCCAAATGCTCCAAAAAGCATTATAAGAAGTTTTATGCCTAATGCGAAGACAATATTCTGAATAACAATAGCTCTGGTTGATCGTGCGATATCTATTGCTGTTGCAATTTTGCCCGGTTGGTCGGTCTGAATCACCACATCGGCTATCTCAATTGCTGCATCTGATCCCATTCCTCCCATCGCTATTCCAACATCACTTAAAGCCAGTGCAGGAGCATCGTTTATTCCGTCGCCCACAAAAATTACTATGTTATCGCTGTTTTTCTTTAGCTGCTCTATATGAAAAACCTTATCTTCGGGAAGAAGATCACCAAAAGCATGGTCGATATTCAATTTTTCTGCAATATCCTGAACAATTGAACTCTTATCGCCACTCAGCATCATTGTGTTGCTGACACCCAGATTTTTAAGTCGCCCAATTGAACTGATTGCATCCTCTTTTACTACATCTGATATTATAAAATATCCTGCATAATGATTGTCGATTGCCACAATTACTGTGGTCTCTTTTATATTGTATAATTTCTTATCATACTGAACTTTATGCAGCTTCATCAGCTTTAAATTTCCTGCCAGAACCTGTTGACCGTTAATCAACCCCTTCATTCCATGTCCAGCAATCTCCTCTACATTTTCAATACTGATATTAGAGAGAGATAAATCGGGGAAATAATCAAGAATAGCCTTAGCAATAGGATGATTCGATTTAGATTCGAGCGCAACAGCAAATGTAATCATCATCTCTTTATCGGTATAGACCGACTCAATTTCCTGCACATGAAACACCCCTTCGGTTAATGTTCCTGTCTTGTCGATTACCACTGTATTTGCCCTTGCAATCAGATCTAGATAGTTTGCTCCTTTAAACAATATTCCATTACGAGATGCAGCACCAATACCTCCGAAATAGCTCAGCGGAATGGAGATTACCAAGGCGCAGGGACAAGATATCACTAAGAATACCAACGCTTTATATAGCCATTTAGTAAACTGATAATCGGCAACAAAGAACCATGGGATTAGGGTAATACCCAGCGCTAGAGCAAACACAATAGGGGTGTATACACGTGCAAATTTGCGTATGAAGAGTTCTGTTTTCGACTTCCTGGAAGTGGCTTCCTGAACCATTTGAAGTACGCGGGCAAGAGAACTGTCCTCATATATTTTCTTTACCTCGATATCAACCACACTGTTTAGATTGACCATACCAGCCAGCACCTTTTCACCTTGGCTAATTGTTCTTGGTACACTCTCACCAGTGAGTGCAGCGGTGTTGAAGCTTCCGACGGACGATAATAATGTGCCGTCTAATGGTGCTTTTTCTCCCGCTTTAACCTGAATTGTTTCGCCAATTGAGACAGATTTTGGGGTTACAACAGAAGTTACCCCATCTCTGATTACTGTAGCGCTATCGGGTCTCACATCGAGCAGTGATTTTATATTCCTTCTGGCTTTCATCACTGCAGAATCCTGAAACAGTTCGCCTATGGTATAAAACAGCATAACTGCAACTCCTTCAGGGTATTCTCCTATAAAGAATGCACCGAGAGTGGCTACAACCATTAATGTGAACTCATTGAAAAAGTCCTTTTCTTTCATCATAGCCCACCATGCCTCTTTTATTGCAGGAAGAGTGACCGGTATATAGGATAAAATATACCAAAAGAGACGAATATTGCCTGTGAAAAATGGGGGTTTAACTATGAAATCTAACAAAACACCGATTGTGTAAAGTGTAAGTGATGATATAATTGGAAGGTATATTTTTAGTGATGACTCTTTGCTAATATCTCCGCAGTTGCAACCTGTTTCGTTGTTGAAATCGGGATCATTTATCTTATCTTGAACCATAATTATGTGATTTTATCCCGTAAAAATAGAATAATTCCTCCAACTTTAATTATTTGTCCTTAATGAGTTGTGCAAAAATCTAGATGGAGTGATCAATTATTAGCAAAACTCTTCCAATATTGTTCTGCCCTCTCTTTGCTTATTACGCCATCAAACACCACCAATCTATATTTTAAAGTGTAATCTTGCTTTGGTTCAATTTTCCAAGGTTCGTAACGAATTGGAGTTATATTAAACATGATATCTCCTTTGCCATCGTTTGCATCTTCGGGCCATACACGCAACGGTTCGGGGTGCTGACGATTTGAAGGGTGGCTCATAAAAAGTATCCCTGAACGTTTCTCTTGCACATTGGTCTCTCCCTCAACAATTGCCCATCGTGCTCTGCTTCCATCGGCTTCTGACCTGTTTTTGCCTTCTGAGGTTATAATTGTGGAGTTGTCCTTTTGCCATTTTTCAGTAGCCCTAATACATATACCACCTCCATAACGATATGCATCAAATAGAATTCCGTTGGGCAGTGGAGTGTTGATGGTTGTTGTATAGTCGATTATCCAAACATTATCATCTACATTCCAAACTCTCACCTCAAGCAGCTCGTTTAGAGCAATTTGATTGGCGCCATTATTGAAATCGATATGATTCTGCAACACTTTAAAGCCTGAAAATATATCGCCTGTGACCTCCGAGAGGAATGATACAAACTCGACTGTCCCCTGCCCTTTGACCAGGTTCCAGAAGTCGACTTCCCTACCATCGATATGGGTTAATGTCCATGGTCCCCATACTCCATAATGGTGGTAGTGATCTGATGGTTGAATGTTGGTGAGCACCTCTCCTCCGGGTGAAAACAGAGGGTGAATAAACCCCGATCGCTTGTATAGTGGATCTGCACCTTGTGGTGGAGCCATCTCTTTGAATCTGTAGCATAAAACAGGATTGTTGTTTTTGTAGAGGGTGAGACTCTCATCGCTTCTGTTACTTGTTACTTTATATTTATTGTCCAATCTACTGTTTACTAGAGATGTATCTGTTAGTTTAATAATATAGTTTCGTTGTGAGCCACTATCAGGTTGTTTTGAAGGTATAAACCAAAGTAGCGGTTTTGTGTTCCACTCGAGCTGACTTGCAACATATATCTCCTTATTATCTTTTATCTCATAGAGCGTAATTTGCTTATCGTTAAGATTGTTTTTATCACTGCTTGGAAGGGGAACTGCGACTGGACTATTTATGTTAATATCATCGTGTTGCAGGGTAAAAGTTGCTATCTCTTGTGCATTTAGCGACTGTTGCAGGAGGAGTATTATCAGTAGTAGGAGTAGATTTCTCATTTGAAAGAGATTTTTGGAAATTATGAATATTATAAACAGTTATAGTTACTCAGAGTTTAGAAATTTACTGATTACACAATAAGTAGCTGTAAATATCTAAATTAATCTGGAAATTCAGCACTGAATTTAGTCAAATTATTATCTGAATTGAGTGACATTTTTCCTCCATGGCGAACTACAATCTGTTTGCAAAGGCTTAATCCTATGCCCGACCCTTTTGCTTTGGTGGAGTAAAATGGTATAAATATTTTATCTCTTGCTTCAGGAACTATGCCTTGTCCATTATCGGAGACTGTGATTTTTATACTATTACCAATTTTTTCGGCTTTTATTTCAATTATTGGGTTTTCAATTCCTTCGCATGCCTCTTTGGCGTTTTTAAGCAGATTGAGAAGTAGTTGTTCAACCATCCCTTTATCAGCTTTTAGAATAAGCTGTTCGGGATAAACATCAAATGTAAAAGATATTCCGTATGAGGATGTTAACTGCTGAAGCGATGTAAGCATTGGTTTTAACGCAATTGGCTGAAGAACAGGTTGTGGTAGTCGCGTAAGTTTACGATAATTCTCAACAAAAGAGAGCAGCCCAACACTTCTTCGGTGAATTGCTTCCATCGCCTGCTTCATAATTTTGTAATCTTCCGACTCATCTCTGTTGCCCGTTTCACGCTCTGAAAGCGTTTCTGAAAGGGATATAATTGGTGCTATGCTATTCATAATTTCGTGAGTGAGAACACTTATCAGCTTTTGCCATGCAACTGCCTCTGCCTCTTCAACCATCGAGTCGTGCGTGCGTTCTCTGAACATCTCAAGGGCTTCGTTCATCTCAACCATCAGCTTATCAATCTCATCATTTGATTTTGATGTTCTGAAGTAGGTAGTAAAATCTGTATTCTTAATTATACCAATCATATGCTCCATCCTTTCAATAAGCTTCTTTCTGTCGTAATATATCGAAATTGAAAAACCTATGTTAGCAATTAACATTAAGAGTGATGTGAAATAGAGGTCGCTCCAAAACAACCATGCACCGGCAAGAGACAACAAAACGATTGCTGCAACCTTAAGAAACAGTATATGTTTAGATTTGATTTTCATTTATAATCCATATTTTTCGATCTTTCTGTAGAGCGTAAACCTAGTTATTCCAAGCATTTCTGCTGCCTGATTCATATTACCATCACTCTTTTTAAGTGCATTTTCAATTGCATTCATCTCTAGATGTTCCAGATTGAGATTCATCTCTTTCTGCCTGTGAGTAGCGTTCGGTTTAAGTATAAAATCGTCGGGAGAGAGAGTAAACCCCGATGATAGTATCACTGCCCTTTCGATAGCATGCTGAAGCTCACGCACATTTCCGGGCCACGAATATTCGTTGAGCTTCTTAATTGCCGATGCAGATATATTTTTGATATCCTTCTTATATTTCTTTTTATAGCGATCGAGGAAATGATTTGCAAGCAGTTCGATATCACCTATTCTCTCTCTGAGGGGAGGAATATGCAGCTCGATGGTGTTGATTCTGTAGAGCAGATCTTGACGAAATTCGCCTGCTGCAACCATCTCATGAATATCGGCATTTGTGGCGCAAATTAGTCGCACATTTATAGGCAGATGCTTAGTAGATCCTAGCCTTATGATCTGCTGCTTTTCGATGACACTGAGGAGTTTAGACTGCATAGGGTGCGATAGATTGCCAATCTCATCGAGAAAGAGGGTTCCGCCTGAAGCGATTTCGAAACGACCCGGTTTCTCAACTTTTGCATCGGTAAATGCTCCTTTTTCGTGACCAAACAGTTCACTCTCAAACAACTGTTCTGGTATTGTGCCTAAATCTATACATACAAATGGATTGTTTGCACGGATTGATGTTTGATATATGAGATTGGCAAACAAATCTTTGCCAGTTCCGTTTTCTCCAAGGATCAGAATATTGGCATCTGTATCTTTTAGTTTATCAACTGTTTCGAATAGCGACTCTATCTGTTTGCTCTCTCCAATTATTTCTGTAAATGCTATGTTGCTTTCTAATGCTGCTACCTTTTGCTTTAGGTTTGAAACCTCTTTTCTTTTGCTGCTTAATTCCACTGCAGAGGCAATTGTAGCCAGCAGCTTCTCTCTCTCCCAGGGCTTGGGTATGAAGTCGGTAGCACCCGCTTTTATAGCCTCTATTGCCAACTCCATCTCTGCATAGGCGGTAATAAATATAACCACCATATCGCTGTTGATCTGCTTTATCTTTTGAAGCCATTGGAGCCCCTCCTGACCACTATCGGCATCCTTGTTGAAGTTCATATCGAGCAGTATTACATCAGGCTCGAATGAGGCCATAAAATGCTCAATTCGTTCCGGCTTAGTGGTGACTTTAACTTTCTCTACATGGTTTTGTAAAAGAAGATTCAGCGCGAAGAGTATATCCTCGTTATCGTCGACTATCAATATCTTACCCTTCTTTTGCATTTAATTATGTTATAATTCTGTTATAATTCTATTCTATCTTTCGATACTATTCCATGGAGTTATATGTAATGCCATTATTGGACATTAAAACAATTATCCAAAGATATGTAAAATAGTTATTGTTTGTATGTGCGATATCGAACTTCATTTGTGCGAAAATGAACACAATTATTATAACGTTAAATCTATATTAGCCTATCTATCAACAATATATCTATTTGGCACGTACTTTGATAATAGTATTGCAGAAACAATTATAAATGAAGAGAATAATACTACTCATATTAATTTCAATCTCTCTGGGTAAATTGATGGCGCAAGACACGCTTAGTTTAACATTAGACAAAGCTGTTGCGCTTGCCCGGAGTCAGTCGCCACAATCAGTTGCTGCACGCCATCAATATCGTGCATCTTACTGGAGCTGGCGAATGCACAAAGCTAATTATCTTCCGGGAGTAACATTCGACAGTTATTCATCGCTGAACCGTTCAATCAGTTCGGTTACCCTACCCGATGGAAGCGACAGTTTTGTACATCGTAATCAGATGCTTAATGATGGTTCTATATCTATTAATCAAAATATTTCTCTTCTGGGGGGTACAGTTTATATGAGAACGGGGTTACAACGTCTCGATCTGTTTACCGACAATTCGCTCTCTTTTAAATCTACCCCGGTGGTATTGGGATATTCGCAGAATCTGCTGGGTTACAACTATCTTAAGTGGAATAAAAAAATAGAACCGATTAGATATTCACAGGCTCTTAAAGCATATGCAGAAACTCAGGAGCTTGTTGCTGCCACTGCCGCTATGAAATTTCATCAACTTGCTCTTGCTCAGAACAGTTGGCAATCGGCTTCATACAACTATGCTGCTGCAGATACGCTTTTTAAATATGCTCAGGGAAGGTATGAGATTGGTACCATCACTGAAAATGAGATGCTTCAGCTTGAGATTAACTATCTTACTGAGCAGACAAATATGATGAATGCCCGTATTGAGATGGATAATATGATTATTGATTTTAGAAGCTTTTTGGGAATAACTGATAATGTTGAGATTGAGGTGATGGTGAGTGATGAGATACCTAACTTTTTAGTGCCTGTGCAGGAAGCTATTTATTTTGCTCATGAAAATAGTCCTGATATTGAATATTATACGCTTAGGGAGATTGAAAGTGAAAGTGCTGTTGCAAGGGCTAAGGCGTCGAGGGGACTGAAGGCTGATATTTATGCAGAGTTTGGACTGTCTCAGACAAATGCCAATATCAGGGAGACTTATCGAAATCCGATGGATCAGCAGATGGTGAGCTTGGGTATTCGTATTCCAATTCTCGACTGGGGTGTGGGAAGAGGTCAGGTTGAGGTTGCAAAGAGTAATCTGGAGAAGGTTAAGATTGATATTCAGCAGGCAAGAACCGATTTTGAGGCTAATGTTATTAGGATGGTGAAGCAGTTTAATCTGCAGGCCGGAAAGGTAGAGATTGCATATAAGACAGCCGACAGGGCTATCAGAAGAAATAGTGTGGCTTATAGGTTGTATCTGCTTGGCAAATCGAGTGTGCTCGACCTAAATGCGGCTGTTGCTGAGAAGGATAGATCGCAGCAGGCTTATATTAGGGAGCTGCAGAACTATTGGAGCCTATATTATGCCATAAGAAGTGTTACGGGGTATGATTTTGAGAATGGAAGTGAGCTTGTTTCATTTTATAAGAATTTGAGAGATGAATAATAGTTTTCATGAGTCGCGCGACTCCTTGATGGATAGAGCTTTGCCAAAGAGAAGTTTCTGGCAGAGGCAGAGATATTATATCATTGGGGGTGCAGCCTTTACGATATTTGTTGTGTATCTACTTATATCAGTTTCGGGAGGACAAAAACTACGAGTAGACAGCGAAAGAGTTGCTGTTGCCGATGTAGAAGAAACTCCTTTTCTCGATTATGTTGATGCAGAGGGTGTTATTCAGCCAATTATGACAATAAAACTCAATGCGCCGGAGTCGGGTATGGTACAGCAAATAGTTGCAGAAGAGGGTACTATGCTTAATGAGGGTGATATTATAATGATTCTTCATAATCCTGAACTTGAAAGAACTATTGAGGAACAACAGGCTGAATGGGAGTCGCAGCGGATACTTTATCAGGAGAAAAGGCTCGAAATGGAGCAAAAATCTCTACTTTTGAAACAGCAAACATTGCAGGCTGAGTATGAATTGAGCAGACTTGAGAAGGATTATGAGCTTGGGGTGGAAGAGTTTAATATGGGTGTGAAAAGCAAGGCTCAGCTTGATGTACAACATGAAGAATATATCTTTAAAACCAAAAGCAGAGCTCTTCAGCTTGAGGGATTAAGGCATGATAGTGCGGCGACTGTTCTCAGGGGTGAGATGATGAATAATGATTTGGAAAGAGCTAGAAAGAATAATACACATATAGGCAAACGCATTGAATATCTAATTGTTAGAGCACCAATTAGCGGCCAGCTCAGCTTCCTTAACGCAACTCTAGGTCAGCAGATTCATCAATCGGAAAATATTGGTGATATAAAGGTGATTGATAACTTTAAGATTGTTACACAAATAAGTGAGTATTATATAGATAGAGTTATGACAGGACTGCTTGCGTGGGTTACTTATCAGGGGAATAAGTATCCATTAAAAGTATCTAAAGTGGTTCCAGAGGTGAGGGATCGTCAGTTTAGGGTTGAACTTCAATTTACTGCTGATAAACCTGATAATGTGAGAATTGGTAAAAGTTATCGTGTACAGATTGAACTGGATCAACCTGATAATGCTATTGTGATTCCTAAAGGTGATTTCTTTCAGTATACAGGTGGTCAATGGATATATAAATTGAACAGCACGGGCGATAAAGCTATAAAAACAGCAATTAAAGTTGGCCGACAAAACCCTGTGCAGTATGAGATTATTGGGGGATTGGCTCCGGGTGACAGAGTAATAACAATTGGTTATGCCAATTTTGGAGAGGCAGAGGAATTAATAATTAATTAGAGATTTCAGTGAGTAGTATTTAGACTTAATTAAAAGAATGCTCCAAAACTAAAATAGTTGATAGTTAAAACTATAACAGTATATAAAAATAAAGACTTAAGTAAAAAATAAAGACATTAAGAGTATGATAAAAACAAACAATTTACAGAAAATCTTTCGTACAGAAGAGGTGGAAACAAGGGCATTAACAGAGGTTAATATTGAGATTAACAAGGGTGAGTTTGTTGCTGTTATGGGTCCTTCGGGATGTGGTAAATCTACCCTGTTAAATATCCTTGGATTGCTGGATAACCCTACTTCGGGTGAATATTATCTGAATGGAAATGAGGTATCTAAATTTAAAGAGAGTCAGCGCACAAACCTCAGAAAAGGGGTGATAGGATTTGTATTCCAAAGCTTTAATTTGATTGAGGAACTTAATGTGTATGAGAATATTGAGCTTCCCCTACTCTATATGAAGATGCCTGCTGCCGATAGGAAGAAGAGGGTTAAAGAAGCGATGGATAGAATGGCAATTTCACATAGAGAGAAGCATTTTCCACAACAACTATCGGGAGGACAGCAGCAGCGTGTGGCTATTGCTCGTGCAGTGGTGGCTAATCCTGATCTTATCCTTGCCGATGAGCCTACAGGTAACCTTGATAGCAAGAATGGTGCTGAGGTGATGAATCTGCTTACCGAACTTAATAGAGAGGGTACTACTATTGTGATGGTTACGCACAGTATGCATGATGCCGGTTATGCAGGAAGAACAATAAATCTGTTTGACGGCAGAGTTGTACCGGAATCGATTCTCTGAAATATAGACTAATATATACAACCAAATATTAAGTTAATGATAAGATATTATTTAAAAGTTGCTTGGAGAAACCTCCTGAAATACAGAACCCAAAGCATTATTAGTGTTTTGGGACTGGCAATTGGGTTTACTGCTTTTGCTTTTACCATGTCGTGGATTAGATATGAAAGAGGTTACGACAAACATATTGCTGATGCTGACAGGATATATAGGGTGCTGGTTAAGGATTCTACATCTTTGGGAGGTGTTGCCCGATATTCGCCCAACGCGTTGGCTAAGTATCTAAAGGAGACATTTCCCGAAATTGAGGCAGCAACAGCTATAAATTCTTTTATATCTGACTACGATTTAAATGGTAAAGTAATAAATGGTTGCAAATATATAGATGCAGACACCTCATTTTTTCATGTTTTTTACCCAAATATTAAAATTGATTACCCTGAAGTTATAGATAAGACTAATCACATTTTAACAGAGAAAACAGCTAAAGTTCTAGAGATTAATTATCAGGATATCGGTAAAAGAATTGAAAAACAAAACATTCAACTTTTAAATATAGTGCCAAATCAACCACTTCAAAGTAATATTCCGTTTGATATAATTCTTATAAATAAATATAATCCCGATTTCAATGATTCGTGGGGAAATTATGCAAAATTCTGTTATATAAGGGTAAAAGATGGAATAGATATAGAAAATATTGAAAGTAAACTATCTGAGTTTGAATTTGAAAAAAAAATAAATGATAATGTTACTGTTAACTATAAATTCCAGACTAAATTAGTGCCGATAAGAAAACTACGTATCACCCACCCAGATGATGAAATTTCTATAAAATATAACCACCTTAGAATATTTTCATTGGTTTCATTTCTTGTAATATTCTGTGCCTTTTTTAATTATCTGATGCTTTTTATCAATAGAATGAGGATTAGAAGCAGAGAATTGTCGCTTCAAAAAATTAATGGTGCTTCTACTTCGCAACTGCTGCTGTTGTTGTTTTGTGAATTTTTGATTTTACTCTTTACGGCGCTTCTTTTAGGATTTGTTATATCTGAGATAATACACCCATGGTTTGTAAAGTTTTCGATGATAGAAGCTACTAAAACGATATTTATCTATGATGTGATAATGTATGGAGTAGCTATATTGATTCTCTCTGTGATAACAGCATATTTCCCGATTAGATATTTTATAAAACAGACTATAAAAGAGAATCTGACTCCGGAAATTACGCAAAACAGTAGTATAAAAGACAGGTTTACACTTTTTTCAATTTCTCTTCAGCTGATTATAAGCATATTGTTGGTTTTTTCGACTTCCTTATTTTTATATCAATACAACTATTTAAATAGTCATAATATTGGCTTTAACAGGTTTAAAATCAACACTATGTTTACTGAGCCTAATGATCTTCCAGTTGAAGAAATTAAGAAAATAAAGGGTGTAGAAGATGTAATAAGATATGGAGGTGAATTCTTACCAAAGAGCTATACAAGTGTTACTTCAACAGAAGTATCAGATAAAAAAATATCATTATATACCTTTCAGATGTATGGTCCTGAATACATCGACTTTTTTGATATTAAAATAGTTGAAGGCAGGAATATATTTGAAGGTGAAACAAATGCATGTCTTATAAATCAGACAGCACAACGAATTCTTTCATCATATAACACTGATTTTGAAAATATTAATAGCAAGGGTATTACAATGGAACTGCCAACTTTGAATAATATGAATGTTGTGGGTGTTATTCAGGATATGTATATTGATTCACCTTTATTGCCGGTACGTCCTTCAATTTATAGACTTCCAGCTTCACCAATGCCATGGGAAACAGGACAAAATGTAACTAAAGCTTATGCGTACAAATATACTGATGATCATCGATTTAGCACAGAAGAAGAGATTACAAAACTGATTACAGAAAAGGTTGGCAACTATTCGGTTAGAATGTCTAACATGGAAGAGCTTTATGCTGAATATACTAAATCGGAAAGATATCTTATTGTACTATTAATTACTATGACCTCTGTTGCCATTCTAATAGCTGTATTTGGCATTTATTCTATGGTAACAC
>CAYLKV010000033.1:0-24377 GCA_964384545.1 uncultured Proteiniphilum sp.
TTCATTTCTTGAAACAGAGAATATTTACTCTTGAAATGGATTTATCTTTTCCAGAAACCGGGGACAAAAAGTGATAGTACAATAAATATTTCGAGACGGCCAACAAGCATTAGGAAGCTTAGGTAGTATTTTGTAAAAACTGTTGCTGACTCAAATGTGCCGATCGGTCCGTATGATCCTAATCCGTATCCATAGTTGCTTATAGTTGACAGTGCTACGCTAATTGATTCATCAAAGGTCATGCCCGAAAGGCTTATTACTGAAGCACTGAATAGGGTTACCGCAAGGTAAAGGAAAAAGAAGGCCATAACTTTTGCTATAGACTCGTTGGAGATTACCTTACGGTTTAATTTTACCATATAAAGTGCATCGGGGTGTACCTGACGTTTAAATACGAGTAGTGAGTTTTTTGAGAGTACTACTAATCGCGACAATTTCATTCCTCCTGACGTAGAGCTTTCGCAGCCACAGAAGAGAATCATGACAAGAAACAGGATCCAGTAGAACGGTCCCCAGGATATAAAGTTGTATGTTGCAAAACCAGTTGTAGTTATCGCAGCGACTACTTGAAATAGTGCAGTTCTGAATGTTTGACCTATATTAAACATCTGACCTGTTGTGAGTAGTGCAACGGTAATAACAATTGTAAACAGTAGAATTAGTGATATATACCAGCGGAATTCTTCGTTTTTGAAAACAGAAAAAGAGAATTTTGTGAGAAATGCGGAGATGAGCAAAAAGTTGGTGCCTCCAAAGAACATCAATAATATTATAATCGACTCGATATAGGGTGAATTGAATGATGCTATGCTCATCTGTCTTGTAGAAAATCCTCCGGTGGATATTGATGTAAATGAGTGACATATAGCCTCAAATGCATCCATTGGACCAGCCCAAAGTAGGAGAAAACCGGCTAAAGTGAGTAGCAAATAGCTTAATGCCATTTTTTTAGATACCTCCATAATTCGTGGACGGAATACATCTTCTGCAATTCCTGTCAGTTCTGAATCGAAAAACTGACCGGATAGTCCCCCAAATACAGGAATAAATGAGATCACAAATATTATAATTCCTATACCTCCAATCCATTGGGTAATGCTTCTCCATATGTGTAGTGATTTTGGAAAAGCTTCGATGTTGATTAGAGTAGAACTGCCTGTTGTGGTAAAACCACAAATACTTTCGAAGAAAGCGTTGGTAAATGAAGGGATTGAATCACTGATAATATATGGCAAAGTACCAAAGAGTGATAACATTATCCATGTCATTGTAACAGTAATATATACCTCTCTTTTGGTAATATTTAAATTGTGGATCTTTCTTTTTCTCCCTAATAAAAGAAACAGGAGTCCCGATAACAGGGTTATTAATGCAGAAATAAAAATACTGTTTGCTACATCTTCCCGATATGCCAAACCTGCCAAACCTGCTAAAAGCATGAAAAATGATTCAATTATCAAAACAAGGCTTATACCACCTAGTACAAAACGATAATTGAATCTTCTCATAATAAATAATGTAATATATTATATGTTACAATAGATTTTAAACAAACAGGCTCTCAATACTCTTTAGAGATTTGGTAAGAAAAAAAACTACCACCTTATCGTTGGCCTCTATTTGAGTATTACCATCAATAAGTATTGGTTCGCCATTCCTAATTAGTGCGCCAAAAGTTATATCAGCAGGTAGATTTAAATCTTTTATCTTTTTCTTGGTTACTTTTGACTTAGGTCTTGCAATTACCTCACCAACATTGGCGTCTGCATAAGTAAGACTCTTTATATTTGAGGCATCGGCTTTAAGCAACAGTTCATATATCGCACTTGCAGCAATAAGCTTTTTATTGATTACAGTGCCAATATCCAATCTTTCGGCCATAGAGATATAGTCGATATTCTCAATCTCGGCCACTGTCTTCTTAACTCCATATTGTTTTGCAAGCATACAGCTAAGAATATTGGATTCTGAATTATCTGTAAGTGCAAGAAATGCATCGGTTTCTGAAATTCCTTCTCTCATCAGAAATTCACTGTTACGACCATCTTCAAGAAATACTGTTACATTCGATGGGCATTTCTCTACAAGCATCTCGGCTCGATCTCTATCCTGTTCTATTATCTTGATATCGATATTCTGGGGTAGCTGCTGAATAGTGCGCAATGCAATTCTACTGCCCCCCATAAACATAAGTTTCTTTGTTTCGAATGACTCCTTGCCTAATAATTTAGGTAGCTTATCTACGTTCTTCCTGAGTGTGGTAAAGTATAGTATATCATTTGGCAGCATCTGATCTTTACCCTGAGGAATTATTGTCTGTTTACCTCTTTTAATTGTTACTAGGTGGAACTCTTTGTTCTCCTGATAGAGTTCAAATAGGTGCTTATTGATTAGTGGGGAATTGTTTCTAATCTTAGCACCGACTAGAATAACTGTACCGCTACACAACTCCCACCAGAAGCGGGTCCAGGGTGTTTTAATGGCCATCGCTATCTCGCGGGCAGCCATCAACTCAGGGTAAATCATTGAGTGGATCCCAATATTCTCGAAGAAGTCGATATTCTTAGGAAGTAGATACTCATAATTGTCGATTCTGGCAAGAGTCTTTTTTGCACCTAAATTAGATGCAAGCATACATGATGTTAAGTTCTTTGACTCTTCGGGAGTAACACCAATAAAGAGATCGGTATTTGCAACACCTGCAGATCTTAAATCTTTTAGTGATGTGCAATTACCTATGTATGTTAATATATCTGTGTTGTCGCGAATTATTGACAAGCGGTCTTTATCACCATCAATTAATGTGATATCGTGATTTTCCTGACCAAGTAGTTTTGCGAGGTGTGTTCCAACGGCGCCAGCACCGGCTATTAATATTTTCATCGATAATCGTAATTACGTCCAACGATTTTGTTCTATTGTTATTGTCTCTGAGCCAGCTAATTGACTATATACTTTCAATATCTCTTCATATATACTTTTTTCATCGATTTTGGCTATCTCCTGAAGTTGGTCGACTGAACCATGTGTGATAAATTTATCTTCTATACCTATACGGTGTACATGTACATCATTGATATTGTTATCACTCAAATATTCGAGTACTGCGCTTCCGAGACCTCCTTTAACTACGCCCTCTTCGACAGTGATTATATATTTGAATTTTTTTGAAACTATATTTAATATCTCTTCATCTATTGGTTTTAGAAATATCATGTCGTAGTGAGCAATACTGATACCCAGCTGTTCTGCTCTATTTATTGCTCTTGCTGAGCTATTACCAATTGTTCCCAGCGATAACAATGCAATATCCTTGCCCTCTCTTATCATTCGGCCTTTTCCAATCGGTAATGCAGACGGTTCGTTTCTCCAATTGATCAGTTCACCTTTTCCGCGTGGATATCTAATTACAAAAGGTCCATCGTTGCCATATGCTGCTGTGAACATAAGGTTTCGGAGTTGATGTTCATTGTATGGAGCAGATATTACAAGATTAGGAATTGGCCTCAAATATGCTAGATCGAATACGCCATGATGTGTAGGACCATCGGGACCAACCAATCCGGCTCTGTCGAGGCACATTATCACCTTTAGCTTCTGCAGGGCTACATCATGAATTATCTGGTCATATGCTCTTTGCATAAACGATGAGTAAATGTTGCAAAATGGTATTAACTCCTCTTTTGCCATACCTGCAGAAAAGGTTACTGCATGTGCTTCGGCTATCCCTACATCAAATGATCTATTGGGAAATTCCTTCATCATAAACGACATTGAGCAACCCGTAGGCATGGCAGGCGTAACGCCAACAATTTTCTCATCTTTCTTAGCCAGCTCTACTAAAGTGTGACCAAATACATCCTGATAGAGAGGCGGTTGATTTTCATCCTCTTTTACAATACGCTCACCTGTTTCAATGTTGAATAGTCCTGGTGCATGCCATATTGTAGCCGATTTCTCAGCATGTAAATAGCCTTTTCCTTTAACTGTCTTTATATGAAGCAACTTTGGCCCCTTCATATCTTTTATATTTCTCAGAACTCTAATCAAACCGGGGAGGTCGTGACCATCTACGGGACCAAAATATCTGAGATTAAATCCTTCGAACAAATTTTGCTGATTTGTTATTAGAGATTTTATGCTATTGTTGAATCTGAGTACCTGGTTTTTATTCTTCTCTGATATAAGATCACGACTCTTAAAACCTTGATATACTTTATTACGAAGCTTATTATATTTGTAAGAAGTGGTTAATTTAACCAAGTAATCCTGAATGCCACCAACATTATTATCAATCGACATATTGTTGTCGTTGAGTATAACGAGGAGGTTGTTGTCTTGTGAACAGACATTGTTAAGCCCTTCATAAGCAAGGCCTCCAGTCATTGAGCCATCACCAATTATTGCCACAATTTTGCGGTTTTCATTTCTCAGTGATGCAGCAATTGCCATTCCTAGCGCAGCTGATATTGAAGTAGATGCATGACCGGCTATAAATGTGTCATATTCACTCTCTTTTGGATTAGTGAAACCTGATAGCCCCCCTAACTTTCGGTTAGTATGAAACTTATCACGTCGGCCTGTCAGAATTTTATGACTATAGGCTTGGTGACCAACATCCCAAACTAAACGATCGTATGGTGTATTAAATAGATAATGTAAAGCAACTGTTAGCTCAACCGTGCCTAAGCTGGAGCCAAAGTGACCAGGGTTGTACGACAGCTGTTCTATGATAAACTCCCTTAAATCTGTACAAACATCTTGAAGCTGTTCTACAGAAAGCTTTTTCAGATCATCGGGAGTATTAATGTCTTGTAAATATTTCATTTTATATAAACTATATCTTTAACCACCATCTATTATAACGATGTGGGTATAAAAATAGTTTGTTCTTTAGAATATACATTAATTAGCCATTTCGGAAAAGAACTTGATACGTACCAAACGTATTTCAGTTTCTTCATATTCTGGTAGCTCCTCCTGTGCTTTGTCTAAATCATCTTTCTCTGTCTCCTTGAAGTATGAGTAAATATCATCTATAACATCTTGAGACATCACCTCATTGAGGAAGTAATCGATGTTGATTTTAGTACCGGAGTATACTATAGCCTCTACTTCTGAAAGCATTTCGTTAAAATCAATTCCTTTTGATTCTGCAAGGTCATCCAGTGCAACCTTGCGGTCGATAGCCTGAACAATAGAGACTTTTAGTTTTGATTTATTTGGAACTGTTTTTACACGAAGATCTTCAGGACGAGTGATATCATTCTCTTCGACATGCTTTTTAATAAGATCAAGGAACTCTTGGCCATATCTTTTTGCCTTACCCGAACCTACTCCGGGAATGTTTTGCAACTCATCCATTGTAATTGGATATGAAGTTGCCATAGCCTCAAGTGAAGATGGTTGAAAAATAACATAGGGAGGTACATCTAATTTCTTAGAAATCTTTTTCCTTAGATCTTTCATCATAGCAAAAAGCACAGTGTCTGCTGCACCGCCACTACCTGCACCGGATGCTAATATTTCTGATTCATCTCCCTCAAGTTCTGACATATCATCTTCATCCTCATCTTCTTTCACTATTTTAAATGAGACAGGATTCTTAAGAAAATCTTTCCCTTTCTTTGTAAGTTTAATAATGCCGTAATTCTCAATATCTTTTTTGAGATAGTTACTAAGTAATGCTTGGCGAATAACCGATTCCCAAGTGCTTTCCTCTTCATCTGAACCTGAACCAAATTCTTCTAATTTGTCATGTCCATAATTTTCTATATCAGATGTTTCTTTTCCGATTAGAAAATTAATAAGATAATCGGTTTTTTGTTTTTCTTTTAGAGCTGTAACTGATTCTAAAACTGTAATTAGTAATTCTTTTGCTTCCACTTTTATTTTTGGATTTAAACAATTATCACAATGTTCGCAATTTGGTACGTTGTAGTCTTCGCCGAAATAATGGAGTAATACCTTTCTTCTGCAGACAGATGTTTCTGCATAGGCAGCTGTTTCGAATAAGAGTTGTTTGCCTATTTCTATTTCAGAAACGGGTTTACCCTGCATAAAACGCTCAAGTTTCTGGAGATCATTACTTGAATAGTATGCTATACATTTACCTTCTCCGCCATCTCTGCCGGCTCTGCCGGTTTCTTGATAATATCCCTCAAGACTTTTAGGAATATTATAATGGATTACATAACGTACGTCGGGCTTATCAATGCCCATTCCAAATGCAATAGTCGCTACTATTACATCTGCCTTCTCCATTAAAAAGGCATCTTGATTAGTTGATCGTAACGAAGCATCCATTCCTGCATGATATGGCAAAGCTTTTATATCGTTAGCTTGCAATATTTCTGCAAAATCATCAACCTTCTTTCGGCTCAGGCAATAAACAATACCAGACTTGCCTTTTTGTGAAAGAATATATTTTATTATATCTCTATCTATTTGATCCGTTTTCTTCTTTACCTCATAATATAAGTTTGGTCTGTTAAATGATGATTTAAATAGCTCAGAGTGTTTCATGCCAAGATTTTTCATAATATCGTGCTGCACCTTTGGGGTTGCAGTGGCAGTTAGAGCTATTATTGGTCTGACACTTATTTCACTTATAATTGGTCTGATTCGTCTATATTCCGGTCGGAAATCATGTCCCCATTCCGAGATACAGTGTGCCTCATCTACAGCATAAAATGAGATTGGGATTGAGCGTAGAAACTCAATATTATCCAACTTAGTAAGAGATTCAGGTGCTACGTAAAGCATTTTAGTCTTTCCGGTTAGGACTTCTCTTTTAACCTCCTCTATCTCATTCTTACTTAATGATGAGTTAAGAAAGTGAGCTATTCCATCAAATTCGCTATGATTGCGCATCGCATCGACTTGATTTTTCATAAGAGCAATTAATGGAGATATTATTATAGCAGTACCATCCATTAATAAGGCTGGAAGCTGGTAACACAAAGATTTGCCTCCGCCGGTGGGCATCAACACAAATGTGTCTTTTTCAGATAGGACACTCTCTATGATGGCTTCTTGGTTGCCCTTGAAAGTATCGAATCCAAAATACTTCTTTAAACCCTTATAAATCAATTCTCGATTTTTCATCTAATAAATAACTCTGGCTAATGTATATGACTTAAATGTTCTCTACAAATATAAATATGTATAAAGTAATTACAATTAAGATTGATGAGACAATTCACATCTAAGATATAGTAAAAATTAAAATACGCCAAATAAATCTATTTTTTTACCATTAAAAAAACGCAGGCTTGAACCATGCGTTTCTTTAAATTTTTTAGGGAGTTATTTAATTCCCAAATAATATCTTGTAAAGTATATTTTATGCCACTCTTAAATGATGCAAATCTGATTTTTCGAGTTGATGAGTTGCATAAGTTCGGGTTACATTCAGTTTCTTCTTATCTCCTGAAGGTAATGTAAACATAGCATCTATCATAATAGCTTCAACAATTGATCTGAGACCTCTTGCACCTAGTTTAAACTCAATTGCTTTGTCTACTATATATTCGTATGCACCTTCATCAAAAGTTAAGTTTACACCATCCATACTGAATAGTTTCTGATATTGCTTAATAATAGAGTTCTTAGGCTCAACCAGAATTCTCAATAATGCTTCCTTATCAAGAGGTTCAAGATATGTTAGAATTGGGAGTCGACCAATTATTTCAGGTATAAGTCCGAATGATTTCAAGTCGAGTGGGGTTATATACTTTAGCATATTATCCTTATCGATATTCTTGTTTTCCTGACTTGCAGAATATCCTACCACTCTGGTGTTTAGTCGTTGAGCGATTTTCTTTTCGATACCATCGAAAGCTCCACCACAGATAAATAGAATATTCTTTGTGTTTACAGCTACCATTCTTTGTTCCGGGTGCTTACGACCTCCCTGAGGCGGTACATTTACTATAGATCCCTCAAGCAGTTTGAGAAGTCCTTGCTGTACACCCTCTCCACTAACATCTCTTGTTATAGATGGATTATCACTTTTACGAGCTATTTTATCTATTTCATCAATAAACACTATACCTCTTTCAGCTGCACTCACATCGTAATCTGCAACCTGTAATAATCTTGTTAAGATACTTTCAATATCCTCACCAACATAGCCTGCTTCTGTTAATACAGTTGCATCTACTATTGTAAAAGGAACCTGCAGCATCTTTGCAATAGTGCGTGCAAGCAAAGTTTTTCCTGTGCCGGTTGCACCAACCATTATGATATTAGATTTTTCAATCTCAACATCATCCTTTACATTTTTCTGTAAAATACGTTTGTAATGGTTGTACACAGCAACAGAAAGAAATCTCTTTGCACTATCCTGCTTTATAATGTATTCATCTAAAAACTCTTTAATCTGAGCAGGTTTAGGAAGTGAGGAGAATGATATACCAACATCATTTTTACCATTGTTCTTGAAAGATTCGCTTACTATTTCATGTGCTTGTTCGGTACACATATCACATATGTATCCTGTCATGCCTGAAATTAGCAGATTTACCTCTTGCTCACTTCTGCCGCAAAAACTACAATGATTGCTACTGTTCGCTTTTTTTGCCATCGTTTTATTACTTCCTCACTAATACATCATCTACCATACCATACACTTTTGCCTCTGCTGCTGTCATCCAGAAGTCACGATCGGAATCCCTGCTCACTTCTTCAATAGGTTTTCCCGAATGGGTTGATATGATGCTATAAAGTTCTTGTTTTATTTTTGCTATTTCTCGTGCAGTAATCTCAATATCAGAAGCCTGACCTTGTACACCACCCATTGGTTGATGAATCATAACTCGTGAGTGAGTTAATGCAAAGCGTTTCTTCTCTGCTCCTGAAACTAAAAGAACTGCTGCCATAGAAGCTGCAATGCCGGTGCAAATTGTTGACACATTGCTAGAAATGAACTGCATAGTGTCATATATTCCAAGACCTGCATATACAGAGCCTCCTGGGGAGTTAATATAAATTGAGATGTCTTTACCCGGATCTGCTGAGTCGAGATACAATAGCTGAGCCTGTATTACATTTGCAGTATAGTCATCTATTGCTGTTCCAAGAAAAATAATGCGATCCATCATCAGACGAGAAAAAACGTCCATCTGGGCAACATTCAATTGTCGCTCCTCAATAATAGTTGGAGATATATATCCACCCTGACTTGTTATGTTCATATAGCTGTCGAGCCTTGAACCATTCATGCCTAGGTGCTTAACTGCGTACTTTCTGAATTCGTTATTCATAATTTTTATTTTATAGTTCAACATTAATTATATGGTGAACTGATGCAAATAAGGTGCCAGAATAGCACAAATTTAAAATGATTTATCGGATAATAAAATATTATCCATCTAAATTTGTTACTCTTCTGTGTTTTCAGCTACTTCAGACTGATCTTCAGCTTCATCAAAATCATCATGTTCATCATGTTCACCGTGCTGATGAGAATGCTCGCTCATTATTTTATTGAATTCATCTGAGTTAACTGTTTTCTCTACAATATTCACATTCTTTTTTAACCAATCAATAACTTTTTCCTCAGTTGCCTTTTCGAAAAGATTCTGTATTGTTTCCTCTTTCTCTAAAAGACTTTTTGAATAGTTTAAAAGAACATCTTCAGGAAGATTAGACATTCCATATTGAGCAAATTGCGATCTTGCAACCTCAACTGCAAGTGCTTCAATATCCTGGAATTCAACTTTTATTTCATTATCCTCAACTATTTTCTGTTTTACAACATGGAACTTCAAATCTTCGAGAATCAATGGGAAATCTTTGTCAATCTGTTCTTCACTTCTCTGCTCGCTAGATTCTAGCAACCAGCGTTTTAAGAACTCTTCAGGGAACTCAACATCGGCCATCTTTTCAACAATCTTATCTCTCATTTCATGAATGAATAGATGGTCTGCACCTGGTTTAAACTGTTTTAGAATCTGTTCTTGAACTTTATTTCTGAACTCTTCTTCTGTTGTTGCAACACCTGCTCCAACTACGCGATCGAATAATTCTTGATTTAATTCAGCTTCTTTATAACGAGTTATTTCATTAATATCTAATCTGAAATCAGAGTTTAATTCTTTAATCTCTTCTTTGGTTTTCTGTAATAAAGAAGCAACTTCAGCCTCATTATTATCATATGCTGTTTTTGGGTTAAAAACAATTGCATCATTTACCTTAGAACCAACAAAACTGTTTTTAATAGTCTCATCTTTAACGTATGAAGGCATTAAAATTGCATTCTCTACAACAATTCCATCAACTTTAACTTCGCCATTTTCAACTTCAGTTAAAGTACCTTTAATAAGATCAGTTTCAATAGCTTCCTCTTCTACCTTAAGGTATGTACCGAAGTTCTGCTTATAAGAATCAATCTGTTTGTCTAAAACATCATCTTCGAGGTTCACATTATAATATGTTTGCTCAATATCATCAAGCTTTAGGTCGAAGTTAGGAGTTAGACCAACATTGAAATGAAATTTGAAAACTTCATCTTTGTCTAGATCAACCTGATTTTCTTCACTATTGTCTGGAAGAGGTTCACCTAGAATTTTAAGTTTGTTCTCTTTTACGAAATTGTTTAACTCTTCAGAGATGATCTTATTAATCTCGTCTACTAATACTGATTTACCGTACATCTTCTGTATGATGCTTTTTGGAACTTTACCCTGACGGAAACCAGGAATATCAGCTCTCTGACGGAGTTGACTTAAGGACTTGTCTACTTTCTCTTGATAATCAGCTTTCTCAAGCTCAATAACGATGGTACCATTTACCTCGTTGGTTTTATTAAGTGTCGATTTCATTTAAAATGGATAATTTTATTCAAAGTCGGTTAAACTCAACCGTTTGAAACTGTTTTTTTATTAAGATTGCAAAATTACTCTTATTCTTTCAATATGCAAAAAAAAATAGTACTCCTTTAAAAAGTTTCGTTTTTATAACAAGATGATAGTATCTTTGTAGTTCTTTTTTGGTTACATAAACATTCTTGAAATAGGAAAATATGCGCTTATTACTTACAAATGCATCACCCGGATTTAAAATTGCATATCTGTTTATATTCATGATAATTGGTCTATTTATAACAGTTGCAGTCTCCAAATTGATTTTTTTAATCCCATTTGTTAATAGTGATAGCGTATTAGCTTCAATTTATGTTAATACAATTGCTCAATCTATTTTTGCAATTGCTTTGCCTGCATTTTTAATAGTCGCATGGACCAATATCAAGCCACTGAACTATTTAAAATTAAACCGGGTAACAGAACCTAACATAAAAGTTGTGTTTACTCTGTTAGCTTTTATTTTCTCATATACATTTGCTTCTTTTCTCACAACATGGAACAAGGGTGTAGTTCTTCCTGAATGGATGAGTCAGATTGAAGAGGCAATGCGCACAATGGAAGATGCAGCACTCGAAACAACAGAGCTTCTTCTGTCGGGTAAATCAGTTAGTTCATTAATACTTAATTTGGTGGTAATAGCTGGATTTGCGGCAATTTCTGAAGAGTTATTCTTTAGAGGTGCAATGCAGCAGTTTATTCATGATAAATTCAAGAATGGCCATACTTCTGTATGGATAGCCGCAATTATTTTTAGTATTGTCCATTTTCAATTCTACGGATTTTTACCGCGTCTGTTTCTTGGAGCCATTCTGGGATATCTGTTTTTATATACTAAAAACTTATGGATTCCAATTTTATTTCATTTTATAAATAATGCTTTAATAATTGTAGTTAATTTCTTTTGGGGCGAAACAAACTGGTATAACAACATGGAAGATATGCCAATAACCCCTGTATATATAATATTGGCCCTGGTTAGTCTGGCCGCCACAATAACACTATTTGTGATATATAACAAAAGAGCATCAAAAATTAAAAATTATGATACAGATTCAAAATACATTACTATCTGACGATATATTTGAAGAAACATTTATTTGCGACCTTTGCAAATGTAAAGGACAATGCTGTGTAGACGGAGAATCGGGTGCACCCATTACAAAAGATGAGTATACGCAGATTAATGAAATTCTGCCTGAGATATGGGACGATCTATCACCTAAAGCACAAGAGCTGATAAATAATCAGGGTATTGCATATGAAGATTATGATGGAGAACTTGTTACATCTATTATAAATGGAGAAGAGTGTGTTTTTACTTTCTTCGATGAAAATGGAATATGTAAGTGTGCAATTGATAATGCATATAGAGAAGGACGTATAAAAGTTCAGAAACCAATATCTTGTCATCTTTATCCTATCAGACTTAAAGAGTATGTAGAATTTACAGCTGTGAACTATCATAAATGGTCTATATGTGAACCGGCGGTAGCTTTAGGCCGAAAAAACGGACTACCACTTTTCCGCTTTTTAAAAGAGCCACTTATAAGAAAATTTGGAGAAGATTGGTATAACGAAGTATGTGAAGCCGCAGAATTATTGAAAAACAGAGAAAAATAGTTAAGGTTATTCATATTTTTTATCTGAAATGATTGTGTGATATTGAACTTTATTATATTTTTGCACATATATAAATAAAATGTGCAGAATAAAGTGGCTTCAGAGATTTCTAAAACAAAATCTAATTTGATAGATGTAGCTCGACAGCTTTTCGCAAAGCAGGGTGTTGAGAATACAACTATGAATGATATTGCCGTTGCTTCTCAGCGTGGCAGGCGCACTTTGTATACCTACTTCAGCAGTAAAAACGACATCTATAAAGCTGTAATAGAGTCGGAGTTGAATGGGTTATACAAAAAACTAGAAGCAGTAATTAAACGTGATATATCGGCAGATGATAAACTAATTCTACTTGCATTTACCAGGCTGACTGCTATAAAAGAGGTTGTGACCCGTAATGGAACGCTTAAAGCAGATTTCTTTAGAGATATTTGGCAAGTTGAAACAGTGAGAAAAGAGTTCGATAACAAAGAGATACAATATCTAGAATCAATTATTAACGAGGGTGTAGATAAAGGTATTTTTTATTTGTCAGATATAAAACAGACTGCTGAAATATTGCATTATGCATTCAAAGGTCTGGAGGTTCCTGCTATCAGAGGTGCAATTAAGTTAGACTATAATAGAAAAAGCGACAGAGAACTAATCGCCAATATTGTACTAAAAGGCTTATATACAAATAAACAGTGAGATATAAAGAGTTATATAATAGGATAAAGTTATTATTCTCTATATACTATGTCTAAGATAAATACATAATTAAAATCATATGAAATTATTAGAAGGTAAAACTGCGCTTATAACCGGTGCTGCTCGGGGTATTGGTAAAGCAATTGCTTTAAAATTTGCTTCTGAAGGTGCAAATATAGCATTCACTGATTTAGTGATAGATGAACAGGGTTCTGCTACAGAACAGGAGATTTCATCTTTAGGTGTAAAATGCAAAGGTTATGCATCAAATGCAGCAAATTTTGAAGAATCACATAAGATAGTTGATGAAGTACTGAAAGATTTTGGAAGAATCGATATACTAATTAATAATGCCGGTATTACAAAAGATGGTCTATTAATGAGAATGACTGAGCAACAATGGGATGCAGTTATTAACGTGAATCTAAAATCAGCGTTTAACTTCATTCATGCAGTAACTCCAATAATGATGCGTCAGAAATCAGGCAGCATTGTAAATATGAGTTCTGTTGTTGGTGTATCGGGAAATGCAGGTCAGGCTAACTATTCAGCCTCAAAAGCAGGTATGATTGGACTTGCCAAATCTACTGCAAAAGAGCTTGGCTCAAGAGGAATCAGAGCAAATGCAATTGCACCTGGATTTATTATTACAGAGATGACCGGTCAATTGTCGGAAGAGGTTAGAAACGAGTGGGCAAAACAGATACCATTACGCAGAGGAGGTACACCTGAAGATGTTGCAAACGCTGCACTATTCTTAGCATCAGATTTGTCATCATATGTAAGCGGACAGGTAATTAACGTTTGCGGAGGAATGAATACCTGATATGACAGTTCTTTACGAGGACAATCATATTATAATAGTAAATAAAGCTTCCGGAGAAATCATTCAAGGTGATAAAACGGGAGACAAACCGTTGTCGGAGATTGTTAAAGAGTATCTAAAGGAGAAATATAACAAGCCCGGCAACATTTTTTGTGGTGTAACACACCGGCTCGACAGACCAACGACCGGTGTTGTTGTATTTGCAAAAACAAGTAAAGCTTTATCTCGTATGAATGAGATGTTCAGAGATGATAAGGTAAATAAAACATATTGGGCAATAGTGAAAAACAGCCCGTCCAATAGTGAAGGCAAATTGGTCCATTGGCTTATAAAGAATGAGAAAAACAATAAATCCACAGCATTCGATAAAGAGACAGATGGAGCAAAAAAAGCTGTGTTGCACTATAAGTTAATAGCAACATCTGACAACTACTATCTGCTTGAGGTAGATTTAGAAACCGGCAGACATCATCAAATAAGATCGCAATTAGCAAAAATAGGATGCCCTATAAAAGGAGATCTTAAATATGGTGCAAGCAGGTCGAATATTGATGGAAGCATCAGTCTTCATGCAAGGTCAATCTCCTTTATACATCCGGTATCAAAGACAAAAATAGAAATAACTGCCCCAGTTCCTCAAGATAAACTTTGGCAGTCATTTACTATTTGATAATAATAGAATGCTCTATTTTGCGTTCTATCTCTATTTAATTAAAAAATAAAGAATCTCTATTTATTAACTGAGAACCTGTTTTATCTTATTTTTACTGAAGTTTTTGATTCTTCAAATTTAACACACTCCATAGATGTAGCAATTTTATCATTCTTTTTATCATCTATCTTGTTTTCCATCTCCATATACATCATCAGTCCCTTTTCGTACTTCTTGCTAAATGCCTGCATCTCTTTAGGCATATTTACAATCTTATTGCCATTGGCACTTCCAAATCCCACACCAATATCGGGTGCAATATAAACTGTAAATTTATTCTCATCATTTTCCATTTCGTAGCCAGGGCATATTATACCAAGAAATTCCTTACTGGGGATCTCTTTAAAAGTGTAATCATTATAGATCTCTGCCTCTGCTTCTTCCGACTCAGTTGTACTATCCATTTTAATCTCTCTGGCAATTACACTTTCTCCCGATTTTATAACAAAAAGATTTTTATCTGTATCAAAAATCATAGTAGTTGTGGGGGAGAGCTGACTTATTGCTCCGAAGTATGACTCATTTTTATTAAAGAGATAATCCATCATTATTTCACCATTTCCGGTAGTCATTTTTACTTTGTATAGGAAATCAAATGAGTATTCTGCAGGCAGATTGCTAACATCTACTATAGTGCCACCGCCAATATTAAACAGTCCGTCGAGATTTTGATTAAGAATCTTATCCATCGCTTCAGATGTTTTTTGGGCAGCTTTGTCTGCAGCTTTATCAACAATTACATTTTCAGTTCTCTCAATTACCTTATTCTTTAGTTTGTTTAGAATTTGCGCTTCAGCAGAAAACGAAACTAATAAAATGAAAGCACTAATCAGAGTGAATATTTTAGTCTTCATCATTAGAATTTTAAAAAGTGTAAGTAATTAAACATCTACATTTCAGATGCTTTTTAACCATTCAATATATTTTTCACCTAGAATAGGAACAGGTTTCTCTTTGCCATTAACAGCATTTAAGAGCCCCATTATCCACATATAAAGTAGTACAAAAGCACCAATCAAGCTAACAATCCAGCCAAGTACCGGAATAACATTAATCAAGCTTAAAGCAATACTTGTCAATACTAATCCCAACGACTGTCTTATGTGATAGTTCGCAAAAGGATCCTTTTTTTCATTATTCAATACAAATGCAACAACTAAACCGATAACTGTTAGATAAGCAATAATAGCAATTGTTTTGTCCTGAGGTGTTTTAATTATTTTATCTTCCATAATATAACTTTTAATGAATTTAAAAGATTTAATAAATTGATGTATCTCATCAAGTTAATTAACAGTTTTATTAAAGAATTGTTTTTATTATCAATAAAAGATTAAAATCTTAACACTTAATTCAAATAAATTCAGAGATAGCCAGTCCAATTCTTTATAAAATTCGTTTCATCTATCTTTATAAAAAGATTACATTTGTAGTTCTAATAAGCATTAAAATAAAATTAAATGAAACCAACTTTATTTGTATTAGCTGCAGGAATGGGAAGTCGCTACGGCGGTCTTAAACAGTTAGACGGTGTAGGCCCTAGTAAAGAAACCATAATGGATTATTCTATTTATGATGCAGTAAATGCCGGTTTTGGCAAATTAGTATTTGTTATCCGTAAAGACTTTGAAGCCGATTTTACGGAAAAGATAGTAAAGAAGTATGAGAAACAAATACCAGTAGAATTGGTATTTCAAGAACCTGATAAACTACCCGAAGGTTTTACTCCAAATCCGGAGAGAGTTAAACCATGGGGAACCAATCATGCAGTAATGATGGGCAAGAGTGTTATAAATGAGCCGTTTGCAGTTATTAATGCCGATGACTTCTATGGTCGCGAAAGCTTTAAGATACTTGCCGACTATCTTACCACATTAGACAAAAGCGAAAACAAATATTGCATGGTAGGCTACAGAGTAGGCAACACACTTTCAGAAAGCGGTACAGTTGCAAGAGGTGTATGCGAAACTGATGAAAACGACAACTTGACAGGAGTAGTTGAACGCACACAAGTAAAACGTATCGATGAAAAAGTTAGTTATCAGGATGATAATGGCAGCTGGACCTCAATTGAAGATAATACACCTGTTTCTATGAATATGTGGGGCTTCACCCCCGACTATTTCAAACATTCAGATGAATATTTTGTGAAATTCCTAAAAGAAAATCAAGACAATATAAAGGCAGAGTTTTATATTCCACTTTTAGTTAACGAACTGATAGTTAGCAATACCGCTACTGTTAAAGTTCTCGATACACCATCTAAGTGGTTTGGAGTAACATATGCCGAAGACAGACCAGCTGTTGTTGCTAAGCTGCAAGAACTGGCAGATGAAGGTGTCTATCCAACACCTTTGTGGTAATACTCATATATATATTATTTAAAATAGAATATGTGGTTAGACATAATTGTAATTCTTTTGCTGATACTAATAAATGGCTTTTTCGCTTTGTCTGAAATTGCAATAGTATCAGCAAAGAAAAGAAAACTTGAAGAAGCTAGCAAGAGTGGAAAAAAAGGAGCCGATACTGCCCTATCATTGCAATCGGATCCCCACAACTTTCTCTCTTCTGTTCAGGTGGGTATAACATTAATTGGTATTATTAATGGTGCGTATGGAGGACAGGCTTTTGCCGGTGAACTCGTCCCATTTCTCCAACGTTTTGCCCTCACTTCTTCTATTGCAGACGTATTGTCTCTAATCATAGTTGTATTTTTAATCACCTATGTATCTATTGTAATCGGTGAACTTGTGCCAAAAACCATTGCTCTCAATAATTCAGAGAAAATGGCCATAATGGCAGCCCCTACAATATATATAGTAAGCATCATATTTTTCCCATTTGTTAAGTTGTTATCATTCTCTACCGGATTCATAAATAAACTTATAGGCCTAAAACCAAAAGATGAAATAATTTCAGAAATGGAGCTGAGAGCAATGCTAAAAACAGCATCGCATGAGGGTATAATTGATGTAGAAGAGAATATAATACATGAGCAAGTATTCTATTTTTCTGATAAACGAGCAAAGCATTTAATGACCCACCGTACTGATGTAGAGTGGGTTGATATAAGTAAAAGCAGACAAGATGTAATTGCCGATTTGCTAAAAACAAAGCATAGTAAAATACTTGCCTGCAGAAAAAATATAGATGACTTTGTTGGAATAATCTCGATGAGAGATTTTCTGATACGTTTAAATAATAATAAGGAGTTTACAATTGAGAGTCTGATTTCAGAGCCGATAATCATACCAAATACAGTGCGTGCACAAAAGGTTCTCGAGAACTTTAAAAACAGTTATAAGTTTGTGGCAGTGGTTGTGGATGAATATGGAAGTTTAGAAGGAATAATTACAATACATGATATCTTCGAAAATCTTGTAGGTAATGTTCCAGAAGAGACAGATATCGAGTCGACAGAACCATTAATATTTATAAGAGAAGATAAATCGGCTCTAGTTAGCGGAGAGGCACCTATTGAAATTTTGACACAATTAGACGAAGAGTTTGTGGTTGATTTTGATAAGATAGATTATTCAACAGTGGCAGGATTTGTTTTTGCATGCATCAATAAAATCCCTGGTGTTGGAGATAAATTTATCTATAACAACCTAACATTCGAGATTGTAGATATAGATGGAAACAGAGTAGATAAGGTTCTTGTAAAAAGAAACAGAGATATAATCGATATAAATGGTTAATGTTAAAAAGTAAACTATATGTTATATAACACATTTATTTTCTATGCTGATGAAAATATCTGTGTTAATTTTACACCAATTTATAAAAGAGATCAATCTTCATCCTTATCTTAATTTCAAAAAAACCAAGAAAATAACATGAGCAATATGTATAGCAAGTCCGGCTTGCGTGTTGAAGCTTTTGATAAAATTGTAGAAAACAAGCAAACCGGATTATACATTCTAACTAATAAAGTTGGAAGTGAAATAACAATAACAAATTATGGCGCTAAAATTGTATCACTGTTGGTACCCGATAAAGATGGATCTTTCAGAGATATTGTTTTAGGACATCCATCAATAGATGAATATATAACTTCAGAAGAGCCTTATTTTGGCGCTCTTTGCGGCCGTACAGCAAATAGAATTGCTAACGGTCGTTTTATTTTGGATGGAGTAGAGTATAAGTTGGCTGTAAATAATGGTCCCAACTCACTCCATGGAGGTATCAAAGGGTTTAACGCTGTAGTATGGGATGTAACCAAAGTTACTGATAATAGTATAGAACTTTTCTATCTTTCGAAAGATGGAGAAGAGGGCTTCCCCGGAAACCTTTCTGTATGGGTAACATATACACTTACCGATGATAACTCACTCGATATAGTTTATCGTGCTACAACAGACAAAGCAACAATTCTAAACCTCACCAATCACTCATATTTTAATCTCTCAGGTGAGGGCGATTCATATATAGGAGATCATTATCTGACAATCAATGCCGATAAATATCTGCCTACCGATTCAACAGCAATTCCTTATGGAGATGCTGCACCAGTTGAGGGTACACCAATGGATTTTGTGAAACCTGTAAAAATTGGAGACAGAATAAATGATGATTTTGAACAGCTTATTTTTGGAAAAGGATACGACCATACTTATGTTCTGAACAAAAGGATCGAGAATGAATTTACCAAAGCCGCAGAGTGTTACTCTCCAAAGACAAATATCAAAATGGAGATCTATACAACAGAGCCAGGTATGCAACTATATACAGGCAACTGGATGACAGGTAATTTTACTGCCAAGAAAGGAAATAGATACCCTGAAAGATCTGCTGTCTGCTTCGAAACACAACACTACCCAGATAGTATTAATAAGCCAAACTATCCATCAGTTGTATTAAGACCTGAAGAGAAGTTTGAATCAAAAACCAGCTTCAAGTTTTCTATTCAATAACTTTATAGAAACTGAAGATACTTTAGAATATTCAATAATAGTTAATTATAAGAAGTAAAACATTAATTTAATTAAAGTATGAACGCAACAACTCAAAAGAAAAACTATGCATTACCTATAGCGGTGATGTTTCTATTATTCTTTACGATCTCCTTTGTAACAGGTCTTCAAAACCCAATGGGTGTAATTGTTAAGAACCAATTTGGCGCAAGCAACGCTATGTCGCAGTTAGGAAACCTAGCCAACTTTATTGCTTATTTATTTATGGGAATTCCTGCCGGTATCCTACTTGAAAGAAAAGGTTATAAAGTTACTGCTTTAACAGCTGTTGTTATCGGTTTAATTGGTGTGGCTATCACATTCATGTCAGGAACTGTTGCAAGTTTTGGTGTTTATTTAGCAGGTGCATTCATTTCAGGTTTCTCAATGTGTATTTTAAATACTGTTGTTAATCCATTGTTAAATACACTAGGTGGAGGTGGTAACAAAGGTAACCAGCTAATTCAGTTTGGTGGAGCTATCAACTCAATTGGTGCAACAATCGTACCTGTACTTGTAGGTTATCTAATGGGTAATGTTGCTCAAGCAACTATTAGCGATGCAAACCCAGCACTTTTCCTTGCAATGGGTATTTTTGCATTTGCATTCCTAGTTCTTTTGGTAGTTAAAATTCCAGAACCACGTCTTGAAATTACTCGTGCCGCTGCGAAAGTAAAAAAAGTAAAAGATAAACACAGCGCACTTTCTTTCAGACATTTCGTTTTTGGTATTATCTCTATCTTTATTTATGTAGGTGTTGAGGTTGGTATTCCAAATATCGCTAACCTTTATATGACCACAGATGTTGCTGGTGGTGGTTTAGGTATTGCCGGTGGTGTTGCAGGTTCAATTGTTGGTTTATACTGGTTATTGATGCTTGCAGGTCGTTTAGTAGGTGGATCAATTGGTGCTAAGGTATCAAGTAAAGCCATGCTTACATCAACATCTTCAATCGGAATTATATTTGTATTATTAGCAATTTTCTTACCAGTTACAATTTCAATGTCTTTATTTGGTTCAGTAGTTCCAATTAAAGTATTCTTCCTTGTATTGGCAGGACTTTGTACTTCAATTATGTGGGGTAGTATTTTCAACCTAGCTGTTGAAGGTCTTGGTAAATATACAGAAATGGCAGCCGGTATCTTCATGGTGATGGTTTGCGGTGGCGGTGTTCTTCCTTACGTACAAGGATTAATTGCCGACAATGCAGGCTTCATGAATAGCTATTGGTTAGTAATTGCCGGTTTAGCTTATCTATTATTCTATGCAGTATCGGGTTCAAAGAATGTTAATACCGATATTGTTACTACAGACAACTAATAAGGTAAAGCTTAACATGTAACTTTAGGTCTAAAGGCCGAAAAGTAATTTATAACTTAAATCACTATTTGTGAGTAAATTAATATGACAAAAGAAGAAGTAAAAAAAGTATTTACAGAGAAATTTGGAAATGAATCACCTGAAGTTTACACGTCTCCCGGACGTGTAAACTTAATTGGTGAGCATACCGATTATAATGGAAGTTTTGTATTCCCCGGAGCTATCGACAAGGGAATGATTGCAGCAATTAGATTTAACGGAACTGATAAAATCAGAGCCTATGCAATTGATCTTGATGATTTTGCAGAATTCGGACTAAACGAAGAGGATCTTCCAGAGGCAGGATGGGCAAAATATATTTTTGGAGTATGCCGCGAGATTATTAAAAGAGGAGGTAGTATCAAAGGATTTGATACAGCTTTTGCAGGCGATGTTCCACTTGGAGCAGGCATGTCATCTTCAGCAGCACTCGAAAGCACATATGCTTTTGCCTTAAACGATTTGTTGAACCTTGGAATCGATAAATTTGAACTTGCAAGAATTGGTCAGAGCACAGAGCACAACTACGTAGGTGTTAAGTGTGGTATTATGGACCAGTTTGCATCTATTTTCGGTAAAGAGGGACATCTAATCCGTTTAGATACAAAATCTATGGAATATGAATATTTCCCATTCAATCCAAAAGGTTATAAAGTAGTTCTTCTCGATACTTTAGTAAAGCACGAACTTGCTTCATCTGCATATAATAAACGTCGCCAATCTTGCGAACATACAGCTGCAACAATAGCAAAACGTCATCCTGAAGTTGAGTTTCTTCGCGATGCTTCTTTAGAAATGCTTGAAGAGGTTAAGGGAGAAATTTCAGAAGAGGATTACATGAGATCAAAATATGTAATTGAGGAGACACAGCGTGTTAGAGACGTAAGTGCAGCATTAGAACGTGGCGACTACGAAACAGTAGGTCAGAAAATGTTCGAAACTCATCACGGTATGAGCAAACTTTATGAAGTAAGCTGTGAAGAACTAGATTTCTTAAACGATGTTGCTCGTGAACATGGTGTTACCGGATCGCGTGTAATGGGAGGAGGTTTTGGTGGTTGCACTATAAATCTTGTAAAAGAAGAACTTTACGACTCTTTCATTAAAGATGCAAAAGAGCAATTCAAAGCTAAATATAATCACGAACCTAAAGTATATGACGTTGTTATAAGCGACGGAGCCAGAAAGCTTTAATCTTATTTTACATATGTATAAAGTCGGATGCCGATTTAGCCTTTCGGCTATTTGGTATTCGACTTTTTCTATGTGACATTTTTCACTTTTACCTTTTACCAAATTACAATGAAAACTATGTATTACCCAAATACCGACAAATTCCTAATATCAGTCGATTGCATAATCTTTGGCTTTAATAAAAAAGATCTATACGTACTTTTAACACGCCGCCCTGTTGAGCCTAGGGTGAATGAATGGTCGTTAATGGGTGGATTTATGGAAGAGGGTGAAAGCTTATTAGAAGCTGCCGAAAAGGTGCTTTACAGATACACACAACAACAACAAATCTATATGGAGCAGGTGTCTGCATATGGAGATGTGAATCGTGATTCAGGTGGAAGAGTCATTTCAGTTGCATTCTACGCACTGGTAAAAACAGAGAATTTTAATACCACATTAGCAAAAAGGTTCGATGCCAAATGGATAAAAGTAAAAGAGTTACCCAAACTAGTTTTTGATCACAACAAAATGATAATGGACGCTCTCACTCTATTGCAATATAAGGTATCATCAGAACCTGTGGCATTTAATTTCTTCGATGATAAATTTACATTACCTGCACTACAAGAGCTTTATGAAGCAATCTATCAGATGAAACTCGACAAGCGAAACTTTCGCAAGAAGCTGACCTCCATGGAGATATTAGATAGATTACAAGACAAAGACAAAGAAAACTCAAAACGAGGAGCCTACTATTACATTTACAATAAACATAAATATAATAAGTTTTTAGCTTCAGGAAAACGCTTCTCGCTGTAATCAGTTCTTTAGATAATAGTTTACAGTAGTAACCACGCGCACATTTTTGATAAAAGGAGTATTCTCGTCACGGTCAGAAATTGTAAACTGACCCTGCGATGCATTGCGGATCTTTCCAAGCTTACTGCCCGAGTCCAGAGCAAACTTCTCAGCTGCCTCCCTCGCATTTTTAGTTGCCTCTTCAATCATTTCCGGTTTAATACTATTTAAACCTGTAAACTCATAGATAGTATTATATCTGTAATCACCACCAGTAATTGCAACACCCTGTTTCAGCAGCTCAGTCTGTTCAGAAATCAGTTTGCGAATCTTGTTAACATCATTAGAAGTAACAGTAATGACAGACGTAGCATTATATCTATACTGAATAGATTGATTAAGATAACGCTCAGCCTCCATATCAATAATTTCAGGAGGAGCGATAGTAATCTCTTCATCCGAGATACCATTAGACTTTAAGAATGCAACAATAGTTTTGTTCTTACTCTGAATATTAGTGTACAGTGAAGTTAAATCATTACCTAAATCCTTATACATCAATGGCCAAATAACCTTATCGGCAGAAACTTCAACTTCGGCAAGACCCTTTACAGAAACAATACGGTCGCGATTAGTAAAGTTGTTAATTCCCATATTCAATAATAAGCCCATAACAATAAGTCCCACTGCCACAACGATAGACTCAACAATCCAGTTTTTCATAATCTCTTACTTTAAATTAAATTATTTACCACAAATATAATTATATTTTTGGAATTATGCAGGCTGATAATCAGAATCGAAAAATGTAATTTACAAAAAAACAGATTTATTAGTTTAATCAAACAGCCAGATAATTAAGCAATAAAGCATATAACAGATAATATCATACGGATAATGTTCTAATCGAGCCACAACATTTTCCTTATTTATTACCTATAAACTCCTTACATACTCCTTATCTTAAGGTGGTAGATAGGGAGTTTATTAGGAATATGTTAGGAGTTGGTTAGGAGTTGGTGCAGATTTTTAGCCTTGTCTAGCCCTGTGTCTAGTCCTGAAATAGGTTTACACTAAATGTAAATTAAAAACAGTACAATACTACTTTAATTATAGCAGCTCAAGTAAAAATGTTTCAATATTTTTTCTATCTTTGTATGCTAATATCATAGGGTATCAAATCAAATAAATTTTTCACTCACTTATGCAGAGAGTTTTACCGGTGCGATTGATTCTCGAAAACGGAATGGTTTTTAGAGGTCAATCTTTTGGAGCCGAAAGGCCAACATCGGGAGAGGTTGTTTTCAGTACTGCGATGGCAGGTTATCCCGAAAGCTTAACAGACCCCTCCTTCAAAGGACAAATTTTAT
>CAYLKV010000034.1:0-21092 GCA_964384545.1 uncultured Proteiniphilum sp.
ACACTTTTAGCTTTGAAGTAATCGTCACTTCTGACGCTTCCCAAAAAGAGATTTATTAACAGGATGTATATGCTCAAAAGAGTCCCTATAAACCGGGAACGCTATCATTCAAAACAAGTAACATTATGCCAAGATCAGTAAATCAAGTTGCTTCACGCAACAGAAGGAAAAAAGTCCTAAAGCTAACCAGAGGCTATATAGGTGCCCGCAAGAATGTGTGGACAGTAGCCAAAAACACGTGGGAAAAGGGTCTTACTTATGCCTATCGTGATAGAAAAAACAAAAAACGTAATTTCCGCGCATTGTGGATTCAGCGTATCAACGCAGCAGCTAGAGAAAACGGAATGTCTTATTCTCGTTTAATGGGTGCTCTTCATAAAAATGAAATTGATATCAACCGCAAAGTTCTTGCCGATTTGGCAATGAATCATCCGGAAGCATTTAAAGCAATAGTTGATAAAGTAAAATAGTGTTGTTTATAAAACACTGTTGAAAATAAATTGAAAAGGAAGATCTAGCAAGGTCTTCCTTTTTTGTTATCTTTGTAGTAGTCGTAAAAAATAGAATCATATGATACTTTCAAATTTATTTTCAAAAAGATCCTTTTTATTAGTTTCGGTTTTGGTTTCAGCTATATTATTTATTAGTTGTAATAGTAAAAATAGTAGTGCTAATGACCCTGTAGTTTACTCTAATCCACTGCCTGTTGCATTTGGTGACCCATTTATTCTTTCATCTTCAGATGGTAAATATTATATGTATGGTACAGGAGGAGTAGAGAAGGGTTTTGCTGCGTATAGTTCTGATAATCTTGTAGATTGGCAGTTTGAAGGTCAGGTCTATTCAGGTGATCAGCCAAATTCATGGACATTGAAGAACTACTGGGCTCCCGAGGTGTATGAGTTCGATGGTAAGTATTATATGTTCTTTAGTGCCGACTGGAAGGTTAATCCGACTAATGAATTGGAGAATTTCAGAATTGGGGTAGCTGTTGCAGATAGTCCCATAGGCCCTTTTATTGAGGTTTCTGATAAGCCTCTCTTCGATCCGGGTTATCCAATTATAGATGCTAATATCTTAAAGCATAATGGTAAAACATATCTATACTATTCTCGTTGCTGCTACAAACATGCTGTTGAAAGTGAAATTGCCGACTGGGCAAAGAAGAATGAGATGTTTGATGAGATTGAGGAGAGTTGGGTATATGGAGTTGAAATATCTAATGATTTCAAAGATGTTATTGGTGAGCCTGTGCTTTTGCTTCAACCTCCTTTTAGCATGAGCGATTCGCAAACAGAGTGGGAGAGCCGTTCTGTAACTAACGGAGAGGTTAACCGAAGATGGACTGAGGGCTCTTTTGCTTTTGAGAATAATGGTAAGATATATATGATGTATTCTGCTAATTATTTTGGTGGTGAACATTATGCCGTTGGGTATGCAGTTGCCGATAATCCTCTTGGACCTTTTGAAAAAGCTTCAAATAATCCAGTTCTCGAGAAGAATACTGCTACTGGTGGTGATGTTACCGGAACTGGTCATAATATGGTTTTCAGCTCTAAGGATGGTAAAAAGATGTATTGCGTTTATCATGGGCGTACACAAAAGACCGGTGATGAGAGAGTTGTCTTTATTGATGAAATGTGGATAGATGAGAATGGCAATATTATTGTTGACGGACCATCTACCGATAAGAAGGAGTTGTAAAAATAATCAATCTATATGAGAACTATTCCGGTAGAGGATTTTAATCAAATTGAGGATATTATTAAATCCTGCAAAATATGTTTTGTTGGGATGACAGATGGTAATGGTTATCCATATGTTATTCCGATGAACTTTGGTTATAAAGAGGGTGTTATATATTTGCATTCGGCTCAAGAGGGGAGTTCAATATCAATGCTTGAAGTGAACCCGAATGTATGCATTGATTTTTGTACAGATCCTCAACTTTTATGGCAAAATGAAGAGGTTGCATGTAGTTACAGAATGGGATGCAAAAGTGTAATCTGCCACGGTAAAGTTGAGTTTGAAGAGGATTTTAATGAAAAGGTGAAAGCTTTAAATATTATAATGCGTCAATACTCTACAAGAGAGTTTAATTACTCTGATCCTTCTGTTGTGAATGTGAAAATTTGGAAGGTTTCTATAGAAAGATTTTCCGCTAAGGTATTTGGGGCACCGGGCAAGAAGCCTTCAATATTCATATCGAAATAGTATATAAAACAGTAATAATATTTATTCAGATTTAATGAGAAAAATTTATACTCTCTTTATAATATTAATGGTTGCTTTTTCTGCATTTGCTGAGAACCCTCAGAGCGAAGAAGTTGCTAAACCTATCAAATTGACTAAAGCTACATTTCTGGAAAAGGTGTTTGATTATGAATCTAATCCGGATGAGTGGAAGTATATTGGTGATAAGCCGGCTATTGTTGATTTTTATGCCGACTGGTGCGGCCCTTGCAGAATAACTTCTCCTATTTTAGCGGAATTAGCCGCTGAATATGGAGGCGAAATCTATATCTACAAAATTAATGTTGATGAGGAACCGGAGCTGGCACATATTTTTGGGGCAAGAAGTATACCCATGTTCCTATTTATTCCTATGGATGAAATGCCTCAAATGGGAGTTGGAGCACTGCCTAAGAAATCGTTTCTTGAAGCTATAGATACCTTTTTGTTGAAAAAAGATCAAACAGTAAAATGATCACAAGCTTACAAAATACTGGGATAAAGAATGTTGTAAAGCTTTACAAGAGCAGTAAAGATAGACGGGAGCAGCAACTTTTTGTAATCGAAGGTGCTCGAGAACTCTCATTGGCATTGCAAAGTGGTTATAACATTAAATCGGTTTATGTTTGCAGGGATATGTTTATCAATACAAAATATCCCAATGTGCTGGATTCTCTTCAAAATAATATAATATTTGAGATATCTGCACTGGTTTTTGAGAAGATTGCTTACAGAGAAAATTCTGATGGTATAGTAGCATTGGCAGAACCAAAACAGCACGATCTGAAGGATATAAAACTATCAGATAATCCATTTATCATAATCCTTGAATCGGTAGAGAAACCGGGTAATCTTGGTGCAATATTGCGATCTGCAGATGCGGCAGCTGTTGATGCTGTTATAATTTGTGATAATCAGACCGACCTTTACAATCCAAATGTAATTCGATCTGGAGTGGGTGGTTTATTTACTGTTCAGACAGTAATATGTAAATCTGAAGAGGCTTTAGAATGGCTCAAATCAAATAGAATAAATGTTTATGCTGCTGAACTTAATGGTGCAGTGCAATACCACAAAGTTGATTATACTTTACCATCTGCAATTGTAATGGGTACTGAGGCTGATGGGTTAACAGATTTTTGGATTAATAATTCAAATGAGCGAATCAAGATTCCTATGAATGGAATGATTGACTCGCTCAATGTTTCTGTATCTACTGCTATTATTACTTTTGAAGCGATGAGGCAAAGAGGGTTCTAATCAATATCGTATCCCCAAGTTCTACCTTTCTCTACTGCTGGAACTCCACGTGTCATCCAAGCTGGAGCCGGTTCTCCTTTTAAGTAATGATCGAAGAATTGCTGGAGTCTTATAGATAAGTCTTTGGTATTACGTCTATGTATTAGATTGTGATCTTCTCTATTATATTGCAACATCCAAACTGGCTTTCCTAATCTACGCATCGACATAAACATCTCTATTCCTTGATACCATGGTACAGCGCCATCATTATCGTTGTGCATAATGAGAAGTGGGGTCTCAATATCCTTTACAAAAAAGACTGGTGAGTTTTTTAAGTAGAGATCCAGAGAATCACTCATTGTTGCTCCTATTCTCGATTGAGTCTTCTCATATTGAAATTGTCTGCTCATACCAGTTCCCCATCTTATTCCACCATAGGCACTTGTCATATTTGAAACGGGAGCACCCGCACCTGCAGCTTTAAACATATTGGTTTTAGTTACAAGATATGCAACCTGATATCCGCCCCAGCTTTGACCTTGAATTGCCATATTTTCTGCATCTACCCAGTCGTATTTTGTTAGTGCTTCTGCTCCTGCAACTATTGAGTTGTATGCATCCATACCGGGTTGGCCAACAGTATAATCAATATCTGGAGTAAATACTATATATCCTCTGCTGACAAAGAAGGGGATGTTAATTGTAGAGCGACTGGGTGCTGGTGATAGATAAGAATATAGATTATCTGAATGCTTTTCGTAGAAATATATCATAACCGGGTATTTCTTGGTTGGGTTGAAGTCCTCAGGTTTATATAAGATACCTTGTAGATGTACATTTGCATAAGATGTCCAAGAAAACAGTTCTGCAGTTCCCCAATTATATTCACTCATTTGAGAATTTATATAAGTAAGTTTATAGGATGATTTCCATAAGTCTGATGTTATATTAATATCGGGAGATGTAGTGAAATTGCTCTTTTGAAAAAGCATAAGTTCTACCTCTTTAGCTTTTAATAAACCGGTGAAATTGTATTTATCCATTACTCTCTCTTGTAATGGATTTCGTCCGCTTTGTTTTAGAGTATAGTAACCTCTTTCTTTACTGATATTGTTGAAAGCGGATAATAATAGTTGATCTTTCGGTTCGATAAATCTCTTTTCTCTATCAGTGTTTACATATCTAAAAGTTATAGACTCGGTGCGACCTTTTCCAAGAGTAATATTTACGCTCTTTTTGGTTCCGTCTGGGTATATTCTCCAGATATCATACATATCATTTAGTAATATATATTCATCGTTTTCACCCCAAGCAGCTATACCATATGAACCCGGAGAATTTGGAACATCATTCTTTTCGTTCCAAAAGTTGACATTGATGTCTTCAGTTAAGTTCTTGATATCTCCACTTTTATTATTGTGTGAGTACCAATGTCTGGCATTATCATCGTACCAATATATATAATTGCCCATTGGAGAGAAAGATGGTCTTCCATTAATTGGACTACCAACTTCTTTTACTTGCATATTTTGCAAATCTATAACTTTCACATCTACCTTAGAAGACATTTCCCATTGATTCTCCAAAGTGTAAGGCAAATCTGACCAAATAAGTGCAAATTGTCCGTTACCTTCGTTTGAAATTGAAATGTATGGCATTTCTAAATTTGCCAATGGAATAAAATTATCTTTCTTATTTGTATATATTATTCCCAAGTATGTCCTTCTCTCTTCTCTTGACTGTTCTTTAAGTTGTTGTGGCTGAATTTTAGGATCTTGCCAATGCCAAATATCAAGGGATGCCATCTCAAAATCTACTATAGTAGTATCTTTGGGCTCTTTTTGTGGTGCTGCACCTACAAGAATTCTTGAGCCATCTTTACTGAATGATGGTGATGCATTCTCATTAAAAATCCAATTGTCCGGTAATCCGTTAGAGTTGCTATTAGCAATAATTATTGCAGAATCTGATCCTGTAACATAGTATCTTATATCATAACTGTTTTCAGTTATTTTTGAAGTGTCAGCTGAGGCTAGATATACGAGCTGATTGCCATTTTCATTAAAACTTAGCGACTTGTATTGTATTGGCTCATTTGAAATTGCAAGTGATACATCTGATTTTAGATCTTTGAAAATCACTTTAGTATTGTCAGTTGAATCATTCTTTTCAGGTTGAATTACTACTGCAAAAGATGTTCCATATTTATTAAATAGATTCTCCTTGGCGTTTTTGAAACTATCTTCTTGTTGAGTAAGAAGATTACGTAAAACAAGAATATCTTTTTGTTTTGAGTTCTTGTTTGCACTATCTGCAGGTAATGCTGTGGTGTACGAGATGTATGAGTTAAATTCACTTGCAGCTCCATACGATTTAACATCGGCTATTTTATGTATGCTAAAGTTCAGGTTGTCAATAATAACAAGTGAATCTTTTGGCATATCTTCTTTCTTTTTCTTGTCAATCCTTGCTTGTCTTCTTTCAGCTAAAGGTGCTTTAATTAAAGCTACCGTCCATCTTCCATCAGTTGAAAGTTTGTAGCTCGTTACCCTTTCGAGGGTAAGGCTATTAGCTGGTTTAAGGCTTTTAGTGTCTATTTTCTGAATAAAAAGAGTTGTATCTCCCTCTTGAGGCGCAATAAGTGTAGTAACAACATTACCTTTATCACTTATATTCGAGTTTGATATACTTTCCCAACTATCATATACTGTGTGATCTAGGACCTTCTTCTGGGAAAAGATTAATGTTGAAGTTAGAGTTAGGACAAGAGCAAGAAAAATAGATTTGTACATAATTAATTGTTTGGTTTTATAATTTTATATTATAAGAAATTTATTAATTTCCAATAATAGTATTGTGTATTAATTAACAAAAATACAATATTTTTTAAGTAAATGGGATATAATGTAGTTTTGAACTTTGGGATAGATCCAATTGTTCTATTTTTTTATAAGTATTAAGAGACGATGGTCAACAAAATATATAAGATAGATATTGTTAATGAGATAGATAATCCTGAAGATGAAATCTGCAATGTTGAAGGAGTTACTTCAGTGGATTATAACATTAAAAGCAGATATGTTTCTATATCAATAGACAAAAAAGATGAAGATGATGCAGCTGAAATCATACAAAAGGTAGTATCAATAATTAGACAGTTAGGAGGAGATGTTTACGCTGAACAGATTAATCGTCCTGTTCTTAATATGACCTGTGCCTCATGTGCGTCTAGTTCGCAAAACATACTAACTTATGTGCCGGGAGTTGTCTCTGCGTCAGTTAATTATGGAAATGGTAAAGGCATAATAGAATATATTCCTAATATAGTTTCACCTGAAGAGATGAAAGCCTCACTCCAGGAGATTGGTTATGATCTGCTTATTGAAGAAGAGCAGGCATCATTTGAAAATATAGAAAAGATTAAAAAGGATAATTATAAGAAACTTCGAAGACATACAATTTGGGCTATTATACTTGCAGTACCTCTAATTGTAATAGGAATGCTGTTTATGCATGCAACTTTTGCAAATGTTTCAATGCTACTTTTATCAACACCAATTCTATTTATTTTTGGAAGACGATTCTTTATTGGTGCATGGAAGCAGGCAAAAAAGAGGTCAGCCAATATGGACACTTTGGTTGCCCTGAGTACTGGAATTGCATATTTATTCAGTCTATTCAATATGATACACCCCCAATTCTGGGAAAGTAGAGGTTTAGAGGCTCATGTTTATTTTGAGGCAGCCGGTGTAATTATAGCTTTTATTTTACTTGGTAAAATGCTGGAAGCAAGAGCTACAGGAAATACATCGGATGCCATTAAAAAGTTGATGGGTTTACAGCCCTCTTCAGTAGTTGTTTTTCGTGATGGTAAACCCGAGGAAGTTGCAATTAGTGGAGTGGTTATTGGTGATATTGTACTTGTTAAGCCGGGTGAGAAAGTTGCAGTTGATGGAGAGGTTGTTGAAGGAAACTCTTTTGTAGACGAAAGTATGATTTCCGGAGAACCGATTCATGTTGAGAAGAGTCCTGGGGCAAAGGTGTTTGCAGGAACAATTAATCAAAAAGGTAGTTTTAGTTTCAGAGCCATCAGAGTGGGCAAGGATACACTACTAGCACAAATAATTAAAACCGTTGATGAAGCACAAGGGAGTAAGGCCCCCGTTCAGGCTTTAGTAGATAAGATTGCAGGCATATTTGTTCCTGTTGTAATTTCAATAGCCTTGTTAAGTTTCATAATATGGCTCATTTTTGGGGGAGAGACAGGATTTGTATATGGCCTGATGGCGATGGTCACTGTTCTTGTAATTGCGTGCCCATGCGCACTTGGATTGGCAACACCTACAGCAATTATGGTTGCTATCGGCAAAGGAGCAAGTAGTGGAATTCTTATAAAAGATGCAGAGAGTCTTGAGTCTGCTAAAGAAATAGATGTTGTTGTACTTGACAAAACTGGTACAATAACTGAAGGCAAGCCGCAAGTAACAAAAATAACCTGGTCTGCCAATGCACTTCCAATTCATAAAGATATACTCTTCAGCATCGAATATAGATCAGAGCACCCGCTGGCAGATGCTATAACAGCTGCACTAAAACAAAATAGCAATTTATTAGAAGGTATATCGGTTGAACAGGTCAGCGGAAAAGGAATTGAAGGAATCTATGAAAATACTAGATATTATATAGGTAATGAGAGCTATATGATATCAAAAAACATCTTTATCCCAACCGATTTGAAAGATCAGATTGATAGAGAACTTGCCGCTGCACATACAATCTCGATTATAGCTGATAAAAAAGAAGCATATGGGGTAATTGGTATTACAGATAAAATGAAACCAAACTCCAAAGAAGCAATATCCAAATTACAAAGTATGGGAATTGAAGTTGCTATATATACAGGTGATAACGAGAAAGTGGCCGCTGCATTGGCAAAAGAGGTTGGGGTCAAGAACTATAAAGGTGGTGTACTGCCAGAAGATAAAACCACTCTTGTGAAAGAACTTCAACAAGAAGGAAAAAGAGTAGCTATGGTAGGTGATGGCATAAATGATAGTGGAGCACTCGCACAGGCCGATGTCAGTATAGCTATGGGAACAGGCAGCGATATTGCGATGGATGTAGCAAAGATGACTATAATTTCATCTGATCTAAATAAAATTCCAAAAGCAATACAGCTATCAAAGGCAACTGTCAGAACAATTCGTCAGAATCTTTTCTGGGCTTTTGTATATAATGTTGTGGGGATACCAGTTGCAGCGGGACTTCTATATCCAATTACAGGATTTATGCTAAATCCAATGATTGCTGGAGCTGCAATGGCTTTTAGCTCAGTAAGTGTGGTTACAAACAGTCTGCGACTTAAGTCTAAAAGAGTATAATTTATAACATCAATATAAGTTAAACTACATATAAGAATACCTGTTATTTATTTTAAAAGTGCTGACCACTAGATATTAATAGTCCAACTACCTCAGAGTAATTTTCTCTACCTGAGCTAATTTTATTGCCTTTGAGGTAGGCGTTATAAGCCTTGTCCTGAACATCCGATAAAGTCTCATTTCTTGCCGATAGCCAATGTTGTCTGTTTCGTTTTATGTCAGCAATAATTTCTGGCTTAACCATATTGAGAAAATCCTCATATTCTTCAGGCATAAATAATCTTATATCATATAAAATGTAACTAATTATAGATGCATAAGCACTGTATCTAATTCTTTGGTCATCAGTATTTGAGCATATTACAAAAGCAAAAAGGTTAGCTTCAGACTCTCTTGCAATACCAAATTGATGAGCCATCTCATGGGCAAGAGTAAATGGGTAGGTAAAATTTAGACTGTAATTATTTACATGGATTTCATTAAAAAAAGGTCCATAATACCCAGAAATCCCCATCTTGGTGAAAATAGACTCAAAAACCATATTTTTAATCCTCCTTTTTCCATTTGGGTAGTTTAATACTAATGACTTATGATTTTCGTTGTATGATTTCTCTATTTGTTCCCTAATATCTTCTTTTTCAATCTCTTCTATTTCAACATAACTCTCATTTGCTTGAGCAATAAAACTTTTAGCGAATTCTCTAAGATTATCTGCATTAAAAGTAGTCTCTTGAATATTTGTGCGACCATAAAAATCTTTTCGGAAATAAGAAATACCCCAACTAAAATAGAACCAAGCAACAATAATTGTAACAAAACGAATAAATGAGTATAGAAAACTTTTAAAAGAGGACTTTCTAATTATAACAAACAGTGTCAGTTTCAATAGATAAAGTATTGCAACAACAATGAATATGTCGTAAACCGAAAAAGGAACTAGTGCAGATACTACCGATAGCAAATTAGCAATAGCTGGATAAATGCTAGTCATATACCATTCAGAGAGTGATTCATATCGACTAAAGATGATAACTGTTGCTAATACTATAAAGAATAAAATAGATATAGGCAATAGAGATACTTTCTTCTTATATCTCTTAGAGTATCTTCTCTTTGCACGTTTCTTGTTGTATACTTTTGTCATTTATAAAGTACTTCAAAATATTTAGACAATAATTATTTCAATATATAATTTGGATAATATGAATTCTGCTGAACAAAAAAATAGTTATATTTGTCATTACTAGAGTTCAATTAGATTTTGATCAAAGTTCGATAAGTTCTTTGTTAAAACCAAAACATAGTTATATTAGATTTTAAATAGTAATTAGCAATATAACAATCAGAACTCAATTAAATCAATATTGTTTGTTTACTATTTATGTAGTAGCAATTATTTAAATATTTGATAAATATAAAAAGATTACAATATAAAGCGAAAACAATGAAATTCAAAACTAATATAAACTGCTCTAACTGTGTGGCAAAAGTAATGCCTTTTCTTGATAAAAAGGCAGGTGCAGGTAATTGGAGCGTAGATACAGATAATGAAGATAAGATTCTAACTGTCGATAATGAGGATCTAACAGAAAAAGATATTGTAAAAACAGTAAAACGTACAGGGTTCGAAGCTACACCTATTTAGGTCAGATTGCTCAATATAAGAAATAAAAATGCTAATTTATTCTTACTCCCTATACTATTTAAAATTTCTACAAGTTGAATTATAATATTTAGAAAGTGAACTATGTCAAGTAAAATACTCCCTTTAATAACTCTCCTTTTTTTGTTAATTGCAGGTTGTGGTCCCAAAGATGGTGAAGAGAACTATCAGAAGTTTAAGAAATTCAAAGATACACAAGATCACTTTGCCTATAAAACAGATAGCACAATATTGATTAGCGGTCACAGAGGTGGTCGCGAAGCAGGCTTTCCCGAGAATAGTATCGAAGGGTTTCAGCAAGTATTAAGCAAATCCACTGCATTCTTTGAAATCGATCCCCGACTCACAAAGGATAGTGTAATTGTGCTTATGCATGACGAAACACTTGACAGAACAACAAATGGAACAGGAAAAGTTTCAGATTATACATGGGATGAACTACAGGCATTCAGGCTATTAGATTTCGAGGGGAACATAACAACAGCAATGATTCCTAAACTTGAAGAGGTGTTTGAATGGACCAAGAAAAAGACTGTAGTTAATCTAGATAAGAAAGATGTTCCGATGCAGATGATAGTCGATTTGATCAAGGAAAAGAAGGTTCAAAACTATGTAATGCTCACTGTACATACAGGAGCACAAGCAAGATTTTTTTACGACAGATTGCCGGGTGTTATGCTCTCCGTATTTGCAAGGAACGACGCTGAATATGAAGATATCGCAATTTCAGGTGTTCCATGGGAAAATATGATAGCATATGTTGGTCCCAAAATAGACAACTCAAACAAACATATAGTCGAAAAGCTTCATGCCAAAGGTGTAAGATGCATGGTATCATACTCTCCAACACACGATAAAATACGTAGTACCGAACAGCGAATGGCAGCATATATAAAAGAGGTCGAGAATTCAGTATACAAGCCAGATATCATTGAGTCTGACTACCCTGTAGATGTGTGGAATATTTATGGTAAGAAGTAACTTCTAACTATTTAGATTGAATTACCTCCAATAATATAAAAGCAATCATAAGTGTAATTTATCAGCATCAATTTTGAACTTAATAATCAGATTGATAAAAAAATATATAGTTAAAAAACAATTTATTCTTGTTTGTTGTTAATATATTACATTTATTTGCATTCAAGAAATAAAAAGAAACAATGAATATACTAACAAACGGATATTGGTGGCGCTACTTACTACACAAAAAGTCGTAAGGAAGAGCAGTTGTATCTTGATATAAGTATAAAACAATATAATTAAAGAGCCTGTCGCAATCCTGCGACGGGCTTTTTAAGTTTAAAGGGTAGATATCAAAAGTAAGATAAGTTTAAGTTAAAAGGTTAATGAGATAAGACTCAGATTTTGAAAAATAAACTCAAAATAGAAAACAAAAATATATAGCAATGCAAAATTACAAAGTAGACGAAAGAGGTTATTATGGCGATTTTGGGGGAGCTTATATTCCTGAAATTCTGCATAAATGTGTAACAGACCTCACAAATGCATATCTCAATATAATTGAGAGTGAGAAGTTCCAAAACGATTTTAATCAACTACTTCAAGATTATGTAGGCAGGCCATCTCCATTATATCTTTCTGAGCAGTTGTCAAAACGATATGGAGCAAAAATCTATCTTAAGAGAGAAGATCTTAACCACACAGGCGCTCATAAAATCAATAACACAATTGGACAGATTCTGATAGCCAGAGAGATGGGCAAAACCCGCATTATTGCAGAAACAGGAGCAGGCCAGCATGGAGTAGCCACAGCAACAGTCTGCGCACTTATGCAGATGCCCTGCACCGTTTATATGGGAGAAACCGATGTAAAGCGTCAGCAAGTCAATGTTAAAAAGATGGAGATGCTAGGAGCAAAAGTAGTAGCGGTAACTTCAGGCAATATGACCCTTAAAGATGCAACCAATGATGCAATACGCGACTGGTGCAGTAACCCCGTTGATACACATTACATTATTGGCTCAACAGTTGGTCCGCACCCATACCCCGATATGGTAGCCCGTCTGCAATCTGTTATCAGTAAAGAGATAAAACAACAACTGAAAGAGAAAGAGGGTAGAGATTACCCCGACTATCTAATAGCATGTGTTGGTGGGGGTAGCAATGCCGCCGGAACAATTTATGAATATCTCGATAATGAAAAGGTGAAAATCGTACTGGCCGAAGCAGGAGGAAAAGGAATAGATAGCGGTGAGTCGGCAGCTACAATACATTTAGGCAGAACAGGCATTTTACATGGCAGCAAAACCCTATTGATGCAGGATGAAGATGGACAAATCACAGAACCCTACTCCATTTCTGCAGGTTTGGACTATCCCGGAATTGGACCAATTCATGCCAATCTTGCTGCAACAAATCGCGCTACAGTTATAGCAGTAAATGATGATGAAGCAATAAATGCCGCATTTGATCTTACTCGCAACGAAGGAATAATTCCCGCACTTGAGTCGGCTCACGCACTTGCAGTATTAGATAAAATAAATTTCAATAAAGATGAAATTGTTGTTCTAACACTTTCGGGAAGAGGTGATAAAGACTTAGATACATATTTCAAATATGATATTTAAAAGAGAAGTAGATCATATAATAATGAGCATATCATTACAAAACGATTAGGAGTCAATCACAATATAATCAAAGTAAAAATAGAGAGTATGAAATTTAAATTTATTGTCAACAGTCGCAAAATAATGGGCGATCTCCATACTCCGGTAAGCATTTACCTAAAAGTTAGAGATACATTTCCACAGTCGGCACTACTCGAGAGCTCCGATTTCCATGCAAAGGAAAACAGCATATCATATATAGCCCTTAAGCCGATAGCAAGAGTTGAAGTCAACCGTGGAGTCAGTAGAATGTTACTCCCGGATGATATAGAAGAGAGCAGAGAGTTATCCGACAACTTCACCATCTCCGACACATTAAACAACTTTATCGAGAGATTTGAGGTTGAAGGAGATGAAAATGGAAATATAGGACTATTTGGATATACAACATTCAATTGTGTAAAATATACCGAAAATATCAACATTAAAGAGAGTAAAGAAGAGAGAAACGATGCTCCCGACATGCTATATATTCTGTATAAATATATTTTAGTCTTCAACCATTTTTCAGATGAGATAACCCTTTTAGAATTGCAGGAAGAGGATGAGCTAAGCAACCTCAATAAAATTGAATCGCTTATTAGTCAACGCAATTTTGCAAACTACAACTTCTTTACCGAAGGTGAAGAGTACAGCACAATTGAAGACGAAGAGTATAAGAAGTATGTCAGGCAGGGTGTTGAGCATTGTATGAAAGGCGATGTATTTCAGATTGTACTGTCAAGAAGATTTGTTCAGCCATTTTCGGGCGACGACTTTAAGGTTTACAGAGCGCTCCGATCAATAAATCCATCTCCCTACCTGTTCTATTTCGATTTTGGAGGATACCGTATCTTTGGTTCATCTCCCGAAACACACTGCAAAGTAGTGGGGAAAAAGATAAGCATCGATCCAATTGCTGGAACTACAAAACGCACAGGCAACTATCAAAACGACATGGAGGGAGTAGAATTTCTGCTCAACGATCCAAAAGAGAATGCAGAACATGTAATGCTGGTTGACTTGGCCCGCAACGATTTAAGCCGAAATGCACATAATGTGGAGGTCGAGTTTTTCAAAGAGCCTCAATTCTATTCGCATGTAATACACTTAGTATCACGAGTAAGTGGAATTCTAAACGAAAATGCCAATCCTATAAAATCTTTCTTCGATACATTTCCGGCCGGAACTTTGTCGGGAGCACCAAAAGTGAAAGCCATGCAGCTAATCTCAGAAATTGAGCACCACAACAGAGGAGCATATGGAGGATGCATCGGTTTTGTAGGTCTAAACGGAGATATAAATCAGGCAATTACAATACGCACTTTTGTTAGCCGTAACAATCAGCTTTGGTATCAGGCAGGTGCAGGTGTTGTTGCTAAAAGCCGTGATGAGTATGAGTTAAATGAGGTAAATAGTAAATTGAGTGCTTTGCATCAGTCAATTGAAAAAGCAAAGAGTCTCTATAATTCTTAATATTAGAAAAGATGAAATCAGTAAAAATATTACTATTCGATAACTACGATTCATTCACATATAACCTAGTTCATGTAATTAAATCTCTTGGTTATGAAGATGTTGATGTTTATCGTAACGACAAGATAGAGCTGTCACAAATAGATCAATATGATAAAATAATACTTTCCCCAGGGCCCGGTATACCATATGAAGCCGGTTTAATGATGCAATTGATAGAACAATATGCCGATAAGAAAAGCATATTAGGGGTCTGTCTTGGCCATCAGGCAATTGGAGAAGCCTTTGGAGGTACCCTCGAAAATATCCCAACCGTCTTTCATGGAGTTCAAACAGCAATAAATATAGTTAGCGAAGACTATATCTTCGCAGGTCTGCCCAAACAGATACAAGCTGGTCGATACCACTCATGGATTGTTTCCAACAAAAATCTCCCGGCAGATATTGAGGTTACAGCAATCGATGATCAGGGCGATATTATGGCACTGAAGCATAAGAAGTTCGATCTGCACGGTGTTCAATTCCATCCCGAATCAATTCTAACTCCCGATGGAAAAAGAATAATTCAAAATTTTATAGAATTTAAAAAGTAACGATATGAAGGAAATACTATATAAGCTTTTCGATTATCAGTATCTCACGCGTGATGAGGCAAAACAGGTACTTTTTGAAATAGTAAAAGGGGATGTTCCAGAAACGCAGATAGCATCACTAATAACCTCTTTTCTGATGAGGAGTATATCTGTAGATGAGATACTTGGCTTTAGAGATGCACTGCTGGAGATGCGGGTTACGGTAGACCTTTCCGACTACTCCCCATTAGATATTGTTGGGACAGGAGGAGATGGTAAAAACACATTCAATATTTCCACCACATCATGTTTTGTAGTTGCCGGAGCAGGTTATAATGTAGTAAAACATGGTAATTACGGAGCCACATCAATAAGCGGTGCAAGCAATGTAATAGAGCAGCAAGGAGTTAAGTTCAGAACAGATAACGATAGATTCAGAAAAAGTCTCGACAAATGTCACATGGCTTATCTGCATGCCCCACTTTTTAGTCCCGCCCTCAAAGCAGTCGCCCCCGTGAGAAAAAGCCTGGGAGTACGCAACTTTTTCAATGTGTTGGGACCATTAGTCAATCCCGTACAGCCAGAGTATCAAATGCTTGGAGTATACAATCTGGCAATGTTAAGATTGTACAGCTACATCTATCAGGAAGAGAATAAGAAATTCTCAATAGTACACAGCATGGATGGATATGACGAAGTTTCTCTCACAAGCCAGTTCAAAGTCACATCCAGCAGCGGCGAATATCTATATATGCCCGAAGATTTAGGATTTAAAACTATCAAACAGGAAGAACTCTACGGTGGAGATACACCAGAGGAGGCAGCCTCAATTTTCCGAAATGTGTTAAACGCCACAGCACCTGAGGCTCAGATGAATGTAGTGATAGTGAATGCAGCACTCGGAATCAATACAATCGATCAGCAAAAGTCATTAGAAGAGTGCATCGAAATAGCCGGAGAAGCGCTATACAGTAAAAAAGCATTAAAAACATTAGAAACTTTTGTTGAGATAAACAGTTGAGCATTATGAAAGATATTTTAGGCGAGATAGTATTAAATAAAAAGAGAGAAGTTGCAGCTCAAAAGGAGCTTCAATCGCTATCAGCAATAGAAAAAGAGCTGCTTCAGAAAATAGATTCCATAAAATTCAGATCACTGAAAGAAGCATTAGCAAGTTCAGATACAGGAATAATAGCCGAATTCAAACGTCGCTCACCAAGTAAAGGGTGGTTGCATCAGGATGCAGATGTAAAGGCTGTCACCAAATCCTATGAACAGGCAGGAGCTTCTGCACTGTCGGTGTTGACAGACGAAAACTATTTTGGAGGAACACTAGAAGATCTGAAAAATGCAGTACAGAATGTGGATATTCCTGTAATGAGAAAAGAGTTTATTGTAGATGAGTATCAAATTTATCAGGCTAAACTCTCAGGAGCAAGTGCTATACTACTTATTGCTGCTGCAATCACAAAAGATGAGAGCGACAGATTCACCAAACTTGCAAAAGAGCTTCAGCTAGATGTGCTCTTAGAGCTGCACGACGAGAGCGAGATAGATTACATTACTCCTTTAAATACCCTTGTTGGAATCAACAATCGCAACCTGGGCAGTTTCGTTACAGATCTCCAAAAGTCATTCAGGATGGCCGAGCTATTACCAAAAGAGTCACTTTGGGTTTCAGAAAGTGGCATTTCAAATGCAAAGACTGTGAAAGAGCTGAGAGAAGCGGGCTACAGAGGCTTTTTAATAGGAGAATATTTTATGAAGTCGGGCAACCCCAAAGAGAGTCTCTCAGATTTCATCCAAGGAATTGTAAATGATTAATGTTTTGATTACATAAACATTACAAATATTATAAAGATGATAATAAAAGTTTGCGGAATGCGTGACGAGGAGAATATCCGAGAGCTCGAACAGCTGGATATAGATTGGATGGGATTTATATTCTATTCAGGTTCCCCCCGCTACGTAGGACCAAAATTGAGCTATCTTTCAAAAAGACAAAAGAAGATTGGAGTATTTGTGAATCAAGATCCGCAATATGTTCGCAATTGTGCAGTTGAGAACCATTTAGATGCCATACAACTACATGGCAGCGAGTCGCCAAACTACTGCAAAGAGCTTCAGAAAGAGGGATTTGATGTAATTAAATCATTTGGTATAGATATTGACGGTAAAATACCTACCGACCAATTAATCGAATATGAGGGCAGCTGCAGTTTTTTTCTATTCGACACCAAAACAAAACAACATGGAGGATCGGGTAAAAGATTCAATTGGGAGAGGTTGGCACACTATAAAGGAGAGACACCTTTCATACTTAGTGGAGGTATATCTTCTGAAGATGCAGAAGAGATAAAACTGTTTAATCATCCAAAATTTGCAGGTATAGATATAAACAGCCGTTTTGAGATTGAACCTGCCAATAAAAATATTGAAATGATAAAGTCATTTGTAAAACAACTAAGATAAAGTGTATTTATAATTATGAACAGAATAGATAAGCTATTTAAAGAGAAGAAAGAAAATATATTGTCGGTCTATTTTACCGCAGGATTCCCTAAATTTGAAGATACTGTAGAGGTGATAAAAACACTCGAGAAAAATGGGGTAGATTTGCTTGAAATTGGGGTTCCGTTTAGCGACCCGATGGCCGACGGTCCGGTTATACAATCGTCCGGAAATGAGGCGCTGCACAACGGAATGAGTCTCAAGAAACTCTTTGAACAATTAAAAGATGTTCGTTCAGTCGCCTCCCTTCCTTTAGTAATGATGGGATATCTTAATCCTATTATGCAATATGGCTTTGAAAACTATTGCAAAAGTGCAGCAGAGTGTGGAATAGATGGATTAATTATACCCGACTTACCATTCTCTGAATATATCGATTCATATAAATCTGTTGCAGATGAGCATGGGTTACATATGATAATGCTTATCACACCCGAAACATCGGAAGAGAGAATTAGATTAATTGATGAAAATACATCAGGCTTCATCTATATGGTTTCGGCAGCATCGGTAACAGGTGCAAGAAGCTCGTTTAGTGAAACCAATCTGAACTACTTCAGACGAGTGAACAACATGAACCTAAAGAACCCTCGTTTAATAGGGTTTGGCATCTCAAACAAAGAGACATTTGATGCAGCCTGCAGAGAATCTTCCGGAGCAATAATTGGCAGCAAGTTTATCACACTCTTAAAGAGTGAACCAACAATTGAAGCTGCAACAAAGAGATTGATTGAGGCAATAAAATAGCGTTATGTATTGAAAAATTAGAGTACATTTGCACTTCTTTTGTCCTCAAAAATTCAACATCATAACAAATGCTTTTCCAGTCACACATTGGTGAAATTGCTTCACTCATTACAGCAGTTTGCTGGACTTTCAGTGCCATATATTTCGAAAAGGCAGGTAGAAGGATTGGGTCGTTATCGGTAAATATTATCAGAATATTCCTTGGAGTTATCTTTTTGGGGATAACTACCTATTTCACCAGAGGAATGTTTTTCCCGATGGATGCAACAGCCTACAACTGGATATGGTTAGGACTTTCGGGAATTGTTGGATTCTTTTTGGGCGACCTGTTCCTCTTTAAATCCTATACTATCATAGGTTCACGCACTTCACAACTTGTAATGAGCCTAGCACCAATGATAACTGCAATAATTGGATGGTTTTTTCTACATGAGATATTATCCATCAAGAGCATTTTAGGAATTGTTGTCAGCGTAACAGGAATTATAATTGTAGTTGCCGGTAAGAAGTTGAAACTAAATGTGCCAATTCGCGGATTTCTTTATGCACTGGGAGGTGCACTTGGTCAGGCTATAGGATTAATACTCAGCAAGAAGGGGATGGGTAACTATGACGCAATTGCAGCTACTCAAATTAGAGCAATTATCGGATTTGCAGCATTTGCTATTTTGGTAACCTTTATGAATAGGTGGAAAAAGGTACTATTAGCCACTACCGAAAAAACAGGCATGAAGGCAACTGCAATTGGAGCAATATTTGGCCCTTTTGTTGGTGTAGCGCTTTCACTTTACGCCGTTCAGCATACCGAAACAGGAATTGCATCTGCACTTATGGCACTTACACCAATATTTATAATAGTTCCATCAGCAATTATGTTTAAAGAAAAAATCACTGCCCGACAGGTAATCGGAGCAGTGATTAGTATAATCGGAGCAACCATTTTCTTCCTGTAACCCTTACTCAACAGCGATAGTTCTTTTCTCTTCGCTGCTCTGGAAAGCAAGTTCAATTATTCTCATAACCTCACGAGCCTCTTCAGGTTTTACAGCCAGTTCAGCCTCACCATTAATAGCATCGCGCAAATTAATAAAATAATCTCTGTAGTCGCCATTCTCACTCTCTATCTTGCCCGTAATTTTAACACCCTTATATTCAGCTTTTAAAGATCCCCAAATCTCCTCAGGTTCTTTACCCCAATCATTTCCAACAGGTTTAGCACCACCATCAAGAGTGGCCTCCTGTACATCCAACCCATATTTCACAAAAGAACCATTTGTTCCGTGAAGCATATATGTAGGACCTGGAATACGGCAAATCATACCCGATTTAAGAGTCGCAGTGAAACCGGGATAGTGCAGACGAACATCAAAATGATCATCAACATTAGCCCATGAGCGCTGTTTGTTAATCTCCGCCGTTACAGCCTTAGGCAATCCAAAAAACCACAAAGCCTGATCAATCAGGTGCGACCCAAGATCATAAAAAATTCCCGAACCAGGTAAAGCCTGTTCGCGCCATGCACCATTAGGTCTGGGGTTTGTACGATATCTGTCGAAATGAGTCTCATAATCAACAATTTCACCAAGCATTCCACTATCAAGCAGCTTCTTAACAGTCCTAGTGTCACTAGTGAAACGACGATTATGGTAAACAGAAAGAACCCTTTTTTGCTTCTTTGCCAACTCAATCAGCTCATCAGCCTCAGCAACATTAATTGTAAAAGGCTTCTCAACAACAACATGTTTACCGGCAAGCAAAGCCTCTTTTGCCCATCTAAAATGGTCAGTATTAGGCGATGTAACCAAAACAAGATCGATATTTGGGTCGTTAATTATTCTTTCACCATCAGGCACTATTTCTGTTGTTGAATAACGCTTTGCCGCCAAAGCCTTCCTTTCGGGGTTAGCAGTACTAATTTTTGTCAGCTCATAACCTTCTACCACATCAATAAAAGGAGCATGAAAAACTCTTCCCGATAATCCATATCCTATTACACCTGTGCGAATTTTGGTTTTTGTCATAGTTTAATGATTTAATATTCTAATTTCTTTATATCTTTTTCAAAGATAATAATTTTTTTTATGGATGCTATTTAACATGGAATTTCGTCGAACATCCTTTTCATACTACCCCGTATTGTTACTAGCCTAATCCCTATAAAAGCTCTTTATAAAAGAGCAATATAGGGAGAAGGTACAGACGATGTAGGGCGAAAGTAGGTGTAAAGGAGAGGTTATTTAAGGGTGGAGATATGGAGTAATTGACCAAATGAGTGAGCAGTTCGCAATTAAAATTGGTGTTATAAGAAAATTAGGAAGTTGCAATGTTATATTAAATAGAAAAGCGACCCAGAGGCCGCTTTAAATGTTTTCACAACGGAATAATCCTTATTGTGAATTGCTTTCAATTGCAAATATATGAAATATTTAAAATTAATTCATTTTTATTTAGTTAAAATATTATATCTTTGTTTTTTTGCGTTTTAAATATAATGCATAATACTATGAGCAAAACAATTTTAGGCTTAGACCTTGGTACAAATTCAATTGGATGGGCACTAGTAAAAGAAGCTGCAGATTCTATTGAGAAATCAGAGATCATAAAATTAGGTGTTAGAGTTAACCCATTGACAGTAGATGAGCAACTTAATTTTGAAAAA
>CAYLKV010000035.1:0-21051 GCA_964384545.1 uncultured Proteiniphilum sp.
ATCCGCCAAGATATAATTGCGGGAAAATCTGCAGATGAGATTAAAGCAAAATGGGTGGATGATGTTGATAAATTCAGATTACAACGCAAACCATATTTGCTATATAGTGAATAACTTTTAATTGCACTTCACTCCTATTTCACTCCTACTTTGGCCTTATATCGCTCTTTTATTGGCCTTATAATCTCTATTTATATAAAAGGATTATAAGTCTGAAATATCGTCAAGGTTAGATCTTTGCCGGTCCAAAATCCTTTGCATCAATACACTATGAATAAATAATTATCCAAGTAAATTTATGTAAAAATATCTCTTTTTTATAAAACTGTCACATTTTCTATTATCTTTGCCATTACCCGTTGTATTAAACACCATTAGATTGATAGTTAATTCATTATATGTCTAAATATCTAAAAAAATCTTTTTATGAAAACATCTCTCGTTCTTAGTTTAATTTTATTCAATGTATTGGTATGTTTCTCATCAGCTGATGTGCCTCATAATGACGCTTCTGTCTATGTTGGCCAATGGTCTTTCGATTTTGGGAATGGCTCTGTGGGATGGCTTCAGGTAAGACAGGAAGAGGGCTATTTAGATGCTGACCTTATGTGGGGTGGCGGAAGTGTAATGTATGGACTGCCATATGTTTATATTGCAGGAGATAAGCTTATTGTGGGTAGAGATTTACGAAATGTGGTTTTGAAAAGAGATGCGGACAGACAACCACTTTTAACAAAAAGCTACCCTACATGGATTGAACTGAAGAGAGATGGAGAGTCTGTTTCGGGCTACTATTTAAGTCCTAAAAGAAATGGAGTTGGGCTCGATTCAGTAGCAATAAGAGGTAGAAAATTGCCTGAAATGAATGAAGCACCTGATATTTCTAAAGCGAAATTTGGTAAACCTATTCAACTTCTAAAAAAGAACGACCTCACAGGTTGGAGATTGGTAGATGGTAATCAAAAAAATGGCTGGACGATAAAAGATGGTGTTCTATCAAATGATCCGGTTCAGAAAGAGGGTGAACCACATATTAGTTATGGGAATCTTAGGACTGAACAGGTTTTCGAGGATTTTAATTTAAAGCTTGAAATTAATACTTCTCCAAAAAGCAATAGCGGTATTTATCTTCGCGGAATGTATGAAGTGCAGGTGGCCGACTCATATGATCGTCCTTTAAATTGGGAAGGTAGCATGGGTGCTATTTATTCAAGAATTACTCCAACTGCTAAAGCTGAGAAGCCTATAGGTGAATGGCAAGTAATTGATATTACTCTTTATAAACGTCATGTGACTGTTAAATTGAATGGTGTAACAATTATTGATAATCAGCCGGTGTATGGACCAACCGGTGGTGCAATACAATCTGATGTTAATGCACCAGGGCCAATCTACCTTCAAGGTGATCATACTGCCATCTCTTACAGAAACATTGTGTTGACACCAATCGAAAATTAGAACATCTTTTTAAACTTCTATCCTATGAAATCAAAAAACACAAACAGAATAAGCAGAAGGGATTTCATTGAGATCTCGGCTTTAACAATTGGTGGATTAACTATTGTGCCTGCTCATGCAGTTTCAGGATTAGGTCATATTGCTCCAAGTGATAAACTAAATGTTGCAGGAATTGGAATTGGAGGTATGGGGCGCGGTGACTTGGAAGATGTAGCAAAAACAGAAAATATAGTTGCGCTTTGCGATGTTGACTGGAATGGCTCTGTTAACTCTGTTTTCAACCTATATCCTAAAGCACAGAAATATAAAGATTATCGTGTAATGCTTGATAATCAGAAGGATATTGATGCTGTTATAGTTGCTACACCCGATCATACTCATGCAATTATAAGCATGGCGGCAATTATAAGAGGCAAACATGTATATACTGAAAAACCTTTAACTCATACTATTTATGAGGCTAGAATGTTGACTGAGGCTGCGCGTAAGCATAAGGTTGCCACACAAATGGGTAATCAGGGTCAGGCGGGAGATGGTCCTCGCAGATTGAAAGAGATTATTGATGATGGGGCAATTGGAGCAATTCATGAGGTGCATGTTTGGACAGACAGGCCTAATCGAGGGTTGGCTGATACCTATTGGCCACAGGGTGTAAGACGTCCGAAAGAGACACCTCCTATTCCTGACAGTCTCGACTGGGATCTTTTTACCGGACCAGCTCCAATGCGTACATATCACCCTTCATATCATCCTTTTAACTGGCGTGGCTGGTTAGATTATGGTACAGGAGCACTTGGTGATATTGGTTGTCACTCTTTCGACTCAGTATTCAGAATTCTCAAACTTAAATATCCAACGAGTGTTCAGGGAACTTCAACTCTGGTTAATGGTGAATCATACCCATTGGGCTCTATGGTGACTTACGATTTCCCGGAACGTGAAAATATGCCTCCTTTACGACTAATTTGGTATGATGGAGGATTACGACCACCTAGATTTGCCGATATTGATAATAAGAGTCAGATGGGTGCTGGCGGTGTTTTGTATATCGGAAGTAAGGGGAAAATTTTAGGTGACACTATTCTCCCTAAATCTCTTAACGATTCATACACAAGACCTAAGCCTTATATCAAATCATCTCCGGGACATCGTCAGGAATGGATTCTTGCATGTAAGGGTGGTGAACCGGCAGGGTCTAATTTCGACTGGGCAGGGCCGTTGACCGAAACTGTACTGTTGGGTAATATTGCTTTGCGACCTGAGTTGAGAGAGAAAATGAGCTATGAGAATCTGAATTTCGACCCTGTAAATCTCACTTTCACAAATATGCCTGAAGCTAATCAGTTTCTGCATTATGAATATAGAGAAGGTTGGAAGTTGTAACTTACTTTAATTACCAAATAGTTTTTGTATTTTTGCAATTTGTTTTTGATTAAGTTAAAGTAGTTTTTCTCAGCTTAGAATAGTTTTAATCATATGGAAATTGCAAGCAAATACAATCCTGCTGAAGTAGAGGATAAGTGGTATAAATATTGGATAGACAACAATCTGTTTCATTCAGAACCCGATGAGCGTGAACCTTATACAATAGTAATTCCCCCGCCAAACGTTACGGGTGTATTACATATGGGTCATATGCTTAACAATACTATTCAGGATGTATTGGTTAGACGTGCAAGAATGCAGGGCAAGAATGCTTGCTGGGTTCCGGGTACAGACCACGCATCTATTGCTACAGAAGCAAAAGTGGTTAATAGGCTTGCATCTCAGGGGATTAAGAAAAACGATCTTACTAGAGAGGAGTTTCTTAAGCATGCCTGGGAATGGACTCATGAGCATGGTGGTATCATTTTAGAGCAGTTGAAGAAACTGGGGGCATCATGCGACTGGGATCGTACTGCATTTACAATGGATGCGACTCGCTCTGAGAGTGTCTTAAAGGTATTTTGTGATTTATATGAAAAGGGGCTCATTTACCGTGGGGTTCGTATGGTTAACTGGGACCCCAAAGCTCTTACAGCTCTATCTGATGAGGAGGTAATTCATAAAGAAGTTAATGGTAAACTTTACTATTTAAGATATAAAATAGAGGGTGATCCAGAAGACAGATATGCAGTTGTAGCGACTACTCGCCCTGAAACAATTATGGGTGATACTGCTATGTGTATCAATCCAAACGACCCCAAAAATGCTCATCTTAAGGGTAAAAGAGTTATTGTACCGTTAGTTAACAGAGCAATCCCTGTTATTGAAGACGAATATGTGGATGTTGAGTTTGGTACTGGTTGCCTTAAAGTTACTCCTGCTCATGATGTTAACGACTATATGCTTGGCGAAAAGTATAATCTTCAATCAATTGATATATTTAACCCCGACGGAACGCTTAATGAGCACGGAATTCAATATGCAGGTATGGACAGATTTGCTGTTCGCAAACAGATTGAAAAGGATCTTGTTGATGCAGGTTTAATGGAAAAAACAGAGCCTTATACCAATAAGGTTGGGTTTTCTGAACGTACCGACGAGGTAATTGAGCCAAAGCTATCTATGCAGTGGTTTTTAAAGATGGAAAACCTAGCTAAACCCGCTGCAGACTCTGTTGAGAACGACACAATAAGATTCTTCCCCGATAAGTATAAAAACACATATCGTTACTGGATGGAGAATATCAAAGATTGGTGTATCAGTCGCCAGCTTTGGTGGGGACATCAGATCCCGGCCTATTTCTTGCCAAAAGGTGGATATGTAGTTGCCCTTACTAAAGAAGAAGCGCTTGAAAAAGCTAGACAACAGGTTGATTATGAATTAACAATCGACGATCTAAAGCAGGATGAAGATGTACTTGATACATGGTTTTCATCTTGGTTATGGCCTATATCTGTATTTGATGGAATTAACAATCCAGAGAACAGAGATATAAACTATTACTATCCCACAAGCGACCTTGTAACCGGTCCTGATATTATCTTTTTTTGGGTTGCCAGAATGATTATGTCGGGATTTGAGTATCGTCAGAAGCAATGTTTCAATAATGTCTATTTTACCGGAATTGTTAGAGACAAACTTGGAAGGAAGATGTCGAAACAGCTTGGAAACTCACCAGACCCCATTGAACTTATGGAAAAATATGGTGCAGATGGAGTACGAATGGGTATGCTTTTATCCTCTGCTGCGGGTAACGATTTGCTGTTTGATGAAACTTTATGTGAACAGGGTCGAAATTTTAACAATAAAATATGGAATGCATTCAGACTTGTGAAGGGTTGGGAAAAAGATGACTCTATACCACAACCAGAAGCGGCTAAAATTGCTATTGAATGGTTCCGAAATAAGCTTTCTGAGACTATTACTGAACTTGACGACCTGTTCTCAAAATATCGTCTTTCTGAGGCATTGATGTTGCTTTATAAACTTTTCTGGGATGAATTCTCTTCATGGTATCTAGAGTTGGTAAAACCTGCTTATCAGAAACCGATAGACAATGAAACCCTTGAAGCAACATTGGGTTTCTTTGATGATCTGTTGCGACTCATTCATCCTTTTATGCCTTTTATTACTGAAGAGCTATGGCAGGCATTATACAGTAGAGAGGTCAATTCAAGTATTATGGTTACGCTGCAACCTGCTAGCAAAGAACTTGTTAACATTCAGCTTATCAAAGAATTTGAACAGATTAAGCAGATTATATCAGGTATCAGAACCATCAGATTAGATAAAAATATTCCAAATAAAGAGGAGCTGACACTCGAAATTATTGGTGGATATAATCAAAGTTATAGCAGCGTTATTACTAAAATGTGTAACCTGTCGTCAATCTCAGTAGTATCTGAAAAGCAGTCAGGTGCAGCAGCCTTTTTAGTCGGCACAACCGAATATACTATTCCTTTACAGGATAATATTGATGTTGAAGCTGAACTGAAAAAGCTTGAAACTGAGCTTATTTACACCGAAGGTTTCTTAATGTCTGTTATGAAGAAATTAAGTAATGAGCGATTTGTTCAGAATGCCAAACCTGAGATTGTAGAGAATGAGAAAAATAAACAGGCTGATGCAGAAAGCAGAATTGCTCTATTAAAAGAAAATATTGCCGCACTTAAAAAAGGGTAGATATTTTCTATAATTTAATTTTTAGTTAACTTACATTTAGTAATGATTAAAAGTCTAATACCATATTTGTCAGAGAAGTTATGCGAAGAAATTGAGTTGACCAAACCTTTATCCGGAGGCTCAATTTCTTCGGCTTATCTTGTGGTTACATCAAATTTAAAATACTTCCTCAAAGTCAATAGTGAATCAGATGCCTTGCAAATGTTCCACGAGGAACAAAGAGGTTTGAATGCTATTAAAGAAACAGGCACTATAAATGTTCCTCAGGCCTATTTTGTTGATCATCTTGATAAAAAAGCTTTTATTCTGATGGATTACATCGAAAGTAAAAGACCGATTGATGAAGATTATAAAAGACTTGGGTTAGAGTTGGCAAAATTACATCAGGTTACAGGTAATGAATTTGGTTTCTCAGATGACAATTTTATTGGTAGTTTACCTCAGAGTAATAAAAAGCATGAAAATTGGAGCGAATTTTACTGGTCTCAAAGGATATATCCTCAATTGCTTCTTGCTCAAAAACATAGTCTGTTAGACAAAAGAGACGTGCCTGTAAAAGATCATTTTATTGAAATATTTGAGCAAATAACGCACGATGTTAAACCCTCATTGTTGCATGGTGACCTGTGGGGAGGGAATTATCTAATATCGGCAGATGGCACACCCTATCTTATAGATCCTGCTGTTTATTATGGCCATTCTATGGTTGACATTGCAATGAGTCAGCTCTTTGGTAGCTTCAACAGTGAGTTTTATAACTCTTATCACACTATAATGGAAAAACCAATGCAATACTCAGAACAGATAGACCTATATCAACTCTATTATCTACTGGTTCATCTTAACATGTTTGGTAAGGGATATTACAGTTCGGTTTCTTCAATTTTGAACAGATATTTTCAGAAATCCAGGTAGGGTTGCAACCTTGAGATATCGTCAGATGTGAATTCTTCAAACATTTCCAATTCATTTATTGAATTAATTCTTCCCTTTTTTTCAATTAAGTTGGTTATAACCTTAACCTGATCATAGTTTAAATATGGGTGACGCAGCAGTTCTTTAAATTGAAGAACGTTGACTTTAAGTTTATCACAATTCGAATCTTCTTCTATATATGGAGATATTTGAGAATACATTTCTGTGTCGATTCCATATACCTCCATTAACTGTTGTTTGTCTACAAATCCGCCAAGCAGTGCTCTATATTTCACAATTCGGGAGGCATAAGAACTGCCTATACCTGGTATCTTTTTCCATTGGGCTGTATCAGAGCTGTTTAATGATATTGTTTGTCCAGCAGAGAGCTTTTCTATCTTAATATAACTTTTATCAGAATTACTTTTTAAGACCTCTACATCACCATTGAAATTACTGTTAAAACTGTTTTTATATTCATTCCTTTGATTCGAATCCTCTTTTTTTGGTGACTGAACAGATGTTCTTTTCTGAACAGAAAGTGCCTTAAATTCATTTACTATTGAATCGTTATATTGCAGTTTTATTTCGGAAGAATTTATATTATAGATAAATGCATTAAGTATTAGTGTAAGCACTATTAATATTATAAGAAGAATAACGGCAACTTTTGAACCTCTTTGAAAATATAGAAAATCTTTCCAACTCATTACATATAGATAGATTTCGAGTTAACTATTTAATCAGAATTTATAAAATCTGATCGATAAATCTTAAAGTTAACCATTTATAGAGACATACACAAGTTCCGTCATTAATTTCTTTTTGTATCTTTGAGATACATTATATTTAATAAAGTATACTGCATGGTATTAAATTATATCTGGATAGCTTTTTTCATTATTGCTTTTTTAGTGGCACTAGTGAAGCTTGTTTTTTATGGTGATGTAAATGTGTTTACAGATATCATGAATTCTACATACGACACTGCCAGAACAGGGTTTGAAATCTCATTGGGACTTACAGGAGTTCTTTCACTCTGGTTGGGTGTGATGAAAATTGGAGAAAGAGGTGGTATGATTGAACTATTCTCAAAAGCTGTTGCTCCCCTATTTTCGAAGCTTTTTCCTGATATCCCTAAAAATCACCCTGCTCCAGGTTCTATGCTGATGAATATTTCTGCTAATATGCTGGGGCTGGATAATGCTGCAACTCCATTTGGTTTGAAAGCCATGCAAGAGCTTCAAGATATTAACACCACTAAGGATAGGGCTTCAGATCCTATGATTATGTTTTTGGTACTTAATGCTTCGGGACTCACCCTTATACCTGTAACTATCATGGTTTATCGTACACAGATGGGAGCGGCCAATCCGGCAGATGTATTTATTCCTATAATGATTGCTACTTTTGCAGCAACTCTTGCAGGGCTTGTTGCAGTATGCTTAAAACAGAAGATTAATATATTCTGTAAAGAGATTCTCAGCTTTATATTAGCTATGATTGTAATTATTTCAGGTACTGTATATATCTTTAATTCTATGCCTCAGGAAAAGATAAATGTAGTATCAAGTCTTGCTGCAAACATTATTCTTCTCTCCATTATTGTGCTTTTTATAGTAAAAGGTATGAGAAGGAGAATAAATATCTTCGAAGCATTTATAGATGGAGCAAAAGATGGCTTTAAGACCGCTGTAACGATTATTCCCTACTTAATAGCAATATTAGTTGGCATTGGTGTTTTTCGCGCCTCAGGAGCCATGGATTTTTTTATGGAGGGAATAAGAGGATTAGTTGCACTTACAGGAACAGATACACGCTGGGTTGATGGTATTCCAACTGCTATTATGAAACCGTTGAGCGGAAGTGGGGCAAGAGGTATGATGATAGATGCAATGCAAACACACGGGGCAGATTCTTTTGCAGGCAGATTATCTAGTGTTTTGCAAGGTGCAACAGATACAACTTTTTATATTGTTGCTGTTTACTACGGTGCAGTGAACATTAAAAATACGCGCTACACCGTTCCCTATGCGCTTTTGGCCGATTTAGCAGGTGTTATAGCTGCAATTTTTGTGGCCTACCTCTTTTTCGGATGAAAAATAATTGATTCTCCAAGTTAATAAATGTGAATATATGGCAATAACTTATGACTCTGAAAATATAAATTTCCCAAACTTAAAAAGAAGGGAAACATCAGCATGGATAAAAAAAATAGCAAGTAGCTACAACAAAAAAGTTGGTGATATAGCTTACCTGTTTTGTAATGATGAAAAAATATTGGAAATAAACAGACAATATTTAAATCATGACTTTTATACAGATATTATTACATTCGACTATAGTGAAGGAGATATAATATCTGGAGATATTTTTATAAGTTTAGATACAGTTCTATCCAATTCACAAATGTATAAAACTGATTATAAAGAAGAACTGTACCGAGTAATTATTCATGGTATATTACATCTGTGTGGTTTAGAAGATAAGCAGGAAGAGGATTCTAAGAATATGAGAGAAGCCGAGAACAGCGCGATAAGACAAATTAATCATAATCAATAATTTACATTTGTAAACAGCCTAGCTATGCCAAAATCTTTTTCTATCATGTTTTATAACACTGAGAACTTCTACGATTTCGTAGATGATCCATTAACTTTAGATGACGAATATACTTTAGGTGGCTTTAGAGAATGGACTTCGGAACGATTTGAAAATAAAGTATCTAATCTTACAAATGTAATTAAGGATATAGTAAAACCGGAATTGCCGGATGTAATTGGTTTGGCTGAGATTGAAAACAGGAGTGTTATTATGAATATTCTTGATAACCTTAAAGAAAGTGGAGTTAATCAGTATAATTTTATACATTATGACAGTCCTGATGAGAGAGGTATAGATGTTGCATTAATTTACAACAGAGAATCTTTTACTGTTCTTAAATCGACCCCAATATTGATTCGTTTGCCAGGAATTGAAGATCGTACTCGTGACATATTATATGTAAAAGGTGAATTAAATAATAGAGAGATACTACATATTTTCGTTTGTCATTTCCCTTCAAGGGGTGAAGGAACAGAAAAATCGGAGAGAAGAAGATATTTTGTTGCAAGTGAATTGAAGAATGAGGTTTATAAAATATTGAATGTAGATGCTTTACAAAATATCCTTATTATGGGTGATTTTAATGACACACCAGATGACAATAGTATATTTGAGATTTTGGGAGCGAAGAAAGATTTTAATATTATCGATTCCTTAAATCTATACAATTTACTATATCCAAGATTTAAAAAAGGTATTGGTTCAACTTATCATGATGGCTGGTTACTTTTTGATCAATTTATAGTTTCAGGAAATATACTTAAATCAGAAAATATAGATTGTAAAGCGGAATATGCAGATGTATTTAATCCTCGCTATTTACTATATTTTGATCGTAATAATCATCCTCAACCCAACAGAACTTATAAAGGAAAATATATTGGTGGCTATAGTGATCATTTGCCAATTTTCATGCGTATATACCTGAGATAAATGGGATTTCTTTATTCTTATTTGTAATTAACATCAACGATAATTATAACGTTTTCTTTTTTAGTATCTTTGTGACTGATTAACTGAGTGTAAGAAGATATAAATGAATTTTAATTTCGACATAATAGTAGTTGGAGCAGGACATGCCGGTTGTGAAGCAGCAACTGCTGCTGCCAATATGGGATCAAAAACATTATTGATAACAATGGACATGAACAAGATTGCCCAAATGAGCTGTAATCCAGCAGTTGGCGGGATTGCAAAGGGTCAGATTGTTCGTGAAATTGATGCTTTAGGTGGTCAAATGGGAATTGTAAGCGACAAAACTGCAATACAATTCCGTATGCTAAATCGTTCAAAAGGTCCAGCCATGTGGAGTCCTCGTGTACAAAGCGACAGGATGAAATTTATGGAAACATGGAGAGAAATTATAGAAAATACTGAAAACCTCGACATGTGGCAGGATATGGTAACGGAACTTTTATTGGACGGCTCTGTTGTCACTGGGGTTAAAACAAGAATGGGTGTTGAATTTAAAGCAAAATCAGTTGTTCTTACGAATGGAACTTTTCTAAATGGATTGATACATGTGGGAAAAGTTCAAATTGGAGGAGGTAGAATTGGTGAGCCTGCATCATTTGGTATGACGGAACAACTAAGAGATTTTGGTTTTAAAACTGATCGTATGAAGACCGGTACTCCTGTTAGAATTGATGCAAGAAGTGTTGATTTCTCTTTGATGGAAGAACAAAAAGGTGATGATGATTTTCATAAATTCTCATATTTACCTAATGTAAATCGTGTTCTACAACAACGAAGCTGTTGGATTACCTATACTTCAGAAGATGTACATGAAGCACTTCGAAAAGGACTTGAAGACTCCCCATTATATAATGGTCAGATAAAAAGTATTGGTCCTAGATATTGCCCAAGTATCGAAACTAAGATTGTTACTTTCTCTGATAAAACAAGTCATCAGCTATTCTTAGAACCGGAAGGTGAAAATACAAATGAATATTATCTAAATGGATTCTCCTCTTCCCTACCCTTACAGAATCAGATTCACGCTTTACAATTAATCCCTGCTTTTAAGAATGTACATATTTACAGACCCGGGTACGCGATAGAATATGATTTCTTTGATCCTACTCAATTATTGCCAACTCTGGAAACAAAAATAGTTAAAAATTTGTTCTTTGCTGGTCAGATTAATGGAACTACCGGATATGAAGAGGCGGCAGGACAAGGTTTAATTGCAGGTATAAATGCACATATAAATTGTCACGGTGGAGCCCCATTCACTCTTAGAAGAGATGAAGCTTATATAGGTGTTCTTATCGATGACTTGATCACAAAAGGTGTTGATGAACCATATAGAATGTTTACTTCACGGGCCGAATATAGGATATTATTGCGTCAGGATAATGCTGACGAAAGGCTCACAAAACGTGGATATGAAATAGGTTTAGCAACTGAAGAAAGAGTAAATCACTTAGAGAATAAAGAGAAAGAGGTTAATAAAATAATAAATTTTGTTTCTAATTTCTCTATAAAAGCTGATAGAATTAATCCATTTCTGGAGAGTATAAACACTGCCCCTCTTAGACATGGAGTAAAACTATTAGATCTAATTACAAGACCACATATTGATTTAAATCTTATGGCAACGGAAATTACACCTTTGAGAGAGGTTTTAAATTCAATACCTGTAACTAAAGATGAGGTTATTGAATCGGCCGATATTAAAATTAAATATGGAGGTTATATAAAAAGAGAGCGATTAATGGCAGACAAGTTGACACGTCTTGAAGATATAAGAATTAAAGATAAGTTTAACTATAACGAAATTCAATCAATCTCTACAGAAGGAAGGCAGAAACTCACAAGCATAAACCCAGAAACTATTGCACAGGCTAGCAGAATTCCAGGAGTATCGCCAAATGACATTTCTGTACTTCTTATACTTTTAGGAAGATAAACATAAAATGTTCCACGTGGAACAAATCAAGAATAATATTAAACAATTTAGCAAATAAAATGAGTATAGAAACGCTTACTTCAGCTGTTAGGAACATTCCGGATTTTCCAATTCCTGGTATTCAATTCAAAGACATTACTACCCTATTCCAATCACCCGAACATCTAAAAGAATTATCAGATACAATTTACGACTTGTACAAAGAAAGAGGGATAACAAAAATTGTAGGAATTGAATCTCGAGGATTTTTTATGGGCCCTGCAGTTGCAATAAGACTTAATGCGGGATTTGTTCCTATTAGAAAACCCGGGAAATTACCTTATAGAGTGATTGAAGAAAAATACACAAAAGAGTACGGTGAAGATGTTATTCAAATTCATGAAGATGCATTAAATGAAAATGATGTGGTATTACTTCATGATGATTTGTTAGCTACTGGAGGAACAATGGTTGCTGCATACAACCTTGTGAAAAAATTGGGAGTAAAACAGATATACATTAACTTTCTTATTGAATTAGAAGAGCTAGAAGGTCATGTACATTTCCCAAAAGATGTAGAAGTTAAATCAATTATAAAGTTTTAGAGAGTCTTTTTATAATTGTTCTTTTTTTACTAAAATATGACCGATGAGATTAAAAATATTCTTGCCATTCTACCTGATCAACCTGGATGCTATCAATTTCTCGATGAAAAAGGAAAAGTCATATATGTAGGAAAAGCCAAGAACCTTAAAAGAAGAGTTTCATCATATTTCAATAAAAACCATGATCATCCAAAAACAAGAATTTTAGTACGAAAAATAAAAAATATAAAATATATCGTGGTCAATTCCGAAGAAGACACATTGCTTCTGGAAAATAACCTTATTAAAAAATTAAGACCACGATATAACGTACTACTAAAAGATGATAAATCATATCCTTCTATCGTAATTAAAAATGAATATTTTCCTCGTGTTTTCAAAACAAGGAATATTGTAAAAGATGGATCAAGATATTATGGCCCTTATACCTCTATTCAGTCTGTTAATGCTTTACTTGAAATAATTAGAAAAGTATATAAAATTAGGACCTGTAGATTGAATCTTGCCCCTGAAAAAATAGCAGAAGGAAAATATAATGTCTGCTTAGAATATCATATTAATAGATGTAAGGGTCCATGTGAAGCTCTTCAACCATTAGAAGATTATAATAAAAACGTATCCGAAATTAATGAAATCTTAAGAGGTAATGTTGGGATAATTGAAAAAAGAATTCTTGAACAGATGCATAATCTTGCAAATAAGTTGAGATTCGAAGAGGCACATGAATTAAAAGAGAAATTAGAGCTAATTCATAATTTTAAAGAAAAATCGCAAGTAGTTAGTAATATCAATTATAATCTTGATGTTTTTTCTTTAGAGGAAGATGAAAGTTCTGCGTTTATTAATTATCTACATGTAGTGAATGGTGGGGTTAATCAAGCTTATACATTTGAATACAAAAAGCGACTTGATGAAAATAAAGAGGAACTATTAGGACTTGGAATTGTTGAAATGAGGCATCGTTTTAACAGTAATTCTAAAGAGATAATTGTTCCCTTTCTTCCAGACATTATTCTGAAAAATGTAGAATTTACAATTCCTAAAATAGGAGATAAAAAGAAATTATTGGCACTATCGGAGAAGAATGTAAAACAATACAAGTTAGATAAATTAAAAAAATCTGAAATGCTTAATCCTGATCAGAGAGCTACAAGGATTTTAACTACTGTTAAAAAAGATTTACAACTTAAAGAAGTGCCATGGCATATCGAATGTTTTGATAATTCAAATATTCAGGGTACTAATCCTGTATCTGCTTGTGTTGTTTTTAAAAAAGCAAAACCCTCTAAGAAAGATTATCGACATTTTAATATTAAAACAGTTGTAGGAGCCAATGATTTCGCATCAATGGCTGAAGTTATTGAAAGACGTTATTCTCGGCTGCTTAATGAAGGCGAAAAACTACCGCAACTTATTGTAATTGATGGAGGTAAGGGTCAATTACATTCTGCTGCAGATTCTCTTCGAAAAATTGGGCTCTATGGAAAAATTGGATTAATTGGAATTGCAAAGCGATTAGAAGAGATTTATTTTCCTGAAGATTCAGTTCCACTCTACATCGACAAAAATTCGGAGACTTTAAAATTGATTCAGCAACTTCGTGATGAAGCTCATAGATTTGGATTATCTCATCACAGAAAGAAAAGAAGTAAAGAACAGATAAAATCTGAATTAGATTCAATTAAAGGTATAGGTTCTATCACGAAAAAGAAATTACTTGGAACTTTTAAAAGTATAAAGAGGTTGAAAGAAGCAGATCACGCTGAAATTGAAAAAACAGTAGGAAAAAGTAAGGCAAAGATAATTATAGATTGGATTGAAGGAGTTGTTTAATATATTATTTAATATATATAATGAGAATATTAATACAAAGAGTTAATGAGGCATCTGTTGAGGTAGATAATAATATAATAGGGGTAATTAAAAATGGTTTATTAATTTTTGTTGGTATAATTAATGAAGATACTAAAGATGATATTGAGTTTTTAGTAAAAAAAACCGTTAATTTACGTATATTTGACGACGATAGTGGGGTTATGAATAAATCAGTTATCGAAATAGAAGGAGAAATCTTAGTTGTTTCGCAATTTACACTCCATGCAAATACAAAAAAAGGGAATCGTCCATCATATATTCGAGCTGCAAAAGCTGATATCTCAATCCCTCTATATCAAGAATTTTGCAAATATTTATCGGAATATTTAGGTAAAGAGGTGCAAACCGGAGAGTTTGGTGCTGATATGAAAGTAAAATTGATTAATGATGGACCGGTGACGATATGGATCGATTCAAAAAATAGAGAATAATGACACTTAATGAAGCTCAAAAAGAGGTTGATGATTGGATAAAAAAATTTGGAGTTCGCTATTTCAATGAACTTACAAATATGGCAATATTGACTGAAGAAGTTGGAGAACTGGCAAGAATTATCGCAAGAACTTATGGAGATCAGTCATTTAAAGCAAACGACTTAAACAAAAATATTCCTGATGAAATAGCAGATATATTATGGGTATTAATCTGCTTGGCGAATCAAACGGGAGTGGATTTAGAAGAAGCATTTAAAAAGAACATCGAGAAAAAGACTCAAAGAGATTCTACTAGACATATTAATAATACTAAATTGACAAATAACCCCTAAAACAATAAAATATGGAAAGTAATAAATATACAGATGCTTTAAAAAAGCACAAGTTTAGTTTATCTGAACAGGAAATTGTAAAAGAGATAGAAAAGATTATAACAGAGAACTTTAATTCAAATAATAAAAAAGAGGTCTATAAAAAGCTTTATAGTTGTATAGACTTAACCAGTTTGAATAGTACAGATTCAAAAGAATCGATATGGAACTTTACACAAAGTACTAATGAACTTGAAGGTACTGTTCCTGATTTAGAAAATGTTGCAGCAATTTGTGTATATCCTAATTTTGTAAATACTGTAAAAGAAGCTCTAACTGCAGATGTTAAAATAGCAGCTGTATCGGCTGGTTTCCCATCTTCTCAAACTTTTATGGAAGTTAAAATTGCAGAAACTTCACTTGCATTGGCTGATGGTGCAGATGAAATTGATATTGTAATAAATCTTGGTCAGTTTCTTGAAAAAGAATACGAAGAAATGTGCGAAGAAATAATGGAAATTAAAGCGGTTTGTGAAGATAAATCATTGAAAGTTATACTTGAAACTGGAGCATTAGGAAGCAATGAAAACATCCACAAAGCGTCTATATTATCAATGTATTCGGGAGCAGACTTCATTAAGACATCTACTGGAAAAGGTTACCCGGGTGCTACACCTGAAGCAGTATTCGTTATGTGTATGGCTATAAAATCATACTATAAATCTTCTAAGAAAAAAGTAGGTATTAAAGTTTCAGGAGGAGTTTCTACAATTAAAGATGCTGTAATATACTATTCAATAGTGAAAAACTTGCTGGGAGAAGAATGGTGCAATAATGACCTTTTCAGAATTGGAACAAGTCGATTAGCAAATACATTACTAGAAGAAATAAAAAAATAGAACTACAAAACTAAATAATAATGAATATTAAATCTTTGTTTTTAGTTGCATTAATGGGGAGTATCTTTTTGTTTAAAATAAATGCTCAAGAATACAAATTGATTTCAAAAGAAAGAACAACACCCTATTGGCAAGATGTAAATGTAGTAAAAGTCAATAAAGAGTATCCTAGAACCCAGTTTATGACTTTTAAAGATAAAAATGATGCTATTAATAAGAAGTTTGAAAATAGTGAGTATTATATTTTACTAAACGGCATATGGAAATTTTATTTTGTTGATGGCTATAAACAACTACCTGAGAATGTGACCGATTCCACTGTATCTCTCGATGGTTGGGAAGATATAAAGGTGCCCGGAAACTGGGAAATACAAGGTTTTGGAACTCCTATATATGTTAATCATCCATATGAATTTGTAGAAAGAGATCCTAAAACACGTTATCCAAAAATGGATCCTCCATATTTACCAGAAATGAACCCTGTTGGTGTTTATCGTAGAAATATTGATATCCCTGAAAATTGGGATGGAAGAGAGATATTTTTAACTCTTGATGGAGCTAAATCAGGTGTTTATGTTTATGTAAATGGCAAAGAAATTGGATATAGCGAAGATTCTAAGACTAGTGCGGAATTTAATATTACTAAATATGTAAAAAGTGGTAATAATTCGATAGTTATAAAAATATTCCGTTGGAGTACCGGCTCCTATCTTGAAGCGCAAGATTTTTTCAGGATTAGTGGGATAGAACGTGATGTATTCTTATGGTCTCAGCCAAAAACATCATTACGAGACTTTAGAGTAATCTCTACATTAGATGATAGCTACAAAAATGGAATTTTTGAACTTGAAACAACTGTTAGAAACTATGGTAATTCTGTTTCATATGCAGATGTAACTTATGAGCTGTTAAATAATGAAGATAATGTTGTACTTTCAGAAACAAAAGCAATTGGCATTCAGATAGGTGGAGAGAGTTCAATTAAATTTAAAGCAGAGCTCCCAAATGTTGCAACATGGACTTCTGAAAATCCAAACCTTTATAAACTTCTTATAACTGTAAAAAAAGAGGGAGATGATAATGGTGAAGTAGTCCCCTACCCTGTTGGATTCCGTAAATTTGAGATTAAAACAGTAACAACTAAGAACAGAAAAGATAGATTATTTTTAGTTAATGGTCAACCCATTAAATTTAAAGGTGTAAATATTCATGAAACAAATCCAGAAACAGGACATTATGTAACTGAAGATATAATGCGAAAAGATTTCGAGATAATGAAGTTGAATAATATTAACTCTGTCAGACTATCGCATTATCCTCAATCTCGTCGTTTCTATGAGCTTTGTAATGAAATTGGGCTATATGTCTATGATGAGGCAAATATTGAATCACATGGCCTCTATTATGGCGAAAAATCGCCTTCTAGACATCCTGAGTGGGAGCAGGCACATTTAGACAGAACAGTAAATATGTTTGAACGTAATAAAAATCATCCCTCTGTTACTTTCTGGTCACTTGGAAATGAAGCGGGTAATGGTATAAACTTTTTCCATACATATAGATATCTAAAAGATCAGGAAAGAAGTTTCATGAATCGTCCGGTTAACTATGAAAGATCTTTATGGGATTTAAATACCGATATGTATGTTCCTCAATATCCGAGTGCTGAGTGGTTGGAAGAAGTAGGCTCTAAAGGCAGTGACAGACCTGTAGTACCTTCTGAGTATTCACACGCAATGGGCAACTCTAATGGAAATATTGACATTCAATGGGAAGCTATTTACAAATATCCAAACCTACAGGGTGCATATATCTGGGATTGGGTTGATCAAGGTATAGCTAAAACTGACGAGAATGGTAATATGTTTTGGGCTTATGGAGGTGATTATGGAATTGATACCCCTAGCGACGGTAATTTTGTTATTAATGGAATAGTAGGTCCAGACAGAGTTCCCCACCCTGCAATTAATGAAGTAAAATATGTTCATCAGAACTTTGCATTTGAAGCAATTAATCTTGAAATGGGAATATTTAAAGTGATTAACAGACAATATTTTTCAAATACAGATAACTACTTATTTAAGTATAATATAACAGAAAACGGGACGAAAATTTCTGAAGGCAGTATTGATGTATCTCTTAATCCTCAGGAGTCGGTAGAAAAATCATTACCTATAGAAAATATTAAACCTAAAGCAGGTAATGAATACTTTATCAATTTTGAAGTAATTCAGAAAGTGTCAGAACCATTGATCCCAGCTGGATATATTGTTGCTATTGAACAGTTTAAGTTGCCAATAGAAGAGGCTAAATTATTATATACTGAAAGTGGTAAATACTCACAACTTGATATAAAAGAAAGCGAGAAAACTATTCAAATATCATCTTCTAAAATCCATTTTGAATTTGATAAAACTAAAGGAGTAGTTACTTCCTATAAAGTAAACGGAATAGAATATTTTATAGATGGGTTTGGTGTTCAACCAAACTTCTGGCGTGGACCAAATGATAATGACTATGGAAATGGAGCTCCACATCGCTTACAGGTTTGGAAACAATCTAGTAGAAACTTCAATGTTGTAGATACTAAAACACAACAGGAAGGAGAAAATGTTATAGTGGACGTAACATACTTGCTTGCTGCCGGTAATCTTTACAACTTTAAATACAACATCTATCCATCTGGAATATTGAATGTTGATGTAAAGTTCCATTCTACAGATATGGATGAGAAATCTATTGAAGCTTCTGAAGCTGCTCTTACAGCGACATATTCACCAGAAGCTTTTGCTGCGAGAAAAACATCCTCCACTCTTACTATCCCGAGAATTGGAGTGAGATTCCGTTTACCAAAAACTATGAATAATGTTGAATACTTTGGTAAAGGTCCGGATGAAAATTATGTTGACAGAGCTTCAGGTTCTAAGGTTGGGTATTATAAAACAACTGCTGAAGATATGTATGTGCCTTATACTCGCCCACAGGAGAATGGTCATCGTTCTGATATAAGATGGGTTGCTTTGACAGGTAATAAAAATGGTCTTCTTATTGTTGCAGATAACACAATTGGATTTAATGCACTTCGAAATAGTGTTGAAGATTTTGATTCTGAAGAAGCAACAGATAGTCCGTACCAATGGAATAACTTTAGTAGTGAAGAAATAGCAAATCGTTCGGAGGAAGAAGCTAAGAATAGAAGACCTCGCCAAACTCATTTGAATGATATTGTACACAGAGACTATGTTGAAGTATGCGTAGACATGATGCAACAGGGTGTTGCGGGATATAACAGTTGGGGAGCACGTCCTTTACCTGAATATAGTATCTTTGCAAATAAAGATTATAAATGGGGGTTCACTATAATTCCTGTTGAAAATAGATCTGACATTAAAAAGAAATCAACATTTAAGTATTAAACCGGGTAAATATTCACATTTTTGTAACAGATATAAAAGACATTTGCATAGTTTTTATTGTTTTGATTAAAGAAACAAAATAAATTATAAAGCAATGAAGAAGAACTTATTGATTTACATACCCTAAGGATATGTATTTGAAGACAGTAAAAAAATGGAAGAAAAGAGAGGAGTGAAAAAGGAATATCTAATGTTGCAGTTTCTAACAGAGTAGAAGTTGTTATTACAGATGATAATGGCTTTTACTAAATAACTGTAAACCATGACAACACAGTATTCGTAATTAAACCAAGTGGATACAAAAACTTCTGTAAACGAAAATTTTTATACCTCAGTTTTATTATCATCACAAACCTGATGGTTCTTCCGAAGAATTTAAATATAAAAGAGTTGTGCCTACAGGTAAACTTCCAAATTCTATCGATTTTCCTTTATACAAGTATAATGAACCTGAAAAATTCACCGCTATTGTATTTGGAGATCCTCAGCCCTATTCTATTCAGGATCTGGACTATTTTGCAGAGCTAATCAGCAATGCCCATGGTGGTAAAGGAATTCTTTTAGGAGGCATTCCGGGTATCTCCCCAACAGAGGTAGTGATCATTGGTGCTGGAGCTACCGGCACCATGGTTGCCCGTGCCGCAATGGCGTTGGGAGCCTCGGTAAAAGTATTCGACAATGACATTCAAAAATTGCGCAATATACGCCATGAGCTGGGGATCTCACTCTTCACCTCCATCCTTCAACCGAATGTGTTGAAGAACGTATTTCGGTCGGCCGATGTGGTAATAGGCGCTATGCAATATATCAATAAAACCCATATTTACCGCATTTCCGAAGATCTTATCCGAGAGATGAAGCGTGGAGCGCTCATCATCGACCTTCGGATGGCCCAAGGAGGATGTTTTGAGAGCACTATGGAAGCATGTTTACCCGATCACCCGGTCATCTTTGAAAAGTATGGTGTATTGCATTTCTGTGAAATGAGTCTCAGCTCAAGGGTTGCACGTACTGCCTCCATGGCGCTGAGCAACATCCTTGTCTCCCTCATCACGAACCTTGGAGATTATGGCGATCTAGCACATTTTATCCGTTTCGACCGTGGTTTTGCGTCTGGCTTCTATATGTATACCTGGAAAAATGGTCAACTCCTATGTGGCGAACCATTTCAACTTACCTGTTGCCGACATTGGTCTCTTTTTGCAGGGCTACTGATATTCATTTTTAACTGTTGCACATCTCTATCAATTGCATTATTTTCAACAATGTGCAACACAAATATCCGGTACGGGTGGTTAATCGTACCGTTGAACAGGGAGATTAGACAATTTAATGTTTATTAATATTTTATGATGCAGCAATTCTCCTTCTTCTGCCTCTGTAGTAATAGTTGATTATCTGTATATCTGTAGGTCATAGTAGCATAAAATATGGGAATTAAAATACACAAACTACTGTTTTTAAGCGTGCTGATGTTTCTGCCCGGTTGCAATAGCGATATTTTTATAGAAGATTTTCTTCCCGGAGAACAAATGGA
>CAYLKV010000036.1:0-21003 GCA_964384545.1 uncultured Proteiniphilum sp.
TTTCTTTTCCATAACCAGAGACTATTATTTAAGTGCATGTTTTGCCATAAGTTATATCAAATAAAGAATATTTTATAAAGGTACAAAAAAGGAAGATACATTTTAGAAAGCTTCAGATTAGTCAACACTTAATCCTGACTTAGTTCCTACCAAATCCCTATTAACACTGTATTAACTATGTATAAACAGGGTGTTGATACAGTATTGATACTGTGTTAATTCGAAGTTAATTGGGGCTTTGTTGGGATTTGAGATGATAAAATGATATATAATCATAAATAGACTTAGAAGTTTGTTGTTGTTTTACTATTTTTGTAGAAATCAATGGAATGCTCAAACAATTAGTATTTATATGCCATCAGATTGTAGTAATGTTAACACTTATTGAATATAATGTTAAGTATCCTTTTTGTGGTTGTATAAAGTGCTGAACTATCTGCTAAATTAAAAAACAAACATTGTGAAATCTTTCTGTCTCAAAATAAACACGATTCTGCTCCTCTCAATATTGTTCAATTGCTTACCTGCAAACGGTAGTACAAATGGATGGAATCCCACATCATTTTATATTGTTTACCCTGACATGAGGCTTACATTCAATTTACCTTATGAAAATGATCTGTCAGGAGTCGGAAATATACTATTTAGAAATAAGGAAACAGGTGCTATACATCTTCTTGATTCTATAAATAAAAATGAACGTTATTATAATAAATTATCGGGTACATACGACGCTATTCTCCTTTACAATAATGGAAAATATCTAATATATAGAGATATTGAGCTTAAAAAAAATGCAGATCTACAGATAGATATGCAAAATATTAAGCCTCAACCAAAAGATTATGATTCTGCATACTGGCTTACACTCAGATCGTTTACTGATAGTGCAGGTAATAAAGAAAGGGTTTTAAGCAAAAAAATAGATTCAGATAAAAAAGTAATAGGTTATGTTTTAATTGAAGATGGATTTGCTGCTGATTTTCCATTTGTAAGGATAGTAAGAGAGATTCGTAAAAATGATGCCCCTTGTTCATATGATGGATATTTTGAAATAGATATTGATGAACCAATTGTGACTTTAGAATTTTTCTGTATAGGCCATAATTTTGAAGAATTAAACGTAAAAGAAAACAGTGGTGTGTTCTATGTTCTTGATAGTCCCGACCCTGAAGAAACGATTAATATAACAACCTCTAGATAAACAGCTTACTATTAAGTGTACTGTTCGCCATGTATTAAATAATATGAGTTATTACAAAAGTGTTAATTCATTAGAATATAAAACTTAATAATAATTATGAGATTATCAACACTCCTTATTTTTATATTCGCATTATCTGTAATGTCAGTAAAATCTTTTGGTCAACATCTCACTTTTGAGCAAAGCTTTAGACTAAACGACAACCACAACATTAGTAAAGGTGATGTTTAGACACTGCAGTCGATGGGAATAACATACAATCCTCCTGAAGGATTTTATTGAAAAAAATGAAATTTTTATATATAAAAAGTACACCCTCCTTTGGTTCAATTGGTTCTATAATCAAAAGTAGCATCGAATCAAAGGACCATAATTTTGCTGTTACAGAAAAATGATTGTGGATATTTTGTTCTATACTGCTGTTATAATGAGGATGTGTTATTTGACATCTATTTAAAAGAAATAGAAAAGATGTTTAAGTATGAATAATATGATACACCTAAAACATATTTTGCAGAAATGCTCTATTTTTAATCTTTATATCTCTTCGGTTAACTTCAATTATTCCCTCATCGGCCATTTCCATCATAACTTTCACCAGTGCAGGACGTGATACACTAAAAAGGCGAGCCATATCTTCTCTTGATGTTTGTAATATAAAATCATCTTTTCCTCCTGATTCTTTTAAGAGGTAGTAAGCCAGTTTTGCTCGAATAGTACGGAGAGAAACTAGTCGCAACTTCTCGGAAAGGAAAAAAACTTTATTTGAAATATATGATAAAAAAGTGAGCATAAATGCCTCATACTTCCTCATTAAATGGTATACATTCTCTTTTGGAATTGCGATAACTTTACAATCACTTTTGCAAATTGCAGAGACTGGCGAGCGATTATTGGCAGCAAATAGAAAGCCTGTTGCCATCGGGTAAGGTGCTTTTATATACTCAATCTCCAGGAAATCACCTTTCTCATCGGCCATTTCTGTTGACACCTCCCCTTTTATTAATATAAAAAGTGTTTCTGTTGATGAGCCTTGTGTAACAATAATATCACCCTTATAATAATCTCTTACAGTGAATCTTACATCTTGAAGGAATTGATCACGTTGTACTTCGGGCACATTACAGCACAAAGGACATTGAAATATCATTCGTGCATGCTGAAGATATATATTTTCGTTGTTCATGTACCTGATTTTATGATTTATATCAAAATAGCTATTTAAAGAGTACTAATATAGTTTTTTTTTGAAAAACGTCATAATTATTACAGTTTATTCATACTTTATATTCTTTCTTTGCTATTAATGTAAAAAACTCTTTAAAGTTAGCAAACCATGAGTATACTGCGAAACTTTTGGAATCAGGTCAGACCACGTGGGGGCTGGAAATATCCTGCAATCATCATTTCAGGAGCTTTTGTGGGTATCTTTATATATACCTTCATATCTTCGAGAGCATACAGTTATCTTTCAGACGATCCTAAAACATGTGTAAACTGTCATGTGATGGCTCCATACTATGCTACTTGGATGCATAGCTCACATGGTCGTGATGTTACATGTAATGATTGTCATATGCCCCATGACAATATTGTGAAAAAGTATTTTGTAAAGGGTCTTAATGGATATAATCATGGAGTGGTGTTTACAAAACGCACTGAAGATCAGGCGATGAAGGCAAAACCGATAAATTCACAAGCTTTAATGAGTAACTGTATTAGATGTCACACTCAGCTCAACACTGAGTTTGTTGAAACAGGTCGTCATAGCTGGAAAGGGATGCAAGAAATTGGTGGAAGTGCATGCTGGGATTGCCACAGAGACATACCTCACACACGAAGCAGATCACTTTCTTCAACTCCCGGTGCAAGTGTACCGATGCCAGAGAGTAATGTGCCGGAATGGCTGCATAATCTTACTTCAACTAAGAAATAGTTAAATAGAGTAGCAACAAACTGAAAAAAGATATATTATGAGCAGTAAACAAGACAATAACAAGATGAAGCCTTGGGTAGGCTGGTTACTATTCTTTATTACGATAGGAGTAGTTTTCTTACTTGGTATGCTTGCCGCATCCATTACTGAGCGAAGAGCTGAAATCACCAGTATGATGTATAACAAATTGGTTGATATAAAAGGTATTGAATCGCGAAATGAGGTGTTTGCGACCGACTTCCCTCGCCAGTACGAGTCTTGGACTCAAACAGCCGACACATCTTTTCAGAGCGAATATAATGGAAGTAGTGTGGTGGATGTTTTGGATCAGCGTCCGGAAATGGTAATACTTTGGGCAGGATATGCTTTTTCAAAAGATTATGGTACACCCAGAGGACATATGCATGCAGTTGCCGATGTTACACATACACTTCGTACAGGTTCTCCTATGACTGCTGAAGATGGTCCGCAACCTGCCACATGCTGGACTTGCAAAAGTCCTGATGTTCCACGTCTTATGGATTCGGTTGGAGTTGCTGAGTTTTATAATAAACCTTGGGCTCATTGGGGTCATGAAGTGGTAAATCCTATAGGTTGTGCCGATTGTCATGATGGAGAAACGATGGAGTTACAAATTAGTAGACCTGCTCTTATTGAGGGTTTTGAATCTATGGGAATGGATATTCTTGAGGCTTCACATCAGGATATGCGTTCTTTGGCTTGTGCTCAGTGTCATGTTGAATATTACTTTACACCTGAAGGTAAATATCTTATTTTCCCTTGGCATAATGGACTCACAATGGAAGGTGCAGAACAATATTATGACAGTATCCAATTTAAAGACTACACTCATGCTTTGAGTAAAGCTCCAATTATTAAGGCTCAGCATCCCGATTATGAGATCTACAAAACAGGTATTCATGCTCAGCGAGGTGTTTCTTGCGCAGATTGTCATATGCCATATGTATCTGAAGGTGGTATAAAATCGAGCAGTCATCATGTTAGAAGTCCATTGGCAAGCATGAACAACACTTGCCAGGTTTGTCATCGCGAATCAGAGGAGGATCTTCGCAATGCAGTTTATCAACGTCAGCGTAGTGCCGATCAGATACGGACTTTAGTTGAAAAGGAACTTGCTACTGCTCATATTGAGGCTCAATTTGCATGGGAAAAAGGAGCTACCGAAGTTCAAATGAATAATGCATTACAACTTATTCGTCAAGCTCAGTGGCGCTGGGATTATGCAGTTGCATCGCATGGTGGTGCTTTCCACTCACCAGTTGAGTTTCACAGAATATTATCTTTAAGTCTCGACAGAGCTCATAAAGCACGTTTTGAAATTGCTCAGGTACTTACTACTTTAGGTCATACGGGTGGCGTTCCTCTTCCAGATATTTCAACAAAGGAAAAGGCTCAGTCTTATATTGGATTAGATATGAATAAGGAGAGAGCCAACAAAAGTAATTTTCAGGAAAATATTGTTCCAAAATGGATTGAAACAGCAAAGTCTAATAATAGACTGGTTAGTTTAAAATAGGACTAACAACAATCTAAATTCTAATATATTAGTATTGATTATTGATGAATAAACCATCCCGAAAAATCTGGGAGCAGCCATGGGGGTATACCGAAGGTTTTATAGTTGCTGGAGGTGTTGTTATTGCAGGATTAATGCTGCAGTTGACTCTGGGAAACATTAACCCCATATTATTTGCTTCACCAATAAATAAAGTATTAGGAGCCCTATTTGTAATAGGGCTTCTTGTTACACACTTTGTCGCCTATAAAAGTAGAATAGTGAGATGGCTATCAAGTGCATACTCAACCCTACCCTCAATTATAGTGTTGATAATAATGTCTGTTATTCTTGGATTGTTGCCTCAGTTTGAATACGATAAGCCAATTGAGCAATTACCCACTAACTTCACATCAACTCTTGGATGGCATAGTATGACTACCTCCTGGCCTTTTGTCTTGTCATGCTTGTATATGCTTGTAATTTTAGGGTTAACAATATTGAGAAGGACTAAACAAAAGCAGTCGGTTCGTGATATTGGCTTTTACCTAAACCATATAGGACTTTTTTTGGCTCTTTTTGGAGGAATATTAGGAAGTGCCGATCTTGAGCGTCTTACAATGAGTGTTACTGAGGGAAATCTTGAATGGAGGGCTTTGAACTCTAAAGGTGAGATGAAGGAGTTGAACCTTGCTATACAACTCGACACATTTACTATTGAGCAGTATTACCCTAAATTAGTTGTAATTGAGAGCGAAACAGGAAGGATGCTTCCAGAAGCACGACCCGAAAGTTATATGTATGAAGGTGTTGGCAAAACTGTTCAGTTGGCTGGAATAAATATTGAAATATTAGACTATTATCCTAATGCAATTATTTTCAAAGACAGCACTTTTTCGAATGTTGTTCCAATGAAAATGGATGGTGCAACAACAGCTATTAAAATAAAAGCCACCAAACCCGGGTTGGATTATCCAGTTGAAGGTTGGGTAACAAACGGCAGTTACATGCTTCCTCACAGTATACTTAAGGTTGATGACAAACTGAGTATTGCAATGCCTCCGCAAGAAGTTAAGAGATATAGTTCATATATCACTCTCTACACTGAGGATGGACTTGTTAAAAGTTATGTTATTGAGGTGAATAAGCCTTTATCGGTTGAAGATTGGACAATTTATCAATATAGCTACGACGACACGAAGGGTAAATATTCTGACACTTCTGTATTTGAACTGGTTAGAGATCCTTGGTTAAAGGTTGTATACACCGGTATAATTATGTTGATGGCAGGGGCTTTATTTATTTTTATTGCAGGACCTAAACAAAATAAGGTATGACTTGGGATTTATTTATCTATTTTGCTGTTGCTTCTCTGCTTTTTTGGTTAGGAGGGGCAGTTTTAGCATATAAAAACAGAAACAAAATATTTCCGGCACTGATGACTACAACCGGATTGATAATATTTGCTGCATTTATTGCAGGTTTATGGGTTTCACTTGAGCGTCCACCACTCAGAACAATGGGTGAGACTCGATTGTGGTATTCGTTCTTCCTGCCTGTCGCCGGAGTACTGACTTACATCAGATGGAACTACAAGTGGATTTTATCTTTTACAACAATCTTATCTGCTGTCTTTATTATTGTGAATATTGTGAAACCTGATATTCACAATAAGGTATTAATGCCTGCACTTCAAAGTCCATGGTTTTCTCCACATGTAATAATTTACATGTTCTCTTATGCTATATTGGGAGCTGTAACGTTAGTCGCAATTTACTATTTAGTACGTGAAAAAAAAATATCAAATCCTTCCGGGATATTGATAATGGCCGACAATATGGTGTATGCGGGTACGGCCTGTATTACACTCGGAATGCTGATGGGAGCAATATGGGCAAAAGAAGCCTGGGGACACTATTGGAGTTGGGATCCGAAAGAGACTTGGGCTGCCATTACCTGGTTGGGATATTTGGTATATATCCATTATAGAACAAAAAGAAACTCCTCTAATAGAACTTCAATGATTATTCTTATAATATCATTTATATTTCTGCAAATTTGCTGGTATGGAGTTAACTATCTACCATCGGCACAACATAGCGTACACACTTATTCATAAGAAAATAAGATAAATAGAATTTATAAACCTCTTGCAAAATATAGAGTTGCAGGAGGTTTTTTAATTTAAACCTTTTGCTAGACATTATCATAGTTTGGTATCCTTTTGTTAATTTATTCTTGTTTTTCTATCTTTTTTCTTCTTTTACTTGGTTTTTAAATCTTTTTGTCTACTTTTGTACCATATTACATACTTTATTTATATAAACCACTAAAAATGTATATTTCATATGTCAACATTAAGATTTAAAGCGGTAGAAGAAGCGTCGAAAAGAGTACCAGTTGAAGTAGCTTCCCCAGGGAAACTACCATCCGAATATTATGGCAAATATGTTTTTAATCGTGCTCAGATGTCGAAGTATCTTTCAAAAGAGACTATGAGTATTGTTTTAGAAGCGATTGACAATGGAAAAACACTTACTAGGGGTATTGCAGATCATGTTGCAGCAGGCATGAAAATGTGGGCTATAGAAATGGGAGCTACACATTACACACACTGGTTTCAACCACTAACAGAAGGAACTGCCGAGAAGCACGATTCATTTATTGATTATGCTGATGGACCATCCGGAGATGTAATTGAACGTTTCTCAGGTAAATTGTTGGCTCAGCAAGAACCGGACGCTTCAAGCTTTCCAAGTGGTGGTATAAGAAATACTTTCGAGGCTAGAGGTTATACTGCATGGGATCCTTCATCACCGGCATTTATTTTAAACGATACACTTTGTATTCCAACTGTATTTATCTCATATACAGGAGAAGCATTAGATTATAAGACTCCTCTGTTAAAAGCTCTGAATGCAATTGATAAAGCAGCAGTAGATGTTTGCAAACTGTTTTATCCTGAAGTAAAAAAGGTATATTCTTTCCTTGGTTGGGAGCAGGAATATTTTTTGGTTGATAAAGCTTTATATGCTGCAAGACCAGATTTAATTCTAACTGAGAGAACTTTAATGGGTCATGAGAGTGCCAAAAACCAACAGTTGGAAGATCACTATTTCGGATCTATTCCAACAAGAGTGGCTGCATTTATGCAAGAGATTGAACATGAAGCATATAAATATGGCATACCTTTGAAAACTTGCCATAATGAGGTGGCTCCAAATCAATTTGAGCTTGCTCCTATTTTTGGAGAAACAAACTTAGCAGTTGATCAGAACCTTTTGGTAATGTCGCTTATGCATAAAATTGCCAATAAGCACAACTTCAAGCTGTTACTACATGAGAAACCATTTGCCGGAGTTAATGGTTCGGGTAAACACAACAACTGGTCGCTTTGCACAGACACTGGTATTGGTCTTTTTACACCCGGAAAGAGTGCTAACGAAAATCTATTGTTTGTAACTATTCTTGTAAACACTCTATTGGCTGTATATAAACACAATGCTCTGTTAAAAGCTTCAATTATGTCAGCTAACAATGCGCACCGTTTGGGTGCAAACGAAGCTCCTCCTGCAATCATTTCAGTATTTCTTGGTAAACAGATTACTGCTGTGCTTGATAAGATTGAAAACAGTTCTGATGATGATGAAATTTCGGTTGATGAATTACAATCGATGAAGCTTGGTGTAGCACATATCCCAGAAGTTTTGATTGATAACACAGACAGAAACAGAACATCTCCTTTTGCATTCACTGGTAACAGATTTGAGTTTAGAGCTGTAGGTTCTTCGGCAAACTGTTCGCCTGCAATGACTGCACTCAACTCAGTAGTAGCAGCTCAGCTTATTGAATTTAAGAAAGAAATTGACAAAAAAACAGCTAGTGGGATGAAAACTGAAGAGGCTATCTATGACACTCTCAGACATTACATTAAGGAGTCTAAACCAATTCGTTTTGAAGGAAATGGTTATAGCGAAGAGTGGAAACTAGAGGCTGCAAAACGCGGTTTGGATTGTGAAACAAGTGTTCCTGTAATTCAGGATGCATATACTTCTGAACAGTCAATTAATATGTTTGAAAGCATTGGAGTGTTGAACAAGAAAGAATTACATGCAAGAAATGAGGTGAAATGGGAAACTTATACTAAGAAGATTCAGATTGAAGGTAGGGTTTTAGGTGACTTATGTATGAATCATATTATACCTGTGGCAACTGAATATCAATCTATGCTTCTTGATAATCTTTATAAAATGAAGATGGTATTTAATGGAGAGAAAGCTGAAAAGATGTCGAGAGAGGATGCCTCATTAATTGAAGAGATTGCTGATCATATTTCTGCTATAAATAAGAATGTTTATGAAATGGTTGAAGCACGTAAAGCTGCAAATAAATTATCAGATGCTCGTGATAAAGCGGTTGCTTATCATGATAACGTTGAAGTATACTTCAATAAGATAAGATATCATGTAGATAAGTTAGAACTGATAGTTGATAACAGAATGTGGACTCTTCCAAAATATAGAGAACTACTATTTATCAGTTAGTTAATAGGTAATAAAATGATCTGCAACCTCACTATAAAAAAGATTAAGATGAACAATAAAACTATATTTAGTCGAATAGACAATATTGAAGAACAATCGCTTTACTCATTTAACAACGAGCATGATGCATGCGGAGTTGGATTAGCTATAACACTCAATGGAGAGAAATCTCATTCAATTATTGAGAAAGGATTGCAAGTTCTTGAAAATATGGTCCACAGAGGTGCAGAAAGTTCTGACAATATTACAGGAGATGGTGCTGGTATTTTAGTACAGATACCACATGAATTCATTCTGCTTCAAGGGATTGCTGTACCTGCTGAGGGAAAGTATGGAACAGGTCTTGTATTTCTACCAAAAGAGGATATTGAAAGAGAGTTTTGCATCAATTTGATAAAAGAGATAGTAGCAAATGAACAATTAACTCTATTAAGTATTAGGGATGTGCCTGTTAACAGTGAATGCTTGGGTGAGATTGCTCTATCTAATGAACCTGTTATTAAACAGCTTTTTATTTCTGGTTCAGGCTCTTCAGAAGAGTTGGAGAGAAAATTATATATTCTTAGAAAGAAGATTGAAAATAGCCTTATAGGTCATAAGGTGGTGAAAGAGAGAACATTTTATATAGTTAGTCTTTCAACTAAACAGATGATTTATAAGGGAATGTTATCTTCTCTACAGCTAAGAGAATATTTCCCTGATCTCTCAGATGCAAATTTCACAAGTAGATTGGCTCTGGTTCACTCTCGTTTCAGTACAAATACTTTTCCCACATGGGATTTGGCTCAACCTTTCAGAATGCTTGCCCACAACGGTGAGATAAATACTATAAGAGGTAACAGACAATGGATGAAGAGTAGGGAGAGGGTGCTCAAATCTGACAAATTAGGAGATTTGACACCACTCTACCCGATTGTTCAACCAAACATGAGTGATAGTGCTTCAATTGACAATGTACTGGAGTTTCTGTTAATGTCGGGTAAGACTCTTCCTCACGCAATGGCAATGCTTGTTCCTGAAAGTTTTAATGATAAGAACCCAATTTCTGCTGAGCTTAAAGCATTCTATGAATATCATAGTATGATGATGGAGCCATGGGACGGACCAGCAACATTAATTTATAGTGATGGGAGGTATGCCGGTGGTATGCTCGACAGAAATGGATTACGTCCTGCGAGATATACTATAACTCACTCAGGTATAATGGTAATTGCATCTGAAACTGGGACAATCGACTTTGAACCTGCTGATATAAAAGAAAGAGGCAGACTGAAACCGGGCAAGATGTTGATTATCGATTCTCTTACAGGTAAAATTTATCATGACGAAGAGCTTAAAGGTGAATTGGCAAATGCATTTCCATATAAAGAATGGCTTAACAAAAACTGTATAAACATTGATGATATTACCTCTGGACGTTCGGTTATTAATGAGGTTAAAAATCACGATGCACTACTAAAAGTATTTGGGTACTCAGTTGAAGATATCAATTTGTTGATTAACCCAATGGCTGTAGAGGGCAAAGAGCCTGTGTCTTCAATGGGCAACGATGTAACTCTGGCTCCTTTTAGTGAAAAACCACAGAGACTATTTAACTACTTCAGGCAACAGTTTGCTCAGGTTACCAATCCTCCGATTGATCCAATCAGAGAGGAGTTGGTGATGTCGCTAACCGGATATATGGGTGCTATTCATCAAAATGTGCTCGAGAATATGCCGGAAATGTCGCCTATTGTAAAATTAAAAAGCCCCGTATTGACAAACACACAATTTGATATCCTTTTAAACTTGCGCTATAAAGGTTTTTCTACAGCAGTTATTCCAATGCATTTTGATCCTGCAAGAGGATCGGAAGGATTAAAAATTGCGCTTGACGAACTTTGTCTGAGTGTGGAAAAGGCTGTAGATGAAGGTAAAAACTACATCGTTTTAAGTGATAGGGGTGTTGATACTAAACATGCTCCTATTCCTTCATTATTGGCAACATCTGCAGTTCATCTATACTTAGTAGAGAAGCGTAAAAGAATGCAGATTGATATTGTTGTTGAGAGTGCAGAACCTCGTGAAGTTATGCACTTTGCACTACTTTTTGGATTTGGAGCGAATGCTGTGAATCCATATATGATTTTTGCAATATTGCAGCAACAGATAAAAAGTGGCATTATTAATATTGATTTAAGTACTGCCAAAAAGAATTATATTAAAGCAATAAATAAAGGACTTTTAAAAGTTCTTTCAAAAATGGGCAATTCTACTCTTAGAAGTTACAGAGGTGCGCATATATTTGAAGCACTGGGTATATCAACTCCTGTTCTAAAAAGTTACTTCAAGGGAATCTCTTCTAAGATTGAAGGCATTGATATGGATGATATTACGAATGAAGTGCTTAAACCTTTTTATGAAGGATTAAACAATGATGATTCAACTCCTTTTACACTAAACAATACAGGTACTTATGCATATAGAGTAAAGGGTGAATATCACGCTTGGAATCCTGAAACTATAGCAGGATTACAGTTGGCAACAAAAACAAATAACTATAAACTGTTTAAAGACTACTGTAACGTTGTAAATAATAAGGAAAAACCAACTTTCATTAGAGACCTATTAGATTACAAACAGAACCCAATAGATATTTCGGAAGTTGAACCTATTGAAAATATTTTGAAGAGATTCTGCACCGGTGCAATGTCATATGGCTCAATTAGTAAAGAAGCACATGAGGCACTTGCAGTTGCAATGAATATTATTGGTGGTAGAAGTAATACCGGTGAGGGTGGTGAAGATCCTGCAAGATTCACTGTTTCGGATGATGGTTTATCTAGAAGAAGTGCTATAAAACAGGTAGCTTCAGGAAGATTTGGTGTTACTACTGAGTATCTTGTAAATGCAGATGAGTTGCAGATTAAGATTGCACAGGGAGCAAAACCGGGTGAAGGAGGACAGTTGCCAGGTTATAAAGTAGATGAAATTATTGCAAAAACAAGGCACTCTATTCCTGGTATTTCTCTGATCTCTCCTCCACCTCATCATGATATATATTCAATTGAGGATTTAGCTCAGCTAATATTCGATTTGAAGAATGTGAATCCAAATGCTACAGTAAGTGTTAAACTGGTATCTGAAAGTGGTGTTGGGACTATCGCTGCAGGGGTGGCAAAAGCAAAGGCTGATTTAATTGTAATCAGTGGATCTGAGGGTGGTACTGGCGCAAGCCCTGCCAGCTCTATCAAACATGCGGGTATGCCTCTAGAGATTGGTCTTGCAGAAACTCAGCAGACTCTTGTTATGAATAACCTGCGCGGCAAAGTAAAACTGCAGACAGATGGACAGCTTAAAACAGGTAGAGATATCGTAATTGCTGCAATGTTAGGTGCTGAGGAGTATGGTTTTGCGACAAGTGCTCTAATTGTATTAGGTTGCGTGATGATGAGAAAATGTCACCTTAACACTTGCCCTGTTGGTATAGCAACTCAAAATACCGACCTCCGCAAACGATTTACAGGACACTATGAACAGTTGGTTAGCTATTTTAAATTCCTTGCCGAAAATGTTAGAGAAGAGTTGGCTTCAATGGGATTCAAATCTTTGAATGAGCTAATTGGAAGATCTGATTTATTATCGAAAAGGGAATATATCGATACTCCTAAAGTTGATAAGATTGATATTTCTAAAATTGTATATTTCCCTGAAGAGGCAAAGACTAATGCTTTAAGACATGTTGCTCAACAACATCATAAGATTGATGATGTATTAGACAGAGAACTAATTAAAGAAGCAATGCCATCAATAGAATTTCAGCATCCTATTGGTATAAAGAAAACTATTAAAAATACAGATAGAACCACAGGTGCTATGCTTTCAGGAATGATAGCTGCTCAATATGGTGAAGCAGGATTGCCTGATCATACTATATCGGCCTATTTTGATGGTTCAGCAGGTCAAAGCTTTGGAGCTTTCTTAGTAAAAGGTGTTACATTTTATCTTCATGGTGATACAAATGACTATATAGGCAAAGGACTTTCTGGTGGCAGAATAGTTGTTACTCCTCCAAGAGGCAGCAACTTTAATCCTGAAAACAACATAATTTGTGGAAATACATCGCTATATGGTGCAACAACTGGAGAAGTGTATATCAATGGTATAGCAGGCGAAAGGTTTGCTGTAAGGAATTCAGGTGCGGTTGCGGTAATTGAGGGTGCAGGAGACCACTGCTGTGAGTACATGACAGGTGGCATTGTTACTGTTTTGGGTGCTACAGGCAGAAACTTTGCAGCCGGTATGAGTGGTGGAGTAGCTTATGTGCTAGATGAAAAGAACAATTTCGACTACTTCTGCAATATGGAGATGGTGGAGCTATCGCTGGTTGAAGATATATCAGATATTTATGAACTTAAAGGTTTAATCTCAAAGCATCTGCAATATACTAATAGTGAAATGGCAAAGAAAATCTTAAATAACTGGGATCAATATGTGACTAAGTTTAAAAAAGTTGTGCCAATTGAGTATAAAAAGGTTCTTCAGGAAAGGAAAATTGCTGAACTTGAACTTAAGATTGCTGTAGTAGAGAGAGATTATTAACGAATTAGATCCTTTAACGGATTTTTAAAGATATAAGAAGATGGGAAATCCAAAAGCATTTATTACGATACCAAGAAAAGAGGCTGGTTATCGTTTGCTGAGTGAAAGAATATATGACCACGGAGAGGTGGAACAAACCCTTAATAGAGAGGATAGAAAGCAACAGGCTTCACGCTGTATGGATTGTGGAATACCTTTCTGTCATTGGGCATGTCCACTTGGCAACAAAATGCCTGAGTGGCAGGATTATATATACAAAGGAGACTGGAAAAGGGGTGTTGAGGTTTTACATGAAACTAATAACTTCCCAGAGTTTACAGGAAGAGTTTGTCCGGCTCCTTGTGAAAAATCGTGTGTTCTTTCTTTGCATGATGCACCTGTTACAATTCGTGAAAACGAAGCATCAGTTACAGAGGTTGCATTTATAGAAGGAATGATTCAAGCGCATGTTCCAAAAAAACGTACAGGAAAGAGAATTGCAATAATAGGATCTGGCCCTGCCGGTCTTGCTGCAGCACAGCAGTTAAATCAGAAAGGTCATCTTGTTACTGTTTTTGAGAAAGATAACAGCATAGGTGGTTTATTAAGATATGGTATTCCAAACTTTAAGTTGAGTAAACATATTATTGATCGCAGACTAAGACTTCTTATTGATGAGGGTATCATTTTTAAAAATAATACTGAGATAGGAAAAGATATAACAGGTGCACAGATAATGAGTGAATTTGATGCTGTTTGTCTTGCAGTGGGTGCCGGAAAACCAAGAGATATTAATCCTGAAGGACGTGATCTTAAAGGAGTTCACTTTGCAATGGAATTTCTTTCTCAGGAAATTAGATCACAACTTGGAGAACTAAAAGAAAACGAAGAGAGAATTAGTGCTAAGGGTAAACATGTGCTTGTAATTGGTGGTGGTGATACAGGTTCGGACTGTGTTGGAACCTCTATTAGACAGGGTGCATTGAGTGTTACTCAAATAGAAATTATGCCTAAACCCCCTATTGGCAAGAATCCTTCTACACCTTGGCCAAGCCCATATCCTCAGATATTAAAGACATCTTCATCTCATGAGGAGGGTTGCACTCGGAAATGGTTATTAAATACTGTTGCATTTACTGGTGTTGATGGGAATGTAACTGAGGCAACTGCAGAAGAAGTGAAATGGGAATTGAACTCCGGAAAATTCTCTATGGCCTCTTCAGGTAATAAAGAAACATTAAAAGCTGACCTTGTTTTACTTGCATTAGGATTTATACATCCGGTACAAGATGGATTACTCAATGAACTCGGTGTTCAATATGACAACCGTGGAAATGTTGCTGTGGACAAACATAATAAAAGCAGTGTAAATAAGGTATTTGCAACTGGAGATGCCATGATGGGAGCAAGTCTGGTGGTTAAAGCAATAGCATCAGGAAGAAAAGTTGCTGAGGATATTCATAGTTTCCTGAACCATCAATAGTTAATCAATTAAAAATCATCTAATAAAAAAGATATGTGTGGAATAGTATGTTCATTCAACATAAAAAAGAGTGCTGATGAATTAAGACCTCAAATTATAGAAATGTCTAAAAAAGTTAGACATAGAGGCCCTGATTGTTCTGGTGTATTTTCTTGCGAAAAAGCAATATTGGCACATGAACGTTTGGCAATAGTAGATCCTAAATCAGGCAAACAACCCCTTATAAGCAAGGATGGAAATTTGATTCTAGCTGTAAACGGCGAGATATATAATCACTTGGAAATAAGAGAAGAATATAAAGATAGATATGAATTTCTGACTAAATCGGATTGTGAAGTTATATTAGCTCTTTATCAAGAAAAGGGAAAGGACTTTTTGGAAGATTTAAATGGTATTTACGCATTTGCTCTCTACGATTTAGAAAAAAATGTTTTCTTAATTGGACGCGATCATATTGGAATTATTCCACTTTATCAGGGTTGGGACATTGATGGAGCATATTATGTTGCATCTGAGCTAAAGGCTCTTGAAGGTTATTGTGAAAAAATAGTAGAGTTTCCAACAGGTTCATATTATTACAGTGAAAATAGAGAACCAACTAAATGGTATGTTCGAGATTGGATGGAATATGATAATGTAAAGGATAATTTGACTGATGCTGAGCTTTTGAGAGAATCTCTTGTAAATGCAGTTAAACGCCAGCTTATGAGTGATGTACCTTATGGGGTACTACTTTCAGGGGGGTTGGATTCATCTGTCATATCAGCAATTGCAGCTAAGTTTGCTCTTCCGCTACACTCTTTTGCCATTGGATTAAAAGGATCTCCAGATTTGGAGGCAGCACGAAAAGTTTCTAAACATATTGGAACTACTCATCATGAATTGGAATATACTGTACAGGAAGGTATAGATGCAATACGTGAAGTAATATATCATATTGAGACATATGATGTTACTACAGTTAGAGCTAGTACTCCAATGTATCTGCTTGCCCGTTTTATTAAGTCATTAGGAATAAAAATGGTACTTTCTGGTGAAGGTGCTGATGAAATATTTGGAGGCTATTTATACTTCCACAAAGCACCCAATGCTGAGGAGTTTCATAAGGAAAATGTACGTAAATTAGGTAAACTTCATCAATATGACTGCCTTAGAGCAAACAAATCGCTCGCATCATGGGGAGTAGAGGGTCGTGTCCCATTTCTAGATAAAGAATTTTTAGATGTGGCAATGCGTATAAATCCTAAAGATAAGATGGCAGGAAATGGGAAGATAGAAAAATATATTATCAGAAAAGCATTTGAAGAATACCTGCCTCACGAAATAGTGTGGAGACAAAAAGAACAGTTTTCAGATGGTGTAGGGTATAGTTGGATTGATACACTAAAAGAAATTGCCAATAGAACTATAAGTGATTTACAAATAAGTAATGCAGATAGTTATTTCCCAATTAATCCACCACTATCAAAAGAGGAGTTTCTATATCGTACAATTTATTCCGAACTTTTCCCATCGGATAGTGCTGCTTTGTGTGTGCCTTCTGTACCTTCAGTAGCTTGCAGTTCACCTGTTGCACTTGAATGGGATAAAGCTTTCAAAGAGAATGCCGACCCATCTGGAAGAGCTGTCTCATCAGTTCACCAAGACCCGGTTAATATGTTGCAAACAATTAATGAGGCAAGTTAAGGTTTTAGGTTATATTTTGTTTAGGGTAAACGACGTTGTTTTTTGTAATGGTCTAAATTAGATTTACTAAAGACAGCGTTGTTTTTTTATGTTATTTTTGATATTTACTTAAATATAAAAACTGAGTAGTATTTATAGTTTGTAATTGATATTTGTTTAATGTTTTAAAGAGATAGTTTAATCATCATTTCGCACAAAAAGATTAATTTTGTGGTAAATTTGTGAACTAATTTATATTAAAATGTCATCATTAAGATTTAAAGCTGTAGAAGACGCATCCAAAAGAGTACCTGTTGAAGTTATTGATCCGGGTAAACTACCATCAGAATATTTTGGTAAATATGTTTTTAACCGAGTTCAGATGGCTAAATATCTCTCTAAAGAGACAATGAATATTGTCCTTGAAGCAATTGATATGGGTACAACTTTAAATAGAGATATCGCCGAACATGTTGCCGCGGGTATGAAAATGTGGGCTCTTGAAATGGGTGCTACTCACTACACTCATTGGTTCCAGCCACTAACTGAAGGGACTGCCGAAAAGCATGACTCATTTATTGATTATACCAATGGACCGGAAGGGAGTATAATTGAAAGATTTTCGGGAAAGGTGCTTGCTCAACAGGAACCAGATGCTTCAAGCTTCCCAAATGGAGGAATCAGAAACACATTTGAAGCAAGAGGTTATACTGCATGGGACCCATCTTCTCCTGCTTTTATAATGGATGACACTTTATGTATTCCTACAGTTTTCATTTCGTATACAGGTGAAGCACTTGATTACAAAACTCCTCTGTTAAAATCACTTTCGGCAATTGATAAAGCATCAGTTGAAGTTTGCAAGCTTTTCAATCAAGAAGTAAGAAAAGTATACTCTTACCTTGGGTGGGAACAGGAATATTTTCTTGTTGACAGTGCTCTTTATGCTGCCCGACCTGATTTAAGTCTTACAGAACGTACTTTAATGGGACATGAAAGCGCAAAGAATCAGCAGCTTGAAGATCATTATTTTGGAGCTATTCCTCCAAGAGTTGTTTCTTTTATGAAAGAAGTTGAGTTTGAAGCATATAAATATGGAATACCTCTAAAAACAAGACATAATGAGGTTGCCCCAAACCAATTTGAAATTGCGCCTATCTATGGTGAAACAAACTTGTCTGTAGATCAGAATTTACTGATTATTACACTAATGAAGAGAATTGCAGGCAAGCATAATTTCAAACTACTTCTTCATGAGAAACCATTTGCAGGAGTAAATGGATCTGGAAAACATTGCAACTGGTCACTTTGCACAGATACAGGTGTTGGTTTATTTACACCTGGAAAAACAGCACAGGAGAATCTGCTTTTTGTCACTTTTTTAGTGAACGCTATTATGGCTGTGAAAAAACATAATGGACTACTTAAAGCTTCTATTATGTCGGCAACAAATGCTCATCGACTTGGAGCAAATGAAGCTCCTCCGGCAATTATATCTGTTTTCCTAGGTAAACAAATTTCTGCTGTTTTAGATAAAATTGAGAGTAGCTCTGATGATGATGATATTACTGTTGATGAGCTCAAAAAAATGAAACTTGGAGTGGCCCATATTCCAGAAGTACTTGTTGATAATACAGACAGAAATAGAACTTCGCCTTTTGCATTTACCGGAAACAGATTTGAATTTAGAGCTGTTGGATCATCTGCAAACTGTTCTGCATCTATGATTGCATTAAACTCTGTAGTAGCAGCTCAATTAATATCTTTTAAGAAAGATATTAATAGTAAGGTTAATGATGGTATGAAAACAGAAGAGGCTATCTTCGACACATTGCGCATCTATATTAAAGAGTCTAAAGAAATTAGATTTGAGGGCAATGGATATAGTAATGAATGGGAGATTGAGGCAAAAGAAAGAGGACTTGATTGTGAAAAAAGTGTCCCCCTAATTTATGACTCATACACCAAAGAAGAGACTGTAAGAATGTTTGAAAGTATTGGTGTACTTAACGAAAAAGAGTTACATGCTCGCAATGAGGTTAAATGGGAGACATATACCAAGAAAATTCAAATCGAAGCACGTGTATTGGGTGATCTCTGTCTTAACCATATTATTCCTATTGCAACTGAATATCAATCGATGCTGCTTGACAATCTTTACAAAATGAGAATGGTTTTTGATAAAGAAAAAGCAGAAAAACTATCAAAAGATGATGCTGTATTGATAGAGGAAATTGCGGAACACATATCTGCAATAAAATCAAATGTAGATGATATGGTTGAAGCCAGGAAATTGGCAAACGTTCTTGAGGATTCGAGGGAAAAAGCAATTGCATATCATGATAAAGTTCAAGTCTATTTTAACGTAATCAGATATCATGTTGATAAACTTGAACTTATTGTAGATAACAGAATGTGGTCACTTCCTAAATATAGAGAACTTTTATTTATTAGTTAGACTGATTAAAGAAGGTTAGTTAAACCTATAAATTTAAGGGGTGACTAGTCCAAAAAACCGTACAGGTTTTTACAAAACTAGTAATTTTAAGGGCTGTTCCAAAAGGGCAGCCCTTTTTATTTTAGTATTATATCTATCTTATACGTAACTACTATACAAACTCATCTCCAAAACGGAATTTGACATCTGTAACAAAATGTTTAATCCTCTGCTCTTCACTTTTCTTGCAAATAAGTAGAACTTTATCTGACTCGGCTACTATATAATCTTTAAGACCTTGTAATACAACAAGTTTATCTTCATTCATCGCTACAATATTATCACTGCTCTCCACAAATAGTGTTTTGCAATTTAAACTTGCATTACTATTTTCATCTTTTTCCGAAACTTCATGTAGTGCACCCCATGTTCCTAAATCACTCCAACCGAAATTTGAAATATTGACATAAACATTATTTGCTTTTTCCATTATTCCATAGTCGATTGATACATTTGGACAGAATGGAAAACTCTGGTCTATAAATTTCTTCTCAGAAGGTGTATTAAAATATTTTACTCCTTCACTAAACCTGTGAAAAATATCAGGAAGGTATTTTTCAAATGCGCCTAAAATAGTGTTTACATTCCATAAAAATATACCTGAATTCCACACAAATTCACCACTATCAATAAACTTAGTTGCAAGCTCTAGGTTGGGTTTCTCTGTAAAAGCTTTGACCTTATGAATCCCCATCTCTTTTTCTTCATCAACTTGAATGTAACCATAACCTGTTTCAGGTCTGCTTGGAGTAATTCCTAATGTTAGCAAAACAGGATTATCTGAAACAAATTGAAGACCTTTTTGCATATCTGCAATAAACTCTTCTTCCTTTAAAATAAGATGATCTGAAGGAGCAACTATGATATTTGCATTTGGATTTACCGCTTTTACTCTGAATGTTGCAAATGCAATTGCAGGAGCAGTGTTTCTCCTCATTGGCTCTAATAGTAGTTGATCGTCTGTTATCTCGGGCAACTGCTTTTTTGTCATTTCTGCATATGCATCATTCGTAACAATATAGATATTTTCTGGTGGAACAATCTTTATAAAACGGTCATAGGTGCTTTGTAGTAATGACCTGCCTGAACCGAAGAAATCTAGAAATTGTTTGGGTTTATCTTCTTTGCTGAAAGGCCAAAAACGACTTCCAACTCCTCCACTCATTATTATACAATAGTTATTATTGTTATTCATTATTGCGATTTTAATTGTTAAATAATTAATAATTTATTCACACAAAACAATTCAGATCATTTTTTATCCTTCATAATGTTGATGCAAATGTGTTACATCTAATAATAGAAATTTTAGAGAATTAAATTTACACCTTTAAAGATAGTAAAAAAAATGTTATACGCATTAATTGTCATTATAATTTAGTATGCAATTTAATCATATATAAAAAGCATAAAACATTTTGTAATTACAAAAATATGTGTACTTTTGCACTCACTTTTCCAAGAAAAAGATGCCCAGATGGCGGAATTGGTAGACGCGTTGGTCTCAAACACCAATGGATGCAAGTCCTTGTCGGTTCGATCCCGACTCTGGGTACTCTACTGTTTATATGACACCCTGTAGATAATAGTTTACAGGG
>CAYLKV010000037.1:0-19345 GCA_964384545.1 uncultured Proteiniphilum sp.
CGCAATCAGTTGTAAATAAACTAATTGCGCTTTAATTATGTTGTCTTACTAGGACTCGAACCTAGACAAACAGGCCCAGAATCTGTTGTGCTACCATTACACCATAAGACAATATGGTCTTGCGGTTGCAAAAGTAAGAAAAATGTGAATATCAAAAAAATATTTTAAGCTTAATATTTAAATACTTTTCCTCCTGCTATTACCTGTTTTTTCTTATTGTCGAAAGTTGCACGTTGGCCAGTACGTAGTGATGCTGTAACCATAATATCAGCAATCGAGTGACTGTAGCCTGCTTTTGCAGGAGCATTTGTGTTCACATTTCCATCTCTCACACACTCCATCCAGTTTTTCATGTGAGCATTTGTCAACGGATCTGAACCTGTATTAGAACCTGTTTCTACAGTCAGATTTGGTAATTCAAAAGAATCAAGCATAAATGGTTCCATGCCCATTGCAGAGGCATAACTTTTGGTTAGTCCTCCATCGTTAGTAACTTTATTAGTATCCAAATCAAGCTTACCTCCATTAGAGAAGTACCACTCTTTGGTACCACCTGATGCATTGTTCTGACGAGAAGAATATATAACCTGGAATCCATCACCCTGTTGTTTTTCGGTTCCATGACCATAATCAAATACAGCAGTCATTGTATCATAATTTGTTCTGCCATCATTCCATAAATAGATACCACCATTAGCAACCACCGACCTTGGATAATCGAGTCCTGAGAACCAGTGTACAGTGTCAATTTGATGTGCCATCCATTGTCCCGGAATACCTGATGAATAGGGCCAGAAGAGACGATATTCAAGATACTTTCTAGGATCCCACTTTTCATAAGGCCTGTTCATCAAGAAACGTTTCCAGTCGGTATCCTGTTCCCTAATCTGTTTTGTTAGCTCAGGCAGACGCCAACGTCCCGGCTGATTCACATTCCATGTCATTTCAACTGCAATTATTTTACCAAATTTACCTGACTTTATGTAATCGTGGGCTGCATGATAGTTAGCACCACTTCTTCTTTGCGATCCAACCTGAATAACTTTATTAGTTTCATTCACTGCCTTCATAACAAAGTTAGCATCATCCATAGTTTCGGCAAAAGGTTTTTCAACATATACATCGCAACCAGCTCTAACCGCCTCAGCAGTTATTAGAGCATGCTGAAAGTCGGCAGTACTAATAATAACTGCATCTGGTTTTTGCGACCAAAGTTCATCTGTATTTCGGGCTGTATTAAGTGTGCCTCCCTCAAGTTTTTTATACCATGCAACACCTTCATCACTACGTCTGTTCCAAATATCACAAACTGAATAGAATTCGAAGTTCATCTGTTTTGCATGCATTAGAAACGACTTTCCTAGTGAATCTTTGAATCTGTTAGAAAATCCAACAATTCCAACTCGAATCCTATCATTTGCCCCAATAATTTTTGAATAACTCTTTGCAGACATATTCATAGTGCTTCCAATTGCCAACCCTGCTACTCCTATAGTAGATTTTTTGATAAAACTTCTTCTGGTCTCCATAATATTAATAATTATATTGATATAAAATTGTTTCTATAGCCTTTTTAGCTTGTTCCTCTAAACTACTCCAACGAGCTTCAATAGATATTTTTCCTTCATATCCAATCTCTTTAAGTGCATTAAAGTAGCTGCTGAAATTCTCATTGTGTGTACCCGGAACTGTGCGGTCTTGTTTTTCAGCAATATGTACATGGCTAATATATTTGCCATATTTTATTATACTTTCTGGTTTCTCATCTTCCATCAACATATGATAAATGTCTACAAGAAGTTTAATATTAGGATGATTTACTTCTTTCAATAATTCACCTCCCTCTGCAACTGAGTTGATAAAATTACTCTCCTTTTTATTTAATGGCTCAATTGCAACTGTTACTCCATACTTCTCAGCTATTGGTCCCATATTTTTACAAAGATCGATAAACTGCTTACGGGCTACATCACTGTCAAAACCTTCAGGTATATTACGCGAGCCACTACTACCAAAAACAATTACTTTAATACCTAAAATATTTGCTCTTCTGAATGCTGTTTCTGCAAATTTCAGTATCTCTTCATGCATCGCGTCAGGTCCTACACTTCTCAATTCAGCAGGGATAAATCCATTACAGGAGTATATTGGAAGAGGATTGTCCTTTAAATTGTTTAGAATATTATTAAACGCCTCTTCATCTTTATTTGGAATAAGTAGGGAGCCTACATTCTCTTCAATATATGAATATCCACAATCCTTTAAAAAACTGGAATTACTAAATTTAGTGCACACACCGACATCTATTGATTTTATATTATCATTAGAGTCTCTATCAGCAATTGAATCAAAATTATGATTTATATTACCATATGTAGTAAATATATAAAATATGGAAAACAGGACAGTTGTAAATATTTTCATGATTATTCTGATTTAAATAAATGAGATTAATAGGGCCTTTTACAATAATCAGGGCATAAATGTATACAATAATTCTTATTTCGTTAAACTAATTAACTTAAAAACAATTGAAATACACAATGCCCTAATTAATTTACCTCTAAATGTAGATCTATCTGAGGTAATATTAGTCTATTGAGATTTAACTCAATGTTATATGTTGCTTAAAGAGCTTCAAAAATGATTACTCTAAATATGTGTAACCATACAGTCCTGAGCGATAGTTTGAAAGGAATTCTTTACCCTCTTCAACTGATATCTTACCTTGTTTAACCGAGCTCATTACCCATGTTTCCACTGTTCTAACCAATTTCTTTGGGTTATATTGTGCATAATCCAAAACTTCTGCAACAGATTCACCATCAATAATCTGATCGATATTATAACCTTTATCTCCAACAGAAATATGTACTACGTTGGTATCGCCAAAAAGATTATGTAGTGCACCAAGAATCTCCTGATATGCACCTACAAGGAAAACACCAATATAATATGGCTCATTCTTTTTTAGAGAATGAACAGGTAGAAATGATGAGTGAAATCCATCTTGAGAAGCAAAATTAGTTATTTTACCATCTGAGTCACAAGTTATATCTTGAATAGATGCAGTTTTGTCTGGTTTTTCGTCCAATCTATTAATAGGTATAATAGGAAACACCTGATCTATCGACCAAGAGTCTGGCAGTGATTGAAATAAAGAAAAATTACAAAAATATTTATCAGGCAGAAGTTTAGAAAGTTGACGTAACTCTTCCGGTGAGTGCTTAGCACGAGCACTTGTGATGTTAATCTCACGTGCAATTGAGAAATAAAGCTGCTCTACCTGTGCTCTTGATTTCAAATCTAACATACCTAAACTAAAGAGGTCGAGAGATTCATCTCTAATCTGTTGTGCATCATGCCATGCCTCAAGCATTCTTTGCTGTGTAAGAGAATCCCATATTTTATAAAGTTCCTTTACAAGTTCGTGATCCTCTTCCTGAATATCCATTTCATCAGGCCATTCAGGTAATGTTGCAGTTTCCAGAACTTCAAAAATCAAAACAGAGTGGTGTGCAGTAAGAGCTCGTCCCGATTCAGTAATAATATTTGGGTGAGGTATCTCATTTTTATTTGCAGCGTCTACAAATGTAAAAACAGAGTCATTTACATATTCTTGTATAGAATAGTTAATACTGTTTTCTGTAAAGGAAGAGCGAGTACCATCATAATCAACACCTAAACCTCCACCAATATCTACAAATTCAATTTTGAATCCTAATGCATGTAGTTGAACATAAAATTGTGCAGCTTCACGTAATGCTGTTTTTATACGTCTGATCTTGGTAATCTGACTGCCTATATGGAAATGAATCAATTGAAAGCAATCTGACATCTCATGCTCTTTAAGGATTTCCAAAGCCTCAAGAAGTTCGCTAGAATTTAATCCAAACTTGCTTCCATCACCTCCCGATTCTTCCCATTTGCCACTACCAGAACTTGCCAGTTTTACTCTAATACCAATATTTGGTTTTACTTTCAAACGCTTTGCTATCTTAATAGTAAGAACAATCTCGTTTAGTTTTTCAACAACTATAAAAACTTTTTTACCCATTTTTTGAGATAAAAGAGCAAGTTCAATATAGCTCTCATCTTTATAACCATTGCAGATAATAAAAGATTCGCTGTCTGTATTGATAGCAAGTACTGCATGCAGTTCGGGTTTAGAACCTGCTTCCAAGCCCAAATTATACTTTTTACCACTTGATACAATCTCCTCTACAACTTGTCGCATCTGATTTACCTTTATAGGGTAAACAATATGGTTCTTTGCTTTATAGTCGTATTCTTTTGAAGCTTTGGCAAAGCTTTGAGAAATTTTATCAATACGATTATCCAGAATCTGAGGAAAACGAATCAATACAGGCGATGATACATCTTTTAAATATAGTTCGCGCATTAAATCGCTTAAGTCTACAGCACCACCCAACTGTTTGTGAGGTGTTACCTGCACGTGACCTTTTTCATTAATAGAGAAATATCCATTCCCCCAACCATTGATGTTGTAAAGTTCTTCTGAATCTTCAATACGCCATTTTCTCATTCTAATAACCGTTAAATAGTATAAAATATAAACATAATATAGATACAGTTTTTTCCGCCCGAAAGTTGTATCAAGTTACAAATTTAAGCAATAATTTAATGGAAAATCTGTTTTTATACCTATTAACTTAAAATCGTGCTTAAGTAGTTTTAAATTTATAATTTAACATTGCTGAGTTCTTGTAATTTTAATCATATTTAACTGTAGGAATGCAGCTTTTAGAGGCTGATCTCATCTTATATATATATTATTACTATATAAAAAAATACACTTATGATTTTCAAATCTAAAATCTCAATATTATTATTGATAATTGCCGCAACAATACTTATGGCTTCATCATGCGAAGGAAAAGAAAGTGAAATTGATTTAGAAAACTTACCAAAGCCAAAAAATATTGAACTACGATCTTCTGAAATTGAGATGGTTAAGTCTGATCAAAGTTTTGCATTCAATTTTTTCGCAAATGTATATGCAGAGGAGTCCGAAGACGGAGACAATAGCTTTATGGTTTCTCCATTAAGTCTTAGTATGGCACTTGCAATGACAATGAACGGAGCTGAAGGTGATACAAAAAGTGTGATAAAAGAATCTTTAAAACAGAATGAATTTTCTGAAGATGATATAAATAGCTATTACAAAAAAATGAGAGAAGCTCTACTTTCTACCGATCCATCAACCAAGTTGTCAATAGCAAATTCTATTTGGACTAATAAGGTTGTTGCTATTAAAAATGATTTTATTAGTAGAAATAGAGAATATTTTAATTCTTCTGTGGAGGCTGTTGATTTTGGAGATGTAAAAACAAAGGATAAGATCAACAATTGGGCTTCAGTAAATACAAACGGTTTAATTGAAAATGTAATTGAATCTACAAACATCGATGATCTTATGTATTTGTTAAACGCTATATATTTTAAAGGTATATGGATTTCCGAATTTTCAAAAAATAAAACAGAGAAAAAGATGTTTACACATGAAGATGGTTCAACTGTGAATGTTGATATGATGAATCAGACTTCAAAATTTAAATATAAAAACGACGATCTGCTTCAGATAGTAGAACTTCCATATGGCAATGGAGCTTTTAGCATGATGGTTTTGCTCCCTCAAGAGGATAAAAAAATAGGTGATGTAATTGACGCTTTAAACAGTTCAGACTATTGGGTAGAACTGGAGTCGGGATTAAGAGTAAATGAAGTTGAATTATCCTTACCTAAATTTAAAACCGAATATAGTAAAAAACTTAATGAAGTACTTAAGAAAATGGGCATGGGTTTAGCATTTACTGATGATGCTGATTTTTCGGGTATGTCTGATATTTCTGCAAAGCTTAGTTTTGTAAAACAAGATACATATATTGCTGTTGATGAAGTCGGAACTGAAGCTGCAGCAGTTACAACTGTTGGTGTAGTTATGACTTCAATGCCTATCGAACCACAGAAGGTGATTTTTAATGCCAACCATCCATTTGTTTATCTAATAAAAGAAAACTCAACCGGCTCTATTTTGTTTATTGGTACAGTCAAAAGTTTTAATTGATATATTTTTTCTTGTGTAATTGATTTTTAAATTGTAAATCACTCAGCATGTTAGCATGTTTGAGTGATTTTTTTCTTCACTTTTATATATTTTTTTCTTTAATTAATTTGATTGTTTTATCTATCTATTAATCAGTGTTGTTAAACCTTTTGGAAAACATTTTGTGTTATTAAATTTAATATATATCAGAATATCAAGTATATAAAAATCATTTTAGAAAATTTTACACGATTGTTGAAAACTATAGTTGTAAATATTTTGTCTAATTGGTAAGATTATGTAAACTTGCAAAACGGAATATGTTTAAACACACAGTAAAAAAGAATTATAAGATGAAAAAAAAGGTTTATACTTTCGATGAGGCATATCAGGCTTCATTGGAGTATTTTAAAGGAGATGAGCTTGCAGCCAAAGTGTGGGTAAGTAAATATGCACTGAAAGATAGTCAAGGGTTGATATACGAAAAATCCCCTGAAGACATGCACCGGAGATTAGCAAAAGAGATTGCACGAATCGAAAAGAAATATACAAACCCTCTAAGCGAGCAACAGCTTTTTGACCTTTTCGATCGTTTCACTTATATAATTCCACAGGGAAGCCCAATGACGGGTATAGGCAACAATTTTCAAGTTGCTTCGTTATCCAACTGTTTTGTTATAGGTATGGATGGCGACGCCGATTCTTATGGTGCTATCATACGCATTGATGAGGAGCAGGTGCAACTTATGAAACGTAGAGGTGGAGTAGGGCATGATCTTTCTCATATTCGTCCAAAAGGATCACCGGTTAAAAACTCTGCACTAACATCTACCGGACTTGTTCCTTTTATGGAGCGATACTCTAATTCAACCCGCGAGGTAGCTCAAGATGGACGCCGTGGGGCCTTAATGCTTAGCGTATCGGTTAAACATCCCGATTCAGAAGATTTTATCAATGCAAAATTGGAACAGGGAAAGGTGACAGGTGCAAATATCTCTGTCAGAATTGATGATGAATTTATGAAAGCAGCCTCTACCGGTAGCAAATACAGACAAAAGTTCCCGATAGATTCTGAAAAACCAAGATTCGAGAAAGAGATTGATGCTCAAAATCTTTGGAAGAAGGTTGTACATAATGCATGGAAATCTGCAGAACCGGGAGTATTGTTCTGGGATACAATAATTAATGAATCTGTTCCCGATTGTTATGCTGATCTTGGTTTTAAAACAATTTCCACAAATCCTTGTGGAGAGATCCCTCTCTGTCCATACGATAGCTGTAGATTATTAGCTATAAACCTATATTCATATGTTGTAAACCCATTTCAGGACAATGCCTATTTTGATTTCGAACTATTTTCTAAACATGTGCAATTGGCACAGCGTATAATGGATGATATAGTAGATCTTGAATCTGAAAAGATAGATAAGATTCTTGAAAAGATAGATGCTGATCCAGAATCAGAAGAGGTGAAGTCTACAGAACGTAATCTTTGGAAAAAGATACAGCGCAAAACATTGCAGGGACGCCGTACAGGAGTTGGTATAACTGCAGAGGGTGACATGCTTGCTGCTTTAGGAATACGTTATGGAACTGACGAGGGTAACGATTTCTCTGAGAAGGTGCATCGTGAAGTAGCTATTAATGCATACAGGTCATCAGTAAATATTGCAAAAGAGCGTGGTGCATTTGAGATCTTTAATCATGAACGTGAAAAGAATAATCCCTTCATAAATCGTCTGAAAGATGCAGATCCTCAGATGTATGAAGATATGGTTAAATATGGTAGAAGAAACATAGCCTGTCTCACAATTGCTCCAACAGGAACCACAAGTCTAATGTCGCAAACGACATCCGGAATTGAACCTGTTTTCCTTCCTGTTTATACTCGCAGACGTAAAGTCAACCCTAACGATAGGGATGTTAAAGTCGATTTTATAGACGAAAACAGAGATTCTTGGGAAGAGTATACAGTTTTTCATCATAAGTTTGTTACATGGATGGAGGCAAAAGGATATTCAACAACCAAAAAATATAGCAGCGCAGAGATAGAAGAACTGGTTGCTAAATCACCATATTATAAAGCTACCTCTAATGATGTAGATTGGTTGCAAAAAGTTAGAATGCAAGGACGAGTACAGAAATGGGTCGACCATTCTATCAGCGTAACTATAAATCTTCCAAATGATGTTTCTGAAGAGTTGGTGGGAGAATTGTATATGGAGGCTTGGAAGAGTGGCTGTAAAGGTTGTACAGTTTATCGCGATGGTTCTCGTGCCGGTGTTCTTATTTCAAATGATGAGTCAGCAGAAAAAAAGAATAAAACAGCAAATAACGACTGTTATGAGTTGCCACAAATACTTTCATCTCGTCCAATAGAACTTGATGCTGATGTGATAAAATTTCAGAATAATAAGGAGAGGTGGATTGCATTCATCGGACTTCTTAATGGTCGCCCATATGAAATATTTACCGGTATCAATGATGAGGATGATGGAATTATGATTCCAAAGAGTGTGACTTCAGGTAAGATTATTAAAGCTTATGATAACGATGGAAGAAAACATTATGACTTCCAGTTTCAAAACAGGAGAGGCTACAAAGTAACTATCGAAGGTCTGGATGGTAAGTTTAATCCTGAGTTCTGGAATTATGCTAAACTTATTTCAGGGGTATTAAGATATGGAATGCCAATAGATCAGGTTATTAAACTGGTATCTGGTCTTGAGCTTGATAGTGAAACTATAAACACCTGGAAAAATGGTGTTGAGAGAGCTCTCAAGAAATATCTGCCTAACGAAACAGAGGCAAAAGGGCAAAAGTGCCCGGTATGTGGTCATGAAACTCTTGTGTATGAAGAAGGTTGCTTAAAATGTCGCAACTGTGGCGCATCTAAGTGTTGATATTTAGTAATATAATAGATATTATTAGCGATGCTTTAAATTTAAAGCATCGCTCTTTTTTGTAAATAAATATGTAATGTTGTATTTTTGGTAGAAATATAACTGAGAAGATTTGGAAGACATTTATAAAACAATAACAGAACCTGCCGAAGGATATATAAATGAGAAAAAGAGTAAATTCTTGTCATTTATCTTTCCTGTTAGCAGTGTTGAGGATACCAAGACGATTATTGAAGAATACAGGAAAAAGTATTATGATGCCCGACATGTTTGTTGGGCTTATATGCTTGGACAAGAGTATGAAGAGTATAGGTATAATGATGATGGAGAACCATCGGGTACTGCCGGAAAGCCAATATTAGGGCAGATAAACTCGGCTGGAATAACAAACGTTCTTATTATTGTTGTACGTTACTTTGGAGGTACCCTCCTAGGCACAAGTGGTTTAATAAAAGCTTATAAAGAGGCAGCCGCAATGGCAATTGCCGAATCATCTGTTGTTGAAAAAACAATAGATGATAAAATAAAGATCCATTTCGAGTATGTTTTGTTAAATGAAGTAATGCGCGTACTTAAACAATTTGAATCTGTTAAATGGAGCCAGGATTTTAGAGAATCTTGCAGAATGGAGCTTATTATTCGTCGATCACTTTCAGTTCAAATTACAGAAATGCTTATATCAATTTACGGTGTTGAAATTGAAGATTAATGCATTATCTATTCTTATGAAAATAGCTTAATAAATAAGGAATTTCTAAAAAAATTGTAGTTACTTACACAAAATTACTACTTTTGCACCCATAATGGGCAGTCTTACCCCATATACTTAAAGAAGAATTTTTACTTGATGGAAAAAAACCTGGTAATCGTAGAGTCCCCGGCTAAAGCAAAAACTATTGAAAAATTTCTTGGTAAAGAGTTCCAAGTTATGTCGAGTTACGGTCATATACGAGATCTTAAGAAGAAGGATTTTAGCATAGATATAGAGAATAACTTTGAACCTATATATGAAGTACCAACAGATAAAAAGAAAGTTGTGTCTGAACTTAAAACGGCTTCAAAAAATGCAGATGTAGTTTGGTTAGCATCTGATGAGGACCGTGAAGGGGAAGCAATAGCATGGCATCTTTACGAAACATTGAACCTTAAAGAGGATACTACAAAAAGAATCGTATTTCACGAGATTACTAAGAATGCCATTCAGGATGCAGTAAAAAATCCCAGAAAGATAGACAAAAATCTTGTTGATGCACAACAGGCAAGGAGAGTTCTCGACCGTATAGTTGGTTTTGAACTTTCTCCGGTTTTATGGAGAAAAATAAAACCATCTCTTTCAGCAGGACGCGTGCAATCGGTAGCGGTGCGACTTATTGTTGAGCGTGAACGTGAAATTCAGAATTTTACTACAGAGGCTTCATATCGTATTGTTGCTGTTTTCACTAAAGTTGATGATGGGAATATTTATGAGATTAAGGCAGAATATAATAAACGTCTGAAAACAAAAGAGGAGGCACTAGCACTTCTCGAAATTTTAAAGAGTTCAGTCTTTAAAATTGAAGATGTAACTACACGTCCGGGGAAGAAATCGCCGGCTGCTCCTTTCACAACTTCTACCTTGCAACAGGAGGCATCGCGTAAACTAGGATTTTCTGTAGGCCAAACAATGATGATTGCTCAGAAGCTTTATGAATCCGGTAAGATTACATATATGCGTACTGACTCAGTCAACTTATCTGGTCTGGCAATAGGTACTGCAAAGAGTGAGGTTATTGATCAGTATGGTGAAAAGTATCATCAGATACGACAATATACAACAAAGGCTAAAGGCGCACAAGAAGCGCATGAGGCAATTCGTCCTACATTTATTAGTGAACATGAAATAGCAGGTACAGTACAAGAGAAAAAGCTGTATGATCTGATTTGGAAAAGAACTATTGCATCTCAAATGGCAGATGCAGAACTTGAGCGAACAACAGCAAATATTTCCATTTCAGGTTCAGACGGAAAATTTGTTGCAACAGGTGAGGTTATTAAATTTGATGGTTTCCTTAGAGTATATCTCGAAGGAACAGATGAAGAGCATAATGAGAATGACGAAGGTATTCTGCCTCCAATGAAAGAAGGCGAGATCTTAGAAATGTTAGAGACAATAGCCACGGAACGTTTTACACAACGACCAGCTCGTTATACAGAAGCTTCACTTGTTAGAAAGATGGAAGAGCTTGGAATTGGTCGCCCTTCAACTTACGCTCCCACAATTTCAACAATAATAAATAGAGGTTATGTTGAAAAGAGCAGTATAGAGGGTGTTGAGAGAATATATAATATATTGACTCTGAAAAAAGGAGCTGTAAAAGACGCATATAAAAAAGAGATAACAGGAGCAGATAAGAATAAACTTATACCCACTGACATTGGTATTGTTGTAAATGATTTCCTTGTTGAGTATTTCCCAACAGTAATTGACTACAATTTTACAGCAAAGGTAGAAGAGAGCTTCGATAAGATAGCTGAAGGAGAGGCAAAATGGAATGACTCAATAGCAGAATTCTATAAAATGTTTCACCCTATTGTTGAGCAAACAGCCAATTTGCGAATGGAGCATAAAGCTGGAGAAAGAGTGCTGGGCGTTGAACCAAAATCGGGAAGACAAATTTCTGTTAAGATTGGCCGATATGGTGCAATGGCACAAATTGGAACCCCCGATGAAGAAGAGAAACCCATTTTTGCATCACTACAAAAATCGCAATCAATTGAAACTATAACACTTGAAGATGCTCTTAAGCTATTTGAACTTCCCAGAAATTTAGGAGAGTTCAGAGAAAAGGATGTTATAGTGGGTGTTGGAAGATTTGGCCCTTATATACGTCACAACAATAAGTTTGTAACTATTCCAAAAGGTGTCGATCCACTTGAGCTTCAAATAGAGGAGGCAATAAAGCTTATCGAAGATAAGGAGAAGAAAGATGCTGAGAGTGTTATTAAAACCTTTGAAGAGGAGCCCGGACTTGCGATACTTAATGGCAGATTTGGTCCATATATCAAATTCGAAAAGAGTAACTATAAAATACCTAAAGGTACAGATCCAAAGGATCTTACAATTGAAATTTGTAAACATATTATAGCTGAAGGAGCTAAAGATAGTAAGAGTAAAGCGAAAAAGCCGACCACCTCAAAAACTAAAGAATCTTTAGCTGATAACAAAGCAAGCTCGACTAAAACTAAGAAAGCTTCAACTGAAACTAAAAAGGCATCTTCTTCAACCAAGAAAAAGTCAACTGCAAAGAAGAGTGGTTCAACAAAAAAAGCATCATCAAAAAAGAGTACTGATAAATAGTTTATAGTTTAATTTCAAAATTCTATCAGTCTAATTATTTATTAATTAATATGATAGCTAATATTAGACCGACTAAATACTCTGATTTACCAACTGTTTTGCAGATTTATTCTACTGCTAGGGAGTTTATGCAATGCACTGGTAATTTAAATCAGTGGGTGGATGGATATCCTACACAGAAGCTTATTGAGCAGGATATTGAGTTGGGTCAAAGTTTTGTATTAATAAACGACAGTGATGTAATTGTAGGCGTTTTTTGCTTCATTATTGGAGAAGATCCAACATACACTAAAATATATAATGGTGAGTGGTTAAATTCTGAAAAGTATGGTACTATTCATCGTATTGCCTCTGCAGGAATAGTTAAAGGGGTAGGTGAAGCATTTATTAGATGGTCATTCACTCAAATTAATAATGTTCGTGTAGATACTCATCGCAATAATATTGTAATGCAAAATCTACTGACAAAACTCGATTTTAAATATTGTGGCATAATTTATCTGCTAAATGGGGCAGAGCGACTTGCTTATCAAAAGGTTATATAATATCAATTTTAATTTTATTAGTGAATCTCTATCTTATAATTGGGGAGGATAGAGTAGCAGTCCTGAAACACCCGATAAAACTATAAGTAATATTGGATCTGTTTTTTTTATTGAAGCAATCAAAACTATACCAAATATTATCCAGCTTTTATAATCAATGAAGTTGTGGTTATTTATTAACATTAGTGCTGCAGAAGCAATTAACCCTATTATTGCTGGTTTTAGTACTTTAAGTGATGCCTGTAACCATGAATTATCTTTAAGCTTAAAAAAGAATGCGCAAATAATTGTCATTATTATTAATGAAGGTATGCTGACCGCTATTGTGCAAATTGCCGACCCAATAACTCCCTGAAATGAAGAAAACCCCATCTCTGTAACAGATGTATAGCCGATATATGTGGCAGAGTTAAATGCAATTGGTCCGGGTGTTGTCTGAGATATTGCAACAATATCTGTAAAATCGCTCACTGATATCCATCCATGTACATCTACTACTTCTCTCTGAATAAGGGGGAGCATTGCATATCCACCACCAAATCCAAAGACTCCTATCTTTAAGAAAGCCAAAAATAGTGCAATATATAGCTCTATTAACTCCATTATCTTCTCATTTTTAATTTAATAAATAGATAATAGGAGATTCCACAAATAATTGCAGCCAGAATGATATATACAGGTGAAACTTTAAGAAGCCATACTGCAAGTGCAACAACAATTGGAATCAATATATTTTTAAAGCTGACTCCTGCGGATTTACTCAATTCTAGAAGTGGAGCTGCGATGAGTGCTACAACTGCTGGCCTTATGCCCTTAAAAATTGATTCCACAACAGGGTTTTCCTTGAACTGAGTAAATATTATTGCAATTAAGAGTATTATTATAAAAGATGGTAATATTATTCCGGCACCACAAAACAGACTTCCTTTAAATCCTAATCTTTTGTTTCCAACAAATATTGCAGTATTTAATGAAATTGGTCCAGGAGCTGATTGTGCTAGAGCCAGCATGTCCATAAATTCGCTGTCGTCAAGCCATGATTTCTTATTAACCACCTCGTTTTTTATTAGAGGTATCATGGCATAACCCCCTCCAAATGTGAAGGCACCTATTTTAAAGAATACTAAAAATAGTTCCCAATATTGTTTTAATAGACTCATCTCCGGCTTTGTATAAAAAGTTAAAAGCAGACTGCTAACTGATATAATCTGTTGCAAGTCTGCTTTTCTATAAGATGCCGCATCGGTGGAATACGTCGAAACTCCTTTTGACAGGATTTGAGTGTCTTGGTCTCTTTGTAATCCGCTGTTCCGATAAATCGAAAACCCGAAGGTTGTGGCCCGCCATTGAAATCAAGAACTGGTCTCGGCATGTAAAATGTAATTGATGAGTTTCCCAATCGACCAATGCGGCAATAACTCTATCATTTTATATTCCAAAGATAGAAAATAAATATTATATATCCAAATTAATTAGGCTATTTTTTGGCCATTTATCACTGGTCTTTTAGCTAATTTAATCAGCTAAATATTTACTTATTTCACTATCCGATACCTCATAGTTAGTGAGATCACCGGCCATATACTGGTCATATGCGCTCATATCTACCAGTCCATGTCCCGAAAGATTGAAGAGTATTACTTTTTTCTGTCCCTCTTCTTTGGCTTTTAAAGCCTCTTTTATTGCAGCAGCAATTGCGTGATTAGATTCAGGGGCAGGCACAATACCCTCAGTACGTGCAAATAAAACACCTGCTTTAAATGTATCGAGCTGTTTAAACGATTCTGCTTCAATAAGGCCATCTTTAAGAAGTTGACTTACTATACTACCAGCTCCGTGATAGCGCAATCCACCTGCATGAATATGGGCAGGTGAAAATTTATGACCTAAAGTAAACATAGGAATTAAAGGGGTATATCCGGTTTCATCTCCGAAATCATATTTGAACTGACCTCTTGTTAGTTTTGGACATGATGCAGGTTCAGCTGCAATAAATCTTGTATTTCTTTCTCCTGAAATGTTATGACGTAAGAAAGGGAATGTAATACCTGAGAAGTTTGAGCCTCCACCAAAGCAACCTATAACAATATCGGGATACTCATCTGCCATAGCCATCTGCTTTTCTGCTTCCAAACCAATAATAGATTGATGTAGAGAAACATGATTCAATACACTGCCAAGAGTATATTTACAATTTGGTGTTTGCATTGCCAGCTCGATAGCTTCAGAGATTGCTGTTCCAAGACTTCCCTGATATGTTGGGTTGTCGGTCAAAATTTTACGACCGGCTTTTGTAGACATACTTGGTGAAGGAATAACCTGAGCTCCCCACGTTTGCATTAGAGATCTTCTGTAAGGTTTTTGCTCATAGCTGATTTTTACCATATAAACAGCCAATTCAAGTCCAAATGCATTAGCAGCAAAAGAAAGAGCTGTACCCCATTGACCTGCTCCTGTTTCTGTTGTGATATTTGTAATGCCCTCTTTTTTATTATAGTAGGCTTGTGGAAGTGCCGAATTTAGTTTGTGAGATCCAACAGGACTAACACTTTCATTTTTAAAATAAATATGTGCCGGCGTGTCCAGAGCTTTCTCCAGTTCAGTTGCACGTACCAAAGGTGTTGGGCGATAGATCTTATATTTGTCTCTTACCTCTTCAGGTATTTCAATCCAAGCATCTGTTTGGTTAAGTTCTTGTCGCGACAACTCTTCTGAGAATAGAGGAAACAGATCTTCTGCTTTTAATGGTTCCTTTGTTCCTGGATTTATCATTGGCATTGGCTTAGTTTCCATTTCAGCCGTAATGTTATACCATTGAGTTGGAATTTCAGACTCAGGTAGAATAAACTTTTTACTTTTTACCATCACTTTGTAATATATAATATTTTAATAATTATTTTTTTCTGTTTAATTTTAAAACATGAAGATAGAAAATATTATCATAATTATTCTTACATACTTCATTTTTATTTATTCGATTAGTATGTTATTCAATTCTGGAAAGTTTATGATCTTTTATATTTTCCTCAACAATAGCATCTATCACAGCAAGTGCAACCATATTAACAATATCTCTAACAGAAGTGTCAACATCCAAAATATGCACCGGCTTATTTAGTCCCATCTGTATAGGTCCAATGATATCATCCATTCCAATCTCTCTAAGTAGTTTGTATGAAGAGTTTGCAGAGCTTAAATTTGGGAAAACAAGAGTATTCACATCCTTGTCTCTTAACCTGGTAAATGGATACTTTTTATCTCTCAACTCTTTGTTAAGAGCATAGTTAACCTGCATTTCACCATCAATTATTATATCGGGGTATTGTTCATGAAGGATCTCAACAACTTCATGAACACTAGCCGGACTACCCACCTTGTCTGCTCCAAAATTTGAATATGAGAGCATAGCTATAATTGGTTCGTGATTGAAAAACTTAACTGTAGCATTTGCCAAACGAGCAATATCAATCAATGTATCACTATCCGGATGTCTGTTGAAAAGTGTATCAGCAAGAAACAGAACCCCCTTCTTTGTGTTAACTATATGCATAGCTGCGATATGGTTAAAACCATTTCTAATTCCGATTATCTCTTTGGCAATCTCTATGGTTTCTGCATATTTGCTGAATACTCCTGTTATCATCGCATCAGCTTCACCTGTTTCAACCATCATCATACCAAAATAGTTGCGCTCAAACATCTTTTCTGTAGCCTCATGAAATGTCATTCCTTGACGTGATCTTTTTTCTGCTAATAATTTTGCATATCTAAGTCGACGCTCCTCTTCACGGTCATGTCTAAGATTTACTATCTCCATTCCCTCGAGGCTAATCTGATTTTCTTTTGCAACATTTGCAATCTTCTCTTCGTTGCCTAGTAAAATTGGATAGCAGATACCTTCGGCATATGCAGTTTCAGCAGCCTTTAACATGTTGAGATGGTTAGTTTCAGAAAACACAACCCTTTGAGGTTTCAGACGCGCCATTTCATATAGTCTGCGAATCATCTTATTGTCCAATCCCATCAGTTCTCGCAGCTTATTTTGATACTCCTTCCAGTTGGTAATAGGTTTGCGCGCCACTCCCGAATCCATAGCAGCCTTTGCAACAGCAGGAGCAACATGAGTTAGCAATCTTGGATCCAATGGTTTAGGAATAATATAATCTTTTCCAAACTGAAGTTTTTTTATACTATATGCAGCATGAACTACCTCCGGTACTGCCTTTTTTGTTAGATCGGCAAGAGCATAAACAGTTGCAATTTTCATCTCTTCATTAATAGTAGTTGCCTGAACATCAAGGGCACCTCTAAAAATATATGGAAATCCAAGTACATTATTAATTTGGTTTGGATAATCAGATCGGCCAGTCGCAAAAATTATATCTTCTCTCGACGCCATTGCTTTCTCATAACTAATCTCGGGGTTAGGATTAGCCAACGCGAATACAATTGGATTTTCGTTCATCGATTGAAGCATCTCAGGTGTTATAACATCTGCAACAGACAGTCCCAAGAACATATCAGAACCAACCATTGCCTCTTCTAGAGTTGTTATATTTCTATCAGTGGCAAATGGCTTTTTACGATCATTGAGGTCGGTTCTTTTTTTATTGATAACCCCTTTTGAGTCAACCATAACTATATTTTCGAGTTTTGCACCCAAAGCCATATATAGTTTAGTACATGAATTGGCTGCTGCACCGGCACCATTTACAACAATACGGATATCCTCTATCTTTTTTCCGTTTATCTCTAGTGCATTCAACAGACCACAAGCTGAAATAATTGCGGTTCCATGCTGATCATCATGCATTATAGGTATATCAAGTTCTTTCTTTAATCTCTCCTCAATTTCAAAACATTCAGGAGCCTTAATATCTTCAAGATTTATACCCCCAAAAGTAGGAGCAATAGCTTTTACAACCTGAATAAATTTCTCAGGATCTTTTTCATTTACTTCTATATCGAATACATCAATTCCAGCAAATATTTTAAAAAGCAATCCTTTTCCCTCCATAACAGGTTTGCCTGCAATAGCTCCAATATCGCCTAATCCTAAAACAGCTGTTCCATTAGAAATTACTGCTACTAGGTTTCCTTTAGATGTATAATCGTATGCTGCATTATGATTTTTTTCTATTTCGAGACATGGTTCTGCCACTCCCGGAGAATATGCTAATGAGAGATCACGCTGCGAACTATATGGTTTTGTAGGTACTACCTCAATTTTTCCGGGGCGACCTTGAGAATGATATCTTAAAGCATCTTCTCGTAGTTTGTTGTTTGTCATTTTGTTTGATATTGTGTAGTAAAAATAATAATTTACACAAAAATATAAAATAAATGCGTCAATTTATAATTTTAATGCTACAACTTCTCAACTTCAAACATTGTAGTTAGCATTAACTCTCTCTTATTTAACTCCTACCTTCTCCTTATATTGCTCTTTTAAAATAGGAGGAGGTAAGGGAGGAATTAGAATAAATTATAATCTCAGTAGAGTCGACTTACTTATAATAACCAATTTGTACCCGGAATTATTTTTGTATGAAGGAAATGTAAAAAGTTAAACTTGTTATTTATTCGCAATCATTTGTGTTTTGTGTTTACATTTGTAAAGATTAATCAATTAAATTTTATGGATACTAAATCTTCTTTAAAAAATTCAGTAGATTTCTCGAACTATAATAATTCAACTAGATCAAAAGTAAGAGAGAGAACTTTTTTTGGATTTCTATTGATTTTTGTCGGAATCATATTTCTTTCGTTTAATTTTGGATGGATTGACTCTTCTCTAAAAAGGGTTATAATCTCTTGGCCAATGATTCTTATTGTTTTATCTATTGTTAATTTTATAAAAAAAGAATTAACTACAGGTGTAGTTTTATTGATTTTTGGATTATTCTTTTTGATGCCTAGGTTAGCAGAGGTATATCCGGAATCTTTTTCATATATTGATATTGGCTATGCTCGAACATACTGGCCTGTAATACTTATAATAGTGGGATTATTTATAGTTTTGCGCATTGGAAAAAGAAATGGAGAGTATGTAAAAAATCAAAGTTATAGAAATATAGAAGAACATCATAATGAGGGTGGTAGAATAGATAAAAGTGTTGTTTTTGGAGGTTCTGAGACTATATTTTTAGATCCTTTGTTTTATGGAGGTAGCATAAAATCTACGTTTGGTGGAGTATTGATTGATTTGAGAAAAGCAGCTCTTCCGGAAGGTGAAACTTATTTGAATGTAAGTGCAATATTTGGAGGTGTTGAACTATATGTACCCGATGAATGGTTAATAGATAATAGATTACATGCAATTTTAAGTGGTGTAGAGGATAAAAGGAGAGTAATAAAAACTGACTATTCAAGGAGATTAATTTTGCATGGAACTCTAATATTTGGTGGATGTGAAATTTCATAAACTATTATTCATGGTTGATTATTGATAAAGTAAATTATTTTTGTAATGTTAGCATCTATATCAAATAAT
>CAYLKV010000038.1:0-18960 GCA_964384545.1 uncultured Proteiniphilum sp.
TTTTTTTATGTTACTACTCATACATCAATTATCATAAAATCATATCTTCATAATGACATGAGTATGATAGACCATAATATGAAACAAGGAAGAAAACAGCAATTTAGTTTTCTTCCTTGTTTATTCTACATTAGTAGTGAATAATGTCTATTAATCAACATTCTCTTCCTCTTCAGTTGGTACAATCAATTTGTATCCTTTACCGTGAATGTTAATAATTTCAATATTTGGTTCAGGTTTCAATAGCTTACGAAGTTTGGTGATATAAACATCCATACTGCGTGCATTGAAATATGTATCCTCTTCCCAAATCTGTTTTAAAGCATGATTACGTTCAAGAATATCATTTGCATGAGCGCAAAGTAATGAAAGTAGTTCTGATTCCTTAGTTGTAAGTTTTGTTTGAGTATCGCCAATGTTAAGAAGTTGTTTTTGAGTATCGAATGACATTGATCCAAAATGATAAATCTGTTGTTCTTTACTCTTTTTTCCCTTAACCCTACGAATAATTGCTTCAATACGAAGTACCAGCTCTTCCATGCTGAATGGCTTAGTTATATAATCATCAGCCCCAGCTTTGAATCCTTCCAGTACATCCTCTTTCATATTCTTTGCAGTAAGGAAAATCACAGGTATTTCTGAATTTATCTGTCTGATTTCCTTTACTAATGTTACTCCATCCTTTTTTGGCATCATTACGTCAACGATGCACAGGTCATATTTTGTTTTCACAAAACCTTTGAACCCAGCTTCTCCATCAGGAAACAAGTCTGTATCAAAACCTTTTGCCTGAAGATATTCTCTTAGCAACATACCAAGATTTTCGTCATCTTCACATAAAAAAATCTTCAATTTTTCTTCCATATCATTTTTGTATTATTACGGGTAAACTTATTATAAATTTTGTTCCTTTTCCCAGTTCACTATCTGCACGTATTGTGCCATTAAGATCCTTTACAATTTTCTTCACATATGCCAATCCCAGACCAAATCCTTTAACATCATGCCTGTTACCGGTATGTACTCGATAGAAACGCTCAAATACTTTTTTAGCATCCTCCTTTTTCATCCCAATACCATTATCTTCTATAGAGATAATGATTTTGTTACCTTCGTTCCTTGTTCGCATCATCAGTTCTGGTGGAACATCATGTTTGCGATACTTCAACGCATTATCCAAAATGTTAAACAATACATTTGTAAAATGCATTTCATCAACATTTATGGTGGAGTTTTCAGCTTGTAAATCCACATCTAGTTTACCTTCCAGTTTTTCAACCTTCAGGATATGTGTATTTGCAACACTTACTACAAGATCATTCGCATCCAGCTCCTTCATCTTTAGTTTTGTCCTCTGCTTATCGAAAAGCGACATATGCAACACCTTCTCTACTTGAAGACTCAACCTTTTTGTCTCATCATTTATCACACCGGTAACATGTTTAAACACTTCGGGTGATTTCAGAATCGACTCATCTCTCAGCATCTGCGAAGCTAATGAGATTGTTGATACAGGAGTTTTTAGCTCATGAGTCATATTATTAATAAAGTCATTTTTCATCTCAGACAAACGCTTCTGCCTGAATAGTGACACCATTGTAAAGATAAACGTTATCAGAAGGATAAACGTGAATATTAACGATGGAATGAAAAATGTGAGTTCACTATACACATAGTTTCTTTTCGTTGGAAAATAGACCCTTAAAGTGTTTAGCTTTGCAGGAGGATCTTTTGGGAAAAGAGTCTGTGTATAAATTGCATTTTTGTCTCTGTTAGAGAAATCAGGTGATGAATAAACAACCTGATTATTGAAGTTTACAACTTGAAATCCAAAAGGTTCATTCAACCCGTTATATGATAATTCATATCTGATATACTGTTGTAAAACATCAAAGTCAATCCTTTCCTCAATTGGCTTATTACTCGAACGATTCATTATTTTGTAAATAACTTCATCAAGTAATGTTCGTTCGTGTAAATAACGTCTCGATAGTGATTGTTGCAACTCATATTGAGTTTTTGAAATTGTACTTGCACTCTGTTTAGGAGTAACAAATACTCTCTTTTCATCAGCTTCCGGACGTAGAGATTGTTCAGTTCTAACTGAATCAAAGCTCTGTCTAATTCTATTGACAGATGATATTGCAGGTGTAGATTGCTCGCCAATAACATTAGTTGAAGCGCTCTGTTGATAACTTGAATATCTATTCTCAGATTCTATCATATCCTGTTCGAGATAATCAAGTGTCTGATCCTGCTCCAAATCTCTCATAACGTTGTATAAGCTTCTATTTACCTGTTCGTCAAACTGCTGAGTACGTATATCCATAGTTGTACTCATGTATCTCACCTGTAAAAATAGCAGAGCTAAAAATGCTGTGAACATTACTACGGCAAGCAACCAAATAGTCGATTTTTTCATACTTAATAATTACCTCCGTTTTAATAACTATATTTCAAAGACCGTTGTTTCAATTATTAATTTAACAAATAAACGACTTTTTTGTTTAACATATATCCTTAAAATTGGAAAAATGCGTAAAAAATCACCCAAATAACATAAATTAAGAAAAAATAGAATGTTAAAGTTCAAAATTATGAATTGTTAAAACGATATTCCGATACTTAGTAAAAGGTATTTATAGTTTTTCTAACGATGATTTTTTTTTACAATTAGGGTTTTTATTAATCAATAAATTTTAATCGTTTAAGTTAAATCTTAGACTTAAACCGGCATAACTATTAGAAGTTGGGTATGAATATGAAGAAACAAGCGGTCTGTGCATGCTAATTTCATAAAATCCCTTTAAAATTAACTTTTTGCTAAGAGGGTAATCTGTAGAAAAACGGATGAATGATGTTTTAATTCCAGAAGTAGCCTGTGCAAATCCATTATCAAATTTACGGATTAAAGATGATGTAATCTTTCTTGATAGATCAAGCTGAAGATTTAATCCTTTATATTTACACCCAACCCCTAATTCGAGATCATTATCGTTAGACTCAACTATTTGATAAGAAGCGATATTAAGATTAATCCCTCTAGTTTTATTAAATCTGAATCTAACATTCATATTATTATGAAATGTACTTTGCACCTCGATTAATGGGTTGAAGCTCTCTACAATTCCAACAGAAGGTATATTAAAAGGAGAGGATGGAATATTTGAATCGCTTATTGGATCTTTTATATACCCCAGCATACTGTTATTATTTTCATCAAGCGATACCCAACTTTGGAATGATGAATATGAGCCAATTCTATATTGTGATAGGTATCTGTGACTCAGGTTAATTGTTTGCACCACATTCTGCAAGTCAGGAAATAATGAAATAAGATTGTAGTTTATTTCCCAATTTGGTAATAATGATTTTAAATCAGGGAAAGGTGTTAACCCTATTTTATTGGAATTTCTTCCTGTGTATGCAGCCAAAAAAGCTGGTATAAGCACATCGGCAGAATTTAAACTTATATTCTCAGGATTTATATTAGTGGAATTTATATAATTTATCCAATTATCAGTTCCTTTTGAACTGTTTGTATTAGATAGACTGTTTATATTAATCGAAGTTGTAGAACTGTTCGAATTAGATACAATAACACTCGTGTATCTGTTTTGTACTCTTGCTAAAATTATTTCTCTCGACTTAATGAACTTTTCGAATGTTGCTGAATAATAGTTGTTTTCAGCTTTAGAATTTTCGAAAGCAGAAAAGATGGAGATTGTTGTCATTGCAAAACTTCCACCTTTTCTTACACTAGCCCCATCAAGCATATAATAAAATTCACTCCTTTTATTGTCTTCATAAAGCATAGTCAAATTTATTGTAAGACCTTTAAATGGCTCAATAGCAGAATTTAATCTTAAATTGTATGTTTTATTATACATTGCCGGATTTATATTCTCTTCATTGATTATCAAATGATTGTTTGCTTTTGAATACTCAATAAACTCCTTTCCTCCATTAAAACCAAGTGCAAATCCCAAGCCTGGAGTCAGACCATTCTCACCTCCATGTTGACCAAAGAAATCGCCAATAAATGGAGAATAACCTGGTATGTCGGTGCGACTTTTAGTGCTAATATTCATGTCGATAAACCTGATTGGAATCTTATTATTGATAGTGGCAAAATTAAATCTGCTGTTCAATATTATCGACATTTCGTTATTTATATAGTTGCCAATATTCTCATCCTCAATGAAAGCACCTCTTTCCCATCTATACTGAGAGCTGTAAACGGTGCTTGAGTTAATCCACCTAAGTATTGGAATTTGAGAAAAAGGTAAAGTATAGGTCACATTTGCAACCTGTTCATAGTTTAAAGGTCTTCCTAAATTGGCAATACTTGTTGAAATACTATCTCTCCAAATTTCATAATCATTTCTGTTGATCTTTTTATTTACCTGCAGATATGGCTCCTCTATCTCTGCCAATGTTCCCGATCTGAATGAAAACAGCAGATTTCTGGTAATATTCCAATTAACTATAAAGTTTCTATTCCAAAAGAAGTTGCTGCTAAATGATAAATGACTCTGATTATTAACTATATCATTACTATGGTAATTGCCAATATCTCTAAGTTTCAACTCCTGATAGTATCTGGTTATATCAGAAGATAACTTAATATTATCGGGGAAGAAATTAAGGTTTACGATATTAAGAATTTTCGATTTATTATCCATCTTACTAAATGGTTCCCAGGGAAGTACCTTAGGTGAGTAGTCATATTCTGTTTTAAAATGCCACTCATTTATAGATTCATATTCGGTGTCGGGACTTTGCCTGCTATTCATATTCTGAGTAAACGACAAACTTAAATTGGCCGGATCATAAGGCATAGGATTTCTGCTTTTAATAGCCATATTCATATTACTAATACTTAAGCTTTTGCTAGTCCATTTAGAAATAGATATGTTTTTAATGGAATCATTATAGTTTATATCATTAGATAATTTCATTGTTTCGCTAAGTAGAAGATCTGTGTTGAAAGGGTCATAAATAGGATTAGAGCGCTCATTTGAATAGTTATAGTAGAATGGTGCAGTAAGCTTAATCATTTTAGGCAAAAACCTTCCAAGCTCTAGATTAAGCGAAATATTATAATAATTAAAATCAGCGTTTCTTCTTTCAAGCAAACCTTGATTAAGTGCTCCATAACCATCCGTCTCTTTCCTTCCCGAAAAGTTTATATTCCCAATATCAGATAAAGCCAGATTTAAATTTGTTTGTGCAGCCCATCCTCCTTTCTCATCAAATTCAGTAAGCCTAAGTTCATTTATCCATATTTCGGCAGAGCGACTGCTTTCAGTGTTATTGCGAACACCAATCATTATCACTTTAATATCTTCAAGTGTTGGATTACCAATTATTGAAACAGAATTATCAGGCTTATCAGGATCCTGTTTAGTAAACCTTTGAGTCTTATCTTTAAATGTTCCGGACAACTCTTCTCTATTTCTATTGAGTTTTAAAGATGTAAGCAGTTCAAGAGGGAGATTAAGCATATTCTCTTTTGGCCATACAATTTCTTTATCCGTGTTGCTATAAGTGCTATACTGCCCCTCGGGTGTGATCTTTAAAGGTATCTCATATTCATAGAAATTATATTGAAAATCAGAGCCTAATCTAATAAAAAGACTCATTTCGCCATCCTCTGTCACAGAAATATCATCGACCAATCTTTCCGCATGTACAAACATCTGCAATCTTTTGAAACGCCTGAAATCGTATGAACTATTTTTATAAATTGAACGCGTTCCTCCAGCCTCAAGATTGCTTATTTTTATTGAAAGCGACTGCTCATTCTCTTTTCTTAATTGTGGCTGTCCCGGATCAATCACCCTCGAAACACCCGGTGGTAATATATAATTTACAGGAGTGCGACTACCATTTTCTTCAATATTTACTGTCGAAATATCAATCTCCCCTGTACCGTTATTCTCAGTCCCGGTAATTAAATCTCTGGTAAAAGTTCTCCAGTCGCTTCTCACTAGTTCAAGAGTCGCAAAACGTAAAAATATTGGTTCATTAAATCCAGTAAGAAACATTCTCATAAACCTGATGTTCTTAAATCCACGAATATTGCCTATTCTCGACTCATACTCACGAATTGGAATCTTAAACTGATACCACTTGACTCTGCTGTTGCTTCCATTTCTTAATCTTACTGATGCTTCACGAACATCCACGATATAGTTTGTTCCAACTTCCATCAAACCGGGTCGCAACGAAACTTTATACTGATAATATGATTCATTCTCATTAAGCGTATTGTCGTTATTCAAATCTTCAATATCTGGAGTTGTGCGTGAAGCACCAGAAAATTTATCCTCCTCTGCATCAAGAGAGTTACCCTCACTCCCGTTGAAATATTTATATCTGTCTAAGATGCTGAGCTGTAATCTATCCTGCATTGTTCCTCTGTAATGTCGGAAGTTATCACCAGCTGGATCATTTAGCGGAGAATGGTTGTCAAGCTTCATTTTCGAGAAAGTTTCAGAAGAAACAATACCCTTAATCTCATTTAAATAATTACTGTAGGTGGGAAACGATTTCTCTTCTTCACTTTTGAGCCCGTTAAATCCAACATCCTGCAGTCGTCTCGAATTAACACCTCCCGAATTGTCGAATGCATATACTGTAGATTGTCTTTTTGGATATTTACCCCACACTGTATAACCAACCTCAGTAGTATCTCCATTTACAGGCAATCCGTTTTCATAAAATTTCTTACCATCTTTCAGGATATCTTCCGAAATATTACCAAGATTAAAATAAAGATCACCCCCCAATTGTGTTGATGTTGAGTCGTTAATAAACGGATCCATCATCCAGAATTCAATATATTCAATGTTGGCAGCCTCAAAATCTTTTGTATCCATTTTGCGAGTAATACCACCCCATCTTTCACTTGGATAAAGCAGATGTCCTTCACTATCGAGATTAGTATCAAGGTTATATGGACCTCTTTCATCTGGATAGTATGAAATGTTTAGCACAGGAATAGTTGAAGGAAGTCCATAATAGGTATCTCTGTTAGGAAAGATCTCCCTTTCATAAACTTCTCTAACTCTATGATCTGAAAGCTGTTCAAGATCGTTTTTTAAATGAGAGGGAGTCAAACTTGAATTCTTTCTTGTAAATATCCCATCTACATAAAACCATGCTATATGAGCTCTGTTTTTTCCATATTCAATATTATTGCTCAAAGAAGCCTCAGGGAATAATCCTGTAGATGTATTATTAAAAGGAGTAGAAGAGAGAGTCCATAAATAGGGGTTTCGAATATCGATACCTGACACTGAGCTCTCAAAGTCATCAAGATAAGAGTATTCTCCTACATATTTATTTTCGTAATGTCCCGGCATCAGATGAGCAAACTCTATATCTGCTCTAAATTCTGAAGGTAGAGTAGCCTCAACAAAAGGAAGTAAATTAATGAGGTTAGTTATAGCATACGACTGTTTCTTATATGATAAGTTAGCCCCGAGCATTGTATTTCTCGATGCCTCATCACCATAAACTGTCTTCATTATCAATGGCTTCTCATAATAGTGCATTATTGTTCCACCCACCGAAAGATTTTTAGAGATATCATAAAGAAGATCTACACCCATCAGAGTCTTCCTCTGATTTTGACCCTTAAGAAGTATGTCGCTATTATAATCATATCCCGACGAAGCCTTATACTCTCCACTGATGCGAAATCTATTTTTCTCAGGAAACTGTCTCGCAGCTGTTAAAGTAGAATCATACAGTTCGTTGAAAACATATTTTCTGGCGATCTCATCATTTCCAATTTTATTTCTTAAGTGTGAACCAAAAGGTTCAACAACAGGGAAAATTATGTAACCATTTTCACTATCAATTGTATAACCTTCAATAAAATCAAAAACTCCATCAGGATAAGGATCATTTCTTCCATTTAACCTGTCCAGATTCATCGTCCTGATAAGCAGCTCATTTTCAATACTCTTATCAGGAATGTAGTTCAGATATATTCCTGTTGTATCGCTTAAATAGGAGATGTTAAGATTGAACCTATCCTTTTGAACCTCATAAACATTATATCCCAAAGGGTAGATATTTTTCATCATCAGATCCCAAGTATAAGAACCAGGTGAAAACGATACAGGCTTTAAAAGCTTAACAAAAAGAGCTTCTGATAAATTATTGTCGGTTAAGTTGTTGTTTGAAAATTCTCCTACCTGATAAGTTTCTCCATTAATTACAAATTCAAAAGCGATTGCAAGCACCTCATCATCTCTCAAAGCAGTGTTTAATGTAAGATATCCCAACAGAGGCTGAAATTTATACTCACTGCTATTTAGTAAGCGTGCATTTTCTAGCTTCTCAAAATCTTGCCCGAGAACCATTTCAGGGGGTAGAATATTATCGACTTCACTAATATTTCTAGCACCTTTAAAGATGTTTAACAGTGCATCATAAAGTGAATTAGCTCTATTATGAGGAGCATCAACTTCACCTGTTGGCAGCCATAGCTGATTACCAATATTTTGATTCTCACCTAAATCGGCAAAAGCAACAATATTTCTCACCTGACTATAATCACTATTTTTATTTGTAACCCAAACCTCTATTCTACTAATCGATATAGAGGATTGTACATAGGGAAGTTTACTCAATGCTTTATCATATGCATCTCTGAAAAAATGACCAAGAAAAAAATGTCTATTCTCATCATATTCGTCTGCATCAAGCTGAAATGTATATGTGTTCTGACTATCATTAATTAGCAATGGTTGAGTTTCGGACAACTGTCTCGAAAAAACACTATTTATATGTAATCTGCCAAACTGTAAATCGCTTTTAATACCAAATAATGATTCTCCGCTATTTATAAGAGAATTTTTAGTCGTCATACTAACATTTCCTGCTTCAATATTTTTGATGATGTCATCCTCATCACCTTTAAAAGATAGATTGAGCTTTTTAGCCTCAAAATCGAATGACTGATTACTGTTATAGTTTATATCGAAATTAATCTTATCTCCAACCTTAGCATTCATTGTCATATCTATATCCTGGTCGAAACTAAATATGCTTTTCCTCCTTGCGCGCTGAGGCAGAGTGGGGTTATTATAAATATTACGTTTAAATCCGGTAGATATTTCTATATATCCAGTAGAAGATATATTCACACCACCAGGACCAAATATTGATTCGAGTGGATCCTTTTTCTTACTTTTATTGGGAAGTGTAAATCGATGAGGGGGATTAATGTTATTATTCAGAAGCGAATTTCTATCCCTAAAATAGTTAATCTGACTATCGCGTCTCCTAAATTTTCTATATTCTTCAGGAGTCATGATGATAGGTGTTGACACTATTTTACCCCCAACTATGTTTTCAAATATATATATGTTGTTTATATAATCAAATCTAACATAAGTAATAATATTAGAAGGACTATCTAGATTTATAGGTTGTTTCAGAAAGAGGTCCTCCCTATTTTTTATTAATCGCGATTCATAATTTATACTATCATTTGTTTCAGGGCCAATTGAATCAAGTTCGTTTACATCACGTTCTAATGTAACAATATCATATAAATCATTTTCATTGAATGCAAAAGCCTCACCTCCATTTATCAAAAACAGAAGTAGCAAATGAAATATGTAGAGTAATTTTCTCAGAGAATCAACCGTTAAACAGTTTTTAGCAATCTATTTAAGTATTACGTAATTGCCAACTGCTTATGATCTCTTTATAATCTTTTTAAAGCCTCTTTTATAATTGCCTCTACAGGTAGTGAAGGACTCTCCGTTATTATTTTAGAAACCACTTTTTGAGATGCTGCCTGTACAAAACCCAGCATAACAAGCGCCGATACTGCTTCATGACCGGTGTTTGTAAGTGTAATTCCTTTAGGTGAAACAATTGCTCCACTATCATCAGTAAATTTAATCTTATCCTTCAGGTCCACAATAATTCGCTGAGCTGTTTTACCACCTATTCCTTTTACCGTCTGCAAAATGGTTACATTCTCAGATGCAATTACCCCTTCAAGTTCTTTAGGACCAATAGATGAGAGTATAACTCTGGCGGTGCTTGGACCCACTCCTGAAACACTGATAAGCAATATAAAAAGTTCTCGTTCATGTTTATCTATAAAGCCAAACAACTGATACGCATCTTCACGTATCGATTCATAAACATAAAGCTTAACATTATGTTTATCAACAATTGCTCCATAAGTGTTAAGTGAGATATTCAATTGATAGCCTATGCCATATGTCTCGAGGGTTACCGATGCAGGAGATATCTCAGCTACTTCTCCTTTTATATAGTCAATCATTTTAATTTGTTGGATAATTACGTAATACCATCAATATAACGGTAAACTATTAAAAAAATTATACTCCTTTAGAAGAGTTTTTGCATTTATCATGTAAACTTATGACCTTTTGCCAATCCACCTTCACTAGTCTCTTTATATAAGGATGGAATATCATGACCTGTTTCTTTCATAACAGTAACTATCCTGTCGAAAGATACTCTGTGAATTCCGTCTGTAAATGATGAGTAAAGATTTGCATCTAAAGCACGTGCAGCAGCAATTGCATTTCGCTCAATACAAGGTATCTGCACCAGTCCGCAAACAGGATCGCAGGTCATTCCAAGATGATGCTCAAGTCCCAGCTCTGCCGAATATTCTATTTGAGCGGGACTTCCTCCAAAGAGCTGACTTGCCGCAGCAGCTGCCATAGCGCATGCAACGCCTATTTCACCCTGGCAACCTACCTCAGCACCGGAAATAGATGCGTTATGCTTAACCACATTTCCAAATAATCCTGCAGTAGCCAATGCTCTCACCATACGATTTCTACTGAAATCTCTACTTTTCTCCAGATGATATAAAACCGATGGGACCACACCACACGATCCACAAGTGGGAGCAGTAACAATTTCACCTCCCGAAGCATTCTCTTCAGAAACTGCAAGCGCATATGAAAAAACTAATCCCCTCGATTTCAATGAGTCCTTATGTCCTTTTGCTCTAATATAATAGCTTGTTGCTTTTCTGTGCAGACTTAAAGGTCCCGGCAAAACACCCTCATTGTCGAGGCCTCTTTTAATTGCATCTTTCATTACCTTCCAAACCTCATCAAGGTAATCCCAAATATCGCTATCCTCACACTCTTCAACATATTCCCAATAGCTCTTTCCCGTTTTTTCGCACCACTCCATTATCTCAGTCATTGTTGTCATCGGATAGATATGGCTACCCTCACTTTTACTAACGCCAACAATCTTTTCTCCATCTGATAGAGCACCACCACCAACACTATATAGAGTGCGTGAATCTAAAAGATTTTCATTAATGTCAAATGCCTCCAGTTTAATTGCATTTGGGTGAAATGGGAGGAATGTTTTTGGAAGCCACTCAATTGTAGTGGGTGCAACCGGTTCCATTACCTTTAGAATTGCCTTGTCGGTAAGGTGGCCTTTGCCAGTAGCGGCAAGACTTCCATAAAGAGTGATATTAAATCTGCCTGCTTGTGGATAGTCGCTGACAAACAGTTCAGCAGCTTTTTTTGGTCCCATAGTGTGACTGCTGGATGGACCATTTCCAATTCGATATAATTCTTTAATTGATAGCATTATAGAGGGTGTGTCTTATGATTTTTAACTTTTAAACAAAGATAGCAATTATTTATCGATTATCGAAAAAACAATCTCTAGATGCTAGTCAATCAAATTTTTATACCTTTGATATTTAAAATTAAACAGAATATTATCAGATGAATTATAAAAGTAAGTATCAATATAATATTGAAGCTCAGGATATCGACTTCAGAAGTAAGGTGTCATTAAAATCATTGGTTAACTTTATTCTAATCACTGCAGGTAAGAATGCCGATGAGAATGGTTTTGGAATTCTTGATCTGTTAGCCGGAGGGTATACATGGGTGCTCTCGAGGCTTGCTATTGAGATGGATAGAATACCAACTGAAGATGATTCAATTTCGATAGAAACATGGGTTGAGAAGGTGGGGACAGCCTTTACAACTCGTAATTTTAAGATAACCGATGCAAATAATGAAGTGATAGGATATGGTGCATCTTCGTGGGCAGTTATGGATATGGAAACCAGAAAGGGAGTTCCAATAGATTCTATTCCATCGATTAAAAGCTTTATAATCCCAGAATCTACTCCAATTGGTGAGCCGGATCGAATTATTAGTACTGAGGGTGAAATTGCAAATAGTTTTACTGTGAGATATAGCAAAATTGATGTTAATAATCATGCGAACAGCCTCTTTTATGTGCAATGGATTTCCGACTGTTTTTCACTCGATTTTTATCGTGCTCACAGGATACGCCGATTTGAGATCAACTTTTTAAAAGAGTTAACTATAGACGATAAAGGAAAAGTACACCGGGAAGAGGTTGCTCCCGGTGACTTTTACTTTTCTATCATTACTCGCGACAAAGGTGTTGTTTGTAGAGCGAGAATCCTCTTTGAAGAGGTTTAGTTATTGTTTATGTTATAGCAAGTTGCTGGCAAGTTCCGACAATTCACTACGTTCGCCCTTTATTAGATTTACATGAGCAAATAGTTTCTGATTCTTCATTTTATCAATCATATATGCTAAGCCATTCGACTGCATATCTAGATATGGAGAGTCAATCTGTTGCACATCACCTGTAAATACCATTTTAGTACCCTCACCGGCACGTGTTATAATTGTTTTAATCTCATGTGGGGTAAGGTTCTGAGCCTCATCTATAATACAGAAAGTTTCGGTTAAACTCCTACCTCTAATATAGGCTAAAGCTTCAATTTCAAAACGTCCCGATTTTTGCATTTCATCAATTAGTCTCAAATCGGAGCTATTCTGACCCAGTTGAGTTTTAATAACATTCAGGTTATCAAAAAGTGGTTGCATATATGGAGCAATCTTCTGTTTTTCATCACCCGGCAGAAAGCCCATCTCTTTATTCGAAAGCGTTACAATTGGTCTCGCAAGTAAGATCTGACTATAAATTCTGTTTTGTTTTAATGCTGCGGCGAGTGCTAAAAGAGTCTTTCCTGTACCAGCTTTTCCTGTTAGACCCACCAACTTAATATCCGGATCATTTAAAACATTAAAAGCAAAAGTCTGTTCTGCATTTCTAGGTTGAATACCAAAATTAGCCTCCTTGTCAACCTTCTTTATTTTCAATGAATTAGGATTGTATCTTGCCAATATGCTGTTTCTTTCACTCTTCAGTACTAAACATTGATTTGCATCTAATTCAATTTCGAAATTAAACTCATCAATGTCTACACTGTTTTGGGCATAAAGTTTGTCAATCAGGTCAGGATTTACCCCCTCAATAATCAACTCTCCCTTTTCAAAAATATTTACATCTTTAACCTTATCATTAGTATAATCTTCAGAATTTAATCCAAGAGAGCGAGCTTTCATTCTTAGATTTATATCTTTTGATACTAAAGATGTTTTTATACTGGGATTCTTTTCTGCAATTTCAGCAACAACAGAAAGAATTTTGTTGTCTGCAGTTTTTTCAGGAAAAGCATCTGTAATTCTTTTATTATTAGAAGATGCATTTACAATGTAGAGTCTACCTTTGCCCCGTCCTAAGCTCGCACCTTTAGTAAACATTTCATCATCAGTTAACTGTGCAAGTTCTCTAATAAATGCTCTAGCATTAAAGTTAATCTGATCATTACCTTTTTTAAACCTGTCGAGTTCCTCCAATACTATAAATGGTATATAAATATCATTTTCTTGGAAATTTTTAAGAGCTTCAAAATCGTGAAGAAATACATTAGTATCGAGGATAAAGTTTTTTTTAGTTGTCTTTGCCATGTATTATTTCAATATTAATTATATGTATTAGTCGATCATTTTAAGGAGTAACAAATATAACTTAAATATATTAATATCATGGTTGAAGACACTTTTTTTAATTGATACACAAATAATTTCATTTTTTTTACAAAAATGCTTTGTTCTAATTAATTTATATCTATCTTTGTCGAGCAAAAGTATTTTATCTGATGGTCGTTATTTAGTTACTTCACACACGTAAGTTATTTCTAACTCCTTTTTATATTAACTTCTGCGTAATTATTTATTAAAATTTTTTTTTACATGAACATTTTTGTAGCTGGCTTAAGTTATCAGATTACTGACGCCGATTTAAAAGAACTGTTTGAGGAGTATGGTGAAGTATCCTCAGCAAAAATTATCTCCGACCGCGAAACACGTCGCTCTAAAGGCTATGGCTTTGTAGAAATGGCTGTTGAAGAAGATGGACAACGTGCCATTGAAGAATTAAACGATGCAGAATATGACGGACGTACATTGTCTGTATCTGTAGCTCGTCCTCGTACTGAAAGACCTGCTGGAGGTGGTGGTAACCGTGGTGGTTACGGAAACCGTGACAGAAATAGATATTAATCTTTTTAGGTTTAAAGAAATTAAAAACTGCAGCTCTTAGAGTTGCAGTTTTTTTTATTCTTCATTTTTAGTAATTTTGTCCTCTACTTTTTAAACAGAAACAAATGGCTATAATTCTCTCAATTGAAACCGCAACACCAATATGCTCTTGTGCATTATTGAGTGATGGAGAAGTAATTTTAAACAGGGAAAACCACTACGGACAGTCGCATTCAGCACTCGTTGGAGTGTTTGTTCATGAAATAATGGACTATGTGAGGCAGAATAATATGAAATTAGATGCAATAGCCATTAGCAGTGGTCCCGGATCATATACAGGACTAAGGATTGGAGTTTCGGAAGCTAAAGGGTTGAGCTACGGATTAGATATTCCTATGATTGCTATCCCCACATCATACATAATGGCATCTATGATGAGAGACAAGTTAGATAAAGATACACTACTATGTTCTATGATAGATGCCAGAAGAATGGAGGTTTATGCAACCATCTTCGATAACTCATTAAATATTATACACAACACCTCTGCAGATATTGTTGACTCAAATAGCTATATCGATATATTAGATAAAAACAAGGTTGCCTTCTTCGGAAACGGATCCGAAAAATGCAAAGAGGTAATTACTCACCAAAATGCCATTTTTATCGAAGATATACATCCTCTGGCAAGCGGAATGGGAGCATTGGCAGAGAAAGCTTACAAAGAAAATAATTTTGTTGATAACGCCTATTTCGAACCGTTTTATCTAAAACAATTTGTAGCAACAGTCGCCAAAAACAAAGTTTTTTAAGGAGCAAGGCGGTGCATCGACCAGCCCTCTTCCGTTTTGTAATAAGCAATTCGGTCGTGAAGCCTGCTTGGTCTGCCTTGCCAAAATTCAATTACACTGGGTCTTATAAGATAACCACCCCAGTGACTTGGGCGATGAACAGGCAAATTTTCAAATTGCTCCTCAATCTCCTCTTGCAAACTTTCAAGTTCTCTTCTATCCTTTACAATTTTACTTTGTGGTGATGCCCAGGCACCTATTTTAGCATCCTCAGGACGTTGATTAAAATACTCTTCCGATTCCTCAGCACTCAGTTTTTCAGCCCTCCCTTCTATACGTACCTGACGCTCAATATCATGCCAGTCAAATACTATGGCAACGTGAGGGTTAACAAGAAGTTCTCTCCCTTTTCTACTCATATAGTTGGTAAAAAAGACAAATCCATTTTCGTTAACTTCCTTAAGCAAAACAACACGAGCCGAAGGTTTCCCATCTTTATTAGCTGTGGCAATGGTCATTGCATTAGGTTCAGACAATCCTGAATTTATTGCAACATCTAGCCATTCATGAAATACCTCAATAGGATTTTTAGGCATATCGGTCTCATTGAGACTCCCGGCAGCATACTCTTGCCGCATTTGATGTAAATTATTCATATCGCAAATATAACAGCGCTAGTCGATTTTTCATATAATTCAACGGGTTAAATATACGTAAAGATTCAATTTTTAGTAACTTCGTGCTTTAAAATTCTTATTAAATTTAACATTGAACTTTATTAATGATAAAAGTAGAAGGTGTTTTTAAGAGCTTCGGAGATCTGCAAGTGCTAAAAGGGATAGATTTAGAGGTTAAAAAAGGAGAGATAGTCTCTATAGTCGGACCAAGTGGTGCCGGTAAAACTACACTACTTATGATTATGGGTACATTAGAAAAGTCCGATTCAGGCAAAATCTATATCGATAATAATGAACTCAGCAAACTAAGCGAGAAAAAACTCTCGGACTTCCGCAACAAAAACATCGGATTTGTTTTTCAGTTTCATCAACTATTACCTGAGTTTACGGCACTCGAGAATGTAACAATTCCAGCACTCATCGGTAAGGTTAAATATGCCGATGCACAGAAGAAAGCGTTAGAGTTGCTAAGCATGATGGGTCTGTCAGATCGTATAGACCATAAACCTGCAGAACTTTCAGGAGGCGAGAGGCAGAGGGTGGCTGTAGCCAGAGCGCTTATTAATGACCCTCTGGTGGTATTTGCCGATGAACCATCCGGAAGCTTAGACAGCGATAACAAAGAAGATCTTCATCAATTATTCTTCGATTTACGAGACAGGTTAAATCAAACATTTGTTATTGTTACTCACGACGAACATCTAGCCTCTATTACAGATAGAACAATTAATATGATTGATGGCAAAATAACTAACAACTCACTTAGAGAAAATTAAAAAATGAAAGGAAAATCAATATTTATGGCAATTATTTTGGGCACATCTCTTTTGTCTTGCAACGAAGCAACAAATTCCTCATCAATCAGTGAAATGGGGGAGATTATTGGACAGTCCAGCCCTAAAATAGAGAATGGGATAATGACACCCGAGGTACTTTATAGTTTTGCAAGAGTAGGGGATATTGCTGTATCTCCCGACAAATCTCGCTTTATCTATCAGATGACCTATGTGAGCATTCCTCTAAATAGAACAAACTCAGAGCTATTTGTTATGAATAGCGATGGAACTGAAAAGAAACAGCTTACAATAACTAACAACCGCGAATCAAATCCTGTATGGATTAATAACGGTCATAAAATAGCCTTCCTTTGCAACGAAACAGGTTCAAATCAGATATGGAGCATGAATCCTGATGGTGGAGGAATGACTCAGATTTCGAATCTTAATGGTGATATAAGTGGATTCAGTTTCTCGCCAGACGGAACAAAGGTCCTATTTGTGCAAGATATAAAAAGTGTAGAAACTGCAGCCGATAAATATAGCGATTTGCCAAAAGCCTCAGGCCGTATAGTAGACGATTTGATGTATAAACATTGGGATCATTGGGTAGAAGCAGTTCCCCATCCATTTATAGCCGATGTTAATGGTAATAGCCTGTCGAATGTAAAAGATATTATGGAAGGTGAGCCATACGAATCTCCTTTAGCACCAATGGGAGGTATGGAACAGCTTGCCTGGAGCCCCGACAGTAAAATAGTTGCATATACATCACGTAAGAAAACCGGAAAGGAATATGCATTATCAACCAACTCAGATATATATTTCTATAATGTAGAGACAGGTGAGACAAAAAATGTAACTGAAGGGATGATGGGTTATGATGTTAATCCACAATTCTCACCCGACGGAACCCTTTTGGCATGGCAAAGTATGGAAAGAGATGGATATGAGGCCGATAAAAACAGACTCTTCATAATGAATCTTTCAACAGGTGAAAAGAGCTATATCACAGAGGGGTTCGACAATAATTGCGATAGCTTTATTTGGGGAGAAGATAATAACACTATATATATGATCTCTTCGGTTTCAGGAACTAGTCAGATATATCAGATTAGCCTCTCGGCCATGGAGATAAAAAAACTTACAGAAGGTAAACACAACTATGTGTCACTAGCACTGGGAGGTGATGGATTTATTGCTGCAAGACAATCAATGTCGCAACCAACAGAGATATATAGTGTAAATATCAATACCGGTGAATCGAAAGAGCTCTCATTCGAAAATAAACAAATTCTCGAACAGCTAAATATGGGAGAAGTAGAAGAGAGATGGATTGAAACAAGCGACAATAAACAGATGCTCACATGGGTAGTTTACCCCCCTGATTTCGACCCTACTAAGAAATACCCGGCACTTTTATATTGTCAGGGAGGACCTCAAAGCAGCCTCGATCAATACTGGTCGTATCGCTGGAACCTTCAGATTATGGCAGCAAACGGATATATTGTTGTGGCTCCAAATAGAAGAGGAGTGCCAGGATTTGGCTCAGAATGGCTAGAGCAGATAAGTGGAGACTACACAGGTCAGAATATGAAAGACTACCTCTCTGCAATTGATGAACTTGCAAAAGAGTCTTTTGTAGATGAAAACAGATTAGGTGCAACTGGAGCCAGCTATGGTGGATATTCAGTTTATTGGCTAGCTGGTAACCACGACAATCGTTTTAAAGCATTCTTTTCACATGCAGGAATTTTCAATACAGAAGCACAATATCTCGAAACTGAAGAGATGTTCTTTGCTAATTGGGATATGGGTGGTTCATTCTGGGATATCTCGAATGATGTAGCTCAAAGAACACATACCAATTCGCCCCATAAGTTTGTAGACAAATGGAATACACCGATAATGGTTTCACATGGTGAATATGACTACCGCATTTTGGCATCACAAGGAATGATGGCTTTCAATGCAGCACAATTAAAAGGCATCCCATCACGAATGCTTATCTTCCCAGATGAGAACCACTGGATTACAAAACCTCAAAATGGTATACTGTTCCAAAGAGAATTCTTTCGCTGGTTCGATCAATGGTTGAAATAAATATTTTTAATTAAAAAATACTCCTAAATGTTTTGCAATTCTGAAAATATATCTATCTTTGCACTCGCTAAACGAAACAGTGCTAACAAAGAATAGAGATTCTAAAATGTAAAGTACACAACGTTTCAGAATTGCAAAAACCAATGGTGTGGTAGTTCAGTTGGTTAGAATACCTGCCTGTCACGCAGGGGGTCGC
>CAYLKV010000039.1:0-4090 GCA_964384545.1 uncultured Proteiniphilum sp.
TTACAAATTTCATGATTATATGTTTTTTTATTCTTTAGCAAATATATAAAATTATATTGGAGCTTTAATTCATTTCAATGTTTATTTTCAACTCATCTTGTTACGTGGGTGATGCTCAATAATCTCTTGTCTCAGAAAATTTCTATCCATATGAGTATATATTTCTGTAGTGTTTATCTTTTCATGGCCAAGCATCTCTTGAATTACCCTTATGTTTGCACCTCTCTCCAACAGATGTGTGGCAAAGGAGTGACGAAATGTATGGGGACTGATTTCTTTGTTTATACCTGACATCTCAGCATACTGTTTTATATAGTAAAATACTGTTATTCTGGAGATTGAACTTCCTCTATTGCTGATAAAAAGAATGTCTTCACTCCCCTTTTTAATATTTATCTTCTTGCGATATGTTAGCCAGTTATTTATTTTCTGAATTGCTATATCTGAAATTGGCACCAGTCGCTGCTTACTCCCCTTCCCCTCTACTCTAATATATCCCTCATTAAGATAGAGGTTCTGAAAACGAAGACCGGTGAGCTCTGAGACTCTTAATCCGCAGCTATATAATGTTTCTATTATTGCATAATTACGAGTACCTTCGGCTGTAGATACATCTATAACTGATAATATCTTATCAATTTCTTCAATAGACAGCACATGCGGAAGTTTTAGTCCAATCTTTGGCGACTCTAGCAGCTCTGTTGGGTTATCTTCTCTATATCCGTTAAGGAGCATAAATCTGAAGAAGGACTTTAAACCGGATATTATTCTTGAAAGTGAGCGCGGAGATATCTCCTGATCATACTGTTCGGCAAGCATTGCTTCAATTTCCGACAGTTTGATTGTTGTTAATAAGAGGTTCTCCTTTTCTACAAAATCCAAAAGCTTTTGCAGATCGCGCATATATGCATCGATGCTATTTCTGGATAATCCTTTTTCTAAAAGTAAAAACCGTTTATAACTGCCGGATATCTCACTTTTGCTCATTTAATTTAGTAATTATTACATCCTTAAGTTGCTCTGCCTCTTCAATATATCTGTTTAGCTCAGCCAATATGAACATCTCCATGTCTTTAGTTAATTTATTACCACTTTCCATTATCTTAACCATAGATATAACCTGATTGTCGCCAATCATCTTAATTAGGGGATATATTTTATGAGAAACCTGACGGGCAGATAAATAGTTATTTTGTTGGAATGAATTTTCTAGAAGATTCCTACTTCCAACAGTCTCATTTATAAAAGATTCCAGTATTTCGACTGAAAGCTTTTCATCATCTTTTACATACTCTATTAATGAGTGAATTCCTTTTGAATGTTGTTTTTCCTCTTTTCCGGTAATCAATCCTGCATTTGTATACAGATTAATCATTTTGTATAGATCAACAGAATTGAATGGTTTGGCCAGAAAATCTGTAAACCCATAAGAAATAAGTGATGATTTAGTTAAATCTGATGTTGCTGAAAGTATTATAATTGGAATTCCGTTTAAAATATTTGAATCTATCTTTTTAATATCTTTTATAAGATCTATACCTGATATAGTCTCAAGATGAATGTCAGCAAAAATGATATCAAATCTGTTTTTTCTAAGCTCCGACAGAACCATCTCGCTTGTAGATGCACCTACGCAGTTCATGCCTTTATTTTTTATCATCTCTGAAATCATCTTCAACTGAATAGGATCATCTTCTATAACTAAAACAGATATATCCTTTTTAGTCTGAATATGCAAATCATTATGATTTGTTATTTCTGCACAATTGGTTACTTCACTAACGCTTTTAAGTGGAAGTTCGATTATAAATTCCGACCCAACTCCTTTTACTGAGATCAGGTCTAATTTACCTTTTAACTCAATTACCAATCTTCTTGTAATTGCTAATCCTAGGCCACTTCTCTCAATGTTTTTTTCATAGGCAGTCTGCTCTTCCACCTTATTATATTTTTTGAATATTAATACCTGATCTTTAACATCTATCCCAATTCCGGTATCTGACACAGAGATATAAATCAGATCTTTTTCTTTCTCTTTTACTACAATTTTAACCTCTCCGCGGTTTGTATATTTAACTGCATTTGAGATAAGATTTCCTATTATCATCCTTAGTACATAGGGATCTCCATTATATATTTTATTCTTCTGAATTTGATTATCTACATGGTAGTCGAGATATTTACGCTTGGCAATTGGTTGAAAACTTTTTGTGGTAAACTCAACAAGCTCATGTAATTCGAAATCTTTGTTATCGAAATTCCATTTGCCCTCCTGCAGTTTTGTATAATTGAGTAGGGTTGTAACTAGCTGTAATACATGAGATGCCGAACTCTTCATATTATTCAGATAGTCTATTATTGTCTCTTTACTTAAATCTGAAAATATTCCTTCACTCAACAATTCGATAAAGCCTAAAATAGAACTGACAGGTGCTTTTATGTCGTGAGAAATGGTTAGCGTAAATTTATGTCGAGAATTTAACAGATCTGATGTGAATTTATTTGACTCCTCAAGCTCTTTTTTGCATCTTTCACTCTTAGCTATAACTGAAAATAGGAGGATTGCAAATATAAGTGCAATAATTATGGATATTAAAGATACAATAAGCATAATCTTATGCGAACCAGAGATGCCATTTTCTATATCTTCATAAAGAGCGATTAATCCTACTATAAGAACAGCAACAACAAGAATTAAACCGATGATGACTGTTAACTTTGTCTTAGACATCTCTCTACTACTCATAATTATATTTTTACATTATATAACTTAATCTTATTGTAAAGGGTCTTTCTGTCGATATTTAAAATTGAGGCTGCCATTGTTTTGTTGCCTTTTGCTAAAACAAGTGCCTTATAGATTTTCTCTTTCTCGTAGTTCTCTTTTTTTAAACTATTAATGTTAAACCTGCTTTTTTCACCTGGTTCTAATTTATTGGTTCCAAAAAGTTCATCAGCAATATCAATTGAGATAACATCGCCCTCTGTTATCATAGCAGCTTTTAATATTGTGTTTTTCAGTTCCTGTATATTTCCGGGCCAATCATATGAGGAGAACAGATCTTGTATCTCTGAATCTAAACCTTGAATATTTTTGTTGAATGCAAAGTTAGCAAAATTCAAAAAGTGATATGCGAAACTTATTATTTGTTCACTTCTTCCTTTTAATGCGGGCAATAGAACTACATTCTTTTGAAGTATGGAGTATAATTTTGGAATAAGTATATTTTCTAACTGGTCTAAACTTATTTTAGAACTAAGAATTATTTGTGTGAAATTTTCATCTCTATTCTGTTTTGTAAAAATATTAAGTAGTTCACTTTGAACTATATTATTTAATCGATCAATATCACTTATATATAAAAGTCCCCCATTTGCTTCTAAAAACTTTTCCATTAATAGTGAATCAACTTTTCTGGTCTCATTCTCCGATTTAATTAATTCGGCTGCATCAACAATAACCAAAGGCTTAGAAGGGTCAATACCTTTTTCATAGACAAACCTTACAGATGAGTATTTACCGGTACCTATCTCGCCAATAATGAGAACATGCTCTTTGTTTTCTGCTACAAGACAAAGCTGGTCATATATTTGTTTATATTTTCTTCCGGGGGGTAACAAGAAGTTATTTGGAAATAAATTTTTACTCTTTAATTTATCTTGAATTTTAAATGCCTCTTCTATTTTACTAAATAGTACGTCCGGATCTATTGGCTTGGATATATAGTCGTTAGCACCCAACTTCATTGCTTCAACTACATATTCAATTTCAATATAACCAGTCATCATTATTACGAGAATATCACTATCATACTTTTTAACCCAATTTAAGAAAGTTATGCCATCCATATCGGGCATTCTGATATCACATAATATCATATCAAAAGGATTATCCTTAACCATCTGTTTTGCATCTTTAGCACTGGATGATGTTTCAACAATATAGTTGTTTTTAACAAGCCATGATTTCAACATCAAGCATATGGTTAGATTATCATCTATTATGAGTATGCTTTTCTTCATTTCTTAAACATTTTGTTAGAAGATTCAATGAGAGTTAATCGATATTCTTCTCTTTATCTTACTCTTT
>CAYLKV010000039.1:4190-15418 GCA_964384545.1 uncultured Proteiniphilum sp.
TCTTTCTCTTTCTCTTTCTCTAACTCTTTAGGAATTGTAATTACAGCATATAGCATAAATATTGCGCCTATTATCATTACAAGTGGCCATTCGGGCCTATGCTTAAACATCAAATAGGCTGATGCTATCATTGAAAGACAGGAGAAAAGCTGAAAATTAAATAGCCTTTTTCCTCTTATACTTTTACCAGGATATGGATTTGTCATTGTAATGATAGAAAAAACTAGTACCGACACACTCATTATCCATGGCGCAATTTCAGGTGAAAAGAGATATAAAACAGCAGAAAACAGAATCAGTATGCCTGATATCTGGAATATTTTATCCTTCATATTAAACAAAAATCTTATATGACAAAATCAATAAATATAATGAATGAATCAATCTTCTATAATAAAGATCTCCTCATTTTCTTTTTTCATAAAATAGTTCTCTCTTGCAAACTTTTCGAGGTCATCTTTATTTGATTGCAACTCATTTAATTTTTCCTTATCGTCAGCAATCTGTTTTTTATATGTATCAATCTGAGAATTAAGATCTTTTATATGTGATTCTTGTTTTAATCTTTTTTGAATACTATTATCACTAAAGAAAAACAATGAAAACAACAGAACTATTAAAACAATTAATTGTGTGGCTGTTAGCCCAAACACTCGAATAGCTCTTATTTGATTGATTTTCTCTTTCATTTTGATAATGCTGCGAATTATAAAGTTAGACAAAAATAGATTTTTTTTCTACTTTTGCCAACTTTTTATGATAAATATAAAATATCGATTAAACAGTTTAGTCTAATTGAACAAAAAAAAGTATCTTTACACGAAACTATATTATTTTTATCATCATTAAATTAACATGAGAAGATTCTTAACTGTTGCTATAATGGCTCTATTTGCCAATATATTAGCATATCCCTGTACAAATTTCTTAGTAGGCAAAAATGCCTCTACAGATGGCTCTACATTCATTTCATATGCTGCAGACTCATATAACCTATTTGGTGAGTTGTATCACTGGCCTGCTAAAAAATATAACGCAGGAGAGATGCTAAAAGTTTATGAGTGGGATACCGGAAAATATCTTGGTGAAATTGATCAGGCACTTCAAACATATAATGTAATTGGCAATATGAATGAGTATCAGCTTGCTATTGGTGAGACTACATTTGGTGGACGTTCTGAATTGGTTGATTCAACAGGTATAATAGACTATGGCAGTTTGATATATATTACTCTTCAACGTGCTAAAAATGCTCGTGAAGCCATTAAAGTGATGACAGATTTAGTTAGCAAATATGGATATTACAGCGGTGGTGAATCTTTCTCTATTGCCGACCCAAATGAGGTTTGGGTAATGGAGATGATTGGTAAAGGAGTAGGTAACAAAGGTGCAGTTTGGGTGGCTGTTCGCATTCCCGACGATTGTGTCTCTGCTCACGCAAATCAGGCCCGTATTCAACAATTTCCTCTAAATGATCCGGAGAATTGCTTGTATGCACCAGATGTAATTACGTTTGCTCGTGAAAAAGGATATTATACCGGCGAAGATGACAACTTCAGCTTTGCCCAGGCATATGCTCCACTCGATTTTGGTGCAATGCGTTTCTGTGAAGCTCGAGTGTGGTCGTTCTTCAATAGTGTAAATAAAGATATGGGTAAGTATGTTACTTATGCTCAGGGCAAAACAACTGAGCCTATGCCATTATATATTAAACCCGATAATAAGTTGAGTGCTCAAGATGTGCAGCGTATGATGCGTGATCATTATGAGGGTACTGAACTCGACTGGCGCTTTGATGTAGGTGCAGGTCCTTTTAATTCTCCTTACAGATGGTCGCCCCTCACTTATGAGGTTGATTCGGTTGAATATTGCAACGAACGACCAATTGCAACTCAGCAGACTGCTTTCTCTTTTGTTGCACAGATGCGCTCTTGGCTTCCAAAAGAAGTTGGTGGTATACTTTGGTTTGGTATAGATGATGCAGCTCAAACTGTTTACTATCCTTTCTACTGCGGTCACAACGTTGTTCCTGAAGAGATGGCTGTTGGCAATGGCGACCTTCTTAATTTCTCTTGGACATCAGCATTCTGGATTCACAATTGGGTTTCAAATCTTGTATATACTCGTTACAGCGATATGAGCGAAGATATGAAAAAGGTGCAATCAGATTTAGAGACTCTATTTGCTGTGCAACAGCCACAGATTGAAGAAAAAGCTTTAGCTATTCAAAAACAATCTGGTGATGAGGCTGTTAAACTTCTTACAGAATATACTAACAATCTTGTTGGAGAAGGTTTAGGTCAATGGAAAAAGCTGGGTGAATACCTAATGGTTAAATATATTGATGGTGTAATTAAGCCTGAAGTTAATGGTGAATTTAAAAGAAATGAATATGGACAACCGGCAAGTCCTATAAGACCGGGCTATTCTAACGAGTATTATCAGAAGATAATAGACCAAACAGGTGATAAATATAAAGTTATTCCGGTGGAGTGATTATAAAACAGATTATAAATCAACCGATGGAGTAAATTGAGAACAGATATAAAACATGACAATTAGAAAACATAACAGATAAATTATATGGAAGCTGAAACTTTATTAGCACAAGTTACAAACAGAGCCAACTCTTGGCTCACCGGCAACTACGATGCAGAGACTAAAAATGAAGTGCAGAGGATGCTCGATAATGAAGATAAAAAGGAGCTAATTGATGCATTTTATAAAGACCTAGAATTCGGTACAGGAGGCTTGAGAGGTATTATGGGTGCCGGAAGCAATAGAATGAACATCTATACTGTTGGTACTGCAACACAGGGTCTGGCTAACTATCTAAAACAGGAGTTTGCTGAGTTGGAGCAGATAAAAGTAGTAATTGGTCACGACTGCCGAAATAACAGTCGCAAGTTTGCCGAAATATCTGCTGATATCTTCAGCGCAAATGGTATTAAAGTATATCTTTTTGAAGAGTTGCGCCCTACCCCTGAAGTATCTTATGCAATAAGAAAGCTTGGTTGTCAGAGTGGTATCATGATTACTGCTTCACATAACCCGAAAGAATATAACGGTTTTAAAGCATACTGGAACGATGGTGCTCAGGTGTTGGCTCCACACGACAGAAATATTATTGCTGAGGTAAACCGCATAAAGAGTACCGATGAGATTAAATTCGAAAACAAATACAACCTTATAGAGATAATTGGTAAGGATATGGATAAAGCGTTTATTGAAGAGGTGAAAAAACTAGTTCTTTCGCCTGAAGCAATTGAACGTAATGGTGATATAAAAATTGTATATACTCCAATTCATGGTACTGGTGGTAAGCTTGTTCCTCAGGCATTAAAAGCTATTGGGTTTACCAATATTATTAATGTACCGGAGCAGGATGTTATTAGCGGTGATTTCCCAACTGTGATTTCTCCTAATCCTGAAGAGCCGGCAGCATTAGACATGGCAATTAAGAGGGCTATTGAAACAGATGCTGATATTGTTATGGCAACCGACCCCGACAGCGACCGTATTGGTACAGCTATTCGTGATGATAAGGGTGAGTTTATTCTTGTAAACGGAAATCAAACATTCCTTCTATGTCTTTATTACCTAATGACTCGTCGTCAAGAACTTGGATTGCTTACCGGTAAAGAGTTTGTTGTAAAGACTATTGTTACCACTGAATTATCTAAGAAGATTGCCGATTCTAAAGGTATTGAAATTTATGATAGCTATACAGGATTTAAGTGGATTGCCGAAATCATTCGAAGAAACGAAGGTTTAAAGAAATATATTGGTGGTGGTGAAGAGAGCTATGGCTTCCTTGCCGGTGATTTTGTTCGCGACAAAGATTCTGTTTCTGCTTGTGCGCTATTTGCAGAAATTGCTGCCTGGGCAAAGGATAACGGTAAGAGTGTATATGAATTGCTTCAGGATATCTACCTTGAGTATGGCTATTCAAAAGAGGTGGGAATCTCTCTTGTGCGCAAAGGTAAAGAGGGTGCCGATGAGATTGAAGCGATGATGAAGAACTTCAGAAATAACCCAATGAAGACTTTAGGCGGATCTCCTGTTTCTATGATTAAAGATTTTGGTAAACTCGAAGCTATCGATTTTGTTACAGGTGAAAATATTGTTCTTGAGATGCCTACAACATCTAATGTAATTCAATATTTCACAGAAGAGGGAACTAAGTTATCTATCAGACCTTCAGGTACAGAGCCAAAGATTAAATTCTATATTGAGGTTACATGTAACGCAAAATCTCGTGAAGAGTTGGAGCAAGCCGAACAGAAAGCTAATGTTAAAATAGATATCCTCAGACAAGAGCTGGGCATTTAATTAAGAAGAAAACAGATCATATAATGAGACGAAAATTAACGATTGCGTTAGTAGCGCATGATCATCGAAAGGCAGATATGGTGGAATGGGTTATCTATAACTCAGACTTTCTGGCAGAGCATCATCTTGTTTGCACAGGTACCACCGGAAGTTTGGTTCGCGAAGCATTAAGCAGGGAGGGTGTAAATCCTAAAATCACTATAATGAATTCAGGACCAATGGGTGGTGATGCAGAGATAGCAGCTAAGGTTGTTAGAAAAGAGATAGATTTGGCTGTATTTCTAATCGACGACCTTAATGCACAGCCTCACGAAGCTGATATTATGATGTTGCTGCGTCAATGTCGTGTACATAATATACCTATTGCCTGCAACAGATATAGTGCCGATTTAATGATTACAAGCTCTCTTTGGGATGATAATGAATATATACCTTCCCCACCCCGTTATGAGAAGTTCGATCGCGATAAATGGGAAGCTGAGGCTAAATAGAGGCTAAAAAGGGTCTAAAAAGGCTAAACAGAAACTAAATAGGGTCTAAAAAGAGACAAAATAAAGACTATATAGGGTCTAAAAAGTGGCTAAACAGAAACTAAATAGGTTCTAAATGGAGTAAAACAACTTCTGCAATATATAATTAACAGCCCCTCAATGCAATTAAGCAATTGAGGGGCTGATTTATATTAGTCTATTAAACAATCTGTTCTCTACTTTTCAACCAGCTTCAACTCATTCAAAAGATGTGAAGCATCCATAACCTTATCAAGCATAAATAATGTATAAAGAATATCCACACTAATCATACGTTGCATCTCAGGTTCAAACAAGATATCACCACTTAACGATTCCCAGTTGCCATCAAAAGCAAGACCAATCAGTTCACCTTTTGAGTTAATAACAGGGCTTCCCGAATTACCACCGGTAATATCATTTGTAGAGAGGAAGTTAACCCTCAATACCCCATTTTCATCAGCATATCTGCCGAAGTCGCCACTACGAATATCATCTAAAATATACTCCTGCACATTAAACTCAGGATCTCCCGGTTTCTGTTTCTCCAATACCCCTCTTGAAGTAGTAAAATAGTTATACCACACACCATCACGAGGTTTATACCCCTTCACGGTTCCATAGCTCAAACGTTGTGTGAAATTGGCATCAGGGTAAATCGATTTATTAGAATCCATCTCCATCAAGGCAGCCATAAACTCACGTTCTCCGCGCAACATTTTTTCATAAAATGGCATCATCAAACCCGACAACTCATAACCCATATCGGTAGTAGATAAAGCAAGCTCCATTGCAGGATCTTTTGTCAGCATTTGAGTATCAGCTTCTTTAAGGAGAATCAAAAGTTCTTCGAGAGATGTAAACTTGCTATTTTCAAACAACCAATCTGCATACTTCTCATAATCACCATCAAACTCCTCTTTTATCTTATTATAGATATCAGGATGATATTGTTCGGGAACACGCTCTGCATAAAGTGACATTAATCTAGGCAACACCTTTTTATCGAGTGCAGGCTCATAATTTTTATATGACTCAACTAGCCTTTCATTTATAAATGCTTTTTTATCTTCTTCGGTACCTTCTGAATCGAATTGAAGAATTGTATTAGCAAATCTGATAAGCTCAATTCCATTGTTAAAGGTCTCTAGGAAATATGTTGTATATCTTGCCTTGTCATTCGACTCGCTATAAGCAGCTTTAAGCATAGGAAGTGTATTGGCATACTTTTTACCGGCAGATTTGTTTTTATTGATCCACTCATTCATACGAGCTTCCAGCTTCTCTTTTTCCTTAATTACACCTAGATTAGCAATTGCCTCGTTCATACCCATAGAGTTTTTCCAATAGTTAGAACTGCCCGCATACTTATTGGCATATTTAATTCTAATTGTATCGTTCTGAGTCATAGCATCCCACCAAATCTCCTGTTTTGCACCGCGAACTTCAACACGAGGGGCATTTTCCGACTCTACAACCTGCTGAATTCCCCAAGATGATAAGTAACGCTGTGTGCTTCCGGGATAGCCAACAGTCATTGCATAGTCGCCGTCTCTCACACCGGCAAGCGAAACAGGAACTACATATTTTGGCTTATAGGGAACATTGCTTTCGCTATATTCTGCTGGATTATTATTCTTATCGGCATATACTCGAAATACTGAAAAGTCACCGGTGTGACGAGGCCACATCCAGTTATCAGTCTCTCCTCCAAACTTCCCTACAGATTGTGGAGGTGTGGCAGTAAGACGTACATCGCGAAATACATCATAAAGTACAACATAATATTTGTTGCGAGAGTAGAAAGGCACAACTCTGGCGCTTGTAAACGGATCACTTTCATACTCTTCAATTAGAAGTGTAGATAATGAATCTATTGCCAATTCCATCTGAATCTCGCTCAATGTATATGGTATATGAGGAAGAATCCTGTCAGTTACATCCTCCATAGAGCGAAGAAAAGAGACTGTTAGTCCATCTGCCGGCAACTCTTCATTAAAATTTTTTGCTACAAAACCATCCTTTAGGTAGTCGTGTTCAACAGCACTCAATTTCTGAATAGCACCAAATCCGCAATGGTGATTTGTGAAGATCAATCCCTTTTCTGAGACTGCTACTCCGGTGCAGCCACCACCAAATATTACCACTGCATCTTTTAGTGAAGGGTTATCTTCGCTGTAAAGTTTGTCGATGGGAAATGTAAATCCCAACTCCTGCATACGAGCGACACTCTCACTGTTTAGCTCTTTCAAAAGCCACATTCCTTCATCGGCTTTTGCGACTAAAGTGATACAAAATATCGCAAGCAATAAATAAAGTTTTTTCATTATAAATTATTCTTAAGTATTCTTGTAATTAAATTTAACTTCTGCACAAAATCTCACCTATATAAAATCATATTTATCTTCACTATATGTTTATCAACTTCTTTTACAATTATAATATTAACCGAAATCATTATCGGATAATCTAAATGGTTTTCTTTACGCTAAATCGTAATCAGCAATACATATTATTTTAAGGGCGACTAAAATATCTGCCTACAATAGGCCAATCTTTTAGTGGCAGCTCTTTCTTTACGATTACCGCAATATATATTATTATAGCAATAGCACTGATAATGAGTCGCAACCACAGATTGGGGATATACATTAACGATGCTGTGATTCCTGCAAAGAGTATCATTGATAAGCTGAAAAAGGTTGCAGCCGACTTCAGATTATATGGCACAGGATATTTCTTCTGTCCCACCAGATATGAAATAATCATCATTATCAGGTTGGCGAAAAAAGATGCCCAAGCACAAGCCATATAGCCAAATTTAGGAATAAAGGCGATGTTGATGGTAATGGTTATAATGAAACCAAAAACCGACATATATGCCCCCCACTTGGTCTGATCGGTAAGTTTATACCAGAGCGACAGATTAAAATAGACCCCAAAAAAGAGCTCTCCAAGCAGTACAATAGGCACAACTTTTAGTCCCGCATAATATTTAGCCGGAATCATAAACTTAATAATATCGATAAAGCCTGTCGTTCCCAAAAAGATGAGTAGACCAAATATTATAAAGTACTTTGTTGCATCGCTAAAAGATTGTTTATCATCACTTCCACCTCTGTTCCTTGCAAATATATATGGCTCAAATGCATATCTGAACGCTTGAGTAAACATCACCATTATAATGGCAATCTTAAAATTCTGTCCATAGATACCTAGCTCAGTAAAGGCTTTTGAGGCATCGGGATATATCTTTGGAAATATTATTTTATCGACCGTCTGATTCAATATACCGGCAATTCCCAATATTAATATAGGGAACGAATATTTAAGTATGCGTTTCAATAGTGGCCAATCGAAACTAAACCTGATCTTTAGTTCGGGTGAAACTAGCAGTAGCTGTACCACAGATGCTGCCAGGTTGGATATTAAAATAAAATCTACTCCACGGCTTAAATCGAACCAGTCAAATGCATTGGGATACATCGATTTAAGTATAGGGCACAATAAAAAGAAGAAGAGATTTAGGACTATTGTCAGCACCACATTTATCATCTTAATTAGTGCAAACCTTATTGGTCTCTTCTTAAATCTAAGGCTGGCAAACGGAATGGTAGCAATTACATCCACACACAATATAATAATTAGAAGAAGCAGATAGTGTGGCTTAAGATCTATGCCTCCCAATGCAAAAGCCAAAGGTTTAACAAATATAGAGGATGCTGCAAAAAAGAGAATTGTAGTAGTTAAAATTGAGATAAATGTGGTAGAGAAAACCCTTGCAGGATCTTTTTCATCGTTAGCAAACTTAAAAAAGCCTGTCTCCATACCGTAGGTCAGAATAACCTGAAGTAGCGCAACCCACGCATAGAAGTTTGTAAGTATACCAATATCAGATACTTTAGGCAGTGCAAAAGCCCAGTAAAGTGATAACAGCCAACTAAGTAACTTCGGCAGAACACTCCCCATTCCATAAAACAGAGTCTCCTTTGCCAAAGTCTTCATTCCACCTGCCATATGCTGTCTCTCTTTTATATTTTATGTAGATTGCTTATCAATAGTGAATACAAAAGTACAATATTTCTGATAAGGCAACACCCTCAACAGCATCAATTATCTATCTTTAAGAGGAATGATTGTCAAAATATCGAAAAAAACCGTTTACTTTGCAACTTGAAAAAAAGATTGATTTTTAATTTATAATTTATATATGCATGTAATTTCTAAGGCATGCACAATTTAGATATGGCACAACAGGAAGAGGTATTTAAAAAATTAATTTCGCATAGTAAAGAGTATGGATTTGTATTCCAGTCTAGTGAAATTTACGATGGATTAAGCGCCGTTTATGATTACGGACAGATGGGTGTTGAGCTCAAAAACAATATTAAGAAATATTGGTGGGACAGCATGGTTCTATTGCACGAAAATGTAGTTGGTATAGACTCTGCCATCTTTATGCACCCAACAATCTGGAAGGCTTCGGGCCATGTTGATGCTTTTAATGACCCTCTGATTGATAATAAAGACAGTAAGAAGAGATATCGCGCCGACGTTCTTATTGAGGAGCATCTTGCAAAGATCGACGATAAGATTGATAAAGAGGTACAGAAGGCTGCTAAGAGATTTGGCGAAACTTTCGACGAAAAGATGTATCGCGAAACAAACCCTCGTGTTGTAGAGTATAAAAATAGTCGCGATGAGATTCATACACGCTTCGCAAAAGCATTGAATGATAATAATTTGGATGAGTTACGTCAGATTATTGTAGATTGCGAGATTGTATGTCCTATAAGCGGAACAAGAAACTGGACTGAGGTTCGCCAGTTCAACCTGATGTTTTCTACCGAGATGGGTGCCACTTCAGATGGTGCAATGAAGGTATATCTTCGTCCTGAATCTGCTCAGGGTATTTTTGTTAACTTCCTAAACGTGCAGAAAACCGGTCGCATGAAGATTCCTTTTGGAATTGCACAGATTGGTAAGGCTTTCCGTAATGAGATTGTTGCACGTCAGTTTATCTTCCGTATGAGGGAGTTCGAACAGATGGAGATGCAGTTCTTTGTTGCTCCCGGTGAAGAGCTTAAATGGTTTGAGCACTGGAAGAGCCTGAGAATGCAATGGCATAAAACATTGGGCTTTGGTGATAATAAATATAGATTCCACGATCACGATAAGCTTGCTCACTACGCAAATGCAGCAACAGATATTGAGTATGAGATGCCATTCGGATTTAAAGAGGTTGAAGGAATTCACTCAAGAACCGATTTCGATCTAAGTCAGCATGAGAAGTACTCTGGCAAGAAGCTTCAATATTTCGATCCTGAACTGAATAAATCATACACTCCATATGTTATTGAGACTTCAATTGGGGTAGATCGTATGTTCCTATCTATCATGGCCGGATCATACTGCGAAGAGGATCTTGAGAATGGCGAAAAGCGTGTATTGCTTAAGTTGCCACCAGCACTGGCACCGGTTAAATTAGCCGTTCTTCCTCTTGTGAAGAAAGATGGTCTTGCTGAGAAGGCACGTGAGATTATGGATAATCTTAAGTTCAATTTTGCTTGTCAGTACGACGAAAAAGATAGTATCGGTAAACGTTATCGCCGTCATGATGCTATTGGAACTCCATTTTGCGCAACTATCGATCATCAGACTTTGGAAGATAATATGGTGACTATCAGACATCGCGACACAATGGAACAGGAGCGTGTAGCTATTAGTGATCTGCAGCATATTATTGCTGAAAAGACAGAGATGAAGAGCTTATTAAAAAAACTATCAGTATAAAAACCACAAGTAATGAATAAACATTTACTATTAATTTTATCAATCTTATCAATTCTTCTATTTTCGGCATGCGACGATTCAGAAACAATAGACGATTCATGGAGGACTGGTAATGAAGCACAATTTGAATTAATTACCAATAACAGTCAGTACACAAAACTTAACTCACAGGCGGGCAGTGGCTTTATTATGTATAAGGTTATTGATACTGGTACCGGAACCAGATCGCCCTATTTTAATGAGAAGGTGAAGGTTAAATATACAGGTTGGTATAAGTATGACTGGTCGAAACCTGACACCTATACAGATGATAAGGGTAACTTTATTACTAACAAAATTATTTTCGATACAACATCTAAGAATAATATCGCCCGCACATTTGAGGTGAAAGGTGTTGTTGATGGATTTTCGACTGCACTTCAGAATATGAAGGTTGGTGATAAATGGGAGGTTTGGATCCCTTGGAAATTAGGATATGGGGCCAACGCATCAAGCACTATTAAAGGATATACTACGCTTGTATTCGAAATAGAACTTGTTGAGATTATTGATGAGTCTTATTAAGAAAATGGTATCGCCTAAATAATCAAAAGG
>CAYLKV010000039.1:15518-17549 GCA_964384545.1 uncultured Proteiniphilum sp.
ACTTCTTATCAAAAGAGAGAACCATTACTCCTCAATATAATGATGTATTACTCCTCTATAAAGTGATGTATTACTCCTCAATACAGAGAAATTATTTCTCAATATTGAGGAGTAATCTTTTTTAAAGACTCTGTAAAAACTTTTCTATTGCTCCTCTAACCTGAGTACGGGTGCCGTTGAACTTGTTTATCATTATTGAGAAGGCATATTTCTTTTCTCCATCAATAAGATAACCTGCAAAGCATTGTACTCCTCCAATACTGCCACTTTTGGCAATTATCTTGCCGCTATATTTGGTATTGGCCATAAAATATTTAAGAGTTCCATCTTGTCCGGCAATAGGCAACGAACTGGTAAATGCAGCTGATTGGCTGCTTTTATTGTACATATAGCTTAAGATTTCGGTAAGGAGTGTTGGGCTAATAGCATTCTGTGGAGCTAATCCACTTCCATCAAACATTGTGAGTGAAGCAACATCAATTCCCTTTTTCTTCCAGTAATCGTTCACAAATTCAATACCTGCATCTAGTGCATCCTCATAAATATCAGGGTTATACTGCCTTCCTATTGTTCTAATAAGATGTTCTGCATAGTGATTATTACTCTCCACATTAATCTCTTTTATTATCTCTTTTAATGGACGAGAGAGTTTGGTAAAAAGGAGATTGCCCACTTTATATGATGGAGTCTTAACCTGTTCGCAGAGGCTTGACAGATAATCTTCACGGGATGTTTTAACACTACTGATTTTATAACCGCTGTTTTGTAGTGTTTCTGACAATTTTTCTCCCAGCAACATTCCTGGATCGGGGATATCTCCTTTTATGCTGAATGAGGTTTTTCCTCCTGGAATATTTCCTCTAACACTTCTGTCATACGAAAATGGAGCTCCATATATATACCCATTATCGGCACCACTGCTGTTAAGCTTCAATTCATTACTAAACGTCAATCCCTTTATCTCTGGCTCTGTTTTTATAATTACAGGACAGCTGTTCTTGTCCATAGTATTAAAAAAGAGTCGGTAACTATTATCAAAGATAGAGATGCCATAAGCTCCTGCAGCATAATAATTTCCCATATCTATCCAGGTCCATTCTGGTGAAACACCCTCATATCCAAACAAATTATCAACCACATATATAGAATATTCGATGTCTTTGCTAAGCGACTTCTCAAGCATCTGCCTGCAATCGTTAAAAAACCTGTCGCGACTCTCATTAAACACCTCACTGCCAAGCGTTGGGTCGCCCGATCCAATTATTAATATACGTGTAGGATCATCAGTATCCAAAGCAACATCGGTTTTGTATCTAAAATTCTCACCCAACATCTCAATAGACGTGGCTGTAGTAATCAGCTTAAGCACCGACGCAGGAGTAAGCGCCTTCTGCTCATCATGCGAAACAACAATCCTGCCGGTCGCCAAATCAAACACCGATACCCCCACCGAAGCATGCTTCAACGAAGGATTCTTAATCAGCTGCTGAATTGCTGGGTTGTTGTTATTCTGCTGCTCCACTACATCGTTATTATTCCGATGAAATGTTGCACTGATAGTATTCTGTTGCTCTACTACATCGTTATAATACTGATGAAGCGTTTCATTGATATTATCCTTCTGCTCCACAACAACGTTATTATTCCGATGAAACGTTGCACTGCTATTATCCTGCTGCACCACTACATCGTTATTATACTTATGAAACGATTCGTTGATATTATCCTTCTGCTCCACAACAACGTTATTATACTGATGAAACGATTCGTTGATATTATTCTGTTGAATCGCATTCATATTATGAACAATCTGCTCTCCCACAGGAAGTGAAAATGCAACTAAACTTACAGCAAAAAGAACAATTATAATTTGAAGAGTTTTAAACATATGTTTTCGTATTAAATAGAATGAACAATCGAAAATGGATATATGGCATTTCTTTCAAATATTCTACTATCTATTGTCATCAACAAATATAGTAAATATTAATTAATGGATATTACATATTTTCTAATCACAATACACTCTAT
>CAYLKV010000040.1:0-16507 GCA_964384545.1 uncultured Proteiniphilum sp.
TCAATTGCATTCTTTGCAATTTCCTTAATTGGCTGTTTTATAAACGGTACTGTGTAGGGTAGAATATAAAAAGCGTCATTTTCATCAAAGCACATAATTTGTATTTCCTTTTGAATATTGATTTTATTTTTAATAAGTGCTTTAACTCCATTAATTGATATAGAGTTGGTAGTAAAAAATATACCATCAATTTTTGGATTTCTCTTTAATAATTTTTCGATGGAAAATGTAGTATCATCTTTTAAATTATGGTAACTAACTTCTTCTACATTGTTCTCATCATAAATTCCTGAATTCTTTAATGCACTAATTGCACCATTTCTACGTTCGTTTATATGATAATGATCTTGATTATATGTCACAATACCAATATTCCTGCAACCCTTTTTAATAAGTTGCTCCATAGATTGGTAAGATATTTCGTAGTTATTTATCAACACAGAGTTTACTTTCATTTCTGGAAAAGTTCTGTCTACTAACACAAGAGGAACACTATTTTTATTTAATTTTTCTATTAAATGCTTACTGTTTTCGGTAGGTGTTATTATCAATCCATCTACCTGACGGGAATATAAAAAGTTAATTATATTCTCCATCTCATTTAGATTTTCATTGGTATTTCCAATAAGTACTGTATAGCCATTAAGATGGGCATAATTTTGAATATGAAGAGCTAAAGCACCAAAAAAAAGGTTAGAAACGTCAGCAATTATTAATCCTAAAGATTTTGATTTTCCAACTTTTAATCCCTTAGCAAGTGTGTTTGGAACATAGTTGAGTTCGTTAGCTTTATCCAATATTTTTTTTGACATCTCATTGCTTACTCTCCCGTTTATATTCTTCCCATTAAGAACAAGGGAAACAGTGGCTGAAGAAACGCCTAATGCATTTGCAATAGTTTTTAGGGATACTCTTGACATTATAATGCTTTAGAAAACAAATTATAACTTTTATTAATGCAAAAGAAATATGTTAATCGTTTAATTACAAATTTTAATTTATGTTATATAACATAAAATTAAAATAGATGTAAAATTTCACCTATTCTTTATATTTTTAGCAGTAAATTAAATTATTGGTATTAGATTTTTTAAAATGAATTTGATTGTAAAATTTATACGTTAAATCTGAAATGCATTATATCTCCATCTTTTACAATATAATCTTTTCCTTCAACGCTCATTTTACCGGCTTCCTTGACTGCACTTTCTGATCCGTAAGCAATAAAATCTTCATATTTAATAACTTCTGCACGGATAAAACCTTTTTCAAAGTCGGTATGTATTACACCAGCACATTGAGGTGCTTTCCAACCTTTAATAAAAGTCCATGCACGCACTTCCTGAATCCCTGCAGTTAAGAAAGTTTGAAGATCTAATAATCTATATGCAGATTTAATTAATCTGCTTACACCCGACTCTGTAAGGCCTATCTCATTAAGAAACATCTCTCTCTCTTCGTAGGTATCGAACTCAGCAATTTCAGACTCTATTTTGGCTGCTACAATTAAAATTTGAGCATTTTCATTTTTTACAGCTTCTCTTACTGCTTCAACATATTCATTACCTTTTACAGCGCTTGCTTCATCTACATTACAAACATACATAACAGGTTTTGATGTTAAAAGATAAAGTTCTTTAGCAACTTTCTCTTCATCTTTATTTATTAGTTCTACTGTTCTGGCAGATTCACCACGTAGAAGAGTTTCTCTTATTCTTGAATAGACCTCGAAAGCTAATTTGGCCTCTTTATCACCACCTGTTTTAGCCTGTTTTTCAACTTTATTAATTCTAGCTTCAATAGTTTCTAAATCTTTTAATTGAAGCTCAGTATCTATTATCTCCTTATCTCTAACCGGATCTATGGCACCATCTACATGTGTTACATTTTCATCTTCAAAACAACGTAAAACATGCAGAATAGCATCTGTTTCTCTAATATTGCCAAGAAATTTATTTCCTAATCCTTCACCTTTACTTGCTCCTTTTACCAATCCTGCAATATCTACTATTTCAACTGTAGTTGGAACAATTCTGTTTGGGTTGATAAGTTCTGCTAATTTATTTAATCTTTCGTCTGGAACTGTTATTACGCCAACGTTGGGCTCAATGGTACAAAACGGAAAGTTAGCTGCCTGAGCTTTAGCATTTGATAAACAATTAAAAAGAGTTGATTTACCAACATTAGGTAAACCTACGATACCACATTGAAGACCCATATTATTAAAACTTTTATATACTTTGTAACTACAACCTAAAAATAATGATAATATTAAATTATCATAATACAAAGCATTAATTTGTAATTATTTTTTGAGGGTGCAAAGGTACTAAAATTATTATTGTTTAAATAGTTATTTTACAATCCATATTTAGAAGAAATTTCCAACATTCTTTCAATTGGTTTTACTGCTTTAACTCTTATTTCTTCATCTACTAAAATTTCTGGCTTTTCATTTTTTAAACAGAGATATAGTTTTTCTAATGTGTTCATTTTCATGTAAAAACACTCATTACAAGCACAAGTAGAATCTTCAGGAGGAGCAGGAATGAACTCTTTATGTGTATTCTCTTTCTTCATTTGATGTAGTATTCCTGCTTCAGTTGCAACTATAAACTTTTTATTGTCGGAAGTAGTAGCATACTTTAATATAGAAGATGTTGATCCTACGTGATCTGCAACTTCTAAGAGATATTTTGGACATTCAGGATGAGCTAAAATTAAAGCATCGGGATGCTCTTTCTTTAATTCTAATATTTTAATTATTGAAAATTGTTCATGTACATGACAGGATCCCTCCCATAATAACATGTTCCTTCCTGTAAGTTTATTTATATAATCACCTAAATTTTTATCGGGACCAAATATTATTTTTTCATCCAATGGTAGTGAGTCAACTATCTGTTTTGCATTGGTTGATGTTACAACAATATCTGTTAAAGCCTTTACTGCAGCTGTTGTATTAACATATGACAAAACTGTATGGTCTGGATGTTCTTTTATAAATTGTTCGAATTTATCGGCAGGGCAACTATCTGCTAATGAACATCCTGCCTTCATATCAGGTATAAAAACCCTTTTTTCGGGACTCAATATTTTAGCAGTTTCACCCATAAAATGTACTCCACATAAAACTATTATATCGGCCGTAGTTTTTGTTGCCCATTGTGCTAGAGCCAAACTATCACCTACAAAATCTGCTATATCTTGTATTTCAGATTCTTGGTAGTAATGGGCTAGTATAATGGCATTTTTTTCTTTTCTGAGATATTTTATGTTTTCTATCAATTCTACTTTTTTCATAATCTATTTATTATTTAATTTATTTATAAAACTAAAAATTATATGATGATAATAATAGACTGTTGATATGTTGATAAATATTTCCTAAAAAATCTTCTTTATTAGTTATCTTAAATCTTTCTCTAGTTATCTACAGTTATCAACATGTAAATTTTATGTTTGATGTTGTAATATAGATAATTACAAATGTTATCATCATCTGTTGATAAAAAGCAAAGTTAATAAATTATTTATTCTAAGTTGTTTTTTCTTGTTGAAAAGGGTGTGAAACATTTGCTTAAAAATTAAGTAAATAAACTAGGGTTATTCAAAAATAATTTTAGAGGGTATGTTTTTAGATTTTCCAAATTAGTTTATCATTTTCTTTCTACAGATAATTTACAAGTTATCAACAAATATTGAATAGATATAGAAAATGGTTAAATATCTAATTGATATAACTTTAAAAAGAAAAACTAATATTTATATATTGTTAATAGAGTCTATTACTTTTTATTTTAGAACAAACTTTTTATTACATTTGTTGTAATTAGTAAAGATGGTGAGAAAACTATATTCCATATATGTTCTGTTTTTAGTAATTATTGTGGCAAACTCTTGTATGTCAACAATTAAGATTACGTCTGTAGTAGAAAAAGATTCTAAAGGAGATTTTCTGCTTAAATGGGAAGTTAGTCCCGATCAGGAAGGAGATATTGAAATTTATTCATCTCTCACAGATAGTTCTCTTACAACTTTTACTCCTGTAACAACAACAAAAATAACAGATATGGTACTGCGTCTTAATCCAACTGGATCGGGATTAAGAGAATATTTTATTCTTCGCACTGCAGGAGTACAGTCTGGTGTTGTAGCTAACCGTATTATTGAAATGAACAGAATTAAGAATTTCAGAGATATAGGTGGATACTTTACTTCCGACGAGAAGCAGATAAAATGGGGACAGATATATAGATCTGGTAATTTGAGCAATGCAACACTTTATGATCAGGAAAAAATAAGGAGATTAAATATTAAAACAGTTATCGATTTCAGATCTAATAAAACTAGAGATAAATATCCTATTTTACTTCATACTTCAATTCGCAGAATCTCTCTTCCTCTTAATCCTATGGATTCTGAGAAACTTGACAATCAGCTAATATCTGATAATTTCAATAGAAGTGATGCAATTCTATATGTTCAGGAAGCATATGTTTCGATGATAGAAAATCATAAGGAGCAGTTTGCAGAATTGTTTGATATACTTACTAATGATGCAAATTATCCTTTATTGCTTTCAGGTTCATTAGGTAAAGATGGGGTAGGGCTTGCTTCATTTTTTATTTTATACTCATTAGGAGTTCCATATACTACTTTAGAACAGGATTATATGCTTTCAAACCAATTAATTGATCCTGCAACTTCTAGAATAGATGCTAAACATCTGCCAGAATCAGTTCAAGAAGCTATTACTGCAATGTTAACTGTAAACAAATCATATCTTAATTATATGATAGAACATATTAATAAGAAATATGGATCTATTGATAATTATCTCGAAAAAGAGCTTAGGGTTACCAGTGGTAAAAAAAGTTTACTAAGAAAATATCTACTTTATCCATTTTAATAACACTTTATCCATTTTATTTTCATACCTTTGCGCCCGATTTTTTATTGGGATGTACAAATTGTATTATAAACACAGGTTATCATCTTCTAAAACATCCTTATTATTATAAAATTCGTAATAGTGTTTCTCTCATCTTTATATTTGGTCAAAAAAATAATATTTGCAATGAATTCAAAACTTCTCCTATTTGTGAATATTGCTATGTTGGTTGCGTGGGGTAAAGGGAAATATCATTACTCACACGTAAATTAATAAAATTATAAATGAGAACATTTGAAGAATTAGGGGTTGCTCCTGTTATACAACAGGCCCTTACAGAGTTGGGTTTTGAAATGCCTATGCCCGTTCAGGCTGAGGTTATACCACAACTACTTGAGCAAACAAAAAATATTATTGCACTTGCACAAACAGGAACAGGAAAAACAGCTGCTTTCGGTATTCCAATTATTCAGAAAACCAAGGTTAAGAATTTAACACCTCAAACGCTTATTCTTTGTCCTACAAGAGAATTATGCTTGCAAATTACTGGAGATCTTACAGATTTTTCGAAGTATGTGGATGATATTAAGATCTTACCTGTATATGGTGGATCAAGCATTGATAGTCAGATTAGATCTCTTAAAAGAGGTGTTCATATAATTGTTGCAACACCTGGAAGACTTCTAGACCTTATTAAACGTAATACTGTATCACTTGATAATGTGCATACAGTTGTCCTTGACGAGGCAGATGAAATGCTTAATATGGGCTTTACAGAAGATCTTGATGAGATCCTTTCATATGTACCTTCAAGTCGAAGTATGTTGCTTTTTTCGGCAACTATGCCTAAAGGAATTGAAAAAATTACTCGCAAGTACATGAAAGATCCGATGGAGATTACCATTGGTAGAAAAAATGAGGGAGCACTAAATGTACGTCATATCTATTATGTAGTACATGCAAAGGATAAATATTTGGCACTTAAAAGGATAGTAGATTTTTATCCAAATATATATGCAATTATATTCTGTAGAACAAGAAAAGAGACTCAGGAGATTGCAGATAAATTAATGCAGGATGGTTATGATGCAGATTCACTGCATGGCGATCTTTCTCAAGCTCAGCGTGATTTGGTAATGAGTAAATACAGAAATCATAGTCTTCAGATTTTAGTTGCTACTGATGTAGCTTCTCGTGGACTTGATGTTGATGATGTTTCTCATATTATTAATTATGGTTTACCCGATGATATAGAAATTTATACTCACAGAAGTGGCAGAACTGGTCGTGCTGGTAAGACAGGTACTTCAATTTCAATAACTCACATAAAAGAAAAAGGAAAAATAAGTGAGATTGAAAAACAGATAAATAAGAAATTCGAGAAACATGATATTCCTCAAGGGGATGTTATTTGTGAAAAACAACTTTTCAATTTTGTAGATAAAGTAGAAAAGGTGAAAGTTAATGAAGAGGAGATTGAGCGTCTATTACCGTCAATATTTAGAAAACTTGAATGGCTCGACAAAGAGGATATAATTAAAAGAGTTGTTTCTCTAGAGTTCAATAGACTAATTGAGTACTATCAGGAAGCAGAAGAGATATTTGAACCGGTTGACAATTCTCCTAGAAGGAGAAGAGGAGAAGCTCGCAATGGTCAAAACGACAGAAATGAGGGCGGTTCTCGTCAAGCTGAAAAGGGATATTCTAGACTCTTTATTAATGTTGGCAAGATGGATGGAATTAATCCTGCTGTATTAATGGGCTTCATTAATGATAATGTGAAAGGTAAAGTACCGATTGGTAAAATAGACTTGTTAAAAAGTTTTTCTTTCTTTGAAGTACCAGAAGAGCATGCATCAAAAGTAATTAGTACTTTTAAAGGTATGCATCTCGAAGATAGAAAACTATTGGTACAGTTAGCTCAAGATGCAGATAAATCAGGAGGAGGCAAACCAAAAAAGGAATTCTTTGGCAATAAAAGAAAAAATAAAAGTCACAGACAGAGATATTAAATTGACGATACATATATTATTAATTAACGGGACATTAGTCCCGTTTTTTTTGCCTAAAAAACTTAATAAAAATGTAACTATGTTGTAACCGCTTTGTAACATTAATAATGGACCTTTGTGCCGTAATAATTTATTAAAATCATTTACGTGACAAATAGATTTGTAATGTCAAAGCTGTACTTTTTATTCTTTTCTTTTGTTGTATTTACTTTATCAATACAAGCACAAACAGGTACTATTAAAGGAGTAATCACGGACTCTAAAACTAATGAACCACTTATTGGAGCTTCAGTATTGGTAAAAGAAACCTCAAGCGGAGCAGCAGCCGATTTAGATGGTAATTATATTATTCAAAACTTATCTGCGGGTACTTACACACTGGTAGTGACTTATGTTGCATATAACGAAATAATTCATTCTGGAGTTGTTGTAGAAGTTAATAAAGAGACTAATCTGAACTTCGAAATGTCATCTGATGACATAAATCTTCAAGAAGTTGAGGTTATTGCACGTGTAAACCGTGAAAGTGAAAACATTCTTTTGATGGAGCAAAAACAAGCTTTAGTAGCAACACAATCAGTGGGTGCACGTGAGCTATCTCGAAAAGGAATAGGTAACGCAGAAGTCGCAGTAGCACAAATATCAGGAGTATCACGCCAAGAAGGTGTTAAGAACGTATTTGTACGAGGTTTGGGAGATAGGTATAATGCAACACTCTTAAATGGATTTCCAATTCCTTCAGAAGATCCAGAATATAAAAATATTGCACTCGAATTCTTTGGCACAGATATAATTCAAAATATAGGAGTCTATAAAGTATTCAGTGGCAGTAACTACTCAGATGTAGGGGGTGCTATAATTGACATCTCTTCTAAAGAATTGACAAGTGATTATGCTTTATCATTAGATTTGTCAGGTGGGGTAAATAGTTCGGCAACAGGTAATGGTTTTCTTCTTCAGGAGGGTTCTAATTACTTAGGATTCGCAAATAACAACAAGCCAACAGATAATAAATTTAAAAATAGCTTTGATCCTATAAGTAAATCACTACCAATGAATCATAGTTATGGACTTTCAGGTGGAAAGTTATTTCAAATAGGAGAGAAAAAGAATCCTCTTAGTTTTTTTCTTGTAGGTTCACATAGTTCCAGTTTCTCTTATACTGAGGAACAAGTTCGCAATACAAATACAATTGGTACGATATGGCAAGATCAGACAGGAGAAAAATATTCTAAAAATATCAACCAACTTGTACTTGGTAATATTGGATTTGGTATAAATAAGAAGCATAACCTGCAATACAACTTCATGCTGATTCATGCAAATAATCAATACGTTGGTGAATATAAAGGAATAAATAGTGAGCGTCATCAGGGAGCAGTGGACGATTATGGTCGTTCCGTAAGACAGCAGGCTAATGATAACCTTTTATTAGTTAATCAGCTAATTAGTAAATGGCAATTAACTAATTCAATAAATCTTAATGCAGGATTATCTTATAATACTATAAAAGGATTAGAACCAGATAGAAGAGAGAATTATTTTTCTCTTGCTCAAGATGGAAAGTATAATCTGACAGGAAGTAATAGAAACAAAAGATTTTTCTCAGAACTTAAAAACAGAGATATTAATCCAAAATTAGGACTAACATACAATATAAAAGACCGTTATGGATTAAATAAATCATCTGTTTCGATAGGATATTCAAGTCGTTTTGTTAAAGACAATTTTGAAGCGGTTGAATATAACTTTTCAAGAACAGGTTCACTTCCCAGCTTTTATATAGAAGATTTCTCTGTTGAAGATTACTTCAATAATGGAATAAACAGCAGCGCTTTAAAAATGACAACCGGTCGCACCAACCTTTATGAAGTTTCTAAAGATATTCACTCAATTTATGCAGAACTATCATATCAACTTAGCCACAATCTTACCGGAAATGTTGGTATACGTGGAGATATGGTAAATATGAATGTGAGATATGATGTGGCAGGTGTAACTCCCGGAATTGTTTCTGTTGATAAAGAATATTTCTTACCTAGCCTTAATCTTAAGTATGATCTTAATGATAAGAACAGCTTGCGTTTAGGTATGAGCAAAACATATACACTACCTCAATCAAAAGAGATATCACCATTTCAATATGTAAATATATCTTTTACCAGTCAAGGTAATCCAAATTTAACCCCATCAGATAACTACAACATAGATTTAAAGTGGGATTACTATCTAAGTCCAGGTGAACTGTTTTCACTTACAAGCTTTTATAAGTATATAAAGAATCCTATTGGAAGAGTAGACCAAGCAAACTCAGCTGGCTTATTAACGTACGACAATATAAGTGATTATGCAGTTGTGGGTGGAGTAGAATTTGAAATGAGAAAGAATCTATTTAATCGTTTCAATTCACAACTGGAGCGAATGAACAGACTTTCTGTCGGATTAAATGCATCATATATTTATACAAATCTTGTTCTTGATATACTAAATACTGATTCAAGAAATAGTGGTCTAGAGGGTGCATCTCCTTTTTTAACAAATGCCGACATATCTTATCATCATACTAATGGAGAAAAAAGCTTAACAGCTTCATTAATTTTAAATTATTATAGTGATAGAATACATACAATAGGAGCTACGGGCTTCAACGATATAATGGAAGAAGGCGTTGCTACACTAGATTTTGCGACAACTTATGGTATTAATAGAAATCTATCGATAAAATTTAAAGCATCAAATTTACTAAACTCAGCATATAAGTTATCAAGAGAAAGTAGTGTTACAAACGATATAATTACTCTCAGCGAGTTTAAGAAAGGTCAAAACATAAGCTTAGGAATAAGCTATGAATTTTAATAATAAAATAACAAGTATATAAATAAACAATTTATAATTTTTAGCTACAAATATGAAAAAGTTTTTATTTAGTTTAATTTTGTTCGCAACTATGATAACACCATTAGTGTTAACATCATGCGATGATGATTCCGAACCAATTGAAAAGCCCAAAGAAGACAAAAATCTTGTAGGTACAATTTCTGAAGTAAGAAACCTTGATAAGTCAGTAGAATACCTATTAACAGGTCCAGTTATTATAGCTGAAGGAGGAACTTTAAATATTCCGGCAGGAACAGTTATCAAAACTGAAAAAGGATTTGACAAATATATTCTTGTATTGCAGGGAGGTAAAATCAATATAAATGGTACAGCTTCAGAACCTGTAACAATAACTGCAAATATATCAAATGCCGATCAGGGTCATTGGGGTGGACTTATTATAAATGGTAGAGCTCCTCTTTCGGGTAGTGAAATTGGAACAACTGAGATTAATTCTGATTACAAGTATGGAGGTAGTAACGTTGCTGATAATTCAGGATCTATTACATATCTTAAGCTCGAATATACAGGAGCCCGTTCAGATGCTAATGTTGAGCACAACGGACTTACATTAAATGGTGTTGGAAATGCAACAAAAATCGAGAACATTTATATACCTAACGGATCTGATGATGGTATTGAATTCTTTGGCGGATCAGTAAATGTTAAAAACCTGTTAGTTGTAAATTCAGACGATGATATGTTCGATTTTACACAGGGTTACACCGGTACACTTGAGAATGCTTATGGTATTTGGGAAGAAGGATTTGTAAGTTCAGAAGAAGATCCACGAGGAATTGAAGCCGATGGTAACCTTGATGGTAACAATCCAGGTCAATCTGGTCAATCAAATTTTACTGTAAAAAACTTAACTATTGATCTTCGTCTTTCAGCAAGTACAGATGAAGGATTTTACATGCACGATGTAATTAAAGTTAGACGGGGAGCTAAAGCTAGAATTGAGAATGCTTTAATTAAAGGAAATGGTCAAGTAAAAGATCTTATCGATGTTAATGATGGTAAAGGTGCAGGTGAAGCAATAATAAGCATTAAAAACGCTCTTACAACACCAATAACAGGTGCTGAGATTAATGGTACTACAACAACAGTTACAAAATCTGATAATAATACCGGTTGTTCAACATCATTATTTAATTGGGTAGGATACGACTTTTAATTTTTAGAAAAAATGTAATACATAAATTGAAGTGTCTTGATATATAAATCGAGGCACTTTTATAATTTTAATGTTTAAATTTTATAATAACAAAAATGTATCTTTGAGATACATTAATACATTAAGTCTATGGAAAAGAAAATATATCTAATAATAACACTTTCTTGTCTATTATTCATTCTACCTGCTCAAGAAGTGAATCAGAACCAGCAAATATTTCAAACAAACGGTGTTTACTATCGCGATAAGACTCAAACTGAACTCTATACAGGAGATTATAGAGAATATTATGATAATAATACTCTAAAGCTAGAAATGCAAATTAAGAATGGTTTACCAGACGGACCATATATTGTTTATTTTGAAAATCGTAAACCACAGGAGGTTCGCTCTTATAAGGATGGAAAATTACATGGTTTATGGCGTTCATACGACCTCTCCGGAGAACTAATCTCAGAGGCAGAGTATCGTAATGGTAAAAAACATGGTACTTGGCGTATCTGGGATGAATTGGGTACTCAACGATATGAGATGAATTATCAAGATGGTGTAAAAACCGGTATTTGGCGTATGTGGGACGAGAATGGTGTACTTGTAGATGAAAAAAAGTACTAATTAAATTCATTAAAACTTAACAAAAACTTCACCGATTCGTAACCACCCTATTATAATTATGTATCTATATTTGTGCAAATTATCTAACATAAATGAAATATAATTGTATGAAGGTTGTTTTAGTTTTTGCAACATCTCTTTTAATATCAGTTTCTGCATTTGCAGACACGGAAATAAAGAACAATAAAAAGGTTAACGAAACCGAGGTGGTTTCAACTATTGAAAATGTAAATGTACTGCAACTAAATGGTATAGTTGTAGATGAAAACACCAATGAGACATTGGCAGGAGCTACAATTATTGTAGATGGAAAAAAATATTACTCAAATCTTGATGGAAATTTTCAAGTAAAAGATGTAAAACCGGGTAAATACGAATTGATAGTCGATTTAATTTCCTACGAACCTGTATCTATGGTAGTTGATCTTTCAAAAAGTCAGAACCTGAATATCAATTTACATCAAAAATAGATTAATAAATAAAAACATAAAAAAACGTCCATTCATAAGATTGAGTGGACGTTTTTCTTTCTATAATTTTTATATCAAAATTAATATAGATTCTTAATTAAAGTCTGAGAATCTACAAACTTGCCTCCTGACTTAACTGCTTGAATCTTAAAATTCCTATGAGTTTTCATTAAATTACCCGATTGTAATGTTACTATCTTCGATTCATTAACAAGATTTAGGAACAGTATACTGCTACGTGTATTAGATACACCTTCCTTAACCCTCTTAATCTGGCGTTTAGTCATCTTAGCATATAATTCTAATATTCTTAATCTCAAATTTAGAACTTGATCAAAATTACTATAATCGTTTTCTTTCTCCATCTTTAAGTAACCTAAATATACTTCTGTAAGAGTATTAAAAATTGTTTTAAGGTCATCTATCTGCTCTTTTGAGAAAGCTGCATGATTATTATCTATATATGTAAAAGTAGATTCAGTAATTGCTTTTAATGATTTAGTGATTTCATATGAGTAATCTACCAGCTGAACATACTCTTGCTCAAGATCAAGAGCATTCATCTGTATGTTTTCGAGAGTTGGTACTACTTCATAATCTCTCTTATCTTTAAATTTTGTATAAAGCTCAGTCGCTTCTGCCAATGCCTTTTTTACTGACTTTCTATTCTCATCTTTTAGACCATCAATAACTCTCTTTAATACCGAAATAGTTTTATCCATTACAACATGTACCTCACTATTGCAAGAGTTAATTAAATGATCTTGACTTGATAGAACAGTTTGTTGTTGTATCTCTTTATTTTTACGTTTTGTATGTAATCTTCCAGATTTAATTAAAATGAATGCAACTATAGCTAACATTAAGAAAATAGCGATTTTTCCTCCCCACATTAGGAATAATCCTACTGATAAAGCAGCTGTAAAAGCGACTAATGCTGTCATTAACCATCCAGCAATCACTGTAATTACACCATTTATGCGATAAACAGCACTATCACGACCCCATGCACGATCGGCAAAAGAGCTACCCATAGCAACCATAAATGTTACAAAGGTTGTGGAAAGAGGCAATTTAAGTGATGTACCAATAGAAATAAGTAGGGCCGAAACTGTTAAATTGATGGAAGCTCTAATTAAATCATAATTTGCTTTATTTTCTAATTCAACAGTTTCAAATCTTTTATCTATGAAATTTTTTAAACTTACAGGAGTGATGCTACTAATAGATTTACCAACAATTAGGCTTCCTCTTACAATAGAGCGAGATAGAGGGGATGATGAGAATTTTTCGAGACCTTCTCCTTTTCTTGAAAGGTTTAATTCAGTAGCTGAAACTGAACGTGATTTCTTAGAAAATATTAGTGCAGAGACCATTATCACACCTGATCCAACTAACCATGCTGAATTTGCGACTACAGGTTCTGATAATCTACCCATATAAAAATTATTTAAATCACCACCTGAATCAACAACTTCTCGAGCTATCTGAAAAGAATCAAATCCAGCCATGAAAACTCCAATAAAGTTAACAAGGTCGTTACCTGCAAATGCCATTGCAAGTGCAGCAGTTCCACTTAATACTATTATTTTTAATATATTAACTTTGAATATATGCTGAAGAATTGCCATTATTACTGTCCAACCTGCCATAGTATATAATAAAGCTGTACTCATATTGTTGTCAAGATAATTTATCATATTATCAGACACTAATACACTTCCTTTAAGCCCTTTAAAAACAGCAAAATAGGTAATTGCAGTAAGAGCTACTCCACCCCATATGGCTCCTAAAAATTTAAAAGTTCTATTATAATTGAAAGAAAATATCAATCTTGAAATATACATTATCAAAGATCCTACAACAAATGCAATCGCAATTGATATAAAAATACCACTTATTATTGCCAAAGCTTTTCCACTATTAATAAAATCTCCTAATTGATAGTTAGAGTCTGTTGTCCATAGTGTAAATAATGCAACGGCAACAGAAGCACCCATCAACTCAAATACTAAAGATACAGTTGTAGAAGTAGGTAATCCAAATGTATTAAAAAGGTCTAATAGAATTACATCTGTAAGCATTACTGCCAAAAATAGTATCATAATAGAAGGAAAAGTAAATTTATCCGGATAAAATACACCACTTCTGGCAACTTCCATCATACCGCTCGAAAACATTGTGCCAGCTAGAATACCAACTGATGCAACAGCAAAAATGGCCCATAAAGGAGCCACTTTAGAACCGATACTTGAATTTAAGAAGTTAACCGCATCGTTAGATACACCAACAATTAGATCTAATAATGCCAATCCAAGCAATATGATTACAATAATTAAATAAATTGATTCCATTTGAAAACTGAATTTTTTTCAATATTTTTTATTAGATAGAAGAGTAAAAATTCTCTTCACGATATAACTTTAAATATTCTTCTAAGTTAAGTTTTTGTTTAGACTATTTAATAGTGCAAAGTTAAAATAATTTACTTTCTTAGTGCAAATCTCAACCAAATAGTAACATAAACTTAACCAAAATGTAACAAAAAACTTAACTCTGTGGCAATCTATTTATGCCGTTATTCAATTATTTTTACAATTATAAATAAATCATTTGGTTTATAATAACAAAATTGAGATTCATTTTCTTTAAATGACATTTTAACCAATAAGTTTCCTTAAAGATATATCTTTGTACTATTATCAAATCATCACAAATATGGCAAGAAAGAAACTTTCACAATCTCAAATAGCATCTATAATTATACTTTGGATTGTTCTTTTAGTATACATAATTCTTTATGCAGAAATAACTACCATGACTATAATATCATTAATTATGTCAGGTGCTATAGTTTTTATCCCTATTTACAAAAATCTAAAAATGTAGCATATATATTGACATATCGGAATTATTATCTAATTTTGTATTTCAATTTGATATAAGTTTTATAATAAAAAAAACAATTAACATGAAATCTTCAGAAATTGTCAATTTAGTAAAAATGAAATTCCCCAATGAGCCCGAATATCTTCAGGCAGTTGAAGAGGTAACTGAATCCATTGAAGAGGTTTATAATGAGCATCCAGAATTTGAAAAAGCAAATCTTATTGAGCGCCTTATAATTCCTGATAAAATTCATACATTTAGAGTAACATGGGTCGACGACAATGGCGATGTTCACACCAATATGGGCTATAGAGTACAGCATAATAATGCAATTGGTCCTTACAAAGGTGGAATAAGATTTCATGCATCAGTAAATCCTTCTATCTTGAAGTTTCTAGCTTTTGAGCAAACTTTCAAAAATGCTCTGACTACACTTCCGATGGGAGGAGCAAAGGGAGGTTCAGATTTTTCACCTAGAGGTAGATCAGAAGGTGAAGTAATGCGTTTTTGTCAAGCTTTTGTAGAAGGTTTGTGGAAAGTTATTGGTCCCGATACAGATGTTCCTGCCGGTGACATTGGAGTGGGAGGCAGAGAGGTTGGATATATGTTTGGAAAATATAAAAAACTTGTAGGAGAGTTTACAGGAGCATTCACTGGTAAAGGACGCGAATTTGGAGGATCTCTAATTCGTCCTGAAGCAACAGGTTATGGTAATGTATATTTTCTGTTAGAGATGTTAAAAACTAAAGGAATAGATATAAAAGGAAAGCAATGTTTAGTTTCTGGCTCTGGAAATGTAGCACAATATACCTGCGAGAAATTAATTGAACTCGGTGCAATTCCTGTTACTTTATCTGATTCAGATGGATATATCTATGATCCAAAAGGAATAACAAAAGAAAAGCTCGAATTTGTTATGGAGCTTAAAAATCTATATAGAGGTAGAATTCGTGAATATGCAGAAGAGTTTGGATGCAAGTATGTTCCTGGAGCACGTCCATGGGGAGAAAAAGGAGATATTGCATTACCGTCTGCAACACAAAACGAAATTGATGATCAAGATGCAAAAGCTCTTATCAAAAATGGTATTATTGCTGTTTCCGAAGGTGCAAACATGCCAAGTACACCTGAGGCAATTGACCTGTTTCAAGAAAATAAAATCTTGTTTGCCCCAGGAAAAGCTGCAAATGCCGGAGGTGTATCAGTATCAGGGTTAGAGATGACTCAAAATTCAGAACGCTTAAATTGGTCAGCTGAACAGGTTGATGAGAAACTTAAATGGATTATGGCGAATATTCATGAGAATTGCGTAAAATATGGTACACAAAAAGATGGATACATAAATTACGTAAAAGGGGCTAATATAGCTGGTTTCATGAAAGTTGCGAAAGCAATGATGAGTCAGGGGATACTTTAATTAACAAAAACTGAAGTATATATTTTTTTATTTCTAAGAATTAATATACTTTTGCAAACTGAAATAGAAAGAATGGTCCGGTAGCTCAGCTGGATAGAGCAACAGCCTTCTAAGCTGTGGGTCGTGGGTTCGAATCCCGCTCGGATCACTCTAAAA
>CAYLKV010000041.1:0-16424 GCA_964384545.1 uncultured Proteiniphilum sp.
ATATGGTAGCAACAATGAAAAAGTTTGTTTTTCTGGCATTCCATAGAGACTGGGATCAATTTCTCCACGACTTGCGTGATCTTGGAATGATTCATGTCGTTGAGCATGACATAAAAAATATTGATGAGGAGAGTTTATACAATCTAATAAGGACTAAAAAAGAGCTGGATGAGGCTAAAAAGGTTCTTTTAAAAAGCAGGGATAAGAGAGATAATGGGTTAATTAATGAACCTGTGCCCTCGCTTGGATATACTATTCCTTCAGAAATTGCTAAGATTGATAGTGATAGGTCGATTCTTGGTCAACAGCTTATGGTTGCTTCAAAAGAGAGGGATACTTTGAAACCTTGGGGTGACTTCGATCCTAAACAGATAGAGCTTTTGAAGAGTGCAGGGTATGTTATCAACTTCTTTATCTCACCCGACATTAAATTTAAACCTGAGTGGAAGGAGCTGTATGATATCTTTATAGTAAAGAAGGAGTCTTCAAGAACCTACTTTCTTACAGTTAGCCGCAATTTGAATATGCCGGAGCTTTTAGATCTTGAGGAGGAAAAGCTGCCGAATGTTTCATTAAGTACGCTTAATGATATAATTGAGTCGGTGAAAAAGAAACTAACCGGGTTAGATGAGAAATTGTTTAAGTTATCTGATGATATTCCTTCAATTGATGCTGCTATAAAAGAACTTGAGAATGATATTCAGTTTTCAAAAGTAGTGAATAGCGGTATACCGGTTGCGGATAATAAAGTGATACTTCTGCAAGGATGGGCACCTGAAGATAGTTTACAGGCAATTGAGGAGTATCTGGATAAGGGTAGTGTATATTATGAAACATACGACCCATCTCCTGAGGATGATGTTCCAATTAAATTTAAGAACAACCGTTTCTCTCGCCTGTTTGAACCAATTGCTAAACTTTATGAATTACCAAAGTATAATGAGATAGATTTGACTCCATACTTTGCACCTTTCTATATGATATTTTTTGGTCTTGCTTTAGGGGATATCGGCTATGGTGCATTTTTACTGATTGCAACAACTCTATTTAAATTAATAAAGAAAAAGAGTATTGGTAAGACTATGCGTGGAACTATGACTCTGGTGCAGATTCTTGGTGCATCAACAATGGTGTGTGGATTGCTTCAGGGTGGTTTCTTTGGAATTAACTTATATCAGATAGATAATCCTTTTGTGAAAAACATAGAGGATACTTTCTATCAAAATAATTCTCAAATGTTTACTCTATCGTTAATATTGGGTGTTGTGCAAATTATGTTTGGCAAATTGCTCAAGATATTTAACCGGATCAAACAGTTTGGAATTAAACATGCTATTTCATCAATAGGATGGTTTGTATTTCTGTTAAGTATTATTGTGGCAAATCTTATCCCTGCGTATATGCCCTTAGGTGGAACAATTCACAGCGTGGTTATGATTACCGCTGCTGTTTTAATTGTATTCTTCAATTCACCCGGTAAGAATATTCTTGTGAATATGGGATCGTCGTTGTGGGATGCTTATAATATGGCAACAGGACTCCTGGGTGATATTTTGTCGTATGTGCGACTGTTTGCACTTGGTCTCTCGGGAGGTATTCTTGCGAGTGTTTTCACTAATTTAGCAACAGGAATGAGCCCCGATAATGCGATTGCGGGTCCAATTGTTACGATATTAATTTTCCTTTTTGGACATATAATAAATATCTTCATGAATACTCTTGGTGCTTTTGTTCATCCACTTCGTCTAACATTTGTTGAGTTTTATAATAACTCTGAATTCTCAGGAGGAGGGAAGAGATTTAGTCCGTTTGCAAAAAGCTGATTATATAATATCTACTAAATGTAATTAAGAGAATCATTAAATCATTTTTATTAAATAGAAAATCATATTTAAGAATTTTACAAACAACATTATAATTTAAAAGTAAATAGATGGAAACAAATTTAATAATTGCCTATACAGGTATTGCAATTATGCTAACACTTGCTGGAATTGGTAGTGCGTATGGGGTTACAATTGTGGGTAATGCTGCTATTGGCGCAGCAAAGAAAGTTGATGGGAAGTTTGGTAATTTCCTAGTATTAACCGCACTTCCTGGAACTCAGGGTCTTTATGGATTTGCCGGTTACTTTATGTTCCAGAGTATTTTTAATATTCTTACTCCTGAAATTACTGCTATTCAGGCTTGGGCAACTTTAGCTTCTGGTATAGCGCTAGGATTTGTTGGCCTATTTACAGCAATACGCCAAGGTCAGGTTTGTGCTAATGGTGTGGTATCGATAGGACAAGGTCATGATGCTTTCAGTAATACACTTATCCTTGCTGTATTCCCAGAGCTTTATGCAATTGTGGCGCTTGCCGCAGCCTTCTTAATGGGATCAGCTGTAGCTTAGCAATAAAGCTGTTTTAAAGTAAATAAATTTTTAAGGGGTATATTTTTTATAATATGCCCCTTAACTTATTCTATCAATTCCAATATCATTCATCGATGCGGGATCTTCTACCGGCTCGATATGAGTATCTACAGTAACCGGCTCATCAAACATACCTATTATATGCTCTTCTATTTCATCAGCAACATCATGTCCCTGCTTTACGCTCCATACTCCTGGAACTAAAAGATGGAAAAAGACAAATTTGCGCTGACCCGCTGTTCTGCTCATTAAGGAGTGATATTCAATTTGCTTGGGCTTCAGAGAATCGAGATATACAATTATCCTTTTCATATCATCATCAGGAATTGTGGCATCCATTAGACCTCTTGCCGAACGTTTAATTAATTTGTATCCGGTATACATAATATTAACTGCAACAAAAAGTGCAATAATTGGGTCGACAATATACCAGCCGGTAAATTTTACAATTACTATTCCTACTATTACACCGAACGATGTCCATACATCTGTAATTAAATGTCTGCCATCGGCTTCCAATATCAATGAGTTTCGCACTTTACCTTTATTGATAAGTAATAAGCCTACAGCTAAATTTATTAATGAAGCGAGAAACGAGAAAAATAGTCCTATATCAACATTATCTATGCTTACAGGGCTAAATATTCTTGGAGTTGCACTTCTTATGATACTAAATGCTGCTATTATGATAAGTGCACCCTCAGCAATACTAGAAAAATACTCTGCTTTGCTGTGACCATACATATGTTTATTGTCTGGCGGTTTTTGTGAGATATTAAGCATAATCACTGCAAATACAGCAGCAAACAGATTCACAAATGACTCTAGTGCATCAGACATAAATCCCACTGAACCTGTAACGTAGTAAGCGAATGATTTTAAAACTATTGTAACTATCGCAGCACCTATTGATAGATACAGAAAATATTGCAGAGGGGATTTTTTCATTATAATCCTTATATATAATTAGACTTCAAAAGTACAAAAAAAAGAGCATTTTAATATTATTCCGCTTAAAATCGGGAAGAACAAAATATTAGCTAGGAGTATTAGTTAAACAACCTATATTTTGAGTAAAATTCTGTTTTAAGTAGTAATCCTTTTTCATTATCTTTGTGTACTTTAAATTGGTTTATTGTCATATTTCATTTTTCTATATCAACATAATTTGTATTGAGAATAATATGGATTAAAAAAGTAGTAAAATAGATTTAGAGTAAAGCTGTTTTACAAACAGAGTGCCAATATTATTTATTTAAACCAATAAATAGAGTTTTTTAAAGTAGTTAATTTTATAATTAGTTTGTGTATACATTGAACTTCCTAAGAGTTAATTTAACTATTTCATGGATTAAATATTTGAAATAATGGCAGTAAACAACAAATAAACAGAGAAAATATAAATAGAAAAAATATAATTGAGAAATTAGAGTATGTTTGAGAATTTAAATGAAAGACTGGAACGGTCGTTTAAGATATTAAAAGGACAAGGTAAAATTACCGAAATCAATGTTGCTGAAACTTTAAAAGATGTGCGTAGAGCGCTTCTTGATGCGGACGTAAACTATAAGACAGCTAAAGAGTTTACTGAAACTGTTAAAGAAAAAGCTCTTGGTCAGGATGTACTAAATGCAGTAAAACCTGAGCAAATGATGGTTAAAATTGTTCATGACGAGTTGGCAATTTTAATGGGAGGCACTTCGGAAGACATCAATATAAAAGGTAATCCTGCTGTAATATTAATGTCTGGTTTGCAAGGATCGGGTAAGACCACTTTCTCAGGAAAGCTGGCCAATATGATTAAGAGCAAGAGAGGCAAAAATCCATTGCTGGTTGCCGGCGACGTTTATCGTCCTGCTGCTATCGAACAGTTGAAGGTTCTTGGTGAGCAGATTGGTGTTCCTGTATATTTTGAAGAGGATAACAAGAACCCGGTAAAGATTGCTAAGAATGCTATTGAATATGCTCGTCAGCATGGCCGCGATTTGGTTATTATAGATACTGCAGGTCGTTTAGCAATCGATGAGGAGATGATGGCTGAAATTGAAGCTATCAAAAAAGCTGTAAATCCTCAGGAAATCCTGTTTGTAGTGGATGCTATGACAGGACAGGATGCTGTAAATACTGCAAAAGAATTCAATGAACGTCTTGACTTCAATGGAGTTGTTCTTACCAAACTTGATGGTGACACCCGTGGTGGTGCTGCTCTTTCTATTCGCTCTGTTGTTGATAAGCCAATTAAGTTTGTAGGAACAGGTGAAAAACTTGATGCAATTGATGTATTTCACCCTGAACGTATGGCCGACCGTATATTGGGAATGGGTGACGTTGTTACTCTTGTAGAAAAGGCTCAGGAACAATATAATGAAGAGGAAGCAAGACGTCTTCAGAAGAAAATTGCTAAGAATCAATTCGACTTCAACGACTTTATTGCTCAGATTCAGCAGATAAAGAAGATGGGTAACTTAAAGGATCTGGCATCTATGATTCCTGGTGTTGGTAAACATATAAAGGATATGGATTTTGATGATGATGCCTTTAAAGGTATAGAAGCTATTATCCATTCAATGACTCCAGAAGAGCGCACTAATCCTGAGATTTTAAATGGAAGTCGCCGTGCACGTATTGCCAAAGGAAGTGGAACAGATGTTAGTGAGGTGAATAAGCTAATTAAACAGTTTGACGAAACTCGCAAAATGATGCGTAAAATGACCACCGGAGGAGGTAAACAAGCTTTAAAAAATTTAAGAAGAAGATAATAATCCTCTTTTAAATTAGCTACAATAGATTATAAATAAAAGGGGCTATAATAAACCTCAAGACAATAAAATATCCAATTAATTACTGAACTATGCAATTAATAGATGGCAAAGCAGTTGCTGCAAAAATAAAGGAAGAGATTGCCGCTGAAGTGGAGAGTATAATAGCATCGGGAGGAAAGGTCCCTCATTTGGCAGCTGTACTTGTTGGACATGATGGTGGAAGCGAGACCTATGTAGCAAATAAAGTATTGGCATGTGAGCAGGTTGGCTTTAAATCTACTCTAATTAGATATGAGAATGATGTTACAGAGAAGGAACTTCTTGATTGTGTAAATAGGCTAAATAATGATGATGACATCGACGGTTTTATCGTTCAGCTTCCCCTCCCCTCACACATCTCTGAATCTAAAATTACAGAGGCTATAGACTACCGTAAAGATGTCGATGGCTTTCATCCTGTTAACGTAGGAAGATTGTCTTTAGGAATGCCCTGTTTCCTTTCTGCAACACCATCCGGAATAGTTGAGTTGCTTAAAAGGTACGATATTGAGACTAAAGGCAAACATTGTGTTGTTTTAGGCAGAAGCAATATCGTAGGAAAACCAGTGTCGATGTTGATGCTTCAGAAATCAAACCCGGGAGATTCCACTGTTACTATATGCCATAGTCGCACAAAAAACATTAAAGAGATTACACTTGAGGCTGATATTATTATTGCTGCTTTAGGTGCACCAGAATTCTTAAAAGGTGATATGGTTAAAGAGGGTACTGTTGTAATTGATGTTGGTACAACACGCGTGCCTAACTCAACTACTAAGTCTGGATTCAAACTTACAGGAGATGTTAAGTTTGATGAGGTTGCTCCAAAATGCTCATACATTACTCCGGTACCCGGAGGTGTAGGACCAATGACAATTGTCTCTTTATTGAATAATACTCTTCTTGCAGCTAAAAAAGAAGTCTATTAGTAACTATCAATTAGTATTCACAATATACTTTATGATATAGTAGCTACTACTGTAAAAAGTGTAGCGATTTTATTATCTATAATTATATAATTGTGTATAATTGAGTGTGTTTAACTGTCCCTTTAAGCAAAAAGAATTCATCTGTTTACTTTTATCAGAACCACACCAACTATTGTCCAAAAAAGTTCACGGATACGTTTGCAAAGGCTCACAAATACACCATACGCTAGTGGGATTGCAAGAATTCCATATACAATTACAAATCCCCCTTCACGTGCACCCATTTGCATAGGCATAAAAAAGAATAGGTTTGAGATTAGTGATTGTAATGATTCAATAAGGACACTACTCCCAAAAGTTATAGGTTGTTTAATTGCCTGCATCATTAATACAACCTCAAAACAAATTAAAATACGTCCAATTAACTCTAAAGAAAGCGAAATGAAGAAATCTTTTTTTCGGTTTTGATAGAGGTTAGATATAAGCTCATCCATTTTATCAATTTTCTCCTGATTTATGGTTCTATACGCCATAATTTTCCTCCCAATAAAGGGTAACCGACTGGCAATAATTAGAGCCCTATTTACACCTCCACGTGTATAAATCCTATATGCCCATAGTAAAAGAAGGAATGTCGTAGCTGTAGATATTATAATTCCTATCTCAACTGAATTTGACAGCACAGGTACAAGAAATAAGAGGAGAGGTATAGACACCATCCAAAATATAAAATGAGCTACAACATGCATCATTGTGGCAAGTAGGACTGTTGAAGTTGCCTTTTGAATACCTATCTTTGACTGTAGTTCAATTATTTTGTAAGGTTCACCTCCCATCAATCCAAAAGGTGTAATATAATTGATTGCAAAACCACTTATAGTTAGCTTCAGTAGACTTAAAAAACCTATTTTTTTAGTCTCTTGGGTACCATCTCGCAGAATAATATATAAGGTCAGTGTATTAATAATATATATTATCAACCACATTCCGATAATTGGTACATACCACCAACCGGTTTGTTTCATATCACTCCAAATATTCCCTAACCCGATAGAATAAATCATTATTCCCAATGCAAGAGCACCGAGTATAAAAAAACCATTCTTAGCTAATTTTGCCTTCTTCACTATAAAGACTAATTTATATGCACAAATATGTAATTAATCCTAATAAGGATGTTAAAGTGTAAATTTCTGTCAACTTCAATTGAAGATGGTTCTAATTAAGAAGTACATTTCATTATAAAAGAAAATAGTTAAGAACTATTTTCTGAAAGGAGCTTTTAATATGATACTTTTTAATGATTTGTTTCTTACCCTTATTGCAACTTCACAGCCTATTTCTGTATATTCTTTTTTTACATAACCGATGCCGATACCTTTCTTAAGTGTAGGTGACATTGTACCTGAAGTGACATAACCTATAACTTCATCAGATAGATTTACTATCTCATATCCTTGACGAGGAATTCCTTTTTCTGTTAACTCAAAACAGCATAACTTCTTTTCAATTCCTTCAGCCTTCTGTTTTTCTAGAATATCTCTTCCTATAAAAGGTTTGTTATCAACAAATTTAGTTATCCAGCCTAATCCGGCCTCTAACGGAGTTGTAACATCATCAAGTTCATGACCATATAAACAATATCCCATTTCAAGTCTTAGGGTATCTCTGGCACCTAAACCAACCGGTTTTATTTCAAACTCTTCTCCTGCTTCAAAAATAGCATTCCATAATTTTATTCCATTATCAGGATAAAAATAAAGCTCAAATCCACCGGCACCGGTATATCCGGTATTTGAAATAATTACATTATCAATTCCTGCAAACTTAGATGTTACGAAACTATATGAAGGTATTGTACGAAGATCAATATCAGTAAGCTTCTGTAATGTTTCTAAAGCTTTAGGTCCTTGTATTGCAAGTTGCGCCATATTATCTGAAGCATTCTCCAAAATAACACCTTCAGTAATCCATTTCTGACACCATTCCCAGTCTTTATCAATATTAGCTGCATTTACAACCAACATATATTTTTCTGGCTCATAGTAGTAAACAATTAAATCATCTACTATTCCACCATTTTCATTTACAAAACAGGTATATTGAGCTTTTCCTACATGAAGCTTAGTTACATCATTACTTGTAATCTTTTGCAGATATTCAACTGCACCCGGACCTTTAACCCAAAATTCTCCCATATGAGATACATCAAAAACACCAACACTATTCACTACAGTTAGGTGCTCATCTATTATACCTGTATATTCTATAGGCATATTATACCCTGCAAATTCGTGCATTTTAGCACCAAGTGAAATATGTAAATCTGTAAACGGTGTCTGTTTCATTATTGGATATTTATGATTAAGTAAATAACTAATTAATTTTCTTTTGCTACAAGTTCGGCTATTTTCACAATCACCATAGAAGCTTTCTCAAGAGCTGATACTGGTAAAAATTCATATTTACCATGGAAATTCATACCTCCTGCAAATATATTTGGACAAGGTAACCCCATGAATGAAAGTCTTGAACCATCTGTACCTCCTCGTATAGGCTTTACAATTGGTTTTATGTTCAACTCTTCCATTGCACGATATGCGTAATCAACAATATACTTAACAGGTTCAACCTTCTCTTTCATATTATAATACTGATCTTTCATGTCGAGTGTGATACGATTATCATACTTTTTATTAAGATCGTTTATAACATTGCTAATTGTTGCTTTGCGTTCTTCAAACTTGCTCCTATCGTGGTCTCTAATTATGAAAGAAAGCTTAGAATCTTCAACTGTACCACTTAATGATATAAGATGATAAAAACCTTCATATCCTTGTGTATATTCGGGTCTTTCATTTTGAGGTAACATAGATACTAGCTCATTTGCAATATGAAGAGCGTTAACCATTTTATCCTTAGCATATCCTGGGTGAACATTTCTTCCCTGTATATTTATCTTTGCATAAGCTGCATTAAAGTTTTCATACTCCAATTCTCCAACTTCACTTCCATCCATTGTATAAGCCCAATCGGCTCCAAATTTCTTTACATCAAATTTATCGGCACCTCTACCAATCTCTTCGTCTGGAGTGAAAGCAATTCTTATTTTACCATGCTCAATTTCGGGGTGATCTATAAGATACTGCATTGCATCCATTATTTCAGCAATACCTGCTTTATCGTCAGCACCTAAAAGAGTTGTTCCATCTGTTACAATGATATCTTCCCCTTTGAACTTTAGCAATTCAGGAAAATATTTTGGAGATAGTATTACGTTATTAGACTTGTTAAGAATAATATCTTCTCCATCATACTTTTTTATTATAGATGGATTAACATTTTCACCACTCATATCAGGACTTGTATCGAAATGTGAAATGAAACCAATTACAGGTATATCCTTTTTAGTTGTATTAGCAGGGAGTGTTGCCATTAGATAGCAATTGTTATCTAAGCTAACATCAACTAAACCCATCTCAACGGCCTCTTTTTCTACCTCTTTTGCTAAATTAAATTGCTTGAGTGTACTTGGAGTCTGAGTACTATTTTCATCAGACTGTGTATCTATACGAGCATATTTAATAAAACGATCTACTATTGTCATAATCATCCTTTTTTGATATGAATGTTTGTTTCAAAGTTAATGTAACATTGGTGTTGCAAAGATAAATAATTAACCCTAATAGTAAAAATCAAATTACTCTTTTGTAATTCTAAAAAAATACCTATCTTTGCACTCGGGTAAGTCCTATACGGCCAGCTCCCATTGAATCCCCCAGGTCTTGATCGAAGCAAGGGTATTTGGTTGTAGCGGCGCGATATAGTAAGCTTACCCTTTTTTTATTTATATAAAAATCCCCTATTCATACTTTTATTTAGTAGAATAGGGGATTTTATATTATTCTCAACACACTCTTAGATCAGGCAATCTTAGGAAAAACTTTAGAATCTATTGAGTATTTACCGGAACCTATAAGAATAGAACCTGCAAATACAATTAAAAGATCCAGAGCATGACCATATACCATGAAATTGTCACCTGATGACAGATGAGTAAATAATGCAACAAACATTGTGCCTGCCAACATTAAAGCTGCCGGCCTGAAGAACAATCCTAATGCGAATAAGATACCACCCACAGATTCAGCAAATGCAGCAAGAAAACCCCAGAAAGTATGACCAAAATTGATGCCAAAATTCGACATAGTACTACCTATCATAGACCAAGTCTCAACTCCACCTGTAATTTTTGGTAAGCCATGCAAGAATATAGAAATACCAATACCGAATCTTAAAATTAGCCACCCTAGGTGTAATAAATCTTTTTTATTTTTCATAATGTTTTATGTTTGATTAATTAATTGTGTTTACTTATAATTGGTTTAATATCTGTTTTATTTATAGTTTTATTAGCTCTTATAATAAGCATAATTAAAACAATTAACAGTTAACTATTTACTAAGGTGATTTGTTTATCACTAATATATAAATATATTCTATATGTCTCAATAAATATATAAACAAAAAAAACGGAAGCCATTAACGACTTCCGTTTTTAGATATATATTCCCTTAAATATTAGTTTTCAGCTTTTCTGGCAGAATAACTAATCTTAAGTGCGTATGCCTGACGTAAAGCTTGTTTAACATCAGTAATATATTGCATACGAGTATTTTCATCAGCCTTAATAGACACGGTCATTAAAGGCTGATCTGCTTCATTCATACTTGCTTTTTCTTGTGCGATATAATTTTGTATATCTTCTACCTGAGCAAATCTATCGTTTAGCTGCATTTGAGTACCTGTACCTAAATTTGCATCCACTGCCGGACCAATATTGATATAGGTAACCAATGATTTCTTTTCAAGTTTCTGCACTTCCGAAGCAGAAGGCAACTTCATTTGCACCATCAGAGTTTCAGAGCGCATAGTAGTTGTAACCATAAAGAAAAACAGAATGGCGAAAACCAAGTCTGGCATAGATGCTGTATTCAGCTCGGGCATCTCTTTTTTACCGCTCTTATTAAATTTTCCCATAATTTTTAGTTTCCTCCATAATTTTTTGGTTCAGCTTCTGAAATACGTTGAGGATATAAATTTCCTATTTGATCTTTTTGATCCTCTGTAAGTTCTTCATAAGTTGTACCGAAATACTTTTTAGACCCTTCTTCTCTTAATTCGTTGTAAGCTCTAACAACTTCATTCTGTACAGCTATGTATGCACTATATCTTGTAGTAGCATCATTCTGAATAGAAATTACGTGGTTAGAAGTTACAGGAACAATTCCTATTGGTGCACCGAAATCTTCTTCTATTAGTTGTGGTAGACTAGGATTATTTGTCTCATTTAGCACAAAGGCCTTAATAAGATCTTTCATAGCTGCTTTACCTGCTCCTCCTAATAGTTCACTCTCATTTGCATAAAGAACAACTCCTTGTTGATCCTGAACTAATATTTCATTCTGAGCATTCACAAGCACAATCATAAGATTTCTTCTTTGTACTTCAATAGAAGTCTCTTCTTGTGTTTGTGGTGGTGGTGGTAAACGGCGAGCCAATCCTGAGTCTACGTCCATACTAGAAACCATTAGGAAGTAGCACAGCAACAGAAAAGAAACGTCAGCCATTGAACTTGCGTTTATTCCTGGAACTTTTCTATTTGTTTTTGGCATATCAAACCTTTTTTTTTAATTCTTAAACATTGCTGATTAGAAACAATTTTAAATTATTTCTTTTTCTTAAACAGTGGCATAAAAAATATTGCTAATACTGTAAGAGCCAGCATAAAGTAGCATGAGTATAACCACATATCGGTCATTCTCAATCTTGCAGGAACATTATCCGGTCCATCATAACCTGGTATATTCAATAAAGAACCACTACCAATTGTAAAAGTTACAACCAATAATGCAGCCAAAGCCACTAGTACTAATAAACCACCTAATGCTTTCTTTGGACTTTCTTTCAATTGTCTAGCAAAATCAAATATTGCAAATGCGATAAGCACTACAATAGTAATTGCTAATAATACATAACACCAATACAACAATAAATCTGTATATCTTGGCTGTGCCATATCAGCAGCTATCTTCTGGCTTGCAGGAGCCTCACCGCCTAAGAAAAACAGAGCTAAAACTACAAGTGAGACAACTACCCCAACTAATAGTGTTGTTTTTGATGTTTTATGAATTTTAGTTACTGCCATCTTATTACAAGTTTTTATATTTTACGTTGTATTTTATTACTTGATCAAGGAAAGATATAGAAGCATCTTCCATTTTGTTAAGGATACCTTCCATTTTTGATAAGATGTAGTTGTAAATAACCTGAAGAATCAAAGCAACAATCAAACCACCTACAGTAGTAATCAACGCAACCTTCATACCTCCTGCTACGATAGTAGGACTCATATCACCTGCTCTTTGAATATCATCAAATGCCTGAACCATACCAATTACTGTTCCCAAGAATCCAAGAGATGGTGCGATAGCAATAAACAGTGTTATCCATGAAAGGTTTCTTTCTAATAAACCTGATTGTACTCCACCATAAGAAACAATTGAGCGTTCAACTTCTTCAGTACCTTGGTCGAGTCTTAACAATCCCTGATAAACGATTGATGCTATAGGTCCTCTTGTATCACGAGCGATATCTTTAGCTGCCTCTACATCACCTCTTTGTAAAGCATCGCCAACTTTGTTTAGTAATGCATCTGGATCAACATCTGCCAAACTTAGATAAATAATTCTTTCAAGACAGAAAGCCAAACCTAAGATTAAACATATAGCGATTGCGCTCATAAATCCGGCACCACCTTCTATAAATTTAACCTTCAATGCTTGATGAAATCCAGCAGAAGATTCCTGAACAGCTGCTTGAGAAGAAGCAACTTGTTCTGTTTGATCTCCAGGAGTTGTTTCTTGTGCGAAAAGAACCGAAGACAATCCTACAGACATAATTCCGAAGATTGCTAAAATTGCAAATAACTTTTTCATTGTGTGTTCAATTTTGTTGATTAATGATCTTTTTAATTTGTTTATTTATGAATGATATTTATTTCTATAATCAAATAACTTTCTTTCTTTTCTTCTTATATAGACTTCTTTGTACACTATAAGCGGAGAGAGCGGGATTCGAACCCGCGATACACTTTTGGCGTATACACGCTTTCCAGGCGTGCCTCTTCAACCACTCGAGCATCTCTCCAAAAGAGGGACGTCCCAGAAACGGGCGCAAATTACTAAAAATATTTCAATCCCGCTCAATTTAGTGCGCAAATTTACTGAATTTATCAATTATAAGCTATGCTAAAATGAAAATATTTATAATAAACCTATTATTAACTCAATTTTTCTATTATAAATCTCCACCAAACATATTGTTAACATTATGATTTATAACATCAATAACCTTCATTTCATCCATTTGCCAAATTTCAGCTATTTTATGAACTATATAAGTTAAATATGATGATTCATTGCGCTTTCCTCTATAAGGAACAGGTGAAAGATATGGTGAATCGGTTTCTACCACCAAACGATCTTTTGGACAGTGAATCAATGTCTCATTCAATCCGGAATTCTTGAATGTAACCACACCATTTACTCCAACCATAAAATTGTTGAGTTGCAGAATTTCATTTAACTCATCTTTAGAGCCCCCAAAACTATGGAAAACACCTCTCAGCGATCCTTCTCCTACTCTCCTGATACTATCTATAACCTCTTTTGTGGCATTCCTGAAATGAATAGAAACCGGAAGAGATTTCTCAGCACTCCATTTCAACTGTTCTTCAAATGCGGCAGTTTGTTCAGTAATTAATGATTTATCCCAATACAAATCAATACCAATCTCACCAACACCTATATAATCATTGCGATTCAACTCATTATAAATAATTTCAAGTTGTTGTTTCCAGTTTGCAGTAACACTAGTAGGATGCAAACCCATCATTGGTATAAATATATCAGGAAATTTATAAACACATGATCTAAGATCAATAATAGAAGATTCATCAATATTAGGAAGAAGTATTTTTTTTACACCAGCATTTTGTGCCCTTAATACTACTTCTGCAAGATCCTCTTTAAACTCTTCAGCAAAAATATGAGCATGTGTATCTATCATCTCTATTCAGTCACCTCCCCTTTTCTATAATAGTATACAATACCATATTCTCTGTTGAGTTCTAAGCGCTTTTCATTTGCAATTTCAAGGCTGTTTTTTTCTACCTCTTCCCAAATATCAAAAATGATTTTATCAACCTTATCCCGATAAGCAGCTACCTCATCCATTACCCTAAGTGTACTTTTCTGGTGTAATTTCTGATTTTGATAACCCTCTTTAAAAACAGAGTACATCACTTTAACTTTAGCTATAGAAGGGTTATAAATAGGTACACCACCTTTAGAAACTCGTTCATTCTCTCCCTTAATTATATTTTCCCCCCACTCCAGAATCAATTCATTAGAAGTAAGGTCTGGTACAATCAAATTGGCATCTCCTAGTTTATAATAATCAAGATGAGATTTTTTAATTTCTGCACGAACAACAGACATATACAGAACCTGAACAAAATGAGATATATACATTCGGGCATTCTTTACATTACCCTGAAATGTTTTATTAGCCTTCACTTGAATTTCATACATTCTATTATAGCGAGAACAAAGTAACTCAAATTGATTCAACACACCCTTAGCCTCAGATAGAGTTTTAGTAGTTATATACAACTCTTTATAGTCTGTTCTCTCTGCTTTTTCAATAGCTGTTTTAAGTGCTTTAATCCGTGCGGCGTCGGTATTTGGTAATCTTCTATATGGCATTCCGCTTATTTTATATCTATTTTTCTCTGTGCATCAGTTGCTCAGACAAATCAATTAAATTTTTTTTATGAACATCAGGCACATTAATTGATGATAAACATTCTAAAGACGCAAGATAATACTTTTCTACCATATTCTCGACCAACAGCCTCAAATTTAAATCATCATATAGATTTTTAACAGCATTAATCTTCTCTTCCGGATTGAAATTTTGGACAGTTAACCATTTGTCCAATTCGGCTTTCTGTAGATCATTAGAATTTTCTAATGCTTTTATAAGTAACATTGTTTTCTTATTACTTAAAATATCACCTCCCGGTTTTTTCCCAAAAGTTTTAAAATCGCCATAAACATCCAGCAGATCATCCTTCAACTGAAATGCAAGTCCTAAGTTTATTCCAAACTGATATAAAGCCTCAACATCCACTTCCGGTGCATCAGATACAATAGCACCCAATTTCAATGAACAGCCAATAAGGACAGCCGTTTTTAGTCGGATCATCTTTAGATACTCATTTTCAGCAACATCCATACGTTTCTCATAGTCCATATCATACTGCTGACCCTGACATATCTCCATTGCTGTTTGAGAAAACAGATCAATTACTTTCCTTAAATATCTATCAGGAACATTAACAATATATTTATATGCCTCAATAACCATTGCATCTCCCGATAAAATAGCAGTATTTTCACTCCATTTTTTGTGAACAGTTGCGCTTCCTCTCCTAACATCGGCATTGTCCATCAAATCATCATGAAGCAGCGAAAAGTTATGAAAAATCTCAACTGCCAGAGCAGGATTAACGGCATTTTCTATATCTTTATTAAATAGGTCAGCGGCCATTAAAGTAAGAATGGGACGAAGCCTCTTACCTCCTAACGAAAAAACATAAACAGCTGGATCAAAAAGTGAACGTGGCTCTTCAATAACCAATACTTTTTCAAGCTCTTCATTTATCCTTTTCTCAAAAAAATTTATCCTGGCAACCATAGTCCATAAATATTAATAGAAGTTTCAAATTAAAAAAGCTGCTTCCCATATCGAAAAGCAGCTTTTTGATTTTTTGGCTTATTAACCTATAATTGTTATTTAGGCTAAGCAATAATAAATTTTAGCTTTGTAAGCGGAATACAACTGGAAGTGTAAAACGCACACGTACTGCTGATCCTCTTTGTTTACCCGGTTTCCATTTAGGCATTTGCTGAATAACTCTAAGCGCTTCTCTGTCTAGTGAAGGGTCAACTCCTCTAACAACCTGTACATCAGTAATACTTCCATCTCTTTCTACAACAAAGTTACAAATTACTCTCCCCTGAATACCATTTTCCTGTGCTATAACAGGATATCTGATATTATCACTAAGGAATTGCATCATTGCTGCGTTTCCTCCGGGATATTCAGGCTGTTCTTCTACAACCACAAAAATCTCTTCTGTAACCTCTTCTT
>CAYLKV010000042.1:0-16371 GCA_964384545.1 uncultured Proteiniphilum sp.
GACGGTTCTTGAAAGATAAAAGAATCCGATTCACCGGGGAGCCACTGGGACGAAAACCGGCAAAAGAGATCAGGAGCAGATACCGGAAACGTAAAGAGCGACGGGAAGCGCCGGAACGCAACCAGGTTGAAGGGAAGTTTGGTCAAGGCAAGCGTGGATATGGTTTAAATGATATCCGGGCCAGACTTTCCTCGACGTCAAGGAGCTGGATAGGGGCTATCATTTTTGTAATGAACCTGATCCGGCATATGAGGTATATTCCCTTGCCTTATTTTGTCTCGTTACTACAGAAGATAATGAAAGTGAGAAATATAAACATTTATCCAGTCAAGCCACAAATGAAACTGTGTGCCTGATTAGGATTTAATAAGCAGACCCTAATTAATGAAGTAAAGAAAAGGGAAGGTACTCTGCTTGGTATTAGTTTAGGAGAAATTGTTGGAGATAATCTGGATTTGCAGCTTATCTACAAAGAACGCATGCGAAAGTTAGAGTTGCCATGGTATAATGTTATGGGTAATCATAATATGAACCTTGATGCAACATCTGATATTCTTTCGGTTGAAACATTTGAGATGAATTTTGGTAGTGCAAATTATGCATTCAATTATGGTAACGCTCATTTCATAATTCTTGATAATATACTTTATCCTGATCCGCGTGATGAAAAGGGATAGTGGGGTGGATACAGGTTAGATCAATTATAGTTTCTTGAAAATAATTTAAAGCATGTGCCTAAAGATAAGCTTGTAGTTTTATCACAACATATTCAGTTGAAAGATAATTCAGGGAACTCTTATAGATTAGGTGATCGGCAGAGGGTATTTGATCTGTTGAGAGATTATGAAAATGTACTTATAATGTCTGCTCACACACATTTACAAGACCAGATTGAATATAGCGAGATACATGGAGGCATGGTAAACAACCACTAAATGAATATAATGCTGGCACCACTTCTGGCGATTGGAACTCAGTAAAGCATGATAAAAATGGTCTTCCTGATGCTACAAAGCGTGATGGTACTCCACAAGGATATGCATATTTAATATTAACGATAATAAATATGATATTGATTACAAAGTAGCTGGTAGAGAAAGCGATTATCAGATGAATATATATGCACCTAAAGTGGTACAACATGGTGGTAGAACTACATCTCAGATTGTTGTTAACTTCTTTATTGGAAGTGCCGAAGATAAGCTGGTGTATCGAATTGATAATGGTGAATGGCGTAATATGAGTTATATCTAAGCTATTGATCCTAGCTATTACATAAAATTGATGGAGTGGGACTTCACAGAAGAATTAATTCCAGGTAGAAGACCTTCAAATCCAGTAACAAGTACACACATTTGGGCAGGTCCTCTAAATCTTAATTTACCAGGTGATGAACACACTATTGAGGTGAAAGCAACTGACAGATTTGGTAAAACTCATTTAGGTAAAAAGAATTACACTATTTTAGAATAGTTATAAAATCTGTATTCTGTTTATAGACTCTTCAGTTCTATTTTTTTTACTAAAGAATATATCACTCCGCGCCTTTTTGTCTGTTTTCTTCTAATTTAGAACTAATAAATGTAGTTTTCATGCCTTTTTGTCAGCTTTACTCCCGTTAATTTCTTTTATTATTGAATCGGTATATCATTTGCTTTTACAATGATGTAAGTTAAACAATCAATTTAAAAAGAATAAAATTATGGCAATTATTAGAAGATCTGACAGTTTGTTACCAAGTGTTTTTAATGATTTTTTTGGTAACGAATGGATAGAAAGCAGTGTAAAATCTACTCCAGCAGTAAACATTCAACAAAATGATTCAGGATTCTTAGTTGAAGTCGCTGCTCCAGGAATGACAAAAGATGATTGTTTGGTTAAATTAAATGATAAAAATAACTTAGTAATATCATTCGAGAAAAAATATGAATCTGATGAGAATAAAAATAGATCATATTTAAGACGTGAGTTTTCTTATTCAAAGTTTCAAAGAACTCTGATTCTCCCTGATAACATTGATAAAGAAAATATATCAGCTAAAGTAAATAATGGTGTTTTAAGTGTTGTTATACCAACAATTATTGAACCGGAGAAGGTAACTGAAAAATTGATCGAGATTAAATAACTTGTTTATTTATTGAGAGGATGATTTAAAATAAATCATCCTCTTTGTTATATATAGCACCATTAGACACAGACTAGAGTATTTCTATTAGTTTAAATGTATATATCAAAAAAGAAAGAATTAAAAGGATCTATTTCTCATATATTTAAGAAACATCTTCATATATAGCTTAATATCGGAGTTGAATGTAAAACCAGATATTATATCTTCTGCTTCTTCAAGCATCGCATCCATTTTTTTGTATGAATATTCTACACCTTTATATTCTTTTGCGAATGATAATAACTTATCAATATTATTATCGCTATAATCTCGAGATTTTATAATCTGCATCATCTCGTTTTTTATAATTTCAGGAGAATTTTGTAATGCATAAATTAGAGGAAGAGTTATTTTTCCTTCTTTTATATCATTTCCTGTGGGTTTGCCTACATCATTGGTGTAATAATCGAATATATCATCTTTAATTTGAAAGCTAACACCTAATAAACTCCCAATTTTAATAAAACTTGATAAGAGCTCTTCATCAGCGCCTCCAGTTATTGCACCGATAGCAAAACTAGCTCGTAAAAGTGATGCTGTTTTTTTATCGATTACATTAAAATACTCTTCTTCACTGATAACTATGTGACTAGCTAGATTAAATTGCGATAGTTCACCTTCGGCTAGATTTTGACCTAGTTCAGATATAATTCTTACGATTTCAAGATTCTTTGTTTTTACACTCTCTGCAAGGGCGGTTGATAGTAGATAATCGCCAATTAAAACAGATTGAGTATTATCATGTAATGCATTTAATGTTTGTTTTCCTCTACGGAAATCAGATTTATCAATTACATCATCATGTACAAGAGTTGCAGTATGCAATAATTCTACTGTAACAGCACCATGGTATGTCTCTGGAACAATTTTACCACAAGCTCGTGCTGTAAGAAGGACTAATGTAGGTCTTAAACGTTTCCCATTAGAATTAAGAATATAAGAAATCATTTCGGTAAGTAGTTGATTATTACTTTTCACCGAATCTTTTAAATAATTATCAAAAATATTTAACTCCTCCTGAAGGAAACCTTTTATCAGCTGACTTTGATCCATCGCACACACTGTTAGTTACCTACAAAAGTAAAGATAATTATCCTCATAGCAACAAAAATATGTAACTTTACAAATCGAAACTCAATTTTCGATAAAAAATATGACAAAAAACAGACTTTTCCTACTAGATGCGTATGCACTTATCTATAGAGCTTATTATGCATTTATAAAATTTCCAAGAGTTGATTCTAAAGGACGAAATACATCAGCAATATTTGGTTTTGTGAATACTTTAGAGGATGTATTAAAAAATGGTAACCCAACTCACATAGCAATAGGATTTGACCCTTCAGGTCCTACTTTCAGGCACGAAGAGTTTAAAGATTATAAAGCTCAACGTGAAGCAACTCCTGAAGTTATTAGAGAATCTGTTCCGTTTATAAAAGATATAATTAGAGCTTACAATATTCCAATTTTAGAAGTGCAAGGATATGAAGCAGACGATGTAATTGGTACTATTGCTAAGAAAATGGATAAAGAGAAGTTTGATGTGTATATGATGACTTCCGATAAAGATTATGGTCAGCTTGTTGAACCTTCAATCTATATTTATCGTCCAAAATATGGTGGAAATGATTATGAAATACTGAATGATAAAGATGTAATAGAAAAATATGGCATTGAACATCCAAGTCAAATTATTGATTTACTGGGATTGATGGGTGATAGCGCAGACAACATACCTGGCTGTCCAGGTGTTGGAGAAAAAACAGCAATTAAGCTACTTAATCAATTTGGAACGATAGAATATCTTATTCAAAATACTGATAAATTAAAAGGGGCTCAAAAAACAAAGATTGAAGAAAATAAAGAACAGATACTATTTTCTAAATACTTGGCAACAATTAAAACAGATGTTCCTATCGAAATAAAAGAAGAAGAACTGATTCTAAAAGGCAAAAATGAAGATGAGATAAGAAGGATATTCGAAGATTTAGAGTTCAAATCTTTACTCGTTAGGGTTAATAAACAGGAATCTCTATCTACCTCTTTGAGCTCTCCTGTACAAGGAGATCTATTTTCTGGCCAATTATTTGAACAACAAACTGAAGTTTCACCTCAAGCTGCTATTTTAGAATTCACTGATGAATATTCAAATTTAGATACAACACCTCACGTTTATAAGATTGTAGAAACAGAAGAAGATATCTCTGAACTCACGAATGAACTATTAAAGCAGAAGTCGGTCTGTTTTGACACAGAAACTACAGGAGTTGATCCACTTCTTAGTGAATTAGTTGGTATTTCCATATCATTTAAAGAGAGAGAGGCATATTATATTCCTATTTCAAAAGACAATGATAGGGCTTTAAAGCAATTAAATATTCTAAAGATATTTTTCGAAAATGAAAATATAGAAAAAACTGGCCAAAACATAAAATATGATATACTTGTTCTGCGTAATTATGGAATAGTAGTTAATGGACCATTATTCGATACTATGGTTGCTCACTACTTGCTGAATCCTGAATTAAGGCATGGATTGGATTATTTGGCTGAAATATATCTTAAATACAAAACGATTCATATAGAGAGCTTAATTGGGCTGAAAGGAAAGAATCAAAAAAACATGCGTGATATAGACATTAAAATTGTTGCAGACTATGCAGCAGAAGATGCAGATATTACACTTAGATTAAAGAATATATTAGAAAAAGACATCAAAAAGAATGGACTTGAAAAGTTGTATTATGAGATAGAAGCTCCTTTAATTTATGTTCTTGCCGATATGGAATGGACTGGTGTAAGGCTTGATTTGAATGCTTTGAAAGATCTTTCAGAACTATACACAGATGAACTTAGAGAGGTAGAAAAAGAGATAATCAAAATTGCAGGAATTGATTTCAATGTAAACTCTCCTAAACAGATAGGCGAAGTACTATTTGAAAGACTAAAGATTATAGATAAAGCGAAGAAAACAAAAACTGGACAGTACAAAACAAGCGAGGAAGAACTTGAGAAAATAAGATCAAAACACCCTATTATTTCTATTATTCTTGAACAGAGAGGGCTTAAAAAATTATTGAGTACATATATTGACTCATTCCCGTTATTAGTTAATCCTAAAACAGGAAAAATTCATACATCTTTTAATCAAACAGTAGCTGCTACCGGAAGATTGAGCAGTACTAATCCTAATCTTCAGAATATTCCTATTAGGGATGCAAGAGGTAAGGAATTAAGAAGAGTATTTATCCCTGATGAAGGTGATACTTTTATGTCGTCAGATTATTCGCAGATAGAGTTACGCATTATGGCTCATTTGAGCCAAGATGTTAATATGCTTGATGCTTTTAATAAGGGACATGATATTCATGCCGCAACAGCTTCTAAAATATATAAAACTTCTATTGAAGAGGTTGATGATGATATGCGCAGAAAAGCAAAAACAGCAAACTTCGGCATAATTTATGGAATTACGCCATTTGGTCTTTCTGAAAGACTAAACATTCCAAGAACTGAAGCAAAAGATCTAATTGATGAATATTTTGCTACTTTTCCCGCTGTAAAAAAATATATGGATGAAAGTATTGAAAAAGGCAGAACCAATGGCTATGTTGAAACAATTTATGGCCGTAAAAGATTTCTGCCGGATATAACTTCTCAAAATGCAATTGTGAGAGGTTTTGCAGAACGAAATGCTATAAATGCACCTATTCAAGGTAGCGCCGCAGATATAATTAAAGTTACAATGATTCGTATATTTGATAGACTTCAGAAAGATAATAAAAAGTCTAAAATGATTCTACAAGTGCATGATGAGTTAAACTTTAATGTGGTAACTGATGAGTTAGAATATATGAAGAAAATGGTGGCTGAAGAGATGGAGAATGCAGCTAGATTAAGTGTAACTCTGAAAACCGAAATAGGTGTAGGAGAAAACTGGTTGGTTGCTCATTAAGAAAATATCTACAAATATTAGACTGTAAGAGAATTTTAACCTATTTATTAAAATAATTTTATGCTTGAAGGATTTGCCGAATATGGTTATTGGGGCTTATTACTTGCTTCTTTTTTAGCTGCTACAATACTCCCATTTAGCTCAGAAGTAGTATTTGCCGCATTAATAGCTGCAGGTTTAGATATTTGGTCATTAATTCTCTTTGCCACTATTGGAAATTCTCTAGGGGGAGCGACATGCTTTTATTTGGGAAAATTAGGTAAAATTGAATGGCTGAATAGATGGTTCAAAATAAGTGAAGAAAAGATCATTAAAACATCAAATATACTGAAAGGGAAAGGATCGATAATGGGCTTTTTAGGCTTTATGCCTGCTATTGGTGATGTTATACTTGTAGCATTAGGATATATGCGTGCAAATACCACTTTAGTATTGATTAGTATGACAATAGGTAAATTTGCAAGATATCTTATTTTAGGATTCGGTGCAGATAGAATTTTAACTTGGCTATAAAGATCTCTCCTTTTACATAAGTAATTTAAATAATAAAAGAAACAGCAGATATGTCAACTATACTTTTTAGTGAAATAGTCTTCGGTCCTATACACAGCCGTCGTTTAGGCACATCATTAGGGGTAAACTTATTACCATATGATGGAAAATTGTGTACTTTCGACTGCATCTATTGTGAGTGTGGACTTAATAAAGACTTTCGAACAAGAACAAAATTACCAGATAGAGAAAATGTATTTAATGCTATCAAAGACAAGCTTATTTCCCTAAAAAAAGAGGGTGTTGAAATTGATGTAATAACTTTTGCAGGAAATGGAGAACCTACTCTTCACCCTGATTTTTGTGAAATCATAGAAGATGCAATAGTTTTGAGAGATGTATATTATCCAAAAAGTAAAATTAGTGTACTCTCAAATGGAATGCATTTAGATAAGCAAAAAGTTTTAAAAGCTTTAAAGATAACTGATAATCCTATCTTAAAACTTGATTCAGGTATAGATGAAACAATAAAAATAATTGACAGGCCAAATTCACCCTCATATTCAGTATCTCGTCAGGTGAAACTATTTAAACAGTTAGGTGAAAATTTTATTCTGCAAACGATGTTCTTAAAAGGTGAGTTTGAAGGTTATAAAATAGACAACACTACAGAAGAAGAGATTTCAACATGGCTGGAAATAGTTTCTGATCTTAGACCTAGAGAAGTTATGATCTACACAATTGATAGAGAAACTGCAGTAAAAGGACTAGAAAAGATTCCTGTCGATAAACTGAAACAAATTGCTGAAAGAGTTGGCTTGCTTGGGATTAAAACAAATGTAGCCGGTTGATATATATTTGGCTAGCAAAAAAAGGGACTGTCTACTTTTTGAGACAGCCCCATTTGTAAGATTTTTGTTATTATATATCAAAAGTTAATCTGATTCTAGATATTCACCTAGCTTTTTATATCTATTGTACAGATCTTTATATTTTTGCTGTTTAACAACTTCAGGCTCATATTCAGCAAGAAAACCCTGTCCCATTTCATCTTGAGCTTGTTCCAATGAACTGTATATTCCTGCTGCGACAGCTGCACACATTGCTACTCCTAAAGCTCCTGCTTGTTGTGCTGCTGCAACTTTAATTGGAACACCCATAATATTCGATAGAGTCTGCATCACATATGGAGATTTCAATGAAATTCCTCCTACCCCAATAACTTCAGTTACCTTAACACCTACATTTTCTAGGTGCTCCAAGATAGCTTTTGAGCCAAAAGCAGTAGCTTCAACTAAACTTTTAAAAATTTGTGCTGGGGTTGTTGCCAGAGATATTCCACTGAAACCTCCTTTTAGTGTAAGATCTGCAAAAGGTGTTCTACGGCCATTTAACCAATCACTGGCTATTAAATCAGTCGACTCCAATTCTAGAGCAGCAGCTTCATCATTAAGTTTGGATAAGATCTCTTTTGTCAATAATTCTTTTTCTTTTTCGGAAAGCAGACTTAGTCCATCAAGAGAATAAATAGGCCATATTAAAATATTTTTAAACCAGGCAAAAACATCTCCAAAGGCAGACTGCCCAGCTTCAAGTCCAATTAAATCCGGGATAACAGATCCATCCACTTGACCACTAATTCCGGGAATCTGTTTTTCTCCAATTTCATCTTTCGGGGCTACTACTATATCGCAGGTAGAAGTACCAACAATTTTAACCATCTTGTTAGAACTTATTCCTGCACCTATAGCACCAGCATGCGCATCTATAATACCTACTGCTACATCCACGTTTTGAGGCAATCCCAGCCTCTCTGACCACTCTTTAGATAGTTTCCCGGCAGAGACTTCACTAGTATATGTTTCATCGTTTAATCGCTCACTAAATCCATTTAAAAGAGGATCTAGTTTTGTGAAGAATTCATCAGAAGGATATCCCCCCCACTCTTCGGCCCACATTCCTTTGTGACCAGCAGAACATCTACTCCTTTTAACCATCTCAGGTTTAAGGTTTCCGGTAAGTAGAGCAGGCATCCAATCGCAATGTTCAATTATAGAATATGCTTTTGTTCTTATTCTTTCATTTATACGTAATGCTCTAAGTCCTTTTGCCCAAAACCATTCCGATGAATAAATACCTCCTGATCGGGAAGTGTAATCCACATTCCACATCTTTGCAAGATTATTTATATCATCAGCTTCTTTAATTGAAGTGTGATCTTTCCATAGGATGAACATTGCATCCGGATCTTCAGAAAATTCAGGCAACAAAGCAAGAGGTGTTCCCTCGATATCAGTTAATACAGGTGTACTACCAGTAGTATCTATACCGATTGAAACAATATTATTAATTTCATCATTCGACAAGTTCTGTAATATACCTCTGATGCATTCTATCAAAGAGTCTATATAATCCTGAGGGTGTTGTCTGTACTGATTTAATGATGAATTACAATAAAGACCTTGTTTCCAACGCTGATAATATGAAGTGAATGATGCTTGTTCTTTTCCAGTAGAGCTGTTTACTAAAATCGCTCTACAGGAGTCCGTGCCATAATCAATTCCTAATACTAGTTTCTCCATAAAAAAGTTTATTTAAATTTTATGACTCAACAATTTAAGAGTTCACATCATTTTACGTGCAACAGTTAAACTGTAAACAGCAATAAATATGAAAGCAATAGCTGGGACCCAATAAGCAAATGCAATTCCACTTGCTTGGTCAGAAAGTATTCCCTGCAGCTGTGTTAAAACTGCTGCTCCTGCAATTGCCATTACCATTCCAGATCCTGCTATTTTTGTGTCATCTCCAAGATTTCTCATACCTAAACCATAGATAGTTGGAAACATTGCAGACATAAATCCGGAGATAGAAACTAATGAATAAACCCCAATAAATCCTTCTCCATATATAGTTAAAAGAGATGCAATAACAGCAAGTATACTTAAAGCTGATAAGATATTTACCGGTTTAGCATATTTCATTAACCATGTACAAACAAATCTTCCTATCACAAAAAGAAATAAAGACAAAATATAATATGTTGCACCTGCTTGTTCAGCAGTTCGTGGCAACAACACATCAAGACCTATCAGTTCTGCAATATTATAAAAACCTCTTGCTAAAGGTTCTACATTTCTTAAAGCTTCAATTACCTCACCTTGTGAGGGATTTGATCCTAAAGCAGCTATTACAGAATCAAAAGAGAGTGTCTGCATAACATATCTTATTATAAAAGACCAGACTGCAATTTGAGCTCCTACATAGAAGAATTGTGCAACCACTCCCCAAACATAGTTTTTATTTTTCTTCAATCTCAACCAAGTGGCTTTTAAATTGAGACTCTTATCTTCATCCTGTATTTTAGGCATTTTTGTTAAAAGTATCATTATAAATATCAAAAAAATAATTATCCCTAAAATCAGGTATGCAGTAGTTACTGCATTTAGTTCGCCTAATTGGATAGAATTGAGTTCTACAGGAGTTAGTGCAGCTCTTTCGTTAGCAGTCATAGTATTTAGTTGCGATAAAACAAAAATCTGACTTGCCAAAACACCTGTCACTGCACCAAAAGGATTGAACGACTGTGAGAAATTTAACCTTCTAGTTGCTGTTATAGGATCTCCAAGTGAATAAACATAGGCATTGGTTGATGTTTCCAGAACGGATAACCCAGCAAAAAGTACAAAAATAGCAAATAGGTATGTTGCAAAACTTATGGGTGAACTTACACTATTAACCAGCATTGCAGGATAAAAAAGAGAAGTGCCAAGCACACATAATCCTAAACCTAAAAGTACACCTGACTTATATGTGTGTTTTTTAATAAATATTGCACCTGGCAATGCAATAAATCCATATCCCAATAAATAACACACCACCTGAATCCATGCAGTTTGACTGTCGGTCAGACTCATTATTCGTTTAAATGCAGCTAGCATTGTATCTGTCATATTATTTGGAACAGCCCAAATAAAAAATAGTGATGTGAGTAGAATAAATGGAAATTCTATTCCTTTAGGTACAAGTCGATGTTTTTCTCTGTTGTTGCTCATATTAAATTCTTCTAGATTTATTTAAGATATTATATATTGATTTCTGATTACTAGCAGTTTATGTAATAATATAATTAGAAGACATTTTTTACTTTTTGTAAATTAACACCTAATAATTTTTCAGCTATAGAGGATAAAGTTACATCATCTCCTACGAAATGAAATACATTATGGATATGGTATAAAGATTGATTAGGATCTAATAATGCTGCAGGAGAACTGCTTTCAAGCTCGAGGAAAGGCCCCATAATACTTCCATCTTCTAACGGACCATCATTGTATGCATTTAAAGCATCTCCAACTAAAGGATTGGCTTTAGGATTCCATTCTTGATTTAGGTAAACAGCATCTGGGTTTACATCAAATGTTACAATGGTAAGTCTTTTAGATATAGGGTCATAGTTACCAGCTATACCTTTTGTTCTAAATGCATTCATTCCAAGCTTTCCTCTTGAATTTCCATCTGTTTTAAAGAAGATAACACCATTATCGTCTATTAATCTATCTGCAGGAATTTCACCAAAATAATCAGATTTAACAATATCTCCTATTTTCTCAGTTTCACCCTCGTTATAAGGAATTATTGTTACAGCAGAATCTGATGGATTAAACATGTCAAGCATCCAAATACAAACTGTACCTGTCTCTGAACTCCACTTGAAATTATTTTTATTGGTAATTGCATTAACAGTTGAATATGCAACTGAAGCCACCCCATCAGGAAGATTAATATTTAGTTTGTTTTTGATTTCATCTTCTGTCAAAAGAGTTATTGTTCGCTCAACAGAAATATCTAAAGTGGTACCAATATAGTTATCGATAGACATATCCTTTGTAAAAGTAGCAACTCTGTTTGTTGCACTTTTAACTGTCCACTCTTCTATATCAATTGCTTTTGGTGTATGCCAGTTATCAAATATCTGCTCCTTTTCCGGTTTAAAGTAGATAGAATAACCTCCACCTTCAGGACCTAACCAAAAACGATTCTCTCCTCCAAAACCATTCATATGTTCGTCTACAACTCCTGCATCGAAAAATTTATAATTTACAAATCCATGACTATTCCCTTCTAAACCATTTGCTGTTGATGTAAACACTTTTGCCTGATATTTGGCAGAAAGTATAACCTGTGATTGTCCATTTTCAGATTTAAGTAATATAAGACTATCCTTATCTGACAGATAATTCAAATCATATCCGAATGTTCCTTTTTCATAATTATTTCTCATTGTTTCTGATGTTTTACTTTTGCCGGTACATGATATCATAAAGACTCCAATTAATACGGCTGCAATTATACAATTAAAACTTCTTGTTTTCATATCACAATTTATTTTAGTTTTCCAAACTTATCAAATATTCTGTTATAGGCCTCAGCAGCTGCCCCATTACCCCAGTCATATATAGTAAACTCACCCATTCCTTCACCTTCTGGACTGGTTCTACCTCCATGTCCGTAATTTTCCATCATAAATCCATAATCTTCTTTGCCGAAAAAAGGATACACCTTCTCCCATTGCTCTTTTGTAACATGATTATTGGGACTATACATCATCACAAAAGAAGCTTTTAGAGCTGCATCACCTCTTTCTTTATATTCTTGAATATCAAGTAATTTCCCATATTGAAGTATCAACTCTGAAAATAGACTCTGCCTGGAATCATTCCACTCTCCATCAGCATTTAGTACCCCAAAACCTCCAAGAACATTAACATACATATAGGGGGGTTGCCACGATGCCTGCGTCATTAGCAATTCATCTAATGTCCGCTGACCAATTTTCAAATAGTTTTTATCGTCTGTAAGTCTATAGCTCTCAAAAAGTGCCTCTGCTGTCCAGAACATAGAGAAGTTATTATGCTTATACATATTATTCCTCTCTACTTTATTTCCAACTAAAAAATCAGACCCATAACGAGAACAGGACCAGTATGTTTCAAAATCCTCCCAACGTCCTTTTGGTATAATCTCTTCTAAAACTGCATCCATAGCTTTAAGCGCTGAGTCACGATATCTCTTATCTTTGGTAATTTCATAAAGCTTTAAAAGAAAAGTCACCGACATTGATGTTTCAGGAGATTTGTTTAAATGATCCATTGGCTGCAGACTATTTAAATCCAACCATCCCGGGAAGAATCCATCTTCTGACTGTATCTCAATTAGTGAATTTGCATATTCTTTAGCATACTGAATCAATCTTTCATCTTTCTCCAATTCATCATACCATCTAATCATTAATAGAGCTGTCCAGCTCATATCTAGAATGTGAAATGGAGATTCAGCAGGATTCCATGTATAGGGATTACGGTTAGAGTTACCCCAGTAATATGAATCCCATCCCTTACTTCGGTTATATTTCTCACCATCTATCTCAATCTGATGCATTTCGGTGCCAATAAGACCATAAAAGAATCCATTTTTTTTAGGAAAAGACAATGCAAGTTCTTTTGTAAGGAGAGCTTTTTGCATTAAACTGTCATTAACAGTACGTCTCGCATATCTAAAAAGCCCACTAGCCGAACGTAGTGAGCTAAACCAAGCCTGGTTCCATACAGATCTGAATTCACGCTCATTAATCTCTCCCGGAAAGTTTGGACTTTGAGTTACATTGACAATAAAAACCGGAGCCCCTACCCTTCTGCCATTTAATTCAAACTCCTGCCATACGTTTTCAGACCAGCTATTAAATGCCCAATTATAGGTATGTTCAACATATCTTTCTAAATCTTCATTAATAGGTTCACCTGCACTATATAATTGATGCCCCCATCTGTTCCAGAGAAAACTCAATGCTTTTCGAAATGGATTATCTATAGATTCTCTATCACTATATTGAAGAAGATAAAAACCAATTTCAATGCAACCTTTATGATATAGTGCATTCTTCTCTCGTTTGAAAAGTACATGATTATCAACGCTATTATCCCCCATTCCTAGTACAAGTCTATTTTTTTCAGCATCCATATCCATATACCATCTAACTGGAGATCCATTTCCTAGAATATCAAGATCTGGAATTAGAATAGTAGAATAATTACTATTTGAAACAATCAATGCAGGAGAACGAAATACATGTTGATCTATAACATGATTTTCTGTTGGGGTTAGATGAGGAGCCCAATGAAATACAGGTGAAAAGGCTGGAGACACAACTACTTGCCAATCATCTTGTAAAACATTTTCAGATAGTGAAAAGCCAATCTTTATATGAATTGTATTAGAATCAATTACTGTTACACTACTTACTCCTTTGCTATTTCCTAAAAGAGAATATTGAATATTATTTACAACATCTTTAAATGAAGCTGGCACATCAATATTCTGCATAATTACATCTGCTTTCTTATTGTTATTAAAAGCATATATTGAAATATTTGATATAAATAACGCAATTAAAACTGCACAAAAAACCTTTAGAATATTTTGTTTAATAATAATGTTTTCGTTCATAGTAAACAGTGCAAATAATCTAATTTCATAAATAAAATAACTCAAAAAATAGTTTTTTATTCAATTCTTTCCAACGTGATTAATGTAAGCTCAAAAAGATTTGAATCACCATTATTCCTAACATGGACAGTAATAGAATTTGTTTGAGGTGTGAGTTGAATATCACCTACATAAACATTCTCTTTATAAGAATCAACATCAGATTTAGTAGATATCCACTCTGTTAATCTTTCTTGTCGTTGCCATATTTGAAAATCAGCACCTTTAGGAGTTTCATGATGATTCAAAAACACCCTGTATTTTCCTTCCGGTACATCATTAAGCTTAATTCTAACCGCACCCTTTCCAAAAGATGAAATAGCAAGCCCCCTTCCAAAAATAACCTCTATCCCTCTCTCTAATGTTATTTCCATAAGTTGTGGATAGTAAGTATGTCGTTTAGGCAAATAAACCTCTCTGAGCTCTTCTATTGGCTCTAACCTCTCTTTTAAAGGTTCAGATCCATAAAAGAATGCAACACTTGAATAGTCTACCGGAAAATTGTTTCCTACCTCTCCATGTTCTATACCATGATATATCTCTTTTTCGAAAGGCATTTTATCAGACAGAAAAAACCTATATGCACCGGTGCGGGCCATGGGAAGTGAATAATCAAGAGCGCCATGTATTGGCATACTAATTCCTCTGTCCCAGCGATCAAGTAAAGCGTACCATCCTCCATTGTAATAATCCTCTGAACCGGTACCATGTATACGCATTTTACCATCTACATAAGTTGTATCATCACCCTCCCAAAAAAGAGTCATTCCGGGACGTAACCCTTGTGCTTGATTAACTGTTCCCACATAGTGGCCTTTTCCTTTTATATCAAGATAAGTATAAAATTCTCCGATTTCAGGTACTTCTCTTCTCCAAATGGTATAAAGTTTACCCTCATTCTTAACTATACGACTATTATTATTAAAATAAACTTTTGATGTTATAGTAATGGGGCTCTGATTAGCTCCTTCTCGCTTTTTATAGATTAACTTCATCTCTGCAGATCTATCATAAGGCATTGGTAAATAGCTATAGTTAATAGTACCATAACGACCTATCAATATACTTCTCATAGCCGGATTACCAAATGAATATCCAAAATAATCGGCAATTGGCGAATAGATAGCTTCTACTTCTTCGTTATCCCATTTTGCTGAAAGTATAATATCTTTGTATAAACCTTCGAAGGAGGTGCCTCCATCTATATCAAAGCCTACAATTCTACCACCTAGATCTGTATCAAAGAATGTTACCTCCTCCCCAGGCTGAATTACAAAAGTCTTTTCCTGAGTCTTAACATCTGAAGAGATTCCACTTGTATAACTATTTACTGTTGGTGAGATATCTGCCCAAATTGCATTCACTTCACTCAACAACTGTTTCTCTTTTTCGTTATACTTACCAGTCCAGCTTTCCACTTTTACTCCGGGCATCTGCCTATACTGAATTTGATGAAACATAATATTCTCACCTTCAAAAACAATTTTCAATGACTTACTGAATGGTATTGGAATATATGAATAATATCCCCCTAATTCGTTGCCTACAACAGGTTTGGTAAAAGGATATACATCACCTGAGAACAGATCACTAAATTTAATTCTTAATCTTGGCGTTTTTTCACCATCGAAATAGAAATAAAGTGTATCTTCAGTTGGTGTGGGAGTCCAAAATCTGTTTAACACCCCAGGTCCTTCAAACTCAGCCAGTACCAGATGACCATTCTCTTTTCTGATATAGGAATATTTTCCTGAAAAACCATCATCATTACCACCTGTACGATCCCAACTTGAAATTTGTTCTATTAACTGATTATTTCTGTATGTTGGTAATAGATCTAATCTTTTCAATAGTTCAACCTCATCTGCCCATCTATAGATATCGGTTTGAGAATTTGCTTGAAAAAAAGTCAAAAAAAGAATAGATACTAATAAAGATCTTATTGAAACTGTTCTCATACTATACATTATTTTCGTTTATAAATAGTTGCACATCTAAAATGCAAACATAATTAATAAATATTTAGAGTTCCTTATATTAAAACTTAATTAAATGTTTTTCATGGTTTCGATTATCAATAATTAATTAAACAAATTATTTTTTGATATTTAAAATTATAAAACGATATAATATCTAGTTCATTTCTAAATCCTTCCATGATGGAAATGTTGGGAATTCTGCATGAGGTTCAGATTGATACCAAAAAACAACA
>CAYLKV010000043.1:0-16202 GCA_964384545.1 uncultured Proteiniphilum sp.
GGAGTTAAGGCTGTACAAACTCTCTCACGTCTTAACAGAAATCATCCCGGTAAGGAAGATCCATTTGTATTGGATTTTGTTAATGACAGGGAAACAATCTTAGCTTCTTTCCAGCCATATTATGAGGTAACGACCGTAAAAGAAGAGACTGATGTAAATCATTTGTATGATCTTAAAGGTAAGCTCGATGAATTTCAGGTCTATTGGGTGCAGGAGATTGACGAGTTTGCTAATATCTATTTTGATCCGGAAGCAAAACAAAATAGTGCTGTACATCAAAAACGTCTTTATGCTATCACTGATAAAGCTGTTGAGAGATACAAAGCAATAGAAAAGGAAGAGAAGCAGGATGAGTTTAAAAAGGGATTACGCACTTGGACAAACCTGTATGCTTTCTTAGCACAGATTATGCCTTTTACTGATACCGAATTTGAGAAGTTTTATGCTTATGCCAAGCTGCTGCAAACAAGATTACCAAGAAGAAATCTCTCCGATGCTGTACATTTGGATGATGAGCTGGCTCTTGAATATTATCGTCTGCAAAAGATAAAAGAGGGTGCCATTGTTCTTGAAAAAGGTGAGGAGGGTGAATTAAGTGGAACTTCTGAAGCAGGACTTAAAAGGCCTAAAAAGGAAGATGCACACCTTTCAGAAATAATTGATGTGCTTAATGAAAGATTCGGGACCGAATTTGATGAGGCAGACCGACTTTTCTTTGATCAGATAGAAGCTGAGCTAATGGAGGATGAAACCCTGCAGAAACAGGCAAAAGTGAACAGATTAGACACTTTCAAATTTGCCTTTGACGATAATTTCATTGATGTACTAATTAGCAGGGTGGAACAGAACAGTGAGATTGTGGATAAGATACTTACCAATAAAGCATTTGGCGATTGGGTGAAGGATTTTTATATGAAAAGAACGTACTCAAGGCTAAATCAGTAATAAGTAAAGGTATTCAACAGAGAATAAAAGATGACGGAATGTTTATGATTATTATGGTAATTGAATGAGTGCATTATTGAAATTTCGATATTGGGTCAACGGTACCCCAATCTTGCTGGACACCGTTGGGGTATTACCGTTTGAACTAAAAGCTAATAATATGAGCCCCAAACAGATAAGAGTTATTTTAATCTGCTTCATTATTTTATCTATTCACGGGTTGTGATAACTAACTCTTTACCTTTTTTGAGGTCGTCGTGCTTAATGAAATAACCGTCGATTGGCTTGCCATCGTAGCTGATGCTTGAAAGCTTGCGACCTTCTCCTTTTTTGGTGATAGTGAATGTGGTATCACCCATGGTAAATTCTACTTTATCGAAAATAGGAACTGTTACAATGTACTCCGGATCTGCCGGTGAGAATGAATATAGACCCATGGCATTCATTACATACCATGCAGATAGACTTCCTTCATCATCCATTCCTGCATATGCCAAACCCTCTTTTCCCATAGCATAGTAATCGTTCATGATGATATCAATTTTCACTTGTGCCTTCTCTGGTTTTCCCACAAAATAATAGTAATATGAAATTCCTTGTGAAGGCTGATTGCCAACGCAGTACTGTCCAAACCATCCTGTCATATTATCTGCCTCATAACCACCGAAAGGTGTGCTAAAGACTTTATCTAATTTAGCTTCAAAAGCATCTTTACTCGGGAAAAGAGATACCAGACCATTAGGATCTTGAGGGGCAAAAAATGTTGACATCCACCCATTTGATTCGCGATACATATATACATAATATGGAATGCCCGGATCGTAAGGAGTTACCCAAGAGCCATCTTTCCAGCGTGCACGAAGAAATTGAGAACTCTCGTCGAAGAGATTGCGATAGTTTTTAGAGCGATTCATCAGCAACTCATAATTTTCATTATCGCCTAACTCCTTTGCCAATAGTGCAACGGCATAATCGCTATAGGCATACTCAATGGTTTTTTGCACAGATGCTTTAGCCTCATCCTCTTCGGTTTTTACAGTTGGGTGATCAACACGATTCTCTGCAATCCATCCCTGTCTGCGATACTCATCACCATATTTACGTCCTCCACGTTTGCCATCTACCCACGAACGAGTTGCATTGTTCAACGAGAATTGATATGCTTTATTGATGTCGAAATCGCGAATACCTCTCATGTAACTACCGGTTACGAATGAAGTGCTGAAATCTCCATGGAAACCGCTGCTCAAAAATCCTGTATTCTCTGCTCTTTGGATGTCGCTACGGATTACATTAGCCACCAATTCAGGCTGTAACATCTGTAGAATCACCAATTTATTTGCGTATGTATCCCAGTAGTTGTTGCTTGAATAGATGGTTTCATTCTTTTCTACATCTACGTCACTGCGTAGATTAGGATTCTGCATTACTCGATACAATCCGCTATAGAAGAGGCTCTTTTGCAACTCTGTACCACCTGTAACTTTTATCTTTGATAGTGCTTCCTCCCAAGTTTGATCTGCCAATTCTCTCACCTGATCGAATGTCTTGCCCTGAATCTCCTTCTCTAAATTTAGTTTTGCCTTTTCGGCACTGGTGTATGAGAATCCTATCTGCAGCTCAATAACCTTATCACCGTCAACAAAATCGATTAAAGTGAATTGTTCACGTGCATTTTCGACTGTACGAGTGCCTGTTATCTTCTGATTGGCAACAGCATAGAAATACATACCATTCTGTGAACCTGTAAAAGTTTTATCATCTACCTGCTCGAATGTCCATCTTGCATTGCCTGGACGAACGCTGTTTGTTCTGGAAAGATTCATCATAATGTGCTTATCCTTAGCCGACTTAAATGTGTGTCGATGGTGAGCACTGCGATAGTTTACCGTTAGCTCCGAAGTAACCTTATATTTGTCTAGATAAACTTTGTAATATCCTGCCTGTGCCACCTCATTTTTATGACTATATGGTGATGCGTAGTTATCGGGATTAAATTTTCCTGAAATAGGGAGTGTGGGGAAATGGCCCTGACCCCAATGACCGTGACTTGTATGAAAGAATCCATATATGGTTGGATCTTCATATTGATAACCGGTGCCTGATCCCCAGTATGTTACAGGTGAAGCTTGAACCATTCCATGAGGCATGGCTGCACCGGGGTAAGTCTCTCCACCCCATGCTCTTGTTTTACCTTGTGCGGGACGACGGCCTTGCTCAGTTAGCACAGTTCTATAAATTGGGTTTTCGCTCATTTCGTATCCCAAATCTTTCTTATCCCAAAGTGTAGTGGTACCAAAAAGCGGATTCACATATTTTGTTACATCACCCGCCAAAACTAAGCAACAGTTTGCAGATCCTACTAACATTCCTGCTATCAAAGTTTTTAAAATAAATCTTTTCATCTCTAGTATTTTTAAAATTGGTATAATATTCAAAAATTGAAATTCAGGCATAAATGCAGAGAATAAATTACCTCAACCATTTCGAATGCACACAAATTATCAACAGTTAGTGCAAGTTTACCAATGCTCTTTCCTGATAATACTACTTCTATTACATTTATATCATTCATTTCGAGCTCCTCTTTTTTCGGTTTTTCACTCTTGTTGAAGATACTACCTCATAGATGCTTGAGTATTGTTTTTGGAAAACAACAAGCCCTGCAATACGTTGATATTGTAGGGCTTGTTATTCTTTATTAGTCAATTGGCATATGCGAAAAAGTGGAGCTGGAGGGAGTCGAACCCTCGTCCAAACGAGGAAGCAATTTGCTTTCTACATGCTTATCTTCATTTTAATTGTCGGGGATGAGCGCGACTGAAGCCACCAAACTCAAACCTTATCTTCTTTAGTTTCGGAAAGGGGCCGAAGTCTCCCCTAACCTATCTCCGATTTACCTGCACCACCGTATCGGAACGCTTCGAAGCCACAGCTTCCGGGTGATGTCTTGTTCTGCCACCTAGTGGCTGAATTAAGCGTCTAACCTACTATTATTCGGTTACGCAGCAAGAGCGTAATTATTGTTGCCAGTTATGGTTTTGCTAATTGAGATTAAAGTGCAAACTAACAACGCACTGCATGCTTACAAACCTCTTCTACCCGCTGTCAAAACCAGACAGCCCCATTAAATTAAAAATCAATTGCAATTAGAATTAACTGATTGCGACTATTTTGATGCAAAACTATGCAAAAGGTTTAATCTTACAAAATATTAAAGAGAATTTATAGTTTTCTTATTCATATATAACTTGTATCGACTCACCTCTTTAAAAGTTTTATGATGTTTTATGGTATGTTTTTTTTTGATTACTTTTGTAGAATGATGAAAGAAACAATAGTAGAAGATAAAAATCAGCTTTTTTACTACTCATTATATGCCTCGCTCATTCTTGGGGTTTATTGGGTTATTAAATACTTAATTATAATTTTAGGTAAGGATTATGCTATTACAAGCCTTATTGCCAACTTTTTAAGTATTGGCACACCACTAATATTAATGTACTTTCTGGTAATTTACAGCAAGTGGTACAACGAAAATGAGATGAGCTTCTTACATGGTATTCAGTTTTCGATTTTGATGTTTTTCTTTGCATCAATTATTGAGGCTATTGCTGTATTTATTCATGTAAATTGGATTGATACAATGTTTATTTCAAACTTTTATAGCAGCATTGTGGAGTTGGCCGAATCATTGAAGTTGAGTCCTGCTCTCACAGAACAGCTTGCAGAACAACAATTACCATCGTCGTTTAGCTATGTATTAAATAATATAATTTTGGGAGATGTATTTATTGGTCTTCTCCTTTCATTAATTATTGTACCGCTGGCCAGAACTGTTAGTCAAAAGATTTAAATTAAAATATCAATATAATAATGGATATATCTGTTGTAATACCATTGTATAACGAGGAGGAATCGCTTAAAGAACTGCACGACAAGATTAAAGAGGTTATGCAGGAAAATGGTTATTCGTATGAGATAATCTTTGTGGATGATGGAAGCACCGATGGGTCGTGGAATGTGATAAATGAGCTAAAAAGGGAGTCGGAACAGGTTAAAGCTATTAAGTTTAGACGTAATTATGGTAAGTCACCTGCTCTTCATTGCGCATTTCAGAAGGTTCAGGGTGATGTGATAATTACAATGGATGCCGATTTGCAGGACAACCCGGGAGAGATTCCTGAGCTGTATAATATGATTGTTAAGGATGGTTACGACTTGGTTTCGGGCTGGAAAAAGAAGCGGTTCGACAATAAGCTGACTAAGAATATTCCTTCTAAACTTTTTAATGCTACCGCAAGGAAGGTATCTGGAATTAAGCTGCACGATTTTAATTGTGGTTTAAAGTCATATTCAAACACTTTGGCTAAGAGCATTGAGGTTTATAACGATATGCACAGATATATACCGGTATTGGCAAAGAATGCCGGATTTAACAAGATTGGAGAAAAGGTTGTGCAGCACCAGGCGCGTAAGCATGGCAAGAGTAAGTTTGGAACAAGCAGATTTCTAAATGGTTACCTCGATTTGATGACTCTATGGTTTCTGAATCGTTTTGGTAAAAAGCCTATGCACTTTTTTGGCCTATGGGGCAGTGTTATGTTTTTGATTGGATTTGTTGCTGTTGTGTTGGTTGGGGGCAAAAAATTATATGATCTGCATCATAATAACCCATATCAGCTGGTTACAGATTCTCCATATTTTTATATTTCTCTTACAATGATGATTCTGGGTACGCTTCTTTTTCTGGCAGGATTTTTAGGTGAACTTATTTCGAGGAATTCTCCTGAAAGAAATCATTACAGAATTGAGGAGGAGTTGTTTTAAGAGGTATTCCTTTAGGAGAACAATTATTCGTTTTTCTTTTTGATTGGTTATAATATATTGAGAATTAAAACAATGTTATGCTAAAATACAAATTGGGTGTTAATATTAAGAGAGGTAATTTCCTGCTTCTGATTCTTTCTGTTTCAATTCTTTTATCGTGCAATGGCGATAGTAAGAAAAAGGGTTATACAGAATATTATCAGGAGTTTGGAGAGATTTTCACAACCTCTTACAACATAAAATATGCTTATGACAGGTCGCTGAAGGGCGAAATAGTTGAGGAGCTGGAGAGATTCGACAAATCACTGAATCCATTTAAGCCACACTCAGTGATTTCTAAGGTTAATAATAATGAACCGGTTGAGCTCGATTCATTTTTTATAAAGGTGTTTAATAAGTCGGTTGAGGTTTCTGAAAACAGTGATGGTTATTTCGATATTACCACATCACCTTTTATTAATGCATGGGGATTTGGATTTAAGAATATGGATAACGTTACACCAGAACTGATTGATAGCTTAATGGAGTTTGTTGGTTATAAAAAAATATATATAGACAAAAATGGTGCGATTGTAAAGAGTGATCCGAGGGTTCAGATTAACACCTCTGCTATTGCAAAGGGTTACTCTTGCGATGTGGTTGCCGATCTGCTGGAGAGATATGGTATTGAAGACTATATGGTTGAGATTGGTGGTGAGGTTTGTGCAAAGGGTGTTAATGAGAAGGGTGTTTGCTGGAGAATTGGGGTGGATAAGCCTAATGATGAGGCTCTTTTTATTGAGCATGAACTTCAGATTATTCTTTCTCTTTGCGATAAATCGTTGGCGACTTCGGGCAACTACAGGAATTATTATGTAAAGGATGGTAAAAAATATGCTCATACAATTAATCCTAAAACTGGGTATCCATCAGAGACTGATATTTTGAGTGCTACGGTTATTGCGGATGATTGCATGACTGCTGATGCTTATGCAACAGCTTTTGTTGCGATGGGGCTTAAGAACTCCTTAGAGACTGCAAAAGGTCTTAAGGGTGTTGAATATTACTTTATCTTCGCTAATCAAAATGGAGATTTCGAATCAGTATATTCCGATGGTTTTAAACAGTTTATAGCCGATAATTAAAGTTATACATTATGCATGATATTAAAACTGACGACAGGTACATTTTCCAAATGTCACAGAGTGAGGCTATGGATTTAGTTATCTATTATAATATTTATGATACTGTTTATGGCCGAACTTTAATTGCTTCAACTGATATTGGTGTCTGTTTTATTGCCCTGGGTGAGGAGACATTTATGACTCAAGATCTTTTTAAAGAGTATCCGAAGGCCAGGTTTATAATTGAAAACAGAGATATTCACAACAGAGCTTTATCGCTTATTGCTAACCCATCGGAAAAGATTGATATTAATTTTCATATTAAGGGATCTGATTTTCAGATGATAGTTTGGGAGGAGCTGTTGAAGATTCCTGCCGGTGGAAAATGTAGCTATAAAGATATTGCCGAGAATATAGGTAAACCTAAGGCTGTGAGGGCTGTGGGGACCGCAGTTGGTCAGAATCCCATCTCTTGTCTCATTCCTTGTCACAGGGTTATAAGATCTGACAATTCACTAGGTGGGTATCATTGGGGTATCAGCATAAAAAAGAAAATACTTGATAGAGAGTCACTTAACAATAATAAATAATTTTATTTACACAATTATTATGAACAGAACATCATTATTTATGAGAAGAAACTTAATTAGGTCGATTTTATTGAATGTATCTTTTATCTTATTATCTGTTAGCACCATTTTGGCTCAGGGTAATAAATCTGAATCTTCTCCGAGTGTTAAGGTTGATGGGACTCTCAAAACAAAATATGAGTATTCTATCGACAATAGTCTGTCACGCTTTTCTGTACGTAACTCTCGTATAGGTATAAGCGGTAATGTAAATAGTTTTTTAAGTTACCGTGGGCAACTGGAGCTTAGCGATGAGGGTGATTTTAAAGTACTCGACCTGAGTGGTACTATTAAACCTGCTAAGGGTCTTTCGTTTACATTGGGACAAACCAGTATTCCTCTGTTTAACTCATATATTGTGAGTCCTTCCGATTTGATGTTTGCAAATCGTGCATTTATTGGTAAGTATTTTATGAGTACTCGCGACTTGGGTATTAATGCCAAATATAAATTTAATGTGGGTGTTGTGCCTACTGGTCTTGAGTTTGGGGTTTATAATGGTAATGCTATTAATGATCCTGTTTGGAAGAGTGATTTATCGTATGGTGGTAGGTTTGAACTTGGTAGTATGAAGGGTTTGAGGTTTACTGCCAAATTTTATGATTTCAAAAAATCAGAAACTGTTCATTTCTTAGCTTATGGAACTGATCTCAGGTATGAGAAGAACAACTTTAAGATTGAGACCGAAGTGATGAAAAAAGAGAGTAAGATTGGTGATCAAAACGATCTGTTGTCTTATTATATTCAATCAGCATACAAAATACCGATCGAGTCGGAATTCTTTAATTATCTGATTCCTGCTGTAAGATGGGACTCTATTGATGAGGAAATAGAATCGGATGAATCTGATTCAAGTGGTTTTGATGTTAACAGGCTGACTGTTGGTCTTGGTTTTAAACTTGCAGGTGAGAAATATAACTCAATTATCAGATTAGATTACGAAAAGTATTTGGTTAATAATAGTATGTCTATTTTCAATGATATTAATGAAATGGATTCTGATAAGTTAACGCTTGAGTTGTTGATTAATTTCTAACTTCTATATGAAAAATAATATTTTTACAATTTAATCTTATTAATATGAACAAGGTAGTTTTATTTCTGGTCTTTATCATTATTGGTATATCTTCTTGTGCAGTTGATAATTCACCAAAGTTTTTGTTTGATGGTGAGAATATCAGTAAATGGCAAACTGCGGGTGATGTTACTGTAAGCGATGGAGTTTTAACGCTAAATAATGGTGCTGTTGCGACACTGAAAAGTGGTAAGTATACCGATTTTATTCTGAAGGTGAAAGCCAGAACTGTTGACAATGGAAAAGGTTATATTGCTTTTCATACTGATAGCCCGGAAAAGGGTTATTGGGTTGCGCTTAACAACGACCTTGAGAGTTCTGAGTGGTGGACAAAGACTGGAAGTTTGTTATCGGTGAGGAATTTAACTAAATCAACTGTAGAAACTAATGAGTGGTTCGACATGAATATTCGTGTAGAGGGAAAAGCTATAACTGTTTCTATTAATGGCAATGATGTTGTTGAATATATTGAGCCGGTATCGCCATATCGTAATGCTGAGAATGCTTCTAAATTGCTATCGAGCGGTAAATTTGCTATTCAAAGTACAGATGGAACAATTGAGTTTGAATCTATTGAGGTAACTCCATTAACCACCTCTCCCGACATAGCTCAACAGCAGGCATTGGCAATTGATGAGACTACTGATAATATTATAAAGCTGCATCAGGAGAATTTTCCTGTTCTCGACTATCATGTTCACCTGAAAGGTATTAATGCTGAAGAGGCGGCTAAACAATCGCGCAAATATGGAATTAATTATGCTCTAGCACCTAATTGTGGTATTGGTTTTCCTATTACAAGTGATGAGGAGGTTTTGGCATATATTGATGAAATGACCGGACAACCATTTATTCAGGCTATGCAGGGTGAAGGTCGCGAATGGTCTCAAACTTTTTCACCTGAAGTGAGAGCTATGTTTGATTACGTATTTACAGATGCTCTGACTTTTACAGATAGAAAAGGTAGACGTACTCGTCTATGGATTCCGGAAGAGGTGTTTATTGAGGATGAGCAGCAATATATGGATCTTATTGTAGAAAAGATTGTTGATGTTATGCAGGAGCCTATGGATGTTTATGTGAATCCTAATTTCTTGCCTGATGTTATGAACGACAGATATGATGATTTCTGGACTGAAGAGAGAATGGATAAGGTGATTAATGCATTGGTTGCAACAAATAAAGTTCTGGAAATAAATCATAGATATCAAATTCCTAATAAAGCATTTATTCTTAAAGCAAAACAGGCTGGTATTAAATTTACATTTGGCACAAATAATGGTGATGGCGATTTTGGAAAAATGGAGTATTGTATCAAAATGAAAGAGGAATGTGGTATAACTGCAGAAGATATGTATAAACCAAATATGAAAATGTAACTTTTCTATCATATCCAGTTAATAAAAAATTGATAATTAGATCCTCTTAAATTGATAACGATTAAAATAAGTTAGAGATAATGAATAAAATAGTATCGAAAGAATATCTTTCGGAAAGAGTTGTACGGTTTGAAGTTGAGGCTCCATTAATAGCAAAAAGTCGCAAAGCCGGTCATTTTGTTATTGTGAGAGTTGGTAAAAAAGGTGAAAGAGTGCCCTACACAATTGCTTCTGCGGATACTAAAAAAGGAACTATAACTCTTGTAGTACAACGAGTTGGCAAATCTTCAGAAAAGCTTTGCTCTCTTCAAGCCGGTGAATATATTACCGACATGGTTGGACCACTTGGCAAGGCTACTCATATTGAGAATTTTGGCACTGTTATTTGCGCCGGTGGTGGTGTAGGCGTTGCTCCGATGCTACCAATTATGGAGGCAATGAAAAAGGCGGGAAACAGAGTTATTTCTGTTATTGCTGCACGTACAAAAGAGTTAGTTATACTTGAGGATCAGGTTCGTGAGAATTCTGATGAGGTTATAATTATGACCGATGATGGCTCATACGGAGATAAGGGTTTGATTACTGATGGTGTGGAGAGAGTTATTCAGCGTGAGAACGTAAATCTATGTGTGACAATTGGTCCTGCTATTATGATGAAATTTGTATCGAAACTGACTGAGAAATATAGTGTGCCCACTGTCGCTTCTTTAAATACAATTATGGTTGATGGAACCGGAATGTGTGGCGCTTGCAGGGTTACCGTGGATGGTAAAACTAAGTTTGTTTGTATAGATGGGCCTGAGTTTGATGCTCATAAAGTAGATTTTGATGAAATGCTGATGCGATTGAATGCCTATAAATGATTATACAGTTAGATATATGAGCGAAATATTAAAAATTGAGAGAGCTGCCGAGTGGCGCGAAGTCTTACGTAAAAGCTTAAAGAATAAAGATCGTATTGCTCTTTCAAGGGTAAAAATGCCTGAGGTTGATCCTGAAATTAGAAGCAGAACATACGATGAGGTTAATCTGGGACTTACCGAGGAGTTGGCCGTAGGTGAGTCTCACAGATGTTTGGATTGTGTAGATCCAACCTGCATCAGTGGCTGCCCGGTGGAGATCAATATTCCTAAGTTCATTAAAAATATTGAGCGTGGCGAATTTTTAGAAGCGGCTAAAACTTTAAAAGAGACAAGTGCTCTACCTGCTGTTTGTGGTAGGGTATGCCCTCAGGAGAGACAGTGTGAGAATAGTTGTTTTTATACAGTTAAACTAAACAAAGAGGCTGTCGCTATTGGCCATTTAGAGCGCTTTGCTGCCGATTATGAAAGAATGAGCGGAAATATTTCTGTTCCGAAAGTTAATCCTTCAAACGGCATTAAAATAGCTGTAGTGGGTTCTGGACCTGCAAGTCTTGCTTTTGCAGGCGATATGGTGAAGTTCGGTTATGATGTTACAGTTTTTGAAGCTCTACATGAACTTGGAGGTGTATTAAGATATGGTATTCCTGAATTCCGACTTCCAAATGATATTGTTGATGTTGAGATTGATGTTTTAAGTAAAATGGGTGTTAAGTTTATCACTAACTGTATTATTGGTAAAACAATTTCACAAAACGATCTGCTGGAAGAGGGATTTAAAGGCGTTTTTATTGGAAGTGGTGCCGGATTGCCTAATTTCATGAATATTCCCGGTGAAAATCTTATCGGAATTATGTCATGCAATGAATATTTAACGCGTGTGAATCTGATGGGGGCTGGTGATTCAGAGAGCGATACACCTGTATATAAAGGTAAGAAAGTGGCAGTTATTGGTGGTGGAAACACTGCTATGGATGCTGTAAGAACTGCAAGACGTTTGGGTGCTGAAAGGGCTGTTATCGTTTATCGCAGATCTGAGGCTGAAATGCCGGCACGATTAGAGGAGATTAAACATGCTAAAGAGGAAGGAATTGAGTTTTTCACTCTTCACAATCCTCTTAGATATGAAGGCGACGAAAGAGGTAGAGTTCAAAGAATGCTGCTTCAGCAGATGGGATTGGGCGAACCTGATAAGTCCGGAAGAAGACGCCCTGTTGCTATTGAAGGTGCAACCAGCTGGATGGAGGTTGATGAAGTTATAGTTAGTGTGGGAGTCTCCCCTAACCCACTTATTCCACAATCTTTCTCGGGCTTAGATATTACATCTTGGGGTACTATAGTTGTTAATAACGACACCATGCAGACAGCAGATGATATGATTTTTGCCGGTGGCGATATAGTGAGAGGTGGAGCGACTGTTATACTTGCAATGGGAGATGGCAGAAAAGCTGCTAAGTCGATGCATGAGCATTTAACATCCAGGTGTTAATTTAGTTAGTTTTACTAATCTATATTTATTTAATTCATTATCATATAACTAATAATTGAAAGTGAAGATATTAGCTGATGCGCATATTCCCTATTTAAAGGGTGTAATTGAACAGTTTGGTGAAGTAGAGTATTTACCTGGTAATCAGTTTTCAAAAGAGTCAATTAAGGATAAAGATGCACTTATTGTGAGGACTGTAACTCACTTTGGAGAGGAGATTCTTTCGGGAAGCAGTGTAAAAATAATTTGCTCTGCTACAATTGGATATGATCATATTGATACCGATTATTGTGAAACAAATGGTATCGCATGGAAAACAGCTCCCGGATGTAATGCGAATTCAGTTGAGCAATACATTACTGCATCATTACTCTACCTGGCAGAGAAGTATAATCTCGATTTGAAAAAGAAAACTATAGGTATAGTTGGTGTTGGTAATGTTGGCTCTAAGGTTGAGATAGCTTGCAAGAAGTTGGGTATGAGGGTTCTGCTGAACGACCCTCCAAGAGAAAAGATAGAAGGTTCATCAATATTTGTCGATATTAAAACAATAAAACGAGAGTCCGATTTTATAACATTTCATACCCCTCTTATAAAAACTGGTGAATTTAAAACTTTTCATTTGGCAGATAGCAGTTTCTTTAGTGAACTGAATGGCAAACCGTTTATAATAAATGCTGCTCGTGGTGGTGTAACTTGCAATAAATCGCTTAAAGATGCAATTATTAACAATAAAATATCGGGGGCTGTTATCGACTGCTGGGAAAATGAGCCCGGTATTGATCTCGAACTGTTGAAGTTGGTTGATATTGCAACACCTCATATTGCCGGTTACTCGGCTGATGGAAAATGGACAGCCACACGCATGAGCATTGAAAATTTAACAGAATTCTTTAATTTGCAGATTGTACCCAATTATTTGGAGATTCCGGCTCCCGCAGAACCTGTTATAGATTTGAGCGGTGTTCCTGAAGAGAGTCAGCTGTCACATTCGGTTTGGCACAGCTATAATCCTTTGAATGAGAGTCAATTGTTAAAACAACAACCTGATAGGTTTTACTGGTTCAGATCAAACTATCCGCTACGCAGAGAATATAGAGCTTATTCAATTGTTAATGCCGAAAATTCAGCTATAGATATACTCAAAAGTTTAGGATTTAAAGTGCAATAAACCAACTCATACGACTTGGTGAGCGATATTAGTTTATTTTAAAGTATTTAAGGGTGATATTTTAAATATTAAAGTGAAAATATCGCTTTTTAGACTTTTTTTATCAGACAAAAAAAACTAAATTTGCACCTATATTAAATCAAAAAAAACTGCACTCTTATAAGAATAATTTATAGAATTAATTTATAATATACAAAACATGAAAAGAATCTCTCGTTTATTATCATTAGTACTGGTGTTAAGTGTTGCTCTTTTTGCAACCTCTTGTAGCAGTAAATTAAAACCGCTATCACCTAACAATTTTAATGTTACACCATCACCACTTGAAACAGTAGGAAAGCAAGTTCCTGTTACTATTAACGGAACATTCCCTGAGAAATGGTTTAATAAAAATGCAGTAGTTACAATTACTCCTGTATTGAAGTATGGCAATCAAGAAGTTGTTGGCACTCCTTACAGTTTTCAAGGTGATAAAATTTCTGGTAACAGAACTGCAATCAGCCACAGCAAAGGTGGTAACTTCACTCTAACCAGTAATTTCCCATTCGAAGAAGCTATGCGTGCTTCTGAGCTATATTTAAGATTTGATGCTCAAGTTAAGAAAAAACGTTCTAACTTGCCTGATCTTAAAGTTGCTGATGGTGTAATTGCTACTTCAGCTCTTGCTGATGTTGCAACTACTACTCCTTCAGTTGCTCCTGACAAATTCCAAAGAATTATTCAAGACGTTCAAGAAACTAACATTATGTTTGTTATTCAACAGGCTAATCTTCGTCAGAGCGAATTGAACAAACAGGATTTAGGTGATTGGAAAACTCGTGTTGAACAAGCATTCAACGACCCAAAACAGAATGTTAATGTAGAAGTTTCTGCTTATGCATCTCCTGATGGTGGTATGTCACTTAACGACAGACTTGCTGCTCAACGTGAAAAGAACACTTCTAAATACATTGAAACTGAATTGAACAAAAGAAATGTAGATACTGATGTATTTGCTCATTACACTGCTCAAGACTGGGAAGGTTTCCGTCAATTAGTAGAAGCTTCAAGCTTACAAGATAAACAACTTATCTTAAGAGTTCTTGAAATGTATTCTGATTCAGAAACAAGAGAGAAAGAGATCAAAAACATATCTTACGTATTTGAGGATATCGCAAAAACAATTCTTCCTCAACTTCGTCGTTCTAGAATTACTGCTAACATCGAAATTATTGGTAAATCTGACGAAGAAATTATGGCAGCTTGGAAAAATAATCCAAAAGAACTTACGGTAGAAGAATTATTATATGCTTCAACTCTAACATCTGATGATAAAGTAAAAGAAAATATCTATCAGTACGTAACTGCTAACTTTACAAACGATTACAGAGGATGGAACAATATTGGTACAATGTACTTCAAGCAAGGCGATTATGCTAAAGCTGAACAAGCTTTCAATCGTGCTGCTCAGGTAAATCCAAATGCTCCTGAAGTTAATATGAACAAAGCTTTATTAGCTATCAATGCTAATGATCTAGCTAATGCAAACGTATTGCTTGGTAAATCTGCAGGCGCTAATGGTCTTGGTGAAGCTATGGGATTATTAAACATCCTACAAGGTAATTACAAACAAGCTGTTACTTCTTACGGAAACGCTAACACAAACAACTCAGCTCTTGCTTCTATTTTAGTTTCTGACTATAACAAAGCAAAACAAGCACTTGAAAATGTTACTAATCCTGATGCTACAACTGCTTACCTTTTAGCTATTATTGCTTCAAGAACAAACAACTTCAACGATGTTGCTGCGAACTTAAGAAAAGCTATTGGTCTTGACAACACATTTGCGGTTAAAGCTCTTAACGACCTTGAGTTTGCTAAATATCGCACTAACCAAGAATTCATGTCTTTATTGAAATAATATAGACTTTTAAACATATACTGTTTGAATTAATCAATCGGTTTAGAATTTAAGAAAAGAGAAAAGTGGACCTAAAAAGTCCACTTTTTTTGATTCGTACTCTGCTGTTTTAAACAATAATTATACTTATCTGATCAACTAAAATAATCTTCATTTACACTCATCCTATACTCTCAGCTAATAAAAGAACCTTTAAGTTCGTCCTTTTATCTCATCCTTTAATCTCAGTTAATAAAATAATCCTATTTATTCATATATTCAATCATATATTCTATAATTGAATTTAATAATTAGGCATTACAATAAATGAAATTAAGCCGTTTCTCTTATTTCTGTTGGAGTTAAATTGGTTCTTTTCTTACAGAAATTATTGAGGTGAGATAAGTTCTTGAATTTTAACATCTCACTAATTTGCTTAAAGGTATAATTGGTGTTCTTCAATAAATTAATCATTTCTAATTCTCTTTTTTTAAGTATCCACTGCTTTGGTGTATCATTAAACTGTTTGTAGAAATGTCTATGAAAAGTTTTTGTACAATTGTATCCACAATATCTTGCAAGTTCTTCTAATGATTCAGAAGTTCTATAATATTTCATTACATCTTCCCTAAAGCTGGATTTTTTAGGTTCTTCAGATAAAACACTAACATTAAATCCCATCTCATTTTTATCTCTTATAATAATCTGTCTACCATCCTTAAAGTATATTATGCAAGAATATATATTCACAAACACAGACGACGATTGAATCGCTTCTTTCATATATTTTTTTGATAATTGTACCCAATCTAATCTTATTTGTTGTCCATCAGTTTAGTTCT
>CAYLKV010000044.1:0-15594 GCA_964384545.1 uncultured Proteiniphilum sp.
GTCCTAGTAAGACAACATAATTAAAGCGCAATTAGTTTATTTACAACTGATTGCGCTTTCTTTCTTTTTGTATAACCCCTAATTTTCACCTATAAAATGATATCCTCATTGTTTTATAAAAACAATTTTATGATAAGACCACAATTCATTTATTTTATGTCTATAGATTTTTCAAGATCATGAAGAATTTGAATATATACTCAATTATTTCAAAATTTACTCTAGACTTAAATAGTCAAAAACCAATTATATGATTGTATATGGTGAATTGACAAATACTACAAGACAAAGTTTTACTATATTTGCTTATTAATATTACATAGTATTTTAAATAGGTAATTATTTTCCTCATCAATTTACTATTTATGTAAACACTTAAAATTATGAATAATACAATCTCTTTTCTTTATCTTATTTTAGTCGTTATCTTCTTAAGATCTTGTAGTGGTTATAAAATATCTTCTGATAATATCTCTAACAGTAACTCAAAAGTAGAATCAAAATCTTATGTTATTTTAGAAGATAAATTATCTATTGCCGACCCTTTTGTACTATATTACAATGATAAACATTATGCATATGGCACAAGAGGTCAAGGTTTTGAGGTATATAAATCGGATGATCTGAAGCATTGGGTTCGTAATGAGAATCTAGCCTTAAATCCGAGTGATTCTTGGGGAACAAGATGGTTTTGGGCTCCTGAGGTCTATTTTAATGAATATAAAAACAAATTTTATATGTTCTATTCAGCTAATGAACATATAAATGTTGCAATCTCCGACAACCCTGAAGGTCCATTTGTTCAAGAAGTGAAAAGACCTATCGTTTCTGATGAAAAAGGTATTGACACATCTTTATTTATTGATGAAGATGGTACTGTATATCTATATTATGTTCGTTTTACTGATGGAAATGTTATTTGGGTAGCAGAAATGACCGAAGATTTAATGAGTATAAAAACTAATACACTTTCAAGATGTATTACTGCCAATGATCCTTGGGAAAGAGTTCAGGCAAAAGTAGTAGAAGGTCCATCGGTGTTTAAATTGGGTGATAAATATTACATGATTTATTCTGCAAATCATTTCGAGAGCAAGGATTATGCAGTTGGTTATGCTACATCAGATTCACCATTAGGTCCGTGGGAGAAATATAGTGGTAACCCAATTTTACGCAGAGATAATCCTGCTGCTGATGGTTTAATTGGAACAGGTCATGGAGCGATGTTTAAAGTTAAGGATGGAAGTCTAAAATATATTTATCATGCACATGCAAATGATAGTAGTATTCATCCTCGCACATCATATATTAATGATCTTGTAATTTCTAAAGATGGTGTAATAAGTATAGTTGGCAAGCCTATAAGACCTGTAGTTGCAAAAATAGAGTAGGTATAGATGTGTTAATATTATAATATTTATAAACTAGACATTATTTTAAAGCTAATTTGTTCTATGTTACCTGAATTTGGGTGAAAAGCAGAAACATTTGAAAGAACTATTACAGCTGTATGGTCTTCCACATTCACAAGTATCGATGATGAATAACCTCCAGTACCACCATTGTGAGTAAATAAGTCATTGCCGTTTTGCATTTTCAATATATGCCAGCCTAAACCGATTTTCATATCTTGGTTGGCTGTGAAAGTAGGTATTCTAGTTAAAGTAAGTTCACAGTTTTGTTTATCAAACTGAGCTTGTGCAAACTTAGAAAGATCTTCTGCTGTAGACAGTACTCCACCTGCACCAAAAAATATATTAAAATCCCAATTGGGTGTTATTAATCCCTTCGCATCTTGACCTTTAACAAGATTTTTGTTTATTGATTGATTAATACCAATATAAGATTGGTTCATATTATATTTGTCTAATACCTTCTCTTGTAACAACTGCTCAAAATCTTTCCCTTGAGATAATCCAAGTGTAAAACCTAAAACGGCAAATCCTAGATTTGAATAGGTGTAGTTATTTTTGTTTTCGTTTTTGACCTCAATTATATTACTAAGATAATTCTCGAGATAGTTTTTATTATAATGTTTGTAGGGATTACTTTGATCTAAAAAAATCAGATTAGATGGTAATCGGGGTAAACCTGAACTATGATTAGCTAAGCTTTGGAAAGTAAGAACACTTTTTTTATTGAAAGTGAATGGATAAAAGTGATTAACAGTATCGGTTAATTTAATCTTTCCTTCTTTTACCAGCGAAGCTAATACTGTTGCTGTTAGCACCTTTGTTATTGAACCAATTTCGAATATTTTATCTCTATTTTCTATAAACTTTATAGAATCATTTTGTTTAACAATACCGAAGTACTCTGTCTCACCGTTTTTTATGTAAGCTATCGAAAGTTGTGTATTATTTGGGAATTCTTTTACACCAGAGATGATTAAATTTATAATTTCATCTTGATTAAAAAATGAAATAGTCTCATTTTCATTCTTTACATATTGATTCTGTGAAGAAAGTAAACATGTTATTAAATAAATCGAGATAAAACAAAATAGTCTAATCATTAACTCCAAATTCTATAAAACAGTCGCTTATCTATTATATATTTATAACTTGAAAATGAAATATATCACATATATTAAAACAAATAAAGCTCCTTGCCACCTTTCAATGCTTCTACCTAACTTCATGAATAGCAATAATATCACTCCTAATAAAATAACAAAAACACCGTCTATATAGTTTATATCTGGAGTATTTAAAGGTTGAATAGCACCTGCAGTTCCTAATATAAACAATATATTAAAAATATTTGATCCTACGATATTTCCTATGGCAATATCTGATCGTTTTTTAATTGCAGCTACCACTGAAGTAGCCAGTTCTGGCATACTTGTACCAGCTGCGACAATAGTCAATCCAATCATCGCTTCTGACATACCTAATTGCTCTGCAATAATTATAGAGTTAGCTACAAGTAAATCTGAGCCAAAAACTAAAGCAATTAATCCAAACACAATAAATATTATATCAATTATCCAATGTTTAGAAAGTCTTATATCATTATCATTTGAATCGGCATTATTATTTTGACTTTTTTTTGAAGTAATGAATAAGGATGTTGTATAAGTTAGAAATAGTATTAACAAAAATATTGCCTCTAAACGTGAAATTATAGTATCAAGAAAAAGCAAAAGAAATAGTATTGAACTTAATATCATTACTGGCACATCAAATTTAAGTAATTGCCGTTTTACGAGCAATGGATAAATAGTTGCTGAAAGCCCTAATATTATTCCAATATTAAATAGATTTGAGCCTAATGCATTCCCAATAGATAGAGCACTTTGTCCATTCATCGCAGCTTTAATACTTACAACCAATTCAGGCATACTAGTACCAATTGAAACAATTGTTAATCCTATTACAAGTGCACTGATACCTAATCGTTTTGCTAAAGATGAGGCACCAAAAACTAGTCCTTCAGCGCCAAAATAAAGAATAACCATCGAAATTAGTAACCAAACAATCTCCATTTATTATATTTTTTATAACCTGCGACAAAGGTACATAATTTGAGTCTGAAAAAATATAATAATAAAAAATAATATGGTTAAAATGGATAACCTATAGCAAAATGAAATGCAAAGTCTCTATTGAAGTTTGGTTTAAACACAGTCCATCTTGATCCTTCGGGAAGCGCTGGATTATGAGCTTTCATACCTCCATCTAATCTTATTAGCAGGAAGTTGAGGTCTAAGCGGAGTCCTACTCCATAAGCAACTCCAAGTTCTTTATAAAAATTAGAGAGTGAAAATAAACCACCAGGTTGCTCTACATAATCTTTAATTGTCCATATGTTTCCTGCATCAACAAATCCGGCAAGTTCTACAAGTTTTGAGATTTTTCGCCTGTACTCAACACTAAAATCAAGCTTTAACTCACCTACTCTATGTCCAAAATCACTGCCAGTTGAGTCTTTGCTATAAGTACCTGGTCCTAGAGTTCTCGTGCTCCACCCTCTTACACTGTTTGCGCCACCTCCAAAATATCTTTTCTCGAAAGGCATAACATCTGAATTACCATAGGGATACGCTACACCTACGGCTATATGTGCAGCAATTGTTTTGGTGTCATCTATTCTATATAAAGGGGCAAAATCGAAATCTCCTTTCACATATTCAGAATATTGAATTCCGAAAAACTCCTCTACTCCTCTTTCGTTTTGTTTACCTCCTCCCATTAATGTAATAATATGAGGTAGCCAACCTGCAACTTCAATACCCGACTTTATACGATATGGAATTTTAGGCATATCTCGCATAGCAATCCTTGAATAATTGGTATATGTAATGTTGTATGATGAGCGAACAATAAGTTGCTCATCGTAGCTATAGCGCAATATAGGATTTACATCTTCACTTAAGTATAGTTCTTTAAATCTTTTAGACGACCATGGCATTCTCACATATGTTATTCCCGCTGGTTCAAACAAGTTAACCATTCTCCACTCCATAGATGACCACTGAAAACGAGTCGATAAATTGAAAAACTGACGGAAGTATTCAGGCCTTTTCTGAAAGTTTGTTCCAATAGAAAATTCAGTTGATGCTGAAGGCTGATCTCTTAACTGTTTTAGTACCCAAGGCAGTAATAACTGAGGTATTGATAGAAATGCCTCTGCACCATATTCATAATAACTATTATCTAAAAGGTCGAGGCTATCAGTTGCACGTATAAACTCATAAGCTGCATTTAATCTCACTCTGAAAGTCTCTCCACCATTAAAGATATTACGATGCTCGTAAGTTAAGTTGCTCCCTACACCAAAGTCCCCAGCCGAATTTGTACCATCTACTCCGAATTGCATATAATGAACATTTCCTGGAAAAAGAGAAATTCTGGAATCAATTAAATTTGAGTCGTTTCTTACTACAGGAGTGAGATTTATGGACGACTGATTTATAGGACCCATACCGTTTAACGATGAATATGTTCTCTCTACAATTCTGTCAGAATATAATCTGCCTGGTCTTATAAATGTGTTATAGTATATAGCTCTGGCCGAAAGAAATGGGTTTCTTTCTTGTACAATTTTAATACCTCTATAATCGATAGTATCTAATAGGTAGTGCATCTCCGGATCATCAAGTATTTCTGAATTTAATCCATTAAACACCATTACATCTCCAATAGTGTATTGTTGATGCTTTGATTCTTCTATAGGGTTGTTTAATGATATAGTTAAATCTACCTGATTGTTACCTATTGTTGTATCGACAAGGAAGTAAAAATTTTCCTTTGAGAAATTATAATAACCTCTATTCTTAAGTAATGTTGTCATATTTTCTCTACCCAACTCTAGAACAGAAAGGTCGAATATATCATTCTCTTTAATAATATCTAATCGGCCGGCTGTATATAGTAAATTATGTATTGTTGTATCTACAGAATAAACTGAATCTTTGAAATTTCTTATTCTATATGGCTCTTTACCAACAACATTAAAAGAAACCTCTGCCTTTTTATTCTGTTTAATAACTGAAGTGTCAACTTCTGCATTTAGATAACCTTTATTATTCAGATGTAATCGAATCTGTTCAGCGGAAATAACTGCAAGTTGCTCATTATATAAAACAGGAGGTTCACCATATTTGATAAGTTGTTTGTTAATCCATGTTGAATCATTATTTGGCATATTATACATATGCAACTTCCATTTACCAAGTATTGGTATAGTAGAGTTGGATTTTTGTCTAAGGTAAGGTTTAAGGCTTGATGACCCAATACCTTTAATATCAGATTTAATTTCAACATTATTGAGCAGATATCCACCATCTGGCACTTTTTTTGTGACATTACATGATACTAATAATATCAATGCAAATAATAATGATATATATTTATTTATCTGTATATTCATTTTAATCTTTTGGTCTTATAAACCTGAACCTTAGAAGATCTCTGAATGATTTAGCTTCTCTCGTTACAACAACACCCACACCCTGAGTAGTGGGATTTCGTCTGTAAAACCTGTCGTTGGCCCTATTATATGCACGAAGCATAAGCCAGTTATTCAAGTCATACTCAAGTTCAAACTCACCCATAAAAGCTTGCTCTGTAGCCATCATACTGTTATCACCATAACTTAGGTTTGTTGTTATTCTCAGACGATTATTCAATAATCGGGTAGAAACATCAACCCCCATTCTTACATTTTCAAATGTTCCATCTACCGACTCAAGGTTGGTGCTTACCGACCAGTTGTCGTTTAATGCATTTGCAAATAGTGCATCTAATCCTCTAGACAACGTGTTTGCCGCAAATTTAGAGAACATAGAAGAACCGAAATTCAAATCGGGCGAACCTTCTGAAGGAATAAAACTGCTTGTAGTTGCAAGATATGCAAACTGAAGAATTTTTGTCTCCTCATCATTAATAAAGCTATTTACACGCTGCTGTATATCATTTGAGCTTTCCGGCAGTTCTATATCATATTGAAGATCCATAGCTTCTAAATCTCCTCTGATTTGCAGAAGTGCATTTACAGGAACCCTGGTATTTACAAGCTCTGTTGTAAAAGTTGGACTCAACGCTGCCAAATCGGCTCTTACAGGTAGAAAGGCAATTATATTAAATTGAGTGTTTAGTGGATTACCTTCCATTGTTAAACGACTACCTTCGCGAATAGTAAAGTCGATAGTTCTTAAGTTTTGAAGGTTGTAATGAAATTTACCCTTATCAATTACATAATCTCCATAAAGTAGTACCGGTGGTGTTGATTTTGAATTATAATTTACATTAATCTCTCCGCTACCTCCCACCTCAAGTGCATTTCCTGTTGTTGGATCTAATACTACCGACGCCTCCATCAAAGGAGTAAGATTTAAAGTAGCCCTCATTATTATCGGTATAGCTGTTTCAGGGCGTTTTTTAGACCTGTCAACAGCCTCATCTCTATTTCTCAAAAACTGTAGAGAGTCGGATTGTTCAGTATTAATATATATTACACCACTATACTCAGTTGCTTTTGCAGTTTGAGGAAGTACAAATGTCACATCCGAAGCACTCTGAGTTGTAAGATTTGCATCTCCATATATTCCCAATGGCGACCCTGTAATATTCAATTTTCCCGACAATCTCATATTGCCATATGCCATTAGATCGGTCCTTTGACTATTGTTTAGAAGCATAAAATCATTTAGAGTAATGCCAGCAGTATAAACCATTCGACCGAAATTCGTATGTGTAAGTTTTAACGATAGATTTGCTGTTTTACCATTTTGATCTCGAATAACCAGATTTTCTAGTCCTACATTATCTCTCTTAATATCTATTGTGTCTGAAAGGTAATAAGTTACATTGGTAAAAGCGACCTTTATTTTACCATCTTCAACTCCTAGCCAACCTTCTGTAATTGGCTCTGAAATCTTTCCTGAAATATTGATATTAGAATTAACCCGTCCTGATATTTCACTTATTGCATTTGCCGCTAATGGTTGAATTGCATTTAACTCAAAATCCTCCATTAATATATTTACATCCAACGGATTAGGACTTTGATCACCAGTTGGCACATATCCCTCTATACTTAATCTTCTCTCCCCTTTTTTGATCAGATTGGCACTAAGACTTAATCCTGAGTAAATCTGATCCCAGTTCCCCTCAATTTGTAAAGACCCAATAGTATCTGATTGAACAGTAATATCCTCAATCCGCAGAGCCTCTGTTCTTATCATTGGAGTTTCCAAGGCCTGTCTAATGAATATCTCCCCATTAATTGAGCCATTTATTTTAGAAACATTAAAAGCTGATAGAATATTAGACATCTCAGTATTATTAAAGTAGATACGTATATTATCTGCTTCACTTTTTGAGGCTATACCTTCAATGCCCAAAAGTAACATTTGATTTTCACGAATACCGAAATTATCTACCGATAATCTATCTTTACTAAAAACAATTGAAGATTCATTAATATCAATATTTTTACCATTAAAGTCAATAGTTGTTGGGTGTAAAATTATATTGGTTACAAGTTCTTCCAGAACATTTCTATTGAAATCGACTGATATTTGCAGTTCACCCTCCGACCTATTATTACTCTTTTCAACATCGAATTCAATTTTATTTATAAGAGTATCTTTTTCAAGTGTTGAATTCAATTTAGCGTTTATATAACCGTTACTTTGTACCAAATAACTATTTAGAATTAGATTAACCCCCAGTTCTCTACTATTAAGATTAATACTACTCTCTCTAATATCATTTTTCCCAAACATTAGTCGTGGTATATATCCATCTAAAGTTAATCCTCCACGATTTACCATATCAAAAGTACCGTTGATTGTAGCCTCCTCAACATTATAAAATGGCAGTGAAAATGTGTACGAAAAGTCTTCTGTATTGCTTAACGAAATTTTAAATTCGAAGTTGTTCTTTCCTCTATCTGAAATTTGTATAGAATCATTTACAGACTCATTTCTATAATTATACCTATTTGAAGAAGTGGATTCCGGTAGCTTTATAATTGAAGTGAGATGTGGTTGTAATTGTTTCTTAAACTCATTTGAAATGGTTGTAAAATAGTAATCTCCCTTAACCTCTGCCTCCAAGAAATTAGACATTATCTGAATCTTCTTTCCTTCACCTTCATCAGCCAGTGCCTGCAGATATATTGGACCAGGGTTATACATAAAATTACTATCAACTATTGAGGTATTTTCTATTACAAGAGTGCCGGCTATTTCATCTATTGTTTTTCCATACATCTCAGCATTTATAGTTGTTGACAATAAAGGAGCACTCCAGTTTTCCATCATAAAAAATGGTCTCAAATCAAGCTGTTCAATATCTCCTTTAACTATGAATCCGAGTTGATCGCCAAATGTTATATCTCCAAATAAATTGAACATATTATTAGGAGAATTCATACTTATATTGGCAGTAACGTTAGTCCCTTGATATAAACCATCGAATTGTATATCATTGTATACAAATTCTTTATATTGAACAGACTCTATATTGCCATCTGCAGAGATTGATAAAACACCATTACGTGGAATATTAACCTTGACTTCAGATTTCAAAGTTGCACTACCAACACCTGCACCCTCTCCAATAATATTATTTACTTTAAAGTTGTTTACAGCAACCGGTCCCTCGAAGTTTAAGTTTTTAAACTCATTACCAATTTTTCCTATACCGTTTAATGATATATCGCCCTGTTCTGTAACTACATCACCTTTGTATCTGAATTGATTTAATTTGCCAAAAGCTGTTAGTTTCAAATTCATATCACCTATTGCAACTAATTGAACAGGAGAAATATAAAGCGGTACAAACACCTTTAAAATTGATTCTAAATCTTTTTGAGTTGTTCTTAATCTATTTATATCTACACTTAAATTGCTACTATTTAAATTACTATAATCGGATATAATTCCGGTAATATCTAAATTTGTATCACTTCCATAGTAGAATTCTAATTTGGCAAGATTCGCTTCAGGTAAAATACCATTTGCTTCTATTTCTAAAGATATTGTTTTATCCAACCCTTTTAATGGCTGGTAGAAAAAACCAATATCATTTGGGTCAATTTGATCACCTGTAAGTTTTATTGCAAACTCTTTAGTCCCTATATGGTAACTGGCATCTCTAATTTGAATATCCGTATGATTTAGCTCTAATTTTAATTTAGGGCTCTTTAGAAGCGAATCTTTGCCTAAAACATTTGTCTGTAAACTCTTTAAAATTACACCTGAGTTTCTTTCTTTGAAGCTTAACTGTTTAATTTCGGCATTCATATCTTCTATTGAAACAAAGCTTGCTTTTGCCTTGAAATTGAAATCTTCAACATCGATATGATTACTATTGAACTGTCCGGGTGTTTCAGGGGCTGATAAAATATTATAACTTAAACTACCATTAGCAAGTATTATATCTTCCGCATTAATTTTCCAAGCTTTCTTATCTTTTTCAATAATAGTTGTATCTTTTTCAACCTTAAATCTATCTATAATAAATTGAAAGTTGAATGGCTCTTCTTGTGTTTGGCGATGAATATTGACATTAAAATCTTCCAAAATCACTTTATTAACAGTGATTCTACTTTTTAGAAGATCTAAAGTTTTAATTTTTGCCGACAAGCTATGAGTATACAAAAGAGTATCCTGTTGCTGGTCCTCAACGTAAAGGCCTAACAATTCAACAGAATTCAACATTCGAATACGAATACCTTTGAGTTCTGTTTTAGTGGATATTATATTTCCGAATTTATTTAATGCAATATCAGCCGCCTTTCTTTGCACTTGAGGAATGCTAAAAAAAAGGAAGATTAATATATTAAGCAGTATAATACTGATAATAACAAAGGCAAATATACGGACGACTCTCTTAGCCAATTGAGTATTTTCAAATTAATTAAATATTCCAACTATTTCGTTTAGCGATTTTTTATTGCATGAAATAGTATAACTTTGGCATATTTCAAGTTTTATTGTTAATGCCATTTTTCAAAACAGTTTAAATTTAACAGATCCAACATTTAATTTGAAGAGCATAATTGAAAGTTATTTTCATATACAACATCAAGTTGCAGTCTAAGATTAGTAAACTGTTTAACTATGCAATTATACAAAAAAAATAGGTAGCTAAAGAGTGTTGGATTTCATTTTTTACCTTAATTGATGTTTATTTGTTATTTTTCCAAATAAAAGAGCTATCTCCATAACTTAAAAATCTGTAGTTATTCTGTAATGCATATTCATAAATACTCTTCCAGTCTTCTCCTGTAAAAGCCGATACAAGTAATAGCAATGTACTTTGCGGTTGATGAAAATTGGTTATTAATGCATCAGGATAATGAAATTTATAACCGGGTGCAATCATTAAACTTGTAGATGACATTATAGCATCTTGCCCTCTTTTTTCGAGATATTCAATTATAGATTTTAGAGCTGTTGCAGGTTCAATCCTATCATCTACCTCCTGGCTCAACTCATCATATGGGTCCCATTGATTTACAGACAGTTCATCTGCATTAATATTTGGGTTAAAGTATATCTTTTTCCCAATGTAGAAAAGACTTTCGAGAGTACGCATAGAGGTTGTTCCAACTACAACAATTTTACCTTTATGATTAAGTAATTGGCTTATTGTATCTTTTGCAACTGTAAAGAACTCATTATGCATTTCATGATCTGCAATATGTTCCGATTTTACAGGCTTAAATGTTCCGGCCCCTACATGCAATGTTACCTGAGCTGTTTTAATACCTCTACCTTCAATCTTTTTTAAGATCTCGGGAGTGAAATGAAGGCCGGCAGTTGGTGCAGCAACCGAACCCTCAACATGTGAATATACGGTTTGATATGTTTCGTCGTCCGATTCCTCAGCCTGACGATTTAAATATGGCGGGATAGGTAATTTCCCTGCTACCTCAATAAGTTCTGGGAATGTATATCCGGAATTATCCCATGAAAATTTGATTATAGAATCTGTAGATGCTGTTTCTTCACCTTCTGCAACCTCCACTCTTTCAGCTTGCAAAATTACTCTATCTCCTTTAATATTAATCTCCATTGATAGTGGACCACTCTTCCATCTGCGTGAATTTCCAATCATACATGCCCATGAACAACAAGTTGTTTGAGCAAAACTTGTAGTATAATCTGATGGTTCGAAAGGCGAAAGACAGAAAATCTCAATTTTAGCCCCACTCTCTTTCTTAAACAGCAACCTGGCATGAATCACCCTTGTATTGTTTACAAGAAGTAGTGTATCACTTGGCAGATAGTCTGGAAGATCTGTAAAAGTTTGAGTTTTTATTATAGGAGACCCATTATCTGAGACTTCATATATAAGTAATTTCGACTGATCTCTCCTGGATAACGGATATTTAGCTATTTTCTGATCCGGTAGCTGATAATTGAAATCAGTAATTCTTATCTTATGAACACTATCTTTTTTCATTTTTTAAATCATTTATTCCGCAAAATTACTCAACTTTGCATGAGGCAACAAAAATATTTTCTCCAGAGGCATAATAAATTTACAAAACAGAAGTTGAATAAATGATTAAACTACAAAATGAAAAAATTATTGACAGGAGACAAAGTTAGATTCCTTAATACCGTGGGGGGAGGAACTGTGAAAGGTTTCCAAAATAAACAGGTTGTAATAGTTGAAGATGAACATGGTTTTGATGTACCGGTACTTATATCTGAATGTGTTGTTGTTGAATCGGCTTCTGATGAAAAGATGGGCAAATCTTCTGAAGATTATGAAACCAGATCGGTAAGTGAATTAAACAGAAGTAGTAAAACAGACACAAAAGAGGTTGCTTCAAGTCCCGAGGTTAAAATAGATAACACTTATGAGCCTGAAGAGACAATTGAAGGAGAGAATATTACTGCCTGTATTGCCTATCTGCCAACAGACATTAAGAGTTTGTCTACCTCAACTTATGAAGCTTATTTTGTAAACGACAGCAATTACTATCTGTTTTTCAACTATATGAGCAGAGAAAATAATACTTGGAAATCTCGCTATAGAGCTATTGTTGAACCCAACACAAAAATATTCATGGAGGAGTTTGATAAGAGTGCTCTAAACGATATTGAAAAAGTTGCTGTACAGTTTATTGCATTTAAGAATCAGAAGAACTATAAGTTTAAAAACCCATGTTCTGTAGAACTTCGAATCGATACTGTGAAGTTTTATAAACTTCATAGCTTTAAGGAGAACGACTACTTTGAAGATGATGCGATTATCTATTATATCATGCGTGATGATATTCCTGAAAGGGAAATACTCTTTTCGGCAGGCGATCTTGAGCGTGCAATTAAAGAGAAGCAGATCGAAAGCAAAAGACCATTAAGACAGCGTATCGAGAAGAAGGAAAAAAATCCGATTATTGAAGTAGATTTACATATTGATAAACTTCTTGATACTACAGCCGGAATGGATAATGCCGCAATACTGGAATATCAGCTAAATAAATTCCATGAGACTATGACAGATAGTCTGAAATTCAAAAATCGCAAAATTGTATTTATTCATGGTAAAGGTGATGGTGTTCTAAAAACAAGCTTAATAGGTGAATTAAGAAAAAAATATCCAAGATGTCAGTTTCAAGATGCTTCTTTTCAGGAATATGGGTATGGTGCTACTATGGTAATCATTAAATAAAACTAATATATTATGAATAAAATATCTAAAGTTATTGTCTCTATTATTGCTATATTATCTTTAACATTTGCAACAGGTTGTGATGTTTTGAATAATGTAAGTGGTGTTTACAGACTATCACAGAGTATATATAAATATAAATCCTTGGCTAACATTCAATTGGCAGGCATGAACCTTGGCAATGCATCAACTATATCTCTATCTAATCTTGCCAATGTTGCAACTGTTTTAGCTGGCCGATCAAGCATGCAGAATATACCCTTCAGCATGACTTTAAATATGGATGTTACAAACCCAAATACAGCTGCTGCATTTCTTGATGCATTAGACTATCAGATTTTACTTAATGACATGGAGCTAGTTGAGGGTAAGATGGATCAACCAATTCGCATTGAACCTGGAGAGACCAAGGTTGTTCCAATTCCTGTTAGCTTCGACCTAAGGAATCTGATGAACCGCTATTCACAAGAGCGAGTAACTAAAGATATGAGTGCATTTTTGGGTATAACACCCAACGAAACAACTGTTTTGGTGAAGTTATGGCCAAAGTTGACTGTTGGTAATACTTTAATTAAAGTTCCTGCACCAATACCTGTTGAATTTACATTCGGGGGCAAATAAATAAAGAGTTATCTTTGTAGTTAATTTGAATAAAAAATAAAGTAAAGAGTAAAGATGCAGAAACCTTCAATTCCAAAGGGTACACGTGATTTTTCGCCGGAAGAGATGGCGAAACGAAATTATATATTTGACACAATTAAAGAGGTTTATAAATTATATGGCTTCAGTCAGATTGAAACTCCAGCTATGGAGAATCTAAATACTCTGATGGGTAAATATGGTGAGGAAGGTGATAAGCTTCTGTTTAAAATTTTAAATTCGGGCGATTTCCTACACAGCATGAGTCGCGATGATATTGAAGAAGGAAACTCTGTTAAGACTGCTAATAAAATATCTGAAAAGGGGTTGAGATACGATCTAACAGTGCCATTTGCCAGGTATGTTGTGATGCATAGAAATGAAATTACATTTCCTTTTAAGAGATATCAGATTCAACCGGTATGGAGAGCCGACCGCCCTCAAAAAGGACGTTATCGCGAGTTCTTTCAGTGCGATGCCGACATTGTTGGTTCAGACTCTCTGCTTAATGAGGTGGAGCTTATTCAGATTATTGATGAGGTTTTTACTCGTTTTAATGTCAATGTTTCAATTAGGATCAATAACAGAAAAATATTATCGGGAATTGCTGAGATAATAGGTGAATCAGAAAAGATAACTGTTATCACTACTGCAATTGATAAACTAGATAAAATAGGTATTGAGAAGGTAAACGAAGAGTTGCTTGATTTGGGAATTGCAGATGATGCAATTAAATCTCTTCAGCCAATACTTCAACTTAGTGGATCTACAAGTGATAAACTTGGTGAATTGAAAAAACTTTTTGAAGCATCTGAAACAGGACTAAAAGGTGTTGAGGAGATTGAATATATTTTTGCTAAATGTTCTTCTCTTGAATTGAAAAATGAATTGGTGCTCGACTTAACATTGGCCAGAGGACTAAACTATTATACAGGTGCTATTATTGAGGTTAAGGCCCTTGATACTCAAATGGGTAGTATAACCGGTGGTGGGAGATATGATAACCTTACCGGAATATTTGGGCTTAAGGATGTTTCGGGTGTTGGTATCTCTTTTGGTGCAGATCGTATTTATGATGTATTAACCGACCTGAATCTATTTCCTGTTGATTTTTCTCATTCGACTGATCTTTTGTTTGTCAACTTTGGAGAGAAAGAGGCGGACTATATTCTACCTCTAATTTCTAAAATGAGAAAATCGGGAATACGGTGCGAACTATATCCGGAATCTGCTAAAATGAAAAAGCAATTATCATATGCTGATAACAACAGAATCCCTTTTGTTGCACTAATTGGAGAAAATGAGATAAAAAACAGTTCTGTTACTCTTAAGAATATGATTTCGGGAGAACAGAAAACTGTTTCAATTGAGGACTTAAAGAAAGAGATTATCTAACTATTTTGATATCTACGGCATTTACACCTTTAAGGCCGTTTTCTAATCTGTAGGATACCAGATCATTCTCTGCTATTCCATACTCTGCATTGCTTTTATGGAAAAAGAACTTACGAGGACTATCGGCCTCTTTGATGAATCCAAAGCCTCGGCTTTCATCAAAGAACTCCACTCTGCCTGTAGGATCACCTGTTTTTTCTTCCTCTTCTCTAGGGGGTATAGATATTTCTATATCTTCTAGTTTAATTTCTTCAGCTTTTGAAGGTTCAGGGCGCTCGCTGGTAATCATACCGTTGGCATCCACATATGCTATCATATCTTCAAAGCTATCAGAAGGCTCAAGCTTTCGGGCTTCTCTTTTTAATTGTTTCTCTTTTCTTTTCTGACTTTTGTTTTTTTCTATTTCTCTTTTATTAAA
>CAYLKV010000045.1:0-12598 GCA_964384545.1 uncultured Proteiniphilum sp.
TTCACAAGGGTTAAATCCTTCCGGGATATCGAACTTACCGGTGTCTTTGTAATTAAGATCGGGATCGGCATATATCTTTTGATAAAATAAACCATGTATTGGAAGTGCCATGCTGGCTCCCTGACCATATGCCATCTTGTCGAAGTGGATAGATCTCTCTTCGCCACCTACCCAGCAACCTAAAACAAGTTCTGGAGTGAACGACATAAACCATCCATCGGAGTTGTTGTTGGTAGTTCCTGTTTTACCACCCATCTCACCTTTAATATTGTATCTCCAGCGTAGTCGGTTACCGGTACCACCATCAATTACTGCCTTTAGCATATCGAGCATCTTATATGAAGTTGTTTCGCTAAAGATCTCTCTAACACGTGGTACAAATGAGGCTATTTCATTACCATATGAGTCCTCAATACGGGTTATTAACATAGGCTCTACGCGAATACCTTTATTTATAAATGATGAGTATGCCCCAACCATTTCAAATACTGAGGCATCATTTGGTCCCAATGCCAAGGATACAACAGGATCGGCAGGGGTTTTAAGTCCGAACGACTGCAACATTCTGGAGAATGCATATGGAGAGTACTGCCCCATTATATATGCTGTAACCCAGTTACTTGAACGCTGAAGTCCCCATTTTATTGTAACCATTTCTCCACTTTCGTGTCCGGGATTTCGTGGTGTCCACGGATTGCCATTTTCATCCATGAGTGTTATAGGTTGGTGAACCAGAGGAGTGCATGGAGTCATTCCTTCTTCCATTGCTAAAGTATACAGATATGGTTTAATTGTAGATCCAATCTGACGCTTACCGGTTGTTACCATATCATATTTAAAGAATTGATAGTCAGGTCCTCCCACATAAGCCTTAACATAGCCTGTAAAAGGATCCATTGCCATAAATCCTGTGCGAAGGAAATTCTTATGGTAGCGTATAGAATCCCAGGGAGTCATAACTGTATCAATTTCATGATGTTTCCATGAGAATACTTTCATCTCAACCGACTTTTCCTTGAAGTTGGCAAGGATATCAGCTTCACTCATTCCCTCATTCTTAAGAATACGGTAGCGATCGGTCTGCTTCATTGCCCTAACCATTAGATCTTCAACCTGATCCTTAACTTCGCTGGAATAGGGTGCATATTTAGCACCTCTTTTCTCTTTAAAGAACTCATCCTGAAGATATCCACCCATATGCTCATCTACAGCATCTTCGGCATACTTCTGCATTCTTGAATCTAGTGTGGAATATATCTTTAGACCATCGGTGTAGATATTATATTTGGAACCATCGGCCTTGAAATTCTTGTTGCACCATCCAAACAGAGGATCTTCAATCCATGCAAGAGAATCTTCTGAATATTGCTGACCTTGCCAAGATGCATAGTTCTTTCTCTCGGGCTTTTCAGCCATCAACAATTTAGCAAGATGCTGTCGATAATATGGTGCAGAAATATCAATATGATTAGATCTGTTGAAATCGAGTACAATAGGCAGTTGTTTCAGTGAGTCGAGCTCATGTCTGGTTAGGTGTCCCGCTTTTCTCATCTGCGACAGAACAACATTTCTTCGTGAAAGTGTAATTTCGGAACGGCGAACAGGATTGTAGAGTGAAGGGTTTTTGAGCATACCAATCAGTACTGCTGCTTCCTCAATCTTTAGGTCTAAGGGAGGAGTACCAAAATAGGTGCGTGATGCCTGCTCAATACCAACGGCACTGTAGTTGAAATCGAACTTATTAAGATATAGGTTTATAATTTCATCTTTTGTGTAATAACGCTCTAGCTTTGTTGCAATTACCCACTCAACCGGCTTTTGAAATACTCTTTGAATTTTATTGTTGGCTCTGGGAGAATATAGCAGTTTTGCTAGCTGTTGCGTAATTGTACTACCACCTCCGCTATCTTCATTTCTTAGCAGAATAGTCTTGAAAATGGCTCTTCCAAGACCAATTATATCTATACCTGAGTGGTTATAGTATCTTATATCTTCTGTAGCGACTAAGGCATCAATAAGATATGGCGACAGGTCGGAATAATCTATCATTATCCTGTTATCGTTACTTAGTGAGTAGGTGAATAGCAACTCATTATCAGATGATATAACTTGTGATGCATATCTGTCTATAGGGTTCTCCAGTTCATCGATATTTGGCAAATAACCTATAGCCCCTACTGAAATTAGCGTGAAAAAGAGGATGATTACTGCTACCATCAGGCCAAATAATTTCCACATTAATCCTACGATATCTCTTTTTAAAGATCCGCTTTTTCCTTTTGTCTTACTGTCTTTAGTCTCAATTTTCTTACCCATAATTTAGATGAGTCACATCACGTTAATGTGCCTGATGTGCTGTGTGCGCAAAAGTACACAAATCGGTCGTAATGAGGAAGGAAGATTTATTAAAAATAGTTTTTATTGTCAGTTTACCCTCAATTCGAGATATTTTATTTTATTTAGAATTTTAATGTAAATCCACCTGCAACATTCATACGCTGAGCAGGATAACCATACCAGATATCATACTTTTGTGATAACAGATTATTTGCCTTAAGATTTAGTGAAAAGATTTCGTTAATATCATAAACTCCACCAACATTCAGGTCGTTAATATTATCCATCTTTATATTGCTGTTGTTGAAGTTTGTCCATCTGTCACCCGCAAAATAGTAGTTAAGTGTCAGTTTTAGATTCTCTATCAGCTCAAGTGATGCATTTAAGTCTATATCAACTCCAGGCAAATTATAAGCTTTAGCATCAGCGATATTTACGCCATTATTCGAAACCTCGGTAACATCAAAGAAATTCTTCTTTATTCTCAAGGAGATATCAAGTGGTGACCATATATTTGAGTGAATCATACCACCAAGAAATGAATGACTGATTGTTCCGTATATAGGTTTTAGAGATTCCATAAAAGGACCCACTGCATCTCCGCCAATAACATCTCTGCCATTTAGTACTAAGAAATGTTCATCTTCAGTCTTTTTGTATCCGGCAAATATATCAAATCTAAATCCGTTAACCTCACCTATCTTAGTACCTGCCTCTAAATCTAAATGTGTATATGAGGCCTTAACCGGGTTATATGATAATATATATCTCGATTCACTCATCAGCTGAGGTAGGGTATTGTGATTAAATCCACCCTTAACAGTAGCATAGAGAGATGAGCGTTCAGTTACGCCAAATCTTAAATCTATATTAGGAACCACTCTAATCTTTGCATTCTCAGAATCTTGAAAAAGCAGATCTACACCAAGCTTTGCATATGTGTTATCGCCTCCGAAAAGGATATATGGCGCTGCATTAAGAAGGAAATAGTTGGCTGCATCGCCATTGTAGATCGTTGTGAAGATAGTTCCATCTACACCAACTTTACTAATATTATTTCTGAATGGTTTATCGAAACCTACATTAGCCTCAATCTGATTACCCTTCATCCATTCGTAAACCGGTGTTTTGCTCTGCTCCGTATTGAAGTTCTTAAAGTCGATATAACCTCTGTAGTTCAATAAGTCGGATGGAGCCGACTCCAAGCCTATCTTTGCAGAAAGCAATCCCAGATTATATTTATCGTTATTGAAAACGGGAGCATTCTCAAATGGGTTGCCATAGTAGTTGAATTGTGAACTCAGGTAGGATATATGCATATTCATTTTAAAAGATTCTGCCAAGTGCAGAAAGTTGAGTTGCCCCAGATTATTCATTAAATATGCATTATTGCCATTATCAGTCACCCCTTCAGCCGGATCTTGATTATATTTGAGATCTCCATTTGTAGAGTTGTGCAAAATTGAGAATGAAAGGTTATTTTTATCATCCTCAACCAGTTTATAGCCAAAAGCTCCATTTATATTTGCATAGTTTCCTGCATTTAAGAACAGATATCCTTTTTTAGTGCTAAACGGAATATCGGTCATTATTGTAGCCGGATAAGGAAGTGCAATTTCAATAGGAGGATTTACCCTTCCTGCCCATGTTGAGTAGTTTACATTAGCCTTTTGAACAGTAGGCTCACGCAATGCAGGGAGAGAGTTTATTTTATCAGCATCCATCAGGGTAGGGTTGAACTCACGCTCAAGCTCCATCTGTCGTCTCAGCAATGAGTCCTGTGTCTGTGCAAATATTCCTGTTGTGAATAGTAGTATTGCAATAATTACAAATGTTTTCTTCATATTTGGTTATTTCAGTTTTCAATTATTAATAAGATGAATATATTAACGAAGTCTTTCATTAATCATCTGTTGAATATCAGCCTCAGTTCCCTTATAATTATTTTTTAAGCTCTCTATATATTGCTTGGCTTGAAATTCATCACCCTTTGCAATATATGTATCAGAAAGCACTATCAGAGCACGAGCCATCCAATATTGATGTGGAGTCCCTTTTTGCATAAATTCTTTCACCTGAGCCTCAGCCCTATCATAAGATTTCCATCTATAAAATGTGTCAGCAAGAATAAACTGAGCTTCTGCACCATATATACTGCGAGTATCATTTGCTACAAATTGAAAATCCTGAACCGCATTATCGGCCTCATTAATTTGCTGATAAGCCTTTCCGCGAAGATATCTCACTTCAGTAATTGTTTCAGGAGAGAGACTGCTGTTTGAAAGAAGATCTGTTGCAGCTCTTGCCGCTTCGTGGTGGTTTGACAATTGCGACTGAGTACGAACTACCCCCAACTGACCTATCTGTTTGTTTGTTGCATTTCTTGCTGAGTTGGCAAGTCTAGAGTAGTCTGCAAGAGCCTCTCTATAGTTACCGTTTTGATATTCGGTCTGCGATGTATAGATAAGAGCATTATCGAGATACTTAACATTACCTGCATCTATAACTCTACGGAAATATGAGAGAGCCTGATCTTTATTGTTTTTCTCATCAGATATTACAGCCATATAGTAGTAAGCATCACTGCTGTAAGCACCATTTGGATATGATTGCAGATATCGGTTCAATGCCGATTCAGCTTCAGTTCTGTTGCCTCTCATATATACACTCTCGGCTGCCAGATATGTGAGTGAATCCTGTTTTGAAGTTGTAATACGCAATCCTCCCGGAAGAGAGTTTGCATAGTCGACATACGACTCAACGTCGTTCATATCTCTGTAAACTGTCTCCATAGCAACCAAAGCGCTGCGTGCATCATCAGACCCGGGGAAGTTGGATATTACACTCTTATAAGCATTTATACTCTGTTGGAAATTGTTTGAGTTATAATAGAGCTGACCTAACTGAACTCCTCCCTGGCTTGCAAGAGGGCTTTTTGGGAATTCGTTGAGGAGCTTTTGAAGAACTGCAATTGCATCATCTACTCTGTTCATCATTGTTAATGCACGACTCTTTTCATATAGCGCATCATCAAAATATTGAGAGTTTGGATATTTGCTCATAAGGTTGTCCAAAGCATTTACCTTACCCTGAAAGTTGTGCTGCAGACCCATTACAAATGCTCTCTGATATGCTGCATATTCTGCTGCTTCAGGGTTAACGTCAGCTGCCTGAGTATAATATCTTTCGGCATCAGTGAAGTTACGGTTGAAATAGTAGCTATCTCCAATTCTATTCAAAGCATCGGCATATTCAGTCTTTTTACGATCTGTTTCACTTGAAATATATTTCTGAAAAGCATCTACTGCCTGACCATGTTGCTGTTGCTTAAAATGAGAGTAACCAAGGTTATACCAACCTAATGCCCAGTTAGCATCAGCTGAAGTGGCGCTTTGTGTAAACTGTCTGAAATCGCTTGCTGCATTTGTATAGCTGCCCATTCTATAGTAGGTTTCTCCTCTCCAGTAGTATGAACTGTTTCTTGCCTGAGGATTTATATTTCCTAGTGCGATACTGTTATTGAAATTTTGAATCGCATCCGACATGTTTCCATTTATGAAATCTTGTGCTCCAAGCTGGAAAAGAACCATTTGCTTAGCCTCAAGTATGCGTCTTCCCGGATTATTTATTCTGTTCATCGCATTAAGTGCAGCTCTGTAATCCTTTGTAGTAAGGAAAGTCTCCGCAAGAATATCATTAACCTGATCTTTATATTGCGAATCAGGAAACTCTCTTAGGAAGTTCTCAAACAGAGATATAGATTCGCTAAAGACCGAGAAGTTGGTTTCGTGAGACAGAAGAGCATAGTTAAACATAGCAGTCTCGCGTACCTGTGGACTGTAATTCAGTCGCGATGCAGCCTCAAAAGCCATCTGAGCCTGTTGCTTCTGGTTGAGTTTCAGATATGTATGTCCTAATTGCAATTGAGCATTCTGAGTCAGTTCATCAGACTCACCTACAGATTGCTGAAACAGTTTAAGAGCCTCGTTATATTTAGCACTCTCAAAATATGATAGTCCCATAAAATATGCATCACCACGCAATGGCTTTTCGGCTGTGTACATATATTTTTCGTAATAAGGTATAGCACGTGTAGGCTGACCCAGACGATAATAGCTGTTACCCAAGATACGGTTCAGCTCTGTTGTGTGAGTGCTGTGTGGATATCTTTGTAAGTAAGCTTCTGATAATCTTATAGCTTCATCAATTCTCCCCTCATAGAATGTTGCCTGAGCAGTATAAAAAGAGATCTCTTCCTCATACTCAGGATGATTTTTAAGCCCTTCGAAACGGTTTAAAGCGCTTCTGTAGTCACCATTTGAATAGTCTATATATCCCAGATAGAAGTTAGAAGAATCGCGATATTTTGCACTATTTAAAGATAGTAGTCCAAAATATCTTTTTGCTTCATCCATATTTCCCAATTTCAGATGAGTATATCCGGTTCTGAAGCTATAATCCTCCTGTTCATGCAATTTAAGGTAGTCGAGATCAGCCAGATTGAACCAAAGTAAAGCTTTGCTCCATTCCCCCTTATCGAAATAAAAAGATGCAATAAAGAAGTTAATCTGATTTACATGAACCGTTTCAGGATACTTTTCGAGAAACTCCTTCAAAATAAGATCGCTCTTCTCATTTCCTTTCAGAAAAATAGATGCAACAATCATATATTCTGCTTCCTCTTTCAGCTGCATGTCATTGGTCTCACTTGAGAACTTCTGCAGAAAATCAACAGCACCATTCCAGTTTCCTCCGAGAAACATCTCCTTTCCCTGATTAAATAGCGACTCTGGTTGTGTGTTATATACCGAATTCTGAGCTAATGCAACTTGCGATAATATGGCAAGTGTTACTATAAAAATGATTTTTCTCATGTGTTTAAGTATATATAGAATATTTGTTTTTTCATTAAATTATCGAACGGTTTTAAGAGAGAGTAACTTCTCAACTCCTTTTCGTATTGATATCAAACCGAATTCTGCCGGAATAAGTTCATTTAGAGGAACAAAAAGAAGCTCTGAAACATCATCCTGAGCTTTCAGTTCACTAAAATCATCAACCATGCATTTAAAGAACATATCAACAGTATGTACCTCAAAGTCGGAATAGGGATAGATGTTGGGAATTGAGAAGAGATAGTTTGCCGACTCAACAATTAATCGTGTCTCCTCTTTAATTTCCCTGCAAACAGCCTCTTCGGCAGTTTCATACATATCGATAAATCCTCCCGGAAGATCTAAGCTGTTCTTAGCAGGATCTTTGGCTCTACGGGCTACCAATATCTCTCCCTCTCTGTTCTCTATCACTGCAACCACCGCTGCAGATGAGTTGAAATAGTAGATAAAGTTACAATTATAACAACGTTTCGACTTGATGTTATTCTCTTTGAAATCAGATGAACCGCACTTGGGACAGTATTTGAACTGACTCAGAGGATGTATCATATATCTATCTTTTATTCTTAATTTCTACTATATGTGTTTCGGGAAGCTCTCTGTTGCGTTTATCAACTGAGTCGATTACTCTATCGGCAAGTGAACTAAATGCCATCCCTGTGAGAGAGTCACTGTTTAGCGCAACAGGTTTGCCATCATCACCACCTTCCCGAATACTTTGTACTACCGGAATTTGTCCAAGCAGATCATATCCTTGCTCTTCGGCAAGTCTCTTACAGCCATCTTTACCAAATATATAATATCTGTTCTCCGGAAGCTCAGCAGGTGTAAACCATGCCATATTTTCTACAAGACCTAGAATTGGAACATTTACCTTATCGCTTGTAAACATACTTATTCCTTTTCGTGCATCTGCCAGTGCAACCTCCTGAGGTGTGCTTACAATAACTGCTCCGGTAATAGGAAGTGTCTGTACAAGTGTAAGATGTATGTCGCTTGTGCCGGGTGGGAAGTCGATTAGAAAATAGTCCAATTCACCCCAGTCAGCATCTCCAATCAGCTGTTTTAATGCATTACTTGCCATTGCGCCTCGCCACACAACAGCATCATCTTTTTTTACAAAGAAACCTATCGACAACATCTTAACACCGTAGTTTTCAATAGGCACAATCAAATCGCGACCATCTTTTTTCTCCAGCGCCGGTGCTGCCTCCTCTACATCAAACATTTTAGGTACAGAAGGACCAAAAATATCTGCATCGAGCAGTCCCACCTTATATCCCTTATTTGCTAAAGCAACTGCAAGATTGGTGCATACGGTGCTTTTTCCTACTCCCCCCTTTCCTGAGGCGACAGCAACTATATTTTTCACACCGGGCAACAGATCCGGAAGATCGGGTCTGGGGGCCTGTTTCGATTTAACAGATATATTTCCTGCAATTTCTATATTCTTATCTATAGAGAGGATGGCCTGTTCAGACATCTTTACCAATGATTTTATAAAGGGATCGTTTACCTTCTCTGTTATTAATGAGAAGCTTACCTTCATTCCATCAATTCTGATATCATCTTCAACCATTCCTGCAGAAACAATGTCCTGTCCGGTACCGGGATAACGCACATTTTTAAGTGCATCTATTATAAGTTGTGGGTATATTGCCATATTAATAAAATTTATTGTACACGTCTATTGCGGCCAAAACTTCTGTATTCATCCTTTTCTATCTCAACATCCGGTTCTGTCCACTCTTTATCTTTTGGGCATATAAATTTAATATACTTAATGTTTAAACCTCGTTCTAGCCACTGTTGTTCATAAAATGTCTGTATCCCCAATATTTTATCTTCAGGGTTGGAATTATAGAGATCTTCAGTGTCAAATAAAACATCAAGGTTGTTAGCCTTAATCATCTCTTTTGTATAAGTATATAGAAAATTACTGTCGGTTTTAAGATGTATAACTCCATCAGACTTCAATATATTACTATATTCTTTCATAAATCGGGTGGAGGTGAGCCTTTTATTTGTTTTCTTCATCTGTGGATCGGGGAAAGTGATCCATATTTCAGAAACCTCATTCTCGCTGAAAAAGAAGTTAATAAACTCAATATGAGTTCTTACAAAGGCCGCATTTTTAAGATTTTCATTCTTTGCCTGAGTAGCCCCCGACCAAATTCTGGCTCCCTTTATATCGATACCAATAAAGTTCTTCTCCGGGAATTTACGAGCAAGCCCAACTGTATATTCACCTTTGCCACATCCTAACTCCAGAATTATAGGATTGTTATTTTCAAAATGGCTGTTCCATTTACCCATAAGAGAAAAACCTTCATTCCTCAGTTTTTCGTAAGGTTCATGAAAAACATTTTCGTAGGATGCCATTTCGGCAAATTTAGTCAATTTGTTTTTTGCCATCTATATAAATTTCAAATACAATAGTGAGTGAAATATGTATATAACAAAAGTAATATTTAAACGTTAAAAAGCGAAACTTTTGATAATGAATCAAGCTAAATTAAAAAGATGATTATCTTCTTAAATTGTGCTATTTTAAAAAAAACCAATATCTTTGCCTGTAACCAATATAATCATTTAATCAATGACCAAAAAAGACATATCAAATCTATAAACTTATTATTATGCAAGTGAATAACATAATGTCTTTGCTTGAGGCAAAGCATCAAGGAGAATCCGAATTTCTACAAGCTGTAAGAGAAGTACTTGATTCAATTGAAGAGGTTTATAACCAACATCCCGAATTTGAGAAGGCTGCAATTATAGAGAGAATGGTTGAGCCGGACCGTATCTTCACATTTCGTGTTCCATGGGTTGATGATAGTGGTAAAGTTCATGTAAATATAGGTTACCGTGTTCAGTTCAATGGAGCAATTGGACCCTACAAAGGCGGCATCCGATTTCACCCTTCAGTATCTCTGTCAACACTTAAGTTCTTAGGATTTGAGCAAACGTTTAAAAATGCACTCACCTCATTGCCAATGGGAGGAGGTAAAGGTGGTTCAGACTTCAATCCAAAAGGAAAATCACAGGCTGAGATAATGAGATTTTGCCAGGCATTTGTAATGGAGCTATGGAAAGTAATCGGTCCCGATACAGACGTTCCTGCAGGTGATATAGGTGTTGGTGCCAGAGAAGTAGGATATATGTATGGTATGTATAAGAAGCTTGCACGCGAGCATACAGGCACATTTACGGGCAAGGGACTCTCTTTTGGCGGATCGATATTACGCCCTGAAGCAACCGGTTTTGGTGCACTATATTTCGTTCAAAAGATGTGCGATGAATTTCATATCTCATTAAAAAACAAAACAATTGCTGTCTCCGGTTTCGGTAATGTTGCATGGGGTGCAGTTACAAAAGCAACTGAATTAGGTGCTAAGGTTGTAGCAATCTCAGGACCTGATGGTTATATATATGATCCTAATGGTATTAATACACCGGAAAAGATCAATTTTATGTTAGAACTTCGTAATTCCGGAGAGGATATCGTAGCTCCGTATGCAGATGAATTCCCCGGCTCAACATTCTTCCCCGGCAAGAAACCATGGGAGTGTAAAGTTGATATAGCCTTACCATGCGCAATTCAGAATGAGTTGAATGCTGAAGATGCAAAGACTTTAAAAGCCAATGGAGTAATATTAGTCGCCGAAGTTTCCAATATGGGTTGCACAGCCGATGCAGTAGAATATTTTATCGAAAACAAGATGCTGTTTGCACCCGGTAAGGCTGTAAATGCGGGAGGAGTTGCATGCTCAGGTTTAGAGATGACTCAAAACGCAATGCATATTTCATGGAACAGCGATGAAGTAGATCGCTGGTTGCATCAGATAATGAGCAATATACATGCACAGTGTGTTACTTATGGCAAGAGTGACGATTACATCAACTATGTTAAGGGTGCTAATATTGCAGGCTTTATGAAGGTTGCCGATGCAATGATGGCACAAGGAGTATTGTAATTCCTCATAAAACATAATGACCCCATTTCTGTATAAAATCGCCAATCTCTTCTATTCTAAATATGGAACTGAGCTGCACAAACATACATTTGTGTTTCCTAACCGACGTGCAGCCATGTTCCTTAAGAAGTATCTGGCGGAGATTACAGACAAGCCACTCTTTTCTCCTTCAATGATCACAATTCAGGAGCTGTTTGGATCTCTCTCATCCTATATTCAAGCCGATAGAATTGAGATGCTTGTGATTTTATACAAACACTTCAAAAGAATAGGGGGTTCAGGCGAGTCATTCGATGATTTCATCTTCTGGGGCGAGATGCTTCTTGGCGATTTTGATGATGTTGATAAATATCTGGTTGATGCAGAACAACTCTTTATTAATATCCATAACTATAGACTGCTAGATGATGATTTGTCACATCTCGATGAAGATCAGATAAATGCATTACGCCGTTTTTGGGATAATTTTATGCCCATTGAGGGAAACGATACCAAAGAAAAGTTTCATGAGACCTGGAAAATCCTCTTAGAGCTTTACATCTCATTTAAAGAAGAACTGCATGAGAAATCAATCGCTTATGAGGGGATGATTTTTCGGGAAGTAGCAGAAAAAGCCATTAAAGATGAGTATGAATTCTCAAACGGAGAGAGCTTTATTTTTGTCGGTTTTAACCTGTTAAGCCCTTCCGAAAGCAAACTCTTCAGCTATCTGAAACGTAAGGGAATAGCAGATTTCTACTGGGATTACGAATCTCCTCTCTTGCACGATGAGAACAATAGAGCCTCATTTAGAGTAAAAGAAAATCTTTTGATGTTTCCCTCTAGATATGAGTTAGAGACAGATGATAAGGAAGTAAGACCTAAAATAGAGTTAATTGGAGTTCCCTCAGGCGTTGGACAGGCTAAACATCTGTCAACAATATTATCAGATCTGATAGAGAATAAAGAGATTACAAATCCGGACGAAGCAGTCAATACTGCAATTGTTTTACCCGATGAAAATCTGTTGTTGCCGGTGCTATATTCTATCCCAAGTGAGATAGGAAAGATCAATGTAACAATGGGTTATAGCTTGTCTAACTCATCAATATCAACTCTTGTTGAGCAAATCACACTATTGCAGCAAAATCAGCGCAAATGGGGAAATGAAGTAGCCTTCTATCATCGATATGTAAAGGCAATTCTAAATCATCCACTAATAATCCTCTCTTCTAAAATTAAAGCAAATGAGCTGAAAGATCATATCTTAAGATACAACCGTGTAGTAGTACCGGTTTCTGAGATACCTGATGACCATATGCTTAAGTTAATATTCTCACCTATAGCAACATGGACCGATATTTCATCCTATCTTCATGAGATATTATCCATTCTGTATAATGTTCTCAC
>CAYLKV010000045.1:12698-14837 GCA_964384545.1 uncultured Proteiniphilum sp.
TAGTATAAATCACTCCGACTTAGAGAGAGAGTTTATAGTTCAATATTATAAAACTGTAACAAGTTTAAGCGATCGCCTGAGCGAAGATACCGAAATGTCGGTCGACACCTATTTCCGCCTATTAAGAAGTCTAGCCCGTGGAATCAGTGTCCCTTTTAGTGGAGAACCTCTATCGGGTCTGCAGATAATGGGCGTTCTGGAGACACGCACCCTCGACTTCGATAATCTTATAATTCTATCTATGAATGAAGGAGTGTTTCCAATAAAGAGGTCTACAAATTCCTTTATCCCCTTTACTCTGAGAAAAGGTTTCGGATTGCCAACATATGAGTTTCAGGATAGCACATATGCATATCATTTTTACAGAATGATTAGTCGTGCCAAAAACATCTACATGTTGTATGATACCCGCACCGAAGGAATGCAGACGGGAGAGGTGAGCAGATATTTTTATCAGTTGAAATACCTCTATTACAACCTATTCAATATATCAGAGAGGGTAGTAACTTATGATGTTTCAGCACCTGTAACAGCCCCGGTAACAGTCGAAAAGACCCCTGAAGTGATGAGTATGCTTAATAGATTTAGAGCAGGTGGAACAAGCTCCTTTTCGGCAACACATATAAATAATTATATCGACTGTCCCCTTAAATTTTACTTTATCGCTTTAGAGGGGTTCTCAGAAGAGTCTGATGTTCAGGAGACCGTTGAGAATGATGTGTTTGGTACAATTTTCCATAGGGTGATGGAGGTTATATTCAAACGGTTCAATGGGATTGATGTCACTCCCGATGCACTAAATACCATTAAGAAAAATGATGCCTATCTAAATGAGATATTGGAGAATGCTTTCGCAAGATACTTCTTTAAGGATGAAAGCAATTCACGAAAACTGGAGGGTCAGAATTACCTAATAGGAGAGATATTAAAGAGTTATGTGAATCAGACACTCACTGTAGACCAAAAGTTTACGCCATTCAGATATATCGGTTCTGAGTATAGATTCAATATGCCATACGATGTAAACGAAACACTTTCGGTTAACTTTAAAGGTAGTATCGACAGAATTGATAGAGTGGACGATTCGGTAAGAATTATTGATTATAAAACCGGTCAGGGTAAAACAGAGTTCAAACAGATAGAGCAACTATTCGATTCCACTAAAAATGATCGCCCATATCAAATAACACAGGTGCTTATATATGGTATGTTTTATTTAATCCAAAATCCAGGCATAAAGCTAACTCCTGCAGTATATTATCTCAGGTCGATATTCAAAGATTTCGACCCGACGATAAAGTATGACAGTAAGAAATTAAACAATCTTGCAGAATTTATACCGGAGTTTAGAGAGAAATTTAATAGCGTAATTGAAGAGATATTCAACGAGGCTGTTCCGTTCTCTCAAACACAAAACATTAAAAACTGTCAATGGTGCCCCTTCAGTAGTTTATGTAAAAGGTAATCTCGTCAAATCTATCAACTACAAAGTCGGCTCCCGCATCTAAAAGCACTCCCTTCTCAAATGATGTAGTAATTCCTGCAACCATGCATCCTGCTGCCTTTCCGGCTATCACACCGCTTATCGAGTCCTCAATTACTAATGTGTTTGAGTTATCTGCGTTAAACCTGCTTAAAGCCAATAGATAGGGTTCCGGATCAGGTTTATGTCGCCGAGTATCCTCTTCGGTAATTACAATATCAAAATGATGCTTTATATTCAGGAGTTTATCAACTTTATTTACTGTAAAGAGTGATGATGATGTTACTAGCGCTTTCTGAAAGCTGTTCTCCTTCACAAAAGAGATAAATTTATCAAAACCCTCAACATGAAGCAATTCAACCATAAGCTCCTCAAAGAAGATATTTTTATTGCTTAGCATCTCCTCAATCCCAATTCTGCTGTCGATGTTATTATAGATATACTCAAAGAATGAGGTGTCAGATTTACCAACAAATTCATCTAAAAGCGACTCAGGATAGGGGATGCCAAATTTATCTAAAGTCATGCCCATAGCACGAATGTGCAGCTTCTCAGAATCGATAACTACACCATCCATGTCGAACAATATTGTATTAATTTGTGGTCTCTTCATAAGCGATTAACGGGAAGATTAAACATTTGTTCAATTACTTAAA
>CAYLKV010000046.1:0-14096 GCA_964384545.1 uncultured Proteiniphilum sp.
TCCGTTTTGCCAATGACAAACCGCTCCTTCGTCATGTCATACGCCATGGCAGCCAGTTCCATGGCCTCCTCGGCGGTGCTGATTAACGCTTGTTGCACGTTAAAATCATTCACTGTCATAAAAACATCCTGTTCCAGGTTCAGCTCTTTTTGTTGGACCGAAATTTTGGCCACGTTCAAATTATTACGCGCCATGTTTGCCCGCCCTTTTCGTACCCCCCAATCAACAATGGGCACGGTCAGCCCCACGCTCACCACGTCCTGTTGAAGGGGATTTTTATAGGCTCCAACAAGATGGTCGGCTACTTGGTTAAATCCCACGCTTACCGAGAAACTGGCATCAAAGTTGGCGCTTTTAGTCGTCCTCTCCACTTCCCTTTCCGCTTCCAGAATTTCTTGGTTGAACCCCATGAAGTCGGGGTTATTCAGCCTCGCGTGTTCGAGTGCCAGTTCCGGGGATATCTCAATATCCCGGGGCCGGTCTGGCAGCTCCAGCGTGACCTCTGTTTCCTTATCCATGTTAAGGAAAGAAACGAAGCCGAACATGGCCCTTTTCAAGGCGCTCTCCGTGTTTTGCAACGTGTTTTGGGCGTTCACCATGTTCAGTTTTAATGTCAGCAGGTCCGACTGGGATATGGAGGCAATCTTGTACCTCGCTTCTCCCATGCGGTAAAGGGTATCGGAGGAAGCCACGTTTTCCTTGGCCATGTCATATTCCACCTGGGCCATGGCCAACGAGAAGAAGTGGTAGATAACCGATTCCGATATCTCCTGGATCGAGTAGAGAAACTGTTGCTTGGCCTTTTCATATTTAAGGGGCTCTATTTTTTTCTCCCATTTGAAGCCATTGAACCCGAAGAGAGACTGCGAGTAGCCCACCCGGATAGGCACCGAGCTAAACTGCGAGAAGGTATTCTCGCCAAAGCTGCGCATATAGCCCAGTTCCGAGTCAATAAAAAAAGTGCCCCCGGTGAGATCGAAGTTCTGGCTTATAGAAAGGTTGCCATACGTGTGCAACGACTGTTGCCGCCGGTACACGTCGATATTATTCTCCGAATCGTACCTCTGCGTGAAATCGCGCCGGTACTGGATGGGGGTAGTCCTTAGCGTTAAGGAGGGCAAACGGCCCGCCTTAAAGGATCGGTACTGCCAGTAATTTGCCATGTACAGGTTCTTAGCCCGGAAGGCCTGCAGCGAGCTGTCGGTCGCTATTCCGATGCTCCGGCTCAAGTCGAGCGTCACTGTCTGGGAAAACAACGAAAGGACAAATATCCAGCATATTAGCGGAAGAATTAACTTTTTCATTCTTGAACTGTTAGATTATTTTTTTCTTCTTTCCGGTATATCCACCAGTAAACCAGTGGCACAAAAAACAAGCTGACGGGTGTTCCCATGAGCATTCCACCGATGGTCGCGATGGCCAGCGGTTTTTCCAGGTTAGATCCCAAGTCGTTGGTAAAGAGAAGCGGGAGCATGCACACGATCGAGGTCATGCTGGTCATCAGGATGGCTTTCAACCGCCTGCGCCCGGCCTCGTGTATCGCCTCCGTCAAGCGCATCCCCTCTCCGCGCAACTGGTTCATTACGTCAATCTTCAAGATCGAGTCGTTAATGATAATGCCACAGGTAACCACTATTCCTATCGCCGACATCAGGTTGAGGGTATGTCCCGTAATAATTAGCAAGGCCAAGGCAGCGCCAATGTCAATCGGGATCTCGAGTAGCACGATAAGCGGCTGCTTGAAGTTTTCGAACTGCGCGGCCAGTATAAAATACATCAGCATGATCGAAACGAAGAGGATCAGGATCATTTCGTTTATCATTTTTTTATTGGAAAAGAACCCTCCCGAGAAATCAATCTCCCACTCTCTGTCTTTCACCGTTCCGGCCTTCACGTTTTCTATCATTCGTTCCGCGTTATCCACCTCGTGGTAGGCAAACGGGATGTACTCTCCCGCTTTCCCCGCGACAATGGTTTTGAGGTCCTCCGTGGGAGTGGCGGTTACAAAGGTGGAAAGAGCCACTCTATTCCTCGTGCCATCGCTGTTGGTGGAGATCTCCACCAGCGTGTTATTGATAACCTCGTTGATTGTCTTTTCCTCTCCCCCCAGCACGATGGGCAGGTATTGCTGCTGGGAGCGCAATGTCGCGAACTGGTTTTCCTTGAACGCGGTTCTTAAGGCTCGATGGATAACATCGTAATCCACCTCGTAGAGCAGCAACTTTTCCCTGTCGATATGCAAGTTCACCTGATTCTGGAACGAGTTTCCCACGGGAGGCTCGCCGGTTAGGCGCGTTAGTTTACCCTCCACGGTCTGGATCGTCGCTTTGTCTATCTCCCGGGTTTTATCGGTAGCGTAGTATTCCACCACGAGATCCGGCTCACCGGTTGTAAATATTTTCTCGAAGATATTACCCACCGGGGAGAAGCTGACCAGTGCTGCCGGGTATTCCCTCGAAAAATAGTCACGAATGGAGCCTTTCAGTCGATTAATCTCGTCTGCCGTTTTGGCCTTTAAGTAGATCTCGGCCTCGGTCGCCGACAAGTCCCGGTCTCTATTCAACAAGAACTGTTGCAATCCCACCAGCCCCGAGTTTTCAATGGTCCGGGACTCGAATGCTTTGAAGAAGCTGAGGCACCGTTCGTGGTTTTCCTGGATATGAATATTCTCGTTCCAATCCACGCGCACGATCACCTCGTTTTGATTGATATCCGGCATCTTCTCTTTCTTGATAACCATGAACAATACCACGCACGCGGGAGACAAGAGAAGCATGAGAACCAGGGTCAATATCTTGTGAGAAAAAACCCAATCGATTCCTTTATGATACATTCTTTGTGCAATGGAATCCTTTTCTTCTTTCTTTGTTCCTCTTTTTTTATCGTGAAAGAGAGCAAGAAGTTTAGAAGAGTACACCAGTTTGTAAAGCACCGGCAGAAGCAGCATTCCCGTAATATATGAAACCAACAGTCCCACGGTGACGGAAAATGCCTGGTCGAAAAACAGGGCCCCCGCTATCCCGCTCATGAAGATAAGGGGAAGGAAAACAGAAATGTTGGTTAACGCGGAACTCAGCATGGGAATACTCACTTCGTTGGTACCCGCTATGCATGCCTCGTTCAATCTCAGGCCTCTTTCCCTGTACTGACCAATGTTGTCGGTCACCACGATAGAGTTGTCTATCATGTTTCCTGTCGCGAGAATCAACCCTGTCAGGGAGACCACGTTTATTGAAACCTTGAACAGGTAGAAAAACAAGATACTGATGACCAGCGACACGAACAGGCTCAGCCCGATAATCACGGAAGAGAGCCCGTCTTTCAAGAAAAAAACCGAAACCAGGAACACGAATATAAACGCCAGGATAAGGTTCTCAATCAGGTTGGAGATGGTATAATCGAGGAGTTCCGTTTGATTTTGCGTCATGTTGAACTCTATCTCCGGGAAATCTTTTTGGAATTGATCCACCACCTCGTTCATGGCGTGTTGCATGCTGCTCATGTTCTCTTCCGATTGCTTGATGACGGAAAGCACGATGGCCCGTTTCCCGTTGTATATGGCCATCCCCTGCTCTTTTTCGGGAGCGAATTCAACCTTGGCCAGATCTTTCAGCTGGTATATACGCTCGTTTTTGCGGATATAGATATTATGAATGTCCTCCAGTGTTCTCAGGATAGAGGAAAAACGGATAACGTATTCATAATACCCGTCGCGCACCACCATGCTGCCGGGATCCACGTTGTTGTTATTCAATGCCCGCTCGATATCCGATAACGTGATGCCACTTATATCCAGCATCCGCGTATCGGGCGAAATGATGATTTGTTTTTTCATCATCCCCGACATGTCTATCATGGCCACTTGCGGCAACTGTTCGAATCTCCGGCGGATAACATTCTCGGCAAATTCTCCCAGTTCGATAAACTTCGCGACGTCGGTTTGCTCGAAACAACTATCGGCACGGAGGGTGAGATCCAGGTTGAACACCGGGATATCGGTAGCGCTGGCTTTAATCACCCGCGGACGCGTTATTTCACGGGGCAAGTGGTTCATCGCGGCGTCAATTTTCTCGTTCACCTCGATAAACGCCAAATCGGTATTCGCCCCGTATTCAAAGCTCAAGTGTATCACCGCGTTTCCATCCCGGGTCTCGCTGCGAATATCGCGCAGTTTACTCACTTGCATCAATTGCTGTCGGACGGGACTTACCACCGTGTTTTCCAATTCCCGTGCCGACGTGTTTTGCCCCGATACCTGCACGGTGATCTCGGGAATAGCGATATTGGGCAGCAAGGTAACCGGTATATTCATGTAAAGAATGATACCCAGTATAAAAAGGGCCGCGAAGACCATTAACACCGAAACGGGACGATGAATAAGATATTTAATCATGAATGTTCTATTTTTGCCACGAGCTTTTTTTAGATAATTGTATTAGGCCGAATTAATCTAGCACTTTAATTGTATTTGATTTCTTTTACTTTTGTACCTGACTAGCTGATCCGACGGTGATATATTATACCGAAGGATTTATTGAAGGGGTGTTGCTGTAAATGGCTGCCCCTTTTGTTATTTCCTGTTGATCCAGGTCCTAAGGTAAATGCACTAAATCAAACGTATATATTTTATCTAAATCTTCTTCTCTTGCAGAAGCCATAAATATTTTTTTATGCGGTTCAGAAACAGTGAATGTATGAAATGTCTCATTTAACGAGTATTGTATCACAGGATTTCCTTTCCAATCCCATACCTGAATTTCCCCCGCTCCACAAGGAACATAAATGTAATCTTTTGTAGCAAAAGGCGGCCCATAGTAAACCTCTCTTGTTTGCCAATCATCAACATTATCTGATAAATACGGCGGCACCTTCACCAAAACTTGTTTCTCCATTGTTCCATCGTAATCATATATTCTAAAAAACTTGAAAAAACTGTAGAATGCAGCTATTTTATTTCTATATGGATTGGAAACAGGATACTTATAATAGATTTGGCATCTTTGTTCTCCTTCAAATTTCTTGTCACTAAGAAACTCGGGATACAAGCTAAATTTACTTTCATTATCAATTGATATATTTTTTCGTTTATATTCATAATCACCGATAGTACCTGTTGCACAATCAGCAAAGGCCCAAAAAACAGAGTCCTTCAATTTTACAAATCCATTTACGGGTAATGAATCAAATGTCCTTTCTGCATTAACCGTCTCTATATTACCGAGGGAATCTACACGTATCGTTTTTATTACATTCAAATCAAGGATAGTAAATTCATCGCCCTCTACGGCTATTGTATTGGCCATTGGAAAAATGAATTCATTTGGACCTTGCCCTTTTGTTCCTGTAGAATATAAGTATCTTCCAGTAAATAAATCAAAAATGTCAAATATTTTATCTTTTTTCTTTTGAAATATCCAGATTTGATTATTTAAGATAAATATTTTTTCGGGAGCCAATATTACCGAGTCGGTCTTAATAGTAGAAATATCGACTTTTTCTTTAATGGGGAATTTAGTAATTGTTATATGATCAGGTTCTGATGTCACAGGTTTTTTGCAGGTGACAAGACCAATCAACACAAAAAACAGAATTAATTTATTTGTTTCCATATCTTATTTAGCTAAGGAGATGTTTATCTCATAGTGTAATTACTTTGAAGCAAACATCTCCTTGTTTAGATGATTAGTTAAACCCATATCCCTCCACCACCATCTTTCGTACAGGTACCGGAGTCTCTATATTCGAAACAGTCTACAGGTAAACACCCGTTACAGTCTGTTATCGCCCATATTGGTTCATATATACCCTCTTCTTTAGGTGTCATTCTCATGGTAGAATAACATGTAATAACATTAGGTGGAGTTTCATTATTGGCCAATGCTTCCACATTTGCTAATACCAATACGGACATATCATTTTTCTGTCCAGTATTCAAGTTTACATTAAATGCAGCTATAGCAGCTATAGCCAAAACTGTCATTCCTGCAAATATTTTCTTGTTCATTTGTTTTAAAATTATTTATTTATCTTTTTTAACTCTCGCTTAACTGTATTTATCATTTCAACAGTTAGTAAATCGCATAGATTTAATGCCTCAATTACTTATCTTTGCAATTGTCTCCTTTCTTTTTTGGAAGGAAGTCGGGGCGGACTTGTTGTTGCAACTTTTGCGAGGCTGTACAATGATCCGCCCTTTTCCTTTCTTTGTAAGACTTTAATCATTTAATTACCACAGCCACCTGATCCATCAAATTCATATTCCCATCATAAATGACGCTATCGCCCGCATTTATTTTATCCTGTACCAGCACGTAACTATCGGAATTCTCCTGCGCTGTTTCCACGTAGTTCCACACCGCCTTGTTATCCTTGAGTGTGAACACCACCTTTCGGTTCGTCCTCAGCACCACGGCCGACTTGGGAATCACGAGCTGCCTGTTCAAAAGCCGTTGCACTCGCACCTTCACGTTCATTCCCTCGTGTAACTTGTTTTCCTTATTGGCAACCACTGCTTTCACCCTCACCATTCCATTTCTGTCAATCACCGGATTAATTTCAGAGACTCGTCCCTCAACGGTGTAATCATATTGAGAAAATGGAGATACTATAACCCTATCATTTAAGTTAACCAGTGGCAATTCATTTTCCAGAATATTAAAAACTACCTCCGGGTGTTGGTTGTCCACAATCGTACAGAAAGGATCTCCACCCGGAAGATTAAACTCCTTCACGGTTAGGTTGGCAATCACCCCGTTAAAAGGAGCGTGTAAGGTTGTCATTTCAAAGTTATATTTAGCCAACCTAAAATTATTATGACTCTGCTCATAGTTACTCCTTATTTTAGCTATTTTCATCACCTCTGGCGGAATACGTGCCGAATCATTTATAGAGTAGCCCTGTCCAATTAGCGCATCCTGTAAGTCAAGCTTAGCCCTCTCAAACGTTTCCGCTGCTTGGTCCATACTTATTTTCTGTTTGAATGGATCCAGCTCAGCTAACTTCTGACCTTTCTGTACCCTGTCACCATTTTTTACATAAATTTTAACAACAGGTTCTTGTAGTTGAAATCGCAAGTCCGCTTTATGCAAGGCGGCTATGCTTCCGTTAGAAATCAACTCGTAGTTGAAATCCCGGTATTCCACCGGCTTGGCTTTTACCTCTACCGGTCTTTCATCAATAATTTCTGTTGTCGTTTCACTTGTCTCTTCTTCTTTTTCCTTGTCGAATGAACAAGCGTGCACAACTGAAAACAAGACGATACTGATAAGGATTTTTCTTGACATATTATTCCGTTTTATATTTTTCACACAGTGATTTCATTTCCATTCTTATCTCTTCCACGGCCGTGGAATGCACCTTTGCTTCTTTTATTTGGATAAAATCAGCCATTTGGCACACCCTGTCCCCGTCTCCCTTCTCATCATATAGTTTTGCAAGTAGATAATAAGGGTACAAGCGGCTCGGCACTATCGTGGCCGCCATACTAAAACATTGCTCCGCCAATGCATAGCTTCCAAGAGCCTGGTGGTTTTTTCCCATCACATTATACAGCATCGGGTCACAGCTTATTTTCATCGCCTTTTCTAAAACCCCGTTGCTCTCTTCATATCGATTTGTTTTAGCGAGGCTTTGAGCGTATTCGAACAGGAATCGTATCTCGTGATCCAGGTAACGATATAGTTTGGCGTACTCCTCGTTTACTTCTTCGTATAGGGCAACACCGTATAAAATTTTTGATTTACTCCACCTTTGGTATGCCTCGCGCAACGGATATCTGTTGTGGATAGCCACACCACTAATGAAAAATAAGGCAATTAGTAATATCCCTATAAATCTTGATGAATATGCTTGCTTTAGTTCACTGCCACTGGGCAAGCATGAAACCATCAAAAACACTAATGCAATCAATAAAGGCAACACACTAAAGGGGTATGACATGGAAGCGAAGATTAGCAGGGCGACCAAAGCCGGGGTAGCCGTGTATTTTTTCCTTTTAACAGCAATGTAACCCGTGTATACGATTATGGAAATAAAAAGGATAAAAGAGAATATTCCATGTTCTATACATATTTGAATATACTCGTTAAAAGCATATTCTGGGTTCCCTGCCACTAGCTGTTCCCTTTCAGTTCCCTTTCCAGTATCAAAATACTCTGCTTGTTTTTCTCCATAAACACCAGAAAAATTACCCATCCCAACCCCAAAAGGGTGATCTTTAATAGTTTGAAAAGATATTTTCCAAATAAAAGCTCTACCGTCAGCGGAATCTTTTTTTAAATAATACAATCCTACAATTCCAATAGTAAATAATAAAAAAGCCACTATCATAATTCTAAGTATCCTCTTCCAGGAATGACGTATGTGTGTTAAGCTTGCTACTAAGCAACCTACCGTACCACCAATCCAGGCGGCACGGCTCATCGTGGCGGGAAGTACCAGTAAGATACTGCAGAATGACAATAGAGATATGCCCCATCTCAGGTAAAATGGGATACAGGCATGATGGAATTTATTTTTAAAAACACGGTAATCATCCAGTATATAATACAAGGCGAGGGGCATGATCATGGCCAAGTACCCCGCATATGGCCCGGGATTAAAAAAGGAGCCGGTTGTCTTGAAAAGGGTATGTTGCGATGGCGAGAAACCATAGAGTTGCTTTAAGCCCCATACCGCTTCCACGAATCCGGTTGAAATAAAGAAGACAACGAGAACAAACGCGTTCCACTTGTACTGTCCGATGAAAATCCTGAAATAAAAATACAGGAGCAAGAGCAGGAGCAAGATGATCGACTTGTTCGATACACTCCCGTTATGGAGGTATGTTATTATCCATCCGGAAACACAAAATAAACCAACGAACACGTCCAAGGCATAGAATGGAACTTTTTTCCGATTGACAAAGAAAGAAAAAATCGTATTTATGGAAATCAGTATCATGGAAAGATAAAACCAGAAATATTTTCCCGACACTACCCCGTTTTCCAAATCCCTGCTGACAATAAAAACCGTGCACAAGACCATTACAAATGGTGCCAGCAGTAAGAAATTCATCGAATTATGTACTATCTTTTTCAGCATCTCGTTTTCTAATCTATCCGTTTCAAAAATCTACTCCACCGTGTTTTCCCGGTGTGTACATCTTTGCTATTCCATACAAACGATACTTTTCCCGTTATATGATCCTCGGGCAATAAGCCCCAGTAGCGGGAATCACGTGAATCGAACACATAATCGCCACTCATGAAATAATAGTTCTTGTTAAACGTGTACTTGGTGATGGTGCTGTCTCCCAATGCCACTCTACCATCTTTTACCGAAATCCTTTCCCCGGTTTCGTACGCGATCAAGTTCCGGTAAATCATCACGTTCAGGCTGTCAATAGCAATAGTAGCTCCTTTCTCCGGGATATAAATCGGCCCAAAATTCTTTATATTCCACTTATAATGTGGATCATAAGGAAAACAATGGAAAATTGCCGGAGCAAACTCGTCATCCTGCTTTTCAGACAATACACGTTGGTTTTCATAGTGCCCCAACGTGTCTGTGACACCCTTTACCTTGTAGAATCCATTCTCGATGCAAAGGGTATCCCCCGGTATGGCCACGCAACGCTTGGCATAAAAAAGACTTAAATCCATATCTATTCTCTCCCAATTGGAATAGGGGAAATTGAAAATAAGCACATCGTCGCGTTTTACCTTCCAAACCGTGAATCTTCTGAAAACCGGTTTCTCTCCTTTTCCTAAAGAAAAGAAGTTCATGATAACGCGAGGTCCCGGCACCAGTTTATTCACCACCACATGGTCGCCGGACATGATCGCCGGCTCCATGGAAGGAGTGGGAATGGTATAAGTGGCGAAGATGAAAATCCGCATGCAAACAGCAAGGACAACGGCTCCTAAAATGAATAGGCTCCATTGGATTACTGATTTTATTGATCCCCCGAGTTTCAATTCCTAAGACTTGTTAAAATATTATTGAATCACATTCCCCGTATGAGTGACTGCCCTTGATTTTATGATTTTGTATTTAGGTAATCCATGAGTGTGGTTATTGTCATAAAGCCAACAACCTTGGTTTAAATCCCACGTCCAATTCTCATCCTCAATTTGATAAAATTCTTCTATCTCATCCCTTTGAACCCTTGCATGGTTTTCATTATCGACCATCGTTCTTGTTACTTTTGCTTCTCTTGTAAAAGAGGGAGGGTATGAATGAACAGTATCCTCCTTAAAAGTCCAAACCCCACCATTCCAGTTCCATCCCTCTTCGGAGGTTTTGTAATTACCAGATGACTCTTCCCTGATTTCCATTCGAAACTTGCTCTTTTCCTCATTCGATGTAAAAGTGCTATCTATTGTTTCTATCAATGTGTAGATTACCGGGGTGACCATTATCTGGTTTCCATGATAGTACCAAACGTTCTTTTCTCGTGCCCACCCTTCTTCTATATTTAGATATTCAATCTTTTTAGAAGAAATAATACGTTCATTCGTTTCAGGCAAATGCGTGACGCTTTGCGAATGAGCGCCCAAGCCGCTGATGACTGATGCCAAGCATATTAAAATTATTGTTTTCATATTAAAAAGTAATCTATAAATCAACGCTAAACGAATAATGATGGAGTCAACTTATATCTCTTAATTTTATGATACTGATTATCGGGTTATCTGATTCTTTTACTATTTTACCCAATTCTGTTATCTTTGGTGTTAACTCTTTTGTGTTCGAATCAATCATTGTTTTTAATTCATATGCTTCGTAATACCCGATAAGAGTATTGTTGAAAGATGCAATGATAGTCGGCATGGCTATGTTCTCAATGTCATTAACCCATACCGGCCCAATATTGACAGCTTCTGCACTTCCTTTAAGATATATGCATTGGCTAATCATTTTATTGTAACTATTTACAACATATGATAGATAAATATAATTATCCGTCTCAAAAAATGATGATAAATAACAACAATCGCTTTTTTCAATACGTTGAATATCTTTCTCTCCGATATCAGGATCATAGAAAAAAGCAACTGGTATTGTATATTTATAAAAATCAACAACGTAAATTGACTTCATATTATTATTCACATCATAAATAAGTCCATTTGACTTTTCAAATAACCTAAGTTCATTGTCATGTGTGTAATACAAACAATTTCTCTCAGAGGTAATAGCTGTTCTTAATAATTCTTCTTTATAAGTTGTAGGTAAATATTTTTCTACTATTTCATTATCTGCGTCTATATTTACCAATCGATATTGTTCCGGAAAAATATCTTTAAATATGTTTTGATTAGGGAATCTTCCCCCGTAAAACATATATCCGTCTTTATAATGTATAAAATCGGAACAAACAAATCCTAATTTTCTTTCCGAAATTGGTAATCCCTCCGAAGTGAATTCAATTATTGATTGCTTAATTTCACAATAAATTGCTATATCCCCTGTTTTTGGATTAACGGAAAAAGTAGATATTCTTACATATTCATTAGGACCATTTCCCGTTGCTCCTATTTTTCTCACAAATTTTCCTTTATAATCAAACTGATAAACATTATTAGTCTGACTATCGTAAATATGGATATAATTAGAGGATAATATCATTTTTGTAACATTTCCAATTATATTTTCGTTATTAGTTTCTAAAGGAATATATTGAACGCTTTCTATATAAGTCGAAGCCTTCTCCATCACTTCTCTGTTAATTTCATCTCGATCAATGAAAATAAAAGTGTCCGCGGTTAAATTTCGTTTTTTGACATCTCTGACACATGAAAAACTAATGACAATCAATAGAACTAAACAATAATATTTTCTCATAACTAATTAAACTTCATTACTAAATGCTGAAATTTCTATAGAATCAGCCCTTTCTCAATATAGTTATTGACTTCTTCTACAACTGTAATAATCGCATTGGTTATTCAAATTCCCTGTATATAAACAAGGATTCTCTTTTCCGTTATGCTTTACGACATAGTCAAAACCGAGTTTGCAATATCCAATGCCTGGTATCCATATTTCAAAATCACAGCGCTTTGTCTCAGAGATTTTACAGTCCTTGACGTCATTTAGATAACCTTTCCATAGGTTACCTCCATTTTCCTGCGCCAAAGCTTCTACATTAGCTAAAGTAAGCAAAGAAACTTCACTATTCAGCTTGCTTGAAATCATTATCAGAAAATATTCTTGGCAATAAACCGTTCAGATATAATATCAAGGTATCGAGCAGTATTATCGGGTAATTCTTTAATTGGCACAAACAACATCTTAATTTTTAGATCTTTATTCATCATAAAAAAATACGGTATATTGTATTCCTCAATAGGCAGATTAATCTCAGAATCCGTATTTATAATTTGTATATTTAGATTCTCAAATTTATCGATGAAAGCTTTTAGCTTTCTATTGTTCTTTACTGTGGCAATAATCAAAATATTATCAATACCAATTGCATCTTTATATTCTAACAATGCTTCCAACGAATGATCAATACAACTCGAACAATTATCTTCATTATACCTTAGCACCAATTGATTATTACCAGAAAAATAGTCACTTAATTTTTTCTTCTGACTTTCACCATTTGAGGAAATAATAAAATCTTCTATTTTAGATGCAGTCGTTTCAAATTGTAAAAAGGTATTACTAATAATCACCCTTCTAGTGGATTCGCAAATATTTTTTTTCTCAGCTGTATCTTGGATTACCTTATCCTTTTCTTGCATACGATATTTATACGCAAAAATTATATAAAATAAAACAGTTAATACGAGAACCAAGAAAATGATAATAGATATATACTTTTTATTCATCAGAATGACAATTATTTAGGTGCAATTATAGCAATTATAGGATTATCATCTTCCGAGATTTGATCTATCATTTCCAATACACTTTGTTTCTTAGGAGCATTACCTGCTAATATCTCTTCTTTCTTTTCAAGCAACATATCCGGTGTAATAACACTATAGAACAAATTCCCGTCACTGATCATAGGCATGGGAAAATCATCGCCTTCGTCTATATCATTTACAATAGGAAATTGCTTTCCTTGCTTAAAAACAATGTCTTTTAGGTCTTTTGATTCTTTATCATAGAATACATAGTGTGTAGAAGGATGTTTTGAATAAGCGAAAAACACTTTTTGTGTTGATTCAACAAAATAGAAAATATCACATATGCTATTGTCTTTTACAAAATCAGTTATTGCATTTATTTCAATATCAGGTGTGCTCACCAATATATTCATCTCTTTTTCTCGTTGATTATTTTTGAAATTGATATGGAGATATGGAAATCCACCAACCTTCGAAACATGAAAAATGGTGTCATTCAATGGTGTTACTAAGGAAAGGGTCTTTGGGTCATACCTGTTAAAACATTGTGGTAACATCGGAATTGCTGAGAAATTTGCATCTTCGGAATATTCCATTCCAGTTCTATAAACTTTAAAGTTTTTATCTGTAATAATAAGATTAGGATATGTTCCTTCATTTAAAAAATCCTTATTGGACATAGTGAAATCATTATAAAAGGCAAAATATCCATCTGATATATAAGAGAAACGGAATGCATGAAATCCTATTTTATGAGATTCGATGTAATCTCCGTCTAAACTGAAACATAATATTTGTTTTATGGAGTTATCATACAGCAATAACTGTTCGTTATCAATGTCTACACTAAACCCAGCCAGTTTGACATATTCTCCGGGACCAGTACCTATTCTATTAATTTTAAAAAGAAAATTTCCAGTTTCTGTAAAGCAGAAAACTGACTGAGTAATATCATTATCCAAAATATAAAATCTATCTTTATATTTAATTATATCAGAAATATTTCCAATAAGGGAATTATCATTTGTTTCGAGAGGGATATAATTGATATCCGAATAAAGTTCGGACATTTTAATATTCTCAATCGCTTTACTGGGATCGACATCGATTATTAAATCAATTTCTTTTGGTAGCATTTGGTTATTAGCATCGTTACAAGAATATAGTAATAATGTAGTAACTATGTGAATTAAATATGTTAGTCCTTTTTTCATAATAATTTCTATTTATTCCGGGAACTTTTAAAAAGTT
>CAYLKV010000047.1:0-13715 GCA_964384545.1 uncultured Proteiniphilum sp.
TTTTTATAAATAATCTTACTGTAATTTCACCAATTAGAGAGAGGTTTAAAGTTAAATCCTTCTTCTAAAATTAAAAACTAACCGTCACTTATTGGAGATAAAAAGAAAATAAATTTACCCTATAGATAAATTGTCTTGATGGGTATCAAACTTTAAATAATAATGAAAAGAGTATTGTTTTTTATACTGGTGGTATGCTTATGCACCTATTTACCAGTTGAAGCTTCCGGTAAATCAGAAGTAAAAGTTGGTTTCAGCAATCAACAAAAGAATAAAAATAGTAAAGAAATCAAGAGCAACACATATTGGCAAGAGTTGGCCGAAGGTATGTCGCAAGCATTGATAAAACATTTCTGGGGAGCCAATTTCGAAGGTTACCCCGACCGATATTACTTTAATTATGAGAGTGATCTGTCAAATATGACTACCAATCACTACTGGCCTCAGGCACATGCAATGGATGTAATTGTAGATGCTTACAAACGTACTTCCGATGAACAATATCTAAATTTTTATCCTTTATGGTGGATAGGAGCTCCTAAGTTTAATTTCTCAGGAAAAGAAATTGATCCATGGTGGAATGAGTTTGTTGATGATATGGAATGGATAGCACTTGCGCAACTTCGAATGTTTGAAACAACTTCAGATGAGAAGTATTACCTGAAGGCTAAACAGTTATACAACGATTGGATATGGCCTACATGGGGCCCTGAAAATGAAGAGCCATGGAAGGGAGGAATTACTTGGAAGACAGATGTTAGAAAGTCGAAAAACGCATGTTCTAATGGTCCTGCAGCCATTATTGCAGCACGTTTGTATGAAATGTACGATAAAATTGAAGATCCGGGCAAAAAAACTCGTCGTGCATATCTTCGTGAATCAATTAAAATATATAGCTGGTTGAGGAATAATCTTTATGATGAAGCTACTGGACGAGTATTCGATAATATGAATTTGCAGGGTAGAGTGAGCCCAGATATCTATACTTATAATCAGGGTACATTTATCGGAGCTGCCTGCGAGTTATACAGAATAACAGGTGATGAGCAATACCTGAAAGAGGCGGTCAATGCAGCCAATTATGTTGTTGATAGTATGTCAGTAAACAACGGTGTATTAAGAGATGCATCTGGTGGTGATGGTGGACTGTTTCACGGAATATTCTTTCGCTATTTTGTGAAACTTATCAACCAGCCAGATCTGGATAGAGATACCCGTAAAAAGTTTCACGATTATATTACCAACTGTGCTATAGTAATGGCTGAAAATGGTGTAAACAAAGAGAGTAAGTTATATGGAGGCAAATGGTGGTCGGCTCCAACATCAACTAAAGGAGTGAGTCTAACAGCTCATCTTTCAGGTTGTATGCTAATAGAAGCGATGTGCGTGTTAGAACCACTCAAATAGTAACAATAGAGCTTGCTACTCCTTTTTAGTAGCAACTATTCCTAACTCAGCGGCAGATGCCCAGGCTCTGCCGTATGCTTCTGATTTAGCAACTAATTTGAAATAGCGAGCCTTTGCTCCACCCTCAATTTTAACCTGCTTTTTGGAAGAACCTCTTTCAAAACGACCACTGGCAACCGGATCACCCCAAGTGTCAGGGTCGTTACTAAAATAGAGATCAAAATCTCTTATATTACCATTTTCTCCATCGCTTCTTGGTGTATAAATGAATTCTTCAATTAAATATGTTTCATTCATATCTACCACAATAGTATGTGGATGTTTAGGCTCAGGGTCATTGTAAGGTGTATGCCATTTGCTATTCTCGTCACCGTCAATGGCCTTGAAAGCCTCATCTCCCTCAGCCTGACTAGAGAAATCTATTACTTTCCATTTTGATTTGTCGATATATAATTTCAGATCGACCTCTGTTGCCATACTGTTGGATAGACCTTCAGCACTGCTATAAGCTTTGATATGACCACCTTCCGGCAGAGCAAAAGGAGTATTGAAAAGAGTGAATGGCCCTTCGTTAAGACTATAAAAAATCTTTCCTTCCACCGTAGCAGTAGTCATTTCTATCATTCCATCCTTCTCTTGTGAGATAACTACAGGCTGACATACAGGACTTTCTACCCTTGCTTTTTCAGAAATTTGATCACTGTCCATTGCTTTTGTTAGTGGAATTAGGATAAATTGAAATGGTGTGCTTTTAGATCTCAGCTCATACTGTTCCATTACATCAGGACCACAGCTGGCGTTGCCCAAACCACGCATTAGAGCATCGAGGTTGACTATAGTACTCTCAGTAAAAGGTACTTCATGTGAATGTAGCGACCTATTGTTCCTTTCCTGATATAAATCTTCAGGACGAAAATGAGTAGCTGATGCAGACATCTTTTGCGGTGCTACAAACAGCATTCCGGTGCCATCAGTAGCAGTAATACTCATCCATCTCACATCCTCTTTATTTCCTGTCTCCTGAGGCAAAACATATCGCTCCCACTGATCAGTTACGCTGCTGTTGTAGAATCCTTCTAGTGAGGCTTCTTTACGGTCGGAATATGATTCCCACGGGCCACGACCAAACCATGTGAGTTGCTCAAATCCCTCTGGCATCTCCAAACGATAACCTATTCTTGGTAGAATGCTCATTTTAATTGCAGGTTCAAAGAATGTATTCACAATTATTGTTCCATCGCTCAGCACCTTGAAAGCCATATTTACTTGAAAACTATTATCACCTTTTGCACTATATAGGTTGGTAATCTGTAGATCTGCATAGTTTTCGTCATCAGACATACTTATATCCCAATTGCCTGCTTCAACAGTTAGAACTCTTATACCCATATCATCCCATCTGCCAATCTGTGCTTTATCATTCTCAGTCGGCAATCTGAAAAGATTGAGTTTCAAAGGATTATTTATCAGCTGTTTACCATTACTAACGTAACTGCATAGTGTCCCCTCCTTCTTGCTGAAGAGAGCCTCAAAAGAGTTGCCTTTAATAATTATTTCTTCTTCATTCTCAGTTAACTTAAGTCCTCCGGAAGCTGGAATCGAGTAAACTGGTTTCACCGCCTCTTTCAGTTGTATCTGCTCAGAAGCGACTTCATAACCTGCCTCAGCCCACCATTTAGACTCATTTTGATATACGTTGAAACGGACAAAGTATTCCGCTTCCTTCTTAGTCATAAGTTCTTTAGCATCAATTGTAACCTCTTTTATTTCACCTGGTAAAAGCACTACGTCTAGCTTTTCTGTTCTAATCCTTTTGCCATCTTCCATTACAGTATAGAAAATATCTAGATCTTCAGTGCTCTTAAATGCAAGCTTACTTTTTAAAAGGAATGTTGAGCCATCCTTACTAATTGAGAAATCTATTGGCTGGTATATTTTTTTAGTATTGTATGATTTGGCAGAAAGAGTGTAATCAGCGAAGATAACCCCGTTTGTACAGAATGTACCATCATTAGGATGATCATTGAAATCGCCACCATATGCCCAAAAGAATTCACCGTTAGACCCATGAACAGGCATTAAAAGACTTTGATCTTTCCAGTCCCAAATAAACTCACCCGTAAGCGAAGGATATTTCTCATAAAGATCAAACATCTCCCTAACATTACCCATGGCGTTACCCATGGCGTGACTATTTTCACACTGTATGTGTGGACGGGGATTAGCCTCTTTCAGACGAGATTCGCCAATTTCTTTTATACGGTCATAATTTGCATACATGGTACTGCTCACATCGCTCCATTTACTATTTCCTTCATAATGAGTCAGACGAGTATTATCAAGAGCTTTAATTGCTTCCTCTACTGATTCAAAGTTGTTGCCACCACCCGACTCATTACCATACGACCACATAAAAATAGAGACCTGGTTACGCATCCATTTCACATGATTATGATTACGCTCTACCATTGGTTTACGGAACAATTCCACGCTCGAAAGCCCCATATTTCCATGTGTCTCAACATTAGCTTCCGCCAATACGTATATTCCATATTTATTGCAAAGGTCGTAGAAGTATGGGTTATTTGGGTAATGAGATGTGCGTACTGCATTAATATTAAGTCTTTTCATGGTTTTAACATCATTTTCCATCTCCTCTTTGGTAATAGTGCGGCCACCTATCTGACTGTGATCATGCCTATTTACACCATGAAAAACCATTCGCTCTCCATTAATCAGTAGTTCGCCTCTGCTGCCGATTTCAACCTCTTTAAATCCAACCTTTCCCCCTCTGATATCGAGAGTCTTACGTCCCTCATCAAGGGTCACAATCAGATCGTAAAGATTAGGAGTCTCAGCACTCCATTTATTAGGATTCACAACATCCATTTCAATAGTATTAACTCCCATTTGTGGGTCCTGTATCACCTTTTCTGCCAATACCTGTTTGTTACTATCTACAATCTTTGCAGATAACTTACCTTTTATAATCTTTTCTCCTGTAAGTTCAATATCAAGAGTGACTTTAGCATCTTTATATTCATCATCCAGATCTGTGCGGAAGAAATAGTCTCTGATCTGTGTTTTGGGAGCAGACCAGATAAAGACATCGCGACTAATACCACTAAATCGCCAATAATCCTGACATTCTAGAAAAGAGCCGCTAGTAAATCGATATATTTGTACCGATATTGTATTCTTGCCAGGTTTTACAAACTTCGAAATGTTAAATTCAGAAGGAAGGTATGAATCTTCTGAGTATCCTACCCTTTTTCCATTAACCCAAAGGTAATATCCGGGACCGGCACCATTAAAACGAACATAAATATCTCTTCCTTTCCAATCAACAGGTATATTAAACTCTCTCTTGTAGCTGCCTATCGGATTCTTCATATTATTGTTATAGGTCCATTCATCGGGGCGATTGGCCATCACATTATAATCTTTATCATATGTAAAAGGATAGCGAGTATTAACATATAGAGGCTGATCCCATTTCTTACCATTTTTAATACCATACAACTGCCAAACAGACGGAACAGTAATATCATCCCAATTGCTCGTGTCGAAACTATTCTCTTGAAAACCCTCAGGTTTTGTTTCAGGATTAGCTGTCCACCAAAATTTCCATGTTCCGTTTAGCGAGATAAAGTAGGGTGATTGCTCCAAACTTTTAGATATAACATCCTCTTCAGAAGTAAAAGGAATAGCCAGGGTATGAGCTTCCTCCCTGTTAATTTGAGTTATAGTTAAATCATTCCATGCCCCTTCCCAATTATCTTGAGAAAAAATAGGTGAACTGATAACTGATATCATTACAAAAACGATAAGGTTTTTAATTGTCTGTTTCATACCCATAACTAAATTGAATTAATTATCTAATAAATTGATTTTTTTATAACTTGTTCAGCCTTTTCAAAAAGCTCTTGAAAAGGTAAATCTTTATTCACAATAGGGTCGTGAATAATAATTTCAACAGTATTACCAACTCCTAATGGAAATGAGCCCCATCTGGTAATTTTCCATGCATTATTTATTGTTATAGGAACAACATAGGCAGAAGGAGCATATTTACAAAGAATTTTCAATCCGTTAACAGCAAATGGTCCCGGCTCAGCTGTTCTGCTTCTTGTTCCTTCAGGAAATATCACAACAGAACGTTTATACTCCTCAATATATTTTCCCATTTCCTGAATTGCAGAAATCGATTGCTTAGCATTTTTTCTATCTATTAGCACCGACCCGCCATGCTTCAGGTTAAATGAAATACTTGGAATTCCTTTACCTAGTTCAATCTTGCTCACAAATTTGGGGTGTACCTTTCGCAAGAACCATCCAATAGCTGTAATATCATACCAACTTTGGTGATTAGAAACAATAATTAATGGAATACCTGAGGGAAGTTTATCTAATCCAGTGACCTTATATTTAGTCCCCAAAACATAAGTGTTCAGAACAAGAAAGAACAATAAACCATCAGCGCTATTCTTATGAGCTTCATAGCCAAACTTGAAGCATATCCATTGAATAACATGGAATATAACAAGTGTACATCCAAATAATAGATAATAAATGGCCGAAAGAGGATAGGCTATTAATTTTTTCATTTACTCAAGAACGATCTTTTTTAATATTTAGGTTTTAATTAATTTTATTGTTAATGGAGTAAAGATATAAAAATTAATCGAATTGTTAATCTGTAAAATATCAATTGGTTTTGTTTATATAAACTTCATTCTTAATATCAATACAGCATTTAAAATGGCTAATATATAAACTTCTACATCAGCGAAAACAACTTCCCACATATAGGCGACCCCAAAACTTCCTCAATATCCGTTGTATAAATATTATTGTTATTTTTTCCTGCTAATAGAACAATTGCTTTGGCTATGGGATGATTTGACATCTTCTCGAAAGCAACTACAATTATAGTAGTTGTTTACTTGAAAATCCTTCACTCGGAACAATATACTGAACATTAAATACACCTTTAGTCAACATTCCAGTTTTGTCCATTACTACTGTATTTACTCTTGTCATAAGGTCGAGGTTATTCGCCCATTTAAAAAGTATGCCTGCACTTGATGCAGGTGTCTGTTTTGCACTGTCAGTAGTGCTACGTGTGGACTGTAAAAGTTTTCGAATAACTATGTGTATATCTTAAGTTTTTTTGAAAGGTTACCTGCTTTTGTGATCAAAAAAACAGCAATCAGCCAAGCTCCAAGAAGTCGGGTAAAGAGCATCCAGGAACCTGAAAGTCCCATAAGAAACACCAGTCCACCCAAACCATTAGAGAAACCTCCTCCCACATCGGTTGCCACTAATGATAGGCTGATCGCAAACTTATTCATTGAGTGACCCCCTACATAGTAATCGTCAGCATTCTTGTTTTTCTCCAAAAATAAACTCCTATGCCCATCACTATGAGCATATATACAATCATTATAATAATGACTACTATGTGCATGGTGTTTTATATTTTATTAAAGTTAACACCTACTTTTATAGAAAGTTTAAATTATATAAATCAGTCTCTGTATATATTTATAAATCCGTCCTTAGTGTGGAGGAAATCTTCTCATCGGACCAACATATCTTTCATATGAATCAAAAACATCCTTATCGGGTCCAACAATTCTTGGGTCATCTGTTCTCTCCAATTCCTCTAAAAGAATTTTCCTTAATTTATTTCCAAGTCTTATATACTCATATTTGCCATATACATTCTCAAGGCAATAGGGATCTTCCTTCACATTATAAAGTTCAAACTCTGGTACCTTTCCAAAAGCTAAATTAAAGAAGTCTTTAATATCTTCATTATTATGATTCTCAATTAAAAATGATTTTGAGGGTGAATCATCAATGTCTGTAAACGCCCATCCGGAACGATATGTGCCATTATCATCAATGCCATACAAAGGATAAAGCTCTCCTTCTGAGTTCGGTTTTACTGCCTGAAGATCGCCTGCTGGCCATAGATTTGGATTCATATTCCAAACAAGAAGATGGTCGCCACTTCTAATTGCGCGTTGCGGAAAACCTAAATTATTCCATCTTGAATATGAGTGTCGTTCTCTTCCAGAAAAGATATGATTTCTGCTCTTATCAATTTTTCCCGATTCCTGTGATTTAAGTAAATTCACCAAACTCTTCCCTGTAATTGGTAACATCCCTTCCTCAGTCACACCTGCCAATTCAAGAATTGTTGGAGCAATATCAACAAAGCTTACAAGGTCTGATGAAACTCTGTTTGTGGGGAAACTTTTAGGGTAAGAAATTGCTAAAGGTACATGCACACCATACTCATAATTATATGCTTTTGCCCTTGGAAATGGCATTCCGTTATCTGCCGTTACTATAACAATAGTATTGTCAAGCTCACCAATTTCCTGCAAGTAATTCAGTATTTTAACAAGATGTCTATCATACCACTCTATTTCAACAGCATAATCGAGTAAATCGCCTCTTATCTCATCATCGTCCGGTAAGAAGGCAGGAACATCCACCATCGAAAGTTCTTTATCTGTTCTCTTCCATGAATCCTTTTCATAACCTCTGTGAGGCTCATTACTGCCAAACCAAAAATAAAATGGTTGATCCCGATCTCTATCTTTCAGAAAGTTTTTGAAATTTGAAAAATAATCGAGACGACTTACACCCTTGGCAACTCTAACATCATCAACTCCATCCGATCCATAAAGTATTTTATTATAGGGCTTACCCGCAGCATTACCATATCTCCAAAGAGAATCATTTTCATTTTTTGCATATTGAAATGGTTCAACTCCTTTTCCTGTATAACCAGTATGATAACCGCTATGTGCCAATAAATCTACAAATGGAATATGCTTTTTCATCCAACTTGAAGCATGCTGCCCACTCTGTTCATTTTGCCAATGATGCCTCCCTGTAACCATTGAGCCTCTAGAAGGCGCACTACCGGGTGAAGATGCGTAGGCATTTAAAAAATAAATTCCACTTTTTGCAACCATATCAAAACCTGGAGTAGAAACAAAGTTAGAACCGGCAAAACTGGTGTGTTCAAAAGACTGGTCATCAGATACGACAAGCAATACATTAGGTCTTTTGCCATCATTATCTATCATCTGAGCCTGAATCTGAGTCATTGCTAATCCATTAAATGATGCGGCAAGTAAAATTGAACTGTTTTTTAAGATAGACATATGTTAGAAATTATTTTCGGATTAAACATCAAGCAAATATATTGGAATTAATGCGTTTATCAAAAACATAAATTTGCTGTATTGCATTCTTTATTTGTAATTATAGAAGAAATCATTGAACAAAAATGTATCGCATATAGCATTACTAAGCAATCTAATTGAATATTTTTTATCTTTGAATCGAAAAATTTGCAAACCATGGGTCATCAAGGAAAAAAGTTTGGTACTTCTGCTGTATACTTCACAGCAATTGCAACACTATTTGGGGCAATCCTATTTCTGCGATTTGGTTATGCTGTCGGAACTGTTGGTTTGTGGGGTGTTTTTGCTCTTATCATTTTAGGCAACATGGTAACTATACCTACAGCCATGGCTATCTCAGAACTTGCCACCAATAAGCGAGTAGAAGGAGGAGGAGAATATTTCATAATATCTCGTTCATTTGGTCTTAATATTGGAGGGACGCTTGGTATCATGCTCTATTTGTCACAAACAATTAGCATAGCATTTTATGTAATAGCTTTCACAGAGGCTTTCGGGTTCTTTTTTGAATTCATAAGTAATAATTATGGAATTGAGCTACCGCGACAAGTTGTGAGTATTCCTGTGATGCTGCTTTTATCAATATTAGTGATTGTTAAGGGAGATAATATGGGAATCAAGGCATTGTATGTTGTAGTTGGCCTGCTTATACTCACAATAATCTTTTTCTTTCTTGGAAAACCTGTAGATGGAAATGTTACCACATATTTTGAATCTAACAGAAGATGGGTTAACAGCAATCAACTTTTTGTCGTTTTTGCTATAATTTTCCCTGCTTTCACTGGTATGACAGCTGGTGTAGGCTTGTCTGGAGATTTAAAAAAACCAGGAAAATCCATTCCATTAGGTACAACAGCGGCTACATTAACCAGTTTTATGGTATATCTCTTCATAGCATATAAATTAGCCACTTCTGCATCATCATCACAGTTATTAGATAATCAGCTCATAATGGGTGATATCTCTCTGTTTGGCAGTATCATTGTACCACTTGGATTAGCAGCTTCCACATTTTCTTCCGCTTTAGGCTCAATAATGGTGGGTCCAAGAACCTTACAAGCTATTGCCCTTGATAACTCTATCCCAATACAAAGGGCCAACAGATGGATAAGTAAACTACGAAAAAAAGATGATGAACCTGTCAACTCAACAGTTATCACATGTATAATCGCTTTTATTTTTGTAGCTATAGGTGGAGTAGATGTAGTGGCAAAAATAATTACTATGTTTTTCTTAGTAACTTACGGATCGTTGTGCCTTATCTCTTTCTTAAACCATTTCGGCTCATCGCCTTCATATCGCCCATCATTTAAGTCTAAATGGTACATTTCAATACTTGGTTTTCTTACAGCTTTTTGGGTTATGTTTCAAATTAGCCTGCTTTACACTATATTTGCTTTTCTCTCAATGACTTTACTCTATCTCTACATGGACAATTACCATAAGAGAAGAAAAGGCTTTGCGGCATTGTTTGCTAACACTCTTTTTAAGCTAAATAGAGATCTGCAAATTTACCTGCAGAAGAAAAAAACACGTAATACCTTAAAAGATGATTGGAGGCCAAGTGCCATATGTATCTCAAAGTATACGTTTAAGCGTGATAATGCGCTAAATCTTATTGACTGGATTTCATTTAAATATGGATTTGGTACATATCTTCATCTTATCGATGGTTATTATTCTAAAGAAACTGTTACTCAAGCTGAAGAAGAAATAAAAAGGTTAATTAGTAACCTAAACTCATCCAGCAATGTTTATATCGATACAATTATTTCCCCATCTACTACTTCTGCAATTGCCCAGTCAATTCAGATTCCGGGTATAGCAGGGATGGAGAACAATATGGTTATTTTTGAATTTGAGAAAAATGATCCACACGACCTTCACGATATTATCGATAACTTCATAATGGTTAATGCCGGGGGCTTTGATGTTTGTATACTGGCATCGAGCCATAAGCCAATATTATTTAAAAATGGTATACATATTTGGGTAAGAAGTTTTGATACAGTTAATACAAATCTAATGATCCTGCTTGGCTTTATTATTTTAGGGCATCCCAATTGGAAAAAAGCAAATATAAAGCTATTAAATATTTGCAGCGAGCCAGAATCAGAAGAAATAAGAAATAAGATGAACGAGTTACTTGAGACAGGTCGCCTACCTATAACACCTAAAAACGTGGAGGTAATAATTAAAGATGAAAGCAAAACTATTAAAGAAATAATAAACAGTCACTCAAAAGATGCCGGACTCACAATGCTTGGCTTCAATATTAACAACTTCAAAAACGACAACACAGAGTTATTCGAAGGTTATGATGAAATGGGTAACATACTCTTTGTTTACTCTAATGATATAAAAGTGATTGAATAATCTATTTATAAAATTCAGGTAGAAGCCTCTCGTTGTATAAATTCAGGAAACGAATTTTAATCTCATCCTGCACTCTGTAAAATTCACTCATAATAAATTCAGGAGTTCCTTTAGCTTCAGAGGGATCCTCAAAACCGATATGCAAGCGGTGTTTTACCTTTCCTGAAAAAACTGGACATGTTTGTTTTGCACTATCACAAACGGTGATTACATAATCCCATTCATCTTCTATATATTTATCAACATTTTGCGGAGTATGATTACTAATATCTATACCTATTTCAGACATTACTTTTACTGCTGTTTGATTTACCTTTTCAGCAGGTTTTGTTCCTCCGGAGCGCACCTCTAAACGATTGTCAAAAGATTGAAGAAATCCATGTGCCATTTGGCTTCGGCAACTATTACCGGTACAAAGTATCAATATTTTTGTTTTCATTATTTGTTTTATTTGCTATATATACTAAGAAAAGCATCAATGGCACTTCAGTAAGAACTCCAACAGTTGTTGCTAATGCTGCAGGTGAATTCATGCCAAACAGAGCAATTGCAACAGCTACTGCCAGTTCAAAGAAGTTAGAAGCACCAATCATACTAGCAGGTGCAGCAATATTATAAGGAAGTTTCAGCAATTTAGCAGCACCAAAAGCAATAAAGAAGATAAAGAATGTTTGAATTGCAAGAGGCACAGATATTAACAATATGTGAAGTGGATTATTTAAAATAGTCTCACCTTGAAAAGAGAAAAGAAGAACCAGCACAAGTAGTAAACCTGCTGTTGTTACCCCATCAAATTTAGGTAAAAACTTATTTTCAAAAAACTCTAATCCTTTTTTCTTTATTACTCTAACTCTAGTTATAATACCACCTGTTAGTGGAATTACTACAAAAAGAATTACCGATAATATCAGCGTATCCCATGGAACAGCAACATTGCTTACTCCCAATAATAATTTAACTATCGGTATAAAGGCAACTAATATAATTAAGTTGTTTGTTGCAACCTGAACAACAGTGTAAGCAGGATTACCTTTAGTTAATGTACTCCAAACAAATACCATTGCTGTACAAGGTGCCGCACCCAAAAGTACAGCTCCAGCAAGATATTCAGTAGCAAGTTCTGGGGTTATAAAGTTTCTGAAAACTATAAACAAAAAGAATGAAGCAATTGCATACATCGTAAATGGCTTAATGAGCCAGTTTACTATCCAAGTTAAGTATAATCCTTTTGGACTCTTTCCAACGTTCTTTACACTCTGGAAATCCACCTTCATCATCATTGGGTATATCATAACCCAAATAAGAATAGCAGTAGGAATTGAAATATTCGCATACTCAAACTTACCTAAAAATTCAGGAATTGCAGATAAATATCTTCCAATCAATACACCTGCAGCCATACATAGTATCACCCAGACAGTTAGATACTTGTTGAAAAAACTAATTCCCGATATTTCTTTTTTAATTCCCATTTTAATTCAAAATTTATTTATTGACATTTTATGTTTTTTATTATTCTTTCTTGTATTTCGTCGAACAACGAACAATAAACACAAAAAATATATCTTACTTAACAGATAACCTCTTTATCATCAAACAAATCAAATAGATTATAGAATAATTTTCGTGCAATCTCCCAGTTCTCCTTGTGTATACAATACCTTACTTTGGGAGTTTCAATTTCTCCTTTTATAAGTCCAGCATCTCTCAGCTCCTTTAAGTGTTGCGATACCGTAGATTTAGCAATAGGAAGCTCGTCGTGTATATCACCAAAGAAGCAGCTATCCTGAGACGCCAGAAACACAAGTATTTCAATACGAGTAGGATGACCCAATGCTTTTGCAAACCTTGCCACCGTCTCTTGGTCAACTTGACTTATACTATCATGCATTTTTCCCATATTTTATAATGTTCGCGAATGTACGAACATTATTTTTATTTGCAAATTATACAACAATATTTTTTACTTCTAATTTAAATATTAGAATAGTCTATTTAAGTGGTTTTTCTATGATATCCCATAGCGGATAACTGAGCCTCAAACTCACTCCTTCAAACTTTTTATCTGTAAGACTAGTAAAAATGCCCGCTCTACCCAATCCAAGAAACCCAATGGAATAGCCCAGTTCGAGATACAACTGCTTATTTTCATCCATCAATCCATGGAGATGGACTGCCTCATCAAACATGTAACGCTGCAGAAAAGGGATATTTTTTAGAATCAGATATTGCGACTGATAGCTGATATGCCCCTCCATCCACCAATTGCTTGAAGCAGAGTAGTGTGGTAAGAGATTAAATCTGCGAGTAAAATCATGTTGGGTTAATATCATCTGGCTATTGGCATAATAATGCAGATCGTTTTCATATAATCGTTCAGATGATAAAAAAGATCCACCCGACAAATGATAATCTATCTCATCGAAAGGAGATACTTTAATATTTTGCGAAGCAGAAAAGATAATCTTGTCATACAGTGGTGCCTGATTATCAGTAAACAGGTTCACACTCTTTTCGTAAGAAACTGTAAATGTAGGATATCTGCTTGAAACATAATTTTTTATTCCATCCCTCACCCGATATCTATAACGAGGAGTATAAGTTAGACCCATAATAAAATTTGATGCAGTGTGAGAAGGGTAAAGAGATATATCAGATGGAGTATTTGGTGAAACCACTCTGCCCACAATATTAAAAGAGGTA
>CAYLKV010000048.1:0-13549 GCA_964384545.1 uncultured Proteiniphilum sp.
CATCACCGATAGGTACATAATTCTCGATGATATACTTGCAATCTTCGTATGCTTTTACCCAATCTGGAAACTCCTCTCCAATACCATAAGTTTTGACCTTGAGAGTTAGATTTTTTTCGAAATATTCTGGTCTGTCAGTATCAACGTATGGTGCTTTTACAAGATAATTCAAAACATAGACATCACCTGTGCCGGGAATTTCTTCTTTTGTCGTAAAATGGTATCGTCCCAAAGGAATATTGGTAACGAGTCCCCCAAAAGCGAACTCGGGTTGCAGAACACTAGCAATATTAATGATTTCAGCTTCCTCGTTGAGTAATTCAAATTGAATATCAGCAAGTCCCTCTTGATCCACCAATACTTGATTCGACTGTTTATCGTAACGATAAAGTGCTAAATCTATATTTTTTTCGATAGGCTTACTTGCAAGAATATTGATTTCGTTTTGTTTGCTTACACCCTCTTTGATTATTAGACCTTCCTGCATCACCATAATATTCAGGTGACGTTCCAAAGGTTTTTCATCACCCTGAGCAGCAGAAATAACAAGTGTTTCGCTAATAACAGACTCACCCTCTTTGGGCTTCATCAATGGGCCTGTTAGGGTAACTGAAGCTTTTAGATCACTTTTTGGTTGAATATCAATATTTGTGACAGGTTCGGTGGGTTGAGAACCGTGCCGATATTCCCCACTGAATTTCCATCCTTTTTCATCTCCTGCATCTTCAATCCAAACATCGAAGGTAATCTCGCTCATATCGTCTGAAACGGGGAAAGTAGCTTCATCAATTTCGGTTTCCAGTTTACAATCGAGTAAAGCTATTTCCAAATCGTGCATTAAAGGAGCTTCTCCTTCGGGAACATCATCCATTTGTAACATCAACTTCACGGAGCTTGGCATATTTGCTGTCTTGTTATCTGGATTCGGACTCGTACAACCCATGTTTAAAGCAATGTACTCAGCCTCAATAACCGGTTCCGATAAATCTATCCAGTCGCTCTGTGGTTTGAAGATTATCTGTTCAGTGAGCTCTGGAATAGACTTATCATTTTCATCAAGAATCCTTGCACGAATTTCAATCACTTGATAAGTATCGGGGCGGAGTGAACGTTTGTTGTCAGGCAAGGTTTCCACTGCAAGTTGCTTTTTCCCTTCAGCTTGTATTTGGATGAATTTTTGAAACTGATGACCGTCAGCAACCGCTTGTACAGTAATATTAAATGAAGCTTTACTGGGAGTACCTTCCAAAAGCATTTGTGCTGAAAGGCTTCCTTTCGCCTGAGAGGGGCTTATCTTCAATGCCTTTTCAGAATTTATGAGTTGTATTTGTGCCGGATATTTTTGCTGGGTTTTAGGCGTGATTTTATAAACAACTACTTCTAAAATATCAGGTTTACCGACAGTAAGATTGAATTTTTCCTTGTTTAGATTTAGAATATATTTTACTTGTTCTTCTTCCTCTTTTTTCTCCTTTTCTTTTTTCTTTTTATTGTTTTGTTTTTGTCCTGGTTTTTTCTTAAAAATCTTTCGGGCAATTGCTATGAGGCCTCCACCTCCAATTATGCCGATTAGCACTTCCCAAGGAATTTCTTCGCCCTGCTGATTACCTTCAATATCGCTTATTCCTTCGGAAGAGGAACCTTCGAGAGGTGGAGCAAAACCTAATGCTGAAGATGGTGAACTGGTAATCTCTTTGATACTATTGCTGTAAGCCTCTTCCAAAGAAGTTGGCTCATAACTCATAAAGGTTTTAATAAACTGAAATTTATCTTTCTCCTGATCCTGTGTTAGTATATAATATTTTATCGATGTACCAAAAGTTCCATAAGTGGCTAAAAAGATTCTTGCGTTCGAAATGGATCCAGGTTCTCTTTGACCGGCCAGGTCCTTATTATGATACTTAATTATTTGAGAAACATCATAACTTCGTTCATCCACAACGGTACCGTTTACAGATATATCGCCAAACTGTTTGTTTATCAACTCTTGTATTGCGGCATCGATTTCGGCATCCGAAGGTAATCTATTCCAATACAAGTGAGTGTATATATCGCTGGCACTCTTGGGAATAGTTTGGGCAAAAATAGTTATTGGGAAAAGTAGAAATAGCAGGATTAATGCTGTATAAGACTTCATATTTTTCATACTATTTTTTATTTTGTTCCTTAAGGTATTGATTGTTCTCTTTTTTAATTCTCTCAGCGATCTACCTTTACAAAATTAAAATAATATTTCATAGTTTTTGTTTATTTACTATAATATTCTTTGCAAAGTGAGAAAAATTTACATCTCTCACAAAGCACTTGTTTTTAGAGTATTTGGCAAATTATAAAAAATCTATTTGGATACGTTTTTATTCTCAAAAGTGAGCTTTTTTGTGTTTTTTTATAATAAAAAAAGGATCCCGGTAATCTTCCGGGACCCTTTGATGCGTGTATTATTTTGTGGAGAATATCGGACTCGAACCGATCACCTTTTGACTGCCAGTCAAACGCTCTAGCCAGATGAGCTAATCCCCCATATTTAAAGTGCTGCAAAGATAGATAATTTGTTTATATTTGCATTGAAAATAATAAAGAAATTAACACAGCTAATTATGATTGTATTTAATACCACTTTTCACGTGGATGAAGATATACAGGAAGAATTTATAGAATATATGGTTAAGATATTCATCCCTAAATCTACAAAGAGTGGAATGCTTAAATCCCCAAGATTTGCAAAAGTTTTTGGGAAAGATAGTGATGAAGGTATATCATTTGCAATGGAGTTTCAGGTAACTGATATTGTAGAGATGGAGAGATGGAACTCTAATGAAAGCCATAGTGTTTTTACTCCTCTTATGGAAAGATTTAAAGAGAAAATGGTTGGCTTCTCAACTCTTTTGCAGACAATTGAACATTAGATGCAGAAAGAAAGAATTATAATGGGGATTGATCCGGGTACTCAAGTAATGGGTTATGGAATTCTAAGGGTTCTGAATAATAAACCTTCTATGTTGGCAATGGGGGTGATGAAGCTTGGAAAATATGATGATCATTATATTAAGCTTGCAAAAATTTATTCACGAATAATTGGTCTTATCGAAGAGTTTTTACCTGATGAATTAGCTATTGAGGCTCCATTTTACGGAAAAAATGTGCAGAGTATGCTTAAATTAGGCCGTGCTCAGGGTGTTGCTATGGCAGCAGCGATATCTCGTGATATACCGATATTTGAATATGCTCCTCTAAAAATAAAAATGTCTATTACAGGAAATGGTAGGGCTGCTAAAGAGCAGGTGGCATATATGCTTCAAAAGACACTCCATATTCCTGAAGAGAATATGCTGGTAGAGATGGATGCAACTGATGGTCTAGCTGCTGCACTTTGCCATTATTATCAATCGGGAATAACTACAGGTGACAATAAATATAGGGACTGGAAAGATTTTGCTAATCGCAACCCTGAAAAGGTTAAAAAATAGCGATATATGGATTTTATTTAAGGAATTTTTTTATCTTTGTTATATGAACCGACTTATATCTCACATAGAATTTCTACTGCACGAACATAATTGTGTGATTATTCCTGATTTGGGAGGTTTTGTAGTTAACGAAATTCCTGCCAGATGGAGTGAAAACAGTGTTCTTCTGCCACCTGCATGTGAGTTGGTATTTAATCGCGATCTGACTCACAATGATGGTTTACTTGCAGAATCATATATGAAAACATATGATCTTTCATTTGAAAAAGCTGTATGGACAATTGAGTGTGAGGTGGATAAGTTGAAGCAAGCGCTTCGTGACAAAAATTATTTAGATTTAGATAAGCTGGGTTCTTTCTCACTAACTGAAGATAATAGATTTACATATATACCTGGTGGTTTTGTGAGACCGGGGTATTTTGGATTAGGCTCTGTTACATTGAAGAAGCTTACGGTTAAAGAAGATACACCAAAGACTATACCGCTAACAATACCTGAGAAGGATAGGAGAGGAGCATTTAAGAAAATTGGTATAACTGCAGCTGCAGTCGCTGCTATTATTCTTTTTATGTTTGTACTTCCTGTTAGTGATATCTCAATTGATAGACAAACTGCAAATATTTCTTACGAAACTGAATGGTTTAAACCTAAGAATAGTGCAAAAAACAGTCATTCAGAAAAAGTTATAGATGAAGTTAATAATAATTTTGGTGTGATATTAGACGACTTATCAATTGTTGATAAGACTTTGACTGATAATGAGATTGGTGGTGAAGCTGAGTCAGTGGACATCAACGAATCTAAGTCTGAGTCTTATTCTGAAATTGCAGAAACCTCGAACAATAATAACACTAAAACACCTTCTTATTATATAATAATGGGAGTTTTTAGAAGTGATTTATCCTCTTCTAAATTATTGAAAATTTTAAAAGAAGAAGGTTTTAATAACGCAAATAGATTACAAAGACCTGAGCGTTTTGATGTCTATTCTGCTTCGTTTAATAATAAGGAAGAGGCTGAAGTTTACCTAAGAGAAATTCATAAGAATTACCCTAAACATTCTGATGCTTGGATATTAATGAAGTAGTAGAAAAACGTTCTGGTAAACTAAATAAGAATGAATTCAAAAGATTTTGAAGATAGATTGTTAGGTGTCAGGTTCCCCAAAAAAGATGTTTATGGTTCAATATCAATTCCAATATACCATTCTCTAGCTTTTGAGTTTGACTCTGCTGAGGAGATGGAGGATGCATTTTGTGGCCGCACGAATGAGCATACCTACTCGAGAGTAACAAATCCGACAGTACAATTTTTTGAAGAACGTGTAAGAGCTGTAACAGATTCTTTTAGTGTGACTGCACTTAACTCGGGTATGGCTGCTATTAGCAATGTTTTCTTTACATTAGCATGGAGTGGAAGTAATATTGTGGCATCGCGTCACCTTTTTGGTAATACATATTCTTTCTTTGTTAATACACTTTCATCTTTTGGGGTGGAGACTAGGTTTTGTGATTTAACAAATATGGATGAGGTTTCTGCTAACATTGATGATAATACTTGTGCTCTGTTTGTTGAGGTAATTACTAATCCGCAAATGGAGGTTGCAAACCTTAAGGATTTGAGTAAAGTTGCTCATGATAAGAATGTGCCTTTAGTTGCAGATTCGACTATTATACCATTCTCTGCATTTAAATCATCAGATTTTGGTGTAGATATCGATATTATATCAAGTACAAAATATATTTCGGGTGGAGGTACTAGTTTGGGTGGTTTGATAATTGATTATGGCAAATTCGACTGGTCGCATTCGTTAAAACTAAAACAGTATATTGATTTATCTCAATCGGCATTTCATTTCAAACTAAGAAAAGAGATTCATAGAAACTTAGGTGCATATATGACACCGGAGGTTGCGTATATGCAATCGTTGGGGCTAGAGACATTGCATGTTAGGTATGAAAGAGCCTCCGGAACTTGTTTTGAATTGGCTAAACAATTGCAAAATTTGAAGGGGATTGTTTCGGTTAACTATACTGGGTTAGAGGATAATCCATTTTATGAAATTAGTCTTACTCAGTTTGGTGAATGTCCGGGTGCGATGCTTACATTCGATTTGGGGTCTAAGGAGCAGTGTTATAGTTTTATGAATGGCTTGAAACTGATAAAAAGAGCCACAAATCTATTTAATAATGTGAGTCTGATTATTCATCCGGCAAGTACAATATATGGGACTTTTACTCCTGAACAGAAACTGCAGATAGATGTAAAAGAAACCACACTCCGTTTGTCTGTGGGACTTGAGAGTGTGGATACTTTGTTTGATGATATAAAACAGGCCCTCGAGAATATTCAATAACGCTCTTAAGACCTAATCTCTTTTAAAGAGGGTACTCATCAAAAGCATATAATATTGTTGAAAGATATCGTTCGCCGGTATCAGGTAGTATAACTACAATGTTTTTTCCCTCATTTTGCGGGTCTAATGCTAATTGTAGCGCTGCATAAGCTGCTGCACCTGAAGAAATTCCTACCAACAGGCCCTCTTGTGATGCTAATTTGCGACTGGTTTTAATTGCATTATCATTGCTTACAGGAATTATTTCATCTACAACAGTCGAGTTATATGTTCCAGGAATAAATCCTGCTCCTATTCCCTGAATTTTATGCGGACCGGGGTTGCCTCCTGAGAGTACTGGTGAATCGGCTGGTTCAACTGCTACTACTTTAATGTTTGGGTTTAGTTCTTTTAAACGTTTTCCGGCACCGCTAACTGTACCTCCTGTACCAACTCCACTAACAAGTATATCGATTTTTCCGTTTGTATCACGCCAAATCTCTTCACCTGTAGCTTTGTAATGGATTTCGGGGTTCGATGGATTTTCAAATTGTTGTAATATTACAGCATTCTCAATTTCCGATTGAAGTTCTTTTGCCCTCGCAATTGCTCCTTTCATACCTTCCGGACCAGGTGTTAAAACCAATTCTGCTCCAAGTGCTTTTAGAAGATTTCGTCTTTCGAGACTCATTGTCTCAGGCATTGTTAGAATTATTCTGTACTTTTTTATTGTTGCAACGTAGGCTAGTCCAATTCCTGTATTACCACTTGTAGGCTCAATTATTACAGAACCTGTTTTGAGTATTCCTTTATCTTCTGCATCTTTTACCATTGCAAAAGCTATTCTGTCTTTTACACTGCCTAGTGGATTGAAACTTTCTAATTTTGCAATGATATTTGCTTTTGCTCCTTCTGATTTAGCAAACTGACCTATTTTTAAAAGTGGGGTGTTACCTATTAATTCTGTTAGATTTTCAGCAATTTTTGTCATATGATTTATTTTAATTTTTTATGGTAACAAAGATATATATATTTGAAAGGTTCAGAAATAGCACATTTGTGGTATTTTAGATGTTTCAGTTTTATTATTTGATTAAATTTGTGATTAATGTTGATGTTACTAATTAATTAATAGGTGAGAAATTATATAATTGCTGATAATAGAGATATAACACGTGCAGGATTAATATCATATATAAATGAGATTGATTCGGAATTTAGTTTGATAGAAGTAAATAGTTATATCGGTTTATTGGATGAGTTGCGAAAGTGCCCCGAATCTATTGTTATAACTGACTATTCTTTATTTGATTTCTCTTCTCTGGATCATTTTTTGAATATAAAAAGCGGTGCTAAAAAATCTGTATGGCTTCTTTTTTCAGAAGAACCGGGAGAACATTTTTTAAGACAGCTTTTATTGGCTGACGATTCTATAAGTGTAGTTCTTAAACATTACACCAAAAAGATTATTATTGAAGCTTTAATGTCGATTAAAAAGGGAGGAGTTTACTGGTGTGAGTACGCTCAGTCTGTAATGAAAAGTGAAGTAGATAATGGTAGAGTTGTTGTAAATCTTACTGCATCTGAAAAAAATATATTACATGAAATAGCACTAGGTAAAACAACTAAGGAAATTGCTGTAGAAAAGAATTTGAGCTTTCATACGGTGAATACACATCGCCGAAATATATATAGTAAGCTTGGGGTTAATAGTGTTAATGAGGCAACAAGATACGCTCTGCAGGCTGGTTTAATAGATTTGATGGAGTACTATATCTAAAAACGGATTTGTAAATGCTACTTACATTTTTTCAATAATCTTCCATATTGCATCCACCCATTCATCGTTATAATTAAGTGAGGGAATAAAACTGAACTTCTCACCACCGGCATCCATAAACAGTTTGCGTGCTTCTATATCTATATCAAATAGTGTCTCCATATTGTCTGAAGGAAATCCCGGAGACATTATGGCAACTTTTTTACAGCCAAGTTGGGGTAGCTTGCCAATACTTTGATCTAGAAAAGGTTTCAACCATTTGTCATCTCTTTGAGAGCTGAAGAAGAGTAATGAATCGTTGGGTTTTATGTTGAGTTTATCGCAAATTAATCGGTTAGTTTCTTTAATTTGATATACGTAGTCGAACTCTTTCCCCTTTTTTCGTGCTATTTCCTGTTGCTTGTTTGGCAAGCTATGGTATACAAATATTAGCTTATCGATATCATTAATGTAAGGCTTTGCGCTTTCTGCAAGAGCGTTGATGTACTCTGGATGATTATAATATGGTTCTGCAATTTTTAATCTGAATGAATGAGGATGTTTATAGAAAACTTCGCTTATCTCTTTTATTGTTGTTTGGGTAGTTGACTGAGCATAGTGAGGATAGAGTGGAAAGATTATAACTTCGTTTAAGAGTGAGCATTTCTGATTAAGCTCTTTAAAAGCACTCATAATATCGGGCATGCCATACCTCATTGCAATTGAGACTGGCATACCCTTTTTGGACTCAATAGCTTCTGCAAGCTTGGTCATATTATAAATTATTGGTGAAATGAAAGGTTCTTCATTACGCCAGATTAGTTTATATTTTGCCGACGAGCGTGCTGCTGCTTGTGGTGCTATAATTTTTGTAGCAAGAAATTTTGATATCCATTTGGATTTATCTGTAAGCAGCGGATCTGAAAGCATTTCAGCAATAAAGTTTTTTACATCTAACTTTTCGTTGCTTGCAGGAGTTCCTAAATTTACTAGAATTATACCTTTCATTATCAAGCAAATACTTCAAGGAGCTTGCAATTATTATTTGGAACTACAGTCACCGATTTAGTCTCGGCCGGTATCAGAATTGTTTCACCCTGTACAACCGTAAGTTTATTACCTTTATTATCTTCAATATTAGCGCCACCTTCTATACACATATAAATTACAAATGAATCTTTTTCTTTGTAATCACGATTTATTGACTCGCTCAGTTCTAATAAATTAGTAGTGAAATAGGGGCAAGTAACTAGTTCTACCGGTTTATTAAGTTCTTTTTTATATTCTGTCTTATAGGTATCGTATATCTTAAAGTCGATTGCATCTTTGGCTAGTTCAGTATGAAGTTCTCTTGAATTTCCCTGTGCATCTTTTCGATTGTAGTCATATATACGATATGTAATATTTGAGGTTTGTTGAATCTCGGCAATAAAGCAACCTGCTCCGATGGCATGAACACGACCGGCTGGAAGGAAAAATACATCGCCCTCTTTTACCATATGTTTTTTGAGACTATCGGTGAAGCTGTTGTCTTCTATGCTTTTCTCATACTCTTCGGGTGTTATCTGTTTCTCGAATCCTGTGTATAAAAATGCTTCGGGTGCAGCTTTAACCACATACCACATTTCAGTTTTGCCGAAAGAATTGTGACGTTCTCCTGCAAGCTTATCGTCGGGATGAACCTGAATTGAGAGATTATCTTGAGCATCAATAAATTTGATAAGAAGAGGGAATTTATTCCCAAATTTATGATATACATCTGATCCAACTAGCTGTTCTCGCTTTTCTGATAGAAGTGTTTGAAGTGATGTGCCGGCAAAATGACCGTTTTCGATTATGGAGATATCTCCTGGTACTCCCGAAATTTCCCAACTCTCTCCAATTCCTTCTTGCTGGGGATTGATATTTTTAAATTTTGTGATATCTGAACCACCCCATATAATTGATTTTAGTATAGGTCTGAATTTTATAGGGTATAAATTGCTATAAGTTGTCATCTTTTTATTTTTTGTTATTACTTCTTTTTGTTACTTCTTTTTAATACAATTGCTGTTCTTGATGGGATATATAATTTTATCCATCCCTTATTATCTTTTGAATATATTGGGTCGAAATGTGTAAAATGGTGTATAGATCTGTCATTTAAGTCGAATCCACCATATTTTTTGTCGTCTGTATCAAGAACTATTTCATATTCATCTTGAGGAACTAATAACCCATAACTGCAATATGAATTTAGTGGGTGAAAGTTAAATACAAATAGAAAATCACCTCTCATATAAGCTAGGATATTGTCATCCTCTTTATCGCATATTTTTATTATTTCTGATTTTTGAAAATTTGGTGCCGATTTGATGAGTGATAACATTGCTTTATCGAAATCACCCATGTAGTGATACTTTAGGTTTTTGTCATCTGCAAGATTCCATTGACGTCGAGCATATTGATATGACCAATTATTTCCCTCACGTGGAAAATCTATCCATTCGGGATGACCAAATTCATTGCCCATAAAATTGAGATAACCTCCGTTTATTGTAGTTGCGGTAACAAGCCTTATCATTTTATGTAATGCTATTCCTCTTTCAACTCTTATAGTACTTTCGGTTAGTTTAGACATATGCCAATACATGTCGGAGTCGATAAGTCGGAATATTAATGTTTTATCTCCAACTAAAGCCTGATCGTGACTTTCGGCATATGATATTGTTTTTTCATCGTTACGACGATTGGTAACTTCCCACCAGATTGATGAAGGACTCCAATCCTCATCTTTTTTCTCTTTTATTGTCTTAATCCAGAAGTCGGGAATATTCATAGCCATTCGGTAATCGAATCCATAACCACCTTCTTCCGGTTTTAAAGCTAATCCAGGCATACCGCTAACTTCTTCTGCAATTGTGATTGCTAAAGGATTTAGTTCATGTATCAATTTATTTGCGAGTGTTAGATAGCAGATTGCATCTATATCCTGTTTTCCGTTATAATAATCGCTATAGCCACTAAATGATTCTTCTAAACCGTGACTATAATATATCATTGAAGTAACTCCATCGAATCTAAAACCATCGAACTGAAACTCTTCGAGCCAATATTTACAGTTGGAAAGTAAAAAGTGTAGCACTTCATCTTTTCCGTAGTCGAAACACAATGAATCCCACGCTTTGTGATATCTTTTATTTGGATCGCTATGAAAATATAGATCGTATGATCCATCTATGCGACCAATTCCTTCTGTTTCGTTTTTTACAGCATGTGAATGAACTATATCCATTATTACTGCAATACCCATTTCGTGTGCTGTGTCGATGAGTTGACGAAGTTCTTCGGGTGTACCATTTCGTGAAGAGTTTGCAAAAAAGCTAGATACATGATATCCAAAAGAGCCATAATATGGATGTTCTTGAATAGCCATAATTTGAATTGCATTATAGCCATTTTCTTTAATTCGTGGAAGTATATTTTCTCTGAACTCGTTGTATGTGCCTACTTTTTCTTCTGAAGTGGACATACCTATATGAGTTTCATAAATTAGGAGTGGTGAGGTTTTTGGCTTAAAGCTATTATGCTTAAATTGATATTTTATTTCTGGCTCCCACACTTGTGCGCTAAAAATGTAGCTGTTTTGGTCTTGTACAACTCTTTTGCACCATGCAGGTATTCTTTCACCGGATCCACCATTCCATTCGACAAATAACTTAAATAGATCTTCATGTTTAATCTTCTCTTGAGGCAGATAGATTTCCCAGACTCCTCCTTCTATTTTTATTAATCTGTACTCATCTAGTTTTTGCCAATTATTGAATGTGCCAATCAGAAATATCTCAGTAGCATTTGGAGCCCATTCACGGAAAACCCAACCTTCAGGCGTTTTATTTAAGCCAAAATAGTTGTGCCCATTTGCAAAATCGGAAAGAGAGATTTTTCCTCCCTTTGTAAGTTTATTTAAACGATTATGATAGTAACTGTGACGACCTTCTATTGTACTGGTGTGAGGTGCTAGCCAAGCATCATTTTTTATAATTTCTAGCATTGACAATAACTGATTTATTGGTTACTGAATTATAATTCAATTAGACAAAGATAAGAAATAGTACGAAATGATTTGATAAAATAATATATCTTTGTAATGTTATCACATTTTAAGTTGTAAATTAATTATTATCAACTGTACTTTTTTTGTAGGTTGAAAGAAAAATTAATCATTTATAGACATTTATTGCAATGAAACAAACACTATCTGTTTTACCATTTATATTTTTGTTTTTTACAAAGACATTAGTTGCTCAAAATTCATCTGTTACATGTACTCCGGGTTTTGTATTTGAAATTAGTCAGGATAAAAGTTGGGGTTACAAAGAGCCTGTTGTAGTGGAGATTACTCCCGGATCGGCTGCTGAAAAGGCTGGTCTTAAATTGAATGATATAATTTTGTCTGTCAATAAAAATGGCACATATCAGAAGTCATATCAAACAATTATGTCTTGGTTTAATAATAATGACTCTGAGATATCACTTGCAATCAGAAATTTTGAAAACTCATTTAAAGAGATCACATTTACAAAAGACTGCCGTTTAACTAATGCTATTATGGAGTCGCAACTTGCTCCAGTATTTGCTTTTTACAGTCTTGAGGATGTGCAGGATCGACGTTTTCTAATGCCGGTAAAGACTTCAACTAATGAAAATGCTTTATTTCATAACTATAGAACGTTCGGGTTTTCAGCTCCGGATGAAAGTACAAAAGAATTGGATGAACGTATAAATGCTATTTTTATTCGTGTACTAACAGAAAAGGGTTTAATTTATAGTCCTGAAGATCCCGACTTCGTGATACAAACATTTTATAGTATGCAAAATAATCCATTATTTAAACCCAATTCACCAACTTTTGGCAGTTATCAGCCTGTATGGAGATTTGATACAAGGAATCACAGAACTGTAAAAGTGCCTGTTTATAATCCTTCTGAAGCTGTAAGAGTAGATGATATCTTGTATGACCTTAAGTTTGGATATCGTTTTTATGACAGAAGATATATGAAAGCGGGAGAAATGACATTATTTTGGGAGAGTGAAGTTAATGAGAGATTAAGCACATATTATAGTTTAAGTGATTATTTAGAGATGAATCTTCCGCTGATGTTGTTGAAGTTTCCTTATGCCGGAAATAGGTCATTTGGAACTTATCAGGTTAAATATCTGAAGTTTAACTACACAGGTATTGGTTACGATATGAATGATTTAAAAACTATATTATCAGTTGCACCTGGTTCTCCGGCAGCCATTGCCGGAATTTTACCGGGCGATATTGTTGTTAGTATTCAAGGACAAAACTTCGATCATTCATCTTCTCAAGCTCTTACTGAGGGATATAGACGATTTATTGCAGAAACTTTGAATTTAAGAGATCAAAATACAAAATATACAGATTCAAATGGTTTTAAAGAATGTATGTTTTGGAATGTTTCTAATTTCAATAAAGTATCAGAAGCAATTTCTGATAATAAAAGATATAAATCTGCTTTTTCATACCTTTTCAACTTTAATCAATATATTGATTGGCATACGCCAAAAACAATAAATATTGAGATAAAAAGGGGAGGGGAGTATATGAATTTTGCTGTAAATCCAATAATAACTACTAGCTCTCATATTTTAGTTAATTGATACCACTCATACAAAATATTGTAAATTAGATCTTTGTATTTTTATGGCTTTAGATGTTTAATTAGAACAGAATTTTTTTCAAAAATAATGTCTGAAATATTTGGAGCGTATTATAAAAATCTTCTATCTTTGCAATCCTTTTCGACGAGAAATGAGGTTCATTAAAGAGTTAATGATTGATTAGGTTACTAAAATGACTTATTTATTGAAAAAGCAACTACTGAAAAAATAAATTGAAAATTTATTCTCAAAAATTTTGGTAGTTCAAAATTATCCTCTATCTTTGCACCCGCTTTTGAGAGATACACTAGCAGGAGCGAA
>CAYLKV010000049.1:0-13351 GCA_964384545.1 uncultured Proteiniphilum sp.
ATGGCAGGTTATCCCGAAAGCTTAACAGACCCCTCCTTCAAAGGACAAATTTTATTACTAACATATCCAATAATCGGAAATTACGGAGTTCCAGCTAATAGCGAGACAAACGGAGTTTCCGATTTTTTTGAATCTGACCGGATACATATATCAGGTTTAATTGTACAGGATTATTCTGAAGAGTATTCTCATTGGAATGCAGTGGAAAGTCTGGGAAGTTGGCTAAAAAGAGAGAATGTTCCCGGAATATATGGGATAGATACTCGTAAGCTAACAAAAATTATCAGGGAGTATGGATCGATGTTGGGTAAGATTGAGATTGGCAAAGTCGACGAAAGTTTTACATATAACAGAGATGAATTCTACGATCCCGACAAATATAATTTAGTAGCAGAAACAAGCTGTAAAGAGGTTGTTGAGTATGGAGAGGGAGATAAGAGGGTGGTTTTGGTCGACTGTGGAACTAAGCTTAATATAATTCGCGAACTTGTTAGAGAGGGATTGAAGGTTGTGAGAGTTCCATGGGATTATGATTTTAACAACATCGATTTCGATGGATTGGTAATATCAAACGGACCGGGTAACCCTGAACATTGCACTATTACAGTTGAGAATATTAAGAAAGCTATGAGTGGAGATAAGCCAATTTTTGGAGTATGTATGGGTAACCAGTTGCTTGCCAAAGCTGCCGGTGCACCTACATATAAACTTAGATATGGACATCGCAGCCACAACCAGCCGGTGCGAATGGTGAACAGCAACAAATGCTATATAACCTCTCAAAATCATGGATATGCAGTTGATGAATCGCAACTGAGCAGCGACTGGGAGCCATGGTTTGTAAATATGAACGATGGCACTAACGAAGGTATAAGACATAAGTCGAAACCATTCAAATCGGTACAGTTTCACCCCGAAGCAGCCGGTGGCCCTACAGATACAAGATTTTTCTTTGAAGAGTTTGCTAATCTTATTAAGAAGTAGATACAGCAAAATGCATCAGAAGAATTAAAAATATATTGTTCAAGACTTATTTTTAAGAAGCTAATGATAGATAAAAACATAAAAAAAGTACTCGTTCTCGGTTCAGGTGCATTAAAAATTGGTGAAGCAGGTGAGTTTGATTACTCAGGTTCACAGGCACTTAAAGCGTTAAAAGAGGAGGGGATAGAGACTGTACTCATAAATCCTAATATTGCAACTGTTCAAACTTCAGAAGGAGTTGCAGATAAGATCTACTTCTTGCCAGTTACACCACAATTTGTAGAAAAGGTAATTGTACGAGAGAAACCAGATGGAATACTTCTTGCATTTGGCGGTCAGACAGCACTTAACTGCGGTGTGCAGTTATATGAGCTGGGTATTTTTGAGAAATATAATGTTAAGGTACTTGGTACACCCGTTAGAGCAATAATGGATACCGAGGATAGAGAGCTTTTTGTAAAGAAGCTTGATGAGATATATGTTAAAACAATAAGCAGTGTTGCAGTATCAGATACTAAAAGTGCACTCGAAGCTGCTGAATTACTTGGATATCCGGTTATTGTTAGAGCTGCATATGCACTTGGAGGATTAGGTTCGGGGTTTTGCGATAATAGCACAGAGCTAAAAGAGCTAACCACAAAAGCATTCAACTATTCAGACCAGCTATTAATTGAGAAATCGCTTAAAGGTTGGAAAGAGGTAGAGTATGAGGTGGTAAGAGACAGACATGATAACTGTATTACGGTTTGTAATATGGAGAATTTCGACCCACTCGGAATTCACACCGGCGAAAGTATAGTTGTTGCCCCCAGTCAGACACTCACTAACTCAGAGTATCATAAGTTGAGAGAGTTAGCAATAAAGATAGTTCGCCACATAGGAATTGTGGGCGAATGTAATGTGCAATATGCACTACACCCGGAATCTGAAGATTACAGAGTAATTGAGGTCAATGCAAGATTAAGCAGATCATCGGCATTAGCATCAAAAGCAACCGGTTACCCATTAGCATTTGTAGCTGCAAAGCTTGGATTGGGAATGGGCCTGTTCGATCTTAAAAACTCGGTAACAAAAACTACACCTGCATTCTTTGAACCGGCACTCGACTATATAGTTGTGAAGATTCCACGCTGGGATCTTGGAAAATTCAGCGGAGTATCAAAACAGATTGGCTCGAGCATGAAATCTGTTGGAGAAATTATGTCGATAGGCAGAACTTTTGAAGAGGCAATTCAGAAGGGACTTCGCATGATTGGAGTTGGTATGCACGGATTTGTAGAGAATAAAGAGCTAAAGATTGATGATATAGATAAAGATCTTAGAGAACCCACAGACCAGAGAATATTTGTTGTAAGCAAAGCATTCAGACAGGGTTATACAGTTGATCAGATACATGAGTTAACAAAAATTGATCGCTGGTTCCTCTATAAACTCAAAAATATTGTTGATACGGCAGAATCGTTAGAGAAACTCGACTATAGCCAGATTGACTCGTTGTTAAATGGGTTTGAGAGTAAAGATAAAAATGGCGCAGACGAGAGTTCTAACTCAGAAAATATGCAACTGAATGAGAATGTTAAAAGCTTCAACAACATACTCTCAATTGCCAAAAAACAGGGATTCTCAGATTTCCAGATTGCAAGAGCAATTTATAAGGAAAAAGCAGATGACGGAAGTTCACTTGTCATTAGAAGCTACAGAAAAATAAATGGAATTTTACCTGTTGTAAAACGTATAGACACTCTTGCAGCAGAGTACCCTGCACACACCAACTACCTGTTTCTGACATACAATGGAGAGGAAAACGATGTTGCATATTTGGGCGACCACCGCTCAGTTATTGTGCTTGGCTCGGGAGCATACAGAATTGGCTCGAGTGTAGAATTCGACTGGTGTTCTGTAAACGCCCTAAACACTGTTAGAAAAGAGGGCTACAGAGCCGTAATGATAAATTACAACCCAGAAACTGTATCTACAGATTATGATATGTGCGACAGGCTCTATTTCGACGAGCTTTCGCATGAGAGAGTTTTGGATATAATAGATCTTGAAAACCCTCATGGAGTAATACTTTCTGTGGGTGGTCAAATACCTAACAACCTTGCAATTAAGCTTGATAATGCAGGTGTCAATATTTTAGGTACATCTGCAAAAAGCATCGACAACGCAGAGAACAGACACAAATTCTCTTCCATGCTCGACAGGATGAATATCGATCAGCCAAAATGGAAGGAGCTTACCACACTCGACGATATTTATAAGTTTGTGGACGAGGTGGGCTTCCCACTGCTAGTGAGACCTTCATATGTGTTGTCGGGAGCAGCGATGAATGTTTGTTCTAATAACAGTGAGCTTGAAAGATTTTTGACGCTGGCCACTGAGGTTTCTAGCAAATATCCGGTTGTAGTATCTGAATTTATTGAAGGAGCCAAAGAGATTGAGATGGATGCAGTTGCGCAAAATGGCGAGCTTATTGTCTATGCAATTTCTGAGCATGTTGAGTTTGCCGGAGTTCACTCGGGCGACGCAACAATACTGTTCCCTGCACAAAAGATTTATGTACAGACCGTTAGAAGAATTAAACAGATAACCAAGAAGATTGCTAAAGAATTGAATATTACAGGACCATTTAATATACAGTTCCTTGCAAAAGATAATGATATAAAGGTTATAGAGTGTAACCTGAGAGCTTCAAGATCACAACCGTTTGTGTCGAAGGTGTTGAAGATCAACTTTATAGAACTAGCTACAAAAGTGATGCTTGATATAGAAGTTGAGAAACCTGAGAAATCGGCTTTCGACCTAGATTATGTGGGTATAAAAGCACCTCAGTTCTCATTCACACGTCTTCAAAAGGCCGACCCGGTACTTGGAGTTGATATGGCCTCAACCGGTGAGGTGGGAGCAATAGGTTCTCACTTTGATGATGCATTGTTAACCTCAATGCTATCTGTAGGTTACAGAGTGCCTAAAAAGAATATAATGGTTTCATCGGGAGGCACTAAATCGAAAGTCGACCTTCTAGATGCCTGCAAGCTTCTTTCCAAGAATGGTTACAATATTTATGCAACAGGTGGTACTCAGAAATTTTTGGAAGAGAACGGAGTTGAGAGTATCTTTGTAGCATGGCCGGATGATGCTGAGGCTCAATTTAAAGTTAATGATATGATATCAGAAAAGATGTTCGATCTGATTATCAATATCCCAAAGAACTTGACAGAGAGAGAGCTTACTAATGGATATAGAATCAGAAGAGGGGCAATAGATTATAATATTCCTCTTATTACAAATGCTAGGTTGGCAAGTGCTTTTATTAAGGCATTCTGCAGAATCTCACAAGATGAAATTGAGATTAAACATTGGGCTGAATATTAATAGCAGATAGTAATCGACTGTGCTTTTACAGACGATTAGAAATAAAAAGATATAGTACTAAGAATAAATAAAGATAGAAATGGATCAATCTATTAAGAAAGTTGTTTTACTGGGATCTGGTGCCTTAAAAATTGGACAAGCGGGAGAGTTCGACTATTCAGGATCTCAAGCTCTGAAGGCTATGCGTGAAGAGGGGATAGAAACTGTTTTGATTAATCCCAATATTGCAACTATTCAAACTTCTGAAGGGGTTGCAGACAAGGTTTACTTTTTACCTATTACGCCATATTTTGTAGAGAAGGTTATTCAGAAAGAAAAGCCTGATGGGATTTTGCTTGCTTTTGGTGGACAAACCGCACTTAACTGTGGAACTGAGTTGTATCAGAGTGGTACTCTCAACAAGTATGGAGTAAAAGTATTAGGTACTTCGGTTGAGGTTATTATGATAACGGAAGACCGCGACCTGTTTGTGAAGAAACTAAATGAGATTGATGCAAAAACGCCTAAATCTATTGCTGTAAACAGCATGGAGGATGCACTAAAAGCAGCTCATGAGATTGGCTTTCCAATAATGGTTCGCTCGGCATATGCGCTGGGAGGCCAGGGATCGGGAATTTGTGATAATGAGAAGGAGTTTACAGAACTTTGTAAAAGTGCACTATCATTCTCTAGTCAAATCTTAATAGAAGAAAGCCTGAAAGGTTGGAAAGAGATAGAGTTTGAAGTTATCAGAGATAGCAACGACCACTGTTTTACTGTTGTTCCAATGGAGAACTTCGACCCTCTTGGCATCCATACAGGTGAAAGTATTGTTGTTGCTCCAATTATCACACTATCAAAAGAGCAGATTGGCCTGCTCGAAGATGTGGCTCGTAAAGTTGTTAGACATATCGGAATTGTTGGAGAGTGTAACATACAATATGCATTTAATGCAAACACAAACGATTACAGAATAATTGAGATAAATGCACGTTTGAGTCGATCATCAGCACTAGCTTCAAAAGCATCGGGCTATCCTCTTGCATTTGTGGCAACAAAGCTTGCATTGGGCTATACCCTCGATCAGATTGGAGAGATGGGAACACTCAACTCAGCCTACACACCTCCTCAGGTAGATTATATGATTGTAAAGATACCAAGATGGGATCTTAATAAATTCTATGGAGTGAGTCATGAGATAGGCTCTTCAATGAAATCGGTTGGAGAAGTGATGTCTATTGGTAAATCATTTGAAGAGATAATTCAGAAAGGATTAAGAATGATTGGTCAGGGCATGCATGGATTTGTAGGCAACAGAGAGATTACCTTCGAGAATGTTGAAGAGTCGCTCTCAAAACCTACCGATCTTAGGATATTTGCCATAGCCGATGCGTTTGAGAAGGGCTATAGCGTAGAACGAATTGAGGAGCTTACCAAGATTGATCCATGGTTTTTGAGCAAACTCGAAAATATCTATAAATATTCAAAGGTAATTGCAGGTTACAATAAGATAGAGGAGCTTTCTGTTGATATACTTAAAGAGGCAAAACGACTAGGATTTTCAGATTTTCAGATAGCTAGATTGGTTGAAGAACCAACCGGAAATATGGAAACAGAAATATTAAGAGTACGCGATCAAAGACAAAAGCTGAATGTAAAACCTGTTGTTCGTCGCATCTATACAGTCGCTTCTGAAAACCCGGACAAGACCAACTATCTATATTTTACATATGGAGCAGACAGTTCATATAAATCTCACAAAGAAGAGGGAAGTGAAACAGTTATAGTACTCGGTTCCGGTGCATACCGAATTGGATCTTCTGTTGAGTTCGACTGGTGTTCGGTAAATGCAGTGCAGACAGCACGTAACCTCGGTTATCAGTCGGTAATGATCAACTATAACCCCGAAACAGTATCTACCGATTATGATATGTGCGACAGGCTCTATTTTGATGAGCTTACATTCGAGCGAGTTTTAGATGTTATCGACTTAGAGAATCCTAAAGGGGTAATTCTTTCGGTAGGAGGTCAGATACCCAACAATATGGCAATGAAGCTTCATCGCAGAAATGTGCCAATTTTGGGAACATCTCCATTATCTATTGACAGGGCCGAAAACAGACATAAATTCTCTGCAATGCTTGATGAGCTTGGAATAGATCAGCCACGTTGGAAAGAGGCAAGCAGTTTAGAGGAGATAGACTCGTTTATAAATGAGGTAGGATTCCCTTTATTGATTCGTCCTTCTTATGTACTTTCTGGTGCAGCAATGAATGTTTGTTACGATAGAGAACAGATGGAGACCTTCCTAAAGATGGCTGTAAATGTATCGAAGGAGTATCCTGTTGTGATTTCAAGCTTTATGCAAAATGCAAAAGAGATAGAGTTTGATGCAGTTGCACGAGATGGAGAGGTGGTTGAGTATGCGATATCAGAGCATGTTGAGTTTGCCGGAGTACACTCTGGTGATGCCACACTTGTATTCCCTGCACAGAAGATATATTTCGAAACAATGCGCAGGGTGAAAAAGATATCTAAACAAATTGCGAAAGAGCTAAATATAAGTGGTCCTTTCAATATTCAATATCTTGCAAAGAACAACGAGATAAAGGTAATAGAGTGTAACCTGAGAGCATCCAGATCATTTCCATTTGTATCGAAGGTATTAAAGCACAATTTCATAGAGACAGCTACACGCGTAATGTTGGGTGCTGAATATGTAAAACCCGACAGTTCGGTATTCGATCTGGAATATATTGGAGTTAAAGCATCTCAGTTCTCATTCTCAAGATTACAGAATGCCGACCCTGTGCTTGGTGTTGATATGTCTTCAACCGGTGAGGTAGGGTGTATAGGAGATGATTTTTCTGAAGCGATACTGAAATCGATGCTATCTGTAGGATATAAAATTCCAGAAAAGGCAATATTGATATCTTCCGGAGAGATGAAATCTAAAGTTGATCTTCTTGATGCGTGCAAATTGCTGGATGCAAAGGGGTATAAACTTTATGCTAGTCACGGCACACAGAAATTCCTAATTGATAATGGTATTGATGCAGTAGAAGTTAACTGGCCTGATGAGGATGGTGAGAATAATATTAAACAGATGATAGCAAATAAGCTATTCGATCTGATTATAAATATACCTAAGGATGTAACTCGTAGGGAGCTAACCAACGGATATATAATTCGTCGCGGTGCAATTGACTACAATATTCCGTTAATCACCAATGCGCGTCTGGCAAGTGCTTTTATCACTGCCTTCTGCACATTGGAGCCGGAAGATATACATATTAAGAGCTGGGGTGAGTATTAATTTAGATTAATACTCACTGCTTCTCCTGATATTTAAATCGACGAATGCTGCGTTTAGGAGTTTTTTCGAACTCCTCCTGCATTCTGAATGATGCCAATTTACTGTAGTTAGGAAGAGTTTTGTTGATATCGTCTACAACTTTACTAAATATTTCATTCCAATCCTCCTTCTTAATACCCTCCTGTTCGAGTGTATCCAAATCTGGTACGATAAGTGCAACGATTTTATGATCTTCACTTACTGCCAACGACTCTGATATATAAGGTGAGCTATTTAGTCTCTCTTCAATCTCTTCGGGATATATATTTTGTCCTGAAGGGCCTAAAATCATATTCTTGTTTCTTCCTCTGATATAGATATAATTATCTTTATCCATAGTGCCAAGGTCGCCTGTCTTTAACCACCCATCCTCAGTGAATGACTGTTTTGTAGCCTCTTCGTTTTTATAGTATCCAAGCATTACATTGGCGCCCTTAACCTGAATTTCACCAACGATATTCTCAGAATCTTCAGAATCTATTCTTACCTGTATCCTGTCGACAACCCTTCCTGATGAACGTTTTCTATATTTGTCCCAAAATACATAAGAGATGAGCGGTCCGCACTCGGTCATTCCGTAACCTACGGTGAATGGGAACTTTATCTTTTTAAGGAAGTTTTCTACATCAGCATTTAGCGCAGCACCACCAATAACAACCTCAACCAACTCTCCACCAAAGAAGTCGATCATCGATTTACGAACTTTATTGTAAACTATTTTATTTAGTAGTGGTATTTTAATTAGTTTAGAAGCTGCACCAACCTGTAGTTTTGGCAAAACAACCTTATTCACAATCTTTTCTAGGATAAGAGGAACAGCAAGAACTAAACGGGGCTTAGTCTGTTTAAAAGCATCCTGCAAAACTCTTGGTGTAGGGGTTTTGCCAAGGAAACAGATATTACCTCCTAGTGCAATCGAGTTCAGAATTTCAAAAGCAAGTCCGTATGTATGAGCCATTGGCAACATACAGAGAACGTTGATACCCGGATAAACAAAGTTTACATTTTCATTTGCATATTTGGTGTTCGACCATAAACTGCGGTAGGGAACCATTACACCTTTTGGGCTACTTGTAGTTCCTGATGTATAGTTAATTACTGCAACTTCATCCGGTTTTTCATTTCGGAATGCTACATCATTAACAAAGAAACCTTTCTCATATTTCTTGGCGAAATATTCTGATGAGTTAGCCACAAATTCTTGTAAATTTTCTGAATCTGTTTTCAGTATTGAATAATCTTCGAGAGAGTAAACAGTGCTTAGATAAGGCAAATCAGACTTATCGAGATTGTTCCATATGCTCTCATCGGCAAAGAAAACCTTTGTCTCTGAGTGTGATAATATGAATTGTACACTCTTTGAGTCGAACTCATTTAAAATACTTACTGAGATAGCGCCATAAGACAGTGTGGCAAAGAAAGCTATAGCCCAATTTGCAGAGTTTTTACCGCATAAGGCAATCTTATCACCTTTTTTTACTCCCTCAATTTTAAAAATCTCGTGAAGCTGATCTATCTCACGTGCTAAATCTTTGTAGTATAGGGTTTTGCCCTGTAGTTCAGTTAAAGCGGGGTATTCCCAGTTAATACGAATACTCTGCTCTATTAAAGCCAAAAAACTATTCTGTACCATTTAATTATTTTTTTTCAATTTCTTATAAGTAAAAGACTTGGTGTTTAAAATATAAAGTTACATATTTTATAAGAACAAACAAATGAAATAATAAATTCTCACTTTAAACAATAAAAATATTAAGTGTGAAAATGAGAAAAATAGGAAAATCGATTTTCATATTTGATACTATTTAAACTTTTTCAATACTAATTATATTTATAATTTCTTGAAAATTTCTTTTTGATTTATTTTTATCTTACTTTTACATTTCTATTTGATCCATTTTATGGATGTATCATAAATAAAATATAGAGCATAATTGATAATACCTCAGTATTAATATAATGTAATACATATATATAAAAAAAACAAAACTAATTTAAGTTAAACCAAAAACAAGTACTTATGTCAATTAACATTTCGAGAAGAAAGTTTTTAGAAACTGGTGCTATTGCAGCTGCCGGACTAACGATAGTACCATCGTCGGTGCTAGGTAAGAGTATGGGGTACAAAGCCCCCAGTGATAAATTAAACATTGCTGGTATTGGCATTGGAGGTATGGGAAATGCTAACCTTAACCAACTTCAGAGTGAAAATATCGTGGCTCTTTGCGATGTTGACTGGAAATACAGCAAGAAGGTTTTAGACAAATATCCTAACGCTAAAAAGTTCTATGACTACAGAAAGTTGTATGAAGAAGTAGGTAAATCTATTGATGCAGTGGTTGTTGCAACAGCTGACCATACACACGCCATTATTGCTGCTGACGCAATGACAATGGGCAAACACGTATATGTTCAAAAACCACTTACTCACAGTGTTTACGAATCTCGTTTATTAACTAAGTTAGCTGCTAAACATAAAGTTGCAACTAGCATGGGTAACCAAGGTTCTTCTGGTGCAGGTGTACGTCAGGTTATTGATTGGATTGCAGACGGACAGATTGGTGAAGTAACTAAAGTTGAAGCTTTCACAGACCGTCCAATTTGGCCACAAGGACTTATGATACCTAAAGAAGTTCATAAAGTTCCAAAAACATTAGATTGGGATCTATTTATTGGACCTGCTAACAAACGTCCGTTTAATGAAATATATCATCCATGGAATTGGCGCGGATGGTGGGATTTCGGTACAGGTGCATTAGGCGATATGGCTTGCCATATTCTTCACCCAGTATTCAAAGGTTTGAACCTTGGATATCCTACAAAAGTTGAAGGTTCTTCAACTATGCTTTTAACTGATTGCGCTCCAGATGCACAGATGGTTAAATTTACATTCCCTGCAAGAGACAATATGCCAAAGGTAGCTATGCCTGAAGTAGAAGTTATATGGTATGATGGTGGATTACAGCCAATGCGTCCTGCCGGTGTTCCTGCAAACAAGAACTTAAATGATCAGGGTGGTGGTGTTATCTTCCACGGAACAAAAGATACTCTAATTTGCGGTTGCTACGGTGTTAACCCATGGTTAGTATCTGGCCGTAAACCAAACTCTCCAAAAACTCAACGTGAAGTAACAGTTTCACATGAAATGGATTGGGTACGTGCAGCTAAAGAATCTCCAGAAAACCGTGTTGAAACTGCTTCTCCATTCTCTGAAGCTGGTCCATTCAACGAAATGGTAGTTATGGGAGTTCTTGCAGTTAGATTACAATCGTTGAATCAAGTATTGGAATGGGATGGTGAAAAGATGGAATTCACTAACATCGATCCTAATGCAACTGTAAAAACTATTATTGAAGATGGTTTCAAGATCACTGATGGTCACCCAACATTTGATAAGACTTGGACAGAACCGGTTAATGCTCTTGCATATGCAAATGAAATGATTAAGCATACATACAAGAACGGTTTCAAATTACCGGATATGCCTTAATTTTATATTTAATAGGGGATAACCAATATCAGTTAGTTATTCCCTATTTACTTTAATTAAGAGAACTATAATTTAAATTTATAATCAGTTTAAAGAAATGAAAAAATTATTTTTCGCATTTACACTAATGGCAGCAACATCATTTGCAGCTTGCGGAGGTGGAGCACAAAAATCACAGGAAGCAGCTACAGCTACTCCTGAAGAAGAAGCAACAACTCCAAAATATACTGTGGTAGAAAATCCACAGGTTGACCTATCTCAGTTTGAGACAGATAAAGATGGTTATATCGTTATTTTCAATGGAAAAGATTTTACAGGATGGCGTGGATATGGAAAAGATCATGTTCCTGGAAAATGGCAAATCGAAGATGGAGCTATTAAATTTAGCGGTTCAGGCGGTGGTGAAGCACAAGATGGTGAAGGTGGTGATATTATTTTCAGCCATAAATTCAAAAACTTTGAATTAATATTAGAATGGAAAGTTTCTAAAGGTGGTAACTCAGGTATCTTCTATCTTGCACAAGAAATTTCTACTACAGATGAGAATGGCAACGCAAGAATGGAGCCTATCTATATCTCTTCTCCAGAGTATCAAATTCTTGATAATGCAAACCACCCAGATGCAAAATTAGGAAAGGACAACAACAGAATGTCAGCATCTCTTTATGACATGATTCCTGCTGTACCACAAAATCAAAATCCTTTTGGAGAGTGGAATTCTACAAAGATCATGGTTTATAAAGGCACTGTAGTTCATGGACAAAACAACGAAAATGTTGTTGAATATCATTTATGGACACAACAGTGGACTGATATGCTACAAGCTAGCAAGTTCAGCCAGGAAAAATGGCCTTTGGCATTTGAATTGTTAAACAATTGTGGCGGACCTGACAGAGAAGGCTATATCGGCTTGCAAGATCATGGTGATGATGTTTGGTATCGCAGTATCAAAGTTAAGATTTTAGACTAAGCAATTAGATAAAGAGTAAAACATGTGACTATTGTTTTACTCTTTTTTCAAAACAAACGACACAATGAAAAAATATACAGTTTTATTCAGTACACTTTTAATAAGCACTCTGTTTGCTTTTTCTAGTTGCAATCAAGGTCAACAAAAAGCTGAAGAGCCTACTAAAGGAAAAGATATCTATTTGCAGCTTTATTCTTTAAGAGATGATATTAAAGCAGACTATAACGCTACTATTGCAGCAGCTGCTGAAATGGGTTATACAGGCGTTGAAGCTGCAGGTTATGGTGATGGAAAATTCTATGGTTTAACACCGGCAGAATTCAAAAAATCTATTGAAGATGCAGGTATGACAGTACTTTCTTCACACGCAGGAAGACCTCTTGCTGATCCAGTAAGCGAAACTAACTGGGAAGAAGTTTGGGCATGGTGGGATACTGCTATTCAGGCTCACGTTGAAGCAGGGATGAAATATCTTGTTGTAGCATGGATTCCAACACCAAAAACATTAGCTGATCTACAAGTTTATTGCGATTACTTTAACCAGATTGGTGAAAAATGTAATGCAGCAGGTTTGAAGTTCGGTTACCACAACCACAACTTTGAATTCCAGGAAATTGAAGGTCAGGTTATGTATGACTACATGATTCAGAACACAGATCCTTCTAAAGTATTCTTCCAAATGGACGTTTACTGGGTAGGTGAAGGTGGTCAGAATCCAGTAGATTACTTCAACAAATATCCAGGACGCTATGAATTACTTCATATTAAAGATGAAAAGGAATTAGGCCAGAGTGGTAAAGTTAATTTCGAAGACATCTACAGTAATATTGAAACTTCTGGTGCAAAATATACAGTTGTAGAAGTTGAAAGATATACTGGTACACCAATGGAAGGAGTAAAACAAAGCTATGATTATTTAAATAACGCTGAATTCGTAAAACAGAGCTATAATTAATCATTACTAGTTTAAATAAAAAAATGATCCCCGGCTATATGATAATGGTTGGGGGTTTTTTTTACATTTTCGCTTAAGTTATTTAGGGATAAACTTATGGTGTAACCTATATATAAAAGAAAAGCGCAATCAGTTGTAAATAAACTAATTGCGCTTAATTTCTGTTGTCCCACAAGGATTCGAACCTCAACCGGCTGAACCAAAATCAGATGTGCTACCGTTACACCATGGGACAATCCTTAA
>CAYLKV010000050.1:0-12440 GCA_964384545.1 uncultured Proteiniphilum sp.
AAAATCATTGAAAAAGAAAAACGGACCGAGAAGATGAGTTGTTTTTCTAATACCCATGATAAAGATATAATGCACCATACGTCCAGTTTGGCCCCTCTAATCCGGGATAATTAAACCTGTCCATCATAAGTGCGACATATCTAATGTTGTAGGTGTCGGGCATCTCGACAATATTTGGCCAAATTCTAGTTCCAGAGGTTTCGTCCCAAGGTGGTAGGTCGATATTAAGTGTACCAGCCTCGGCTAAATCGGGGTATGTATAGATATATACTTTTCGATCCTGACTTCCCGAAAAACAGTACCTCTTATCACCAATCTTCTGAATAGAGGTGCCGGTTGAGTTATGCTTTACAGGGTTGGCAATGCGACTATAGTTGTTGTTCCACTCATCCGATTCGAGCATAATGGCCTTATAACCATTAATATTCTCACAGACTAGCATCCTCCATTTTTCTGCGTCAGTATCATAAATTATATGTGGATCTTCAAGATCACCAATGATACCCATGGGACTTGCATTCATAACAGAAAAACCAAAGCGGGGATCTTTTTTACTTTCAACTGCCAGCAGTTGCTTCTTTTCTGTTGAAATTGCATACGCACTAAATCCGGTAGTTATCCCTCTCCAACACTTCTCATTTCTATCATAGAAGATATGTGAAGCAATTTCATTTCTGATCAGACCATCGTTTCTGTCAAAAAGAATAACACCCTCAAGACGAAGGTCGAATGTTGTAGGATTTAAGCTAAAGACACCTTGAATATGGTGAGGTAGAGCACGTCCTCGTATGCTCATGGTGTACCACAATCTATTATTATCCAACAATGGTTCACCATTTTCGTAAGTAATGGCACGGATATCTGCCAAGCCTATTCCGGTGCTAAGCGACGACTCAATCTCTCCGATTGCCACTGTTCCGTTTTTTATTGAAAAATATAGATTTGAGCTGAACGATTGTATGTATTCTTTTTTGCGTAAATCGATGGTTGTCGCAAACTCCGATTGTGCAATGGGTAGAGGTAATCCATCATTTTGGACAAACAGGGTGAGTCCGCTTCCAAGCATTTGAAGGATGATTTTGCCCTCTATAAGTGTAGAATCTATGTTGTTGTTGAGTATCGACTCGCTAGAGACTATTTTCGACTCTTTTATAATTTTTTGATTTACATCTAGTAGTCTGTTTTCATTATAATTTAGGGTAATAATAAACTGTTCGGTTTTTTCGTGGTTAGAAAACTCAAATCCAATCTCTCCTTTGCCTTCGCATGAGATCAGATCAATTGTGTATGTTGCAAATGGGTTAAAACCTCCAAACCATATAGAGCCTGGCGATTCTTCTTTGGATTGAATCTGTAGCCTGTTGTTTTGAATTTTTATATCGGCATGGTAATCTGAATAGTGAGAGACCGGATGCATAGCACTCATCCCTATTGTTTTAGCAGGGTTGAGAGTGGAAAGCGTAATCTTTTGATTGTCATCGAAGATATATCTTTTTGCTGCTTGGCGCACAAACTTAATCTGATTGGGTGTGATGTTGTTTTGAGCAACAGAGGTTACGACAAGCTGTAGTGCAATAAAAAGAAAAATAGGTTTGAGTAGGTTGTTTATAGTTTTCATCTACTGATAATAGTTTTGAGGAAAGATACCTAAAATCATCTATATCTCTAAAATATTTCCTGCTTTTTTAGTTTTTAGAATCAATTTGACGAACTACACTTACAAAACGCTCCGGCTCCTCTGCATTTGGAGAGTGGGCTGAGTTTTCGAAAGTGTGAAACGCTTTATTGGGAGCCTCAATTATTTCGAAATAATTGTGAGATAATGTGTAGGATACCTGGTAATCATATTTTCCATGTAAAATATAAATAGGTATCTGAAATTTTGTGGAGGTCTCATTCAAATTATCATTCTCAACATACTCCCATACATTTTCAAGTGAAAACAGCGAACCTTTAAAATATAATAGCTTCTCTTTTATGGTGTATGCCTTGAAGGTGAGCATATTCTTAATTAAACTGGTTACAGAAAACTTATCGGAATGCATGATGCCTATTTTATATTTGTTCATTAACATTGAACGGGCCGACAATAAATATTTGAGTGAAGGGAAATCGGATGCGTTTGGATCGAACTGTTCTAGTTTCTTTACAGCACCTTTATCTCCAATCTCTTTTGCATGCTCCAGCATATAGTTAAAAGCAATCTTTTCTGACTCCAACTGATTGCAAACCTGTCCTACACCAATAAATGCCTTGTAGTTGTCGGGATATTTCTCAACAGTTTTAATCCCAAGATATGAACCCCAGGAATGTCCCATTAAATATATTTTATCTTGGTTGAACCGCTGCTTCAGATAATCAGTAATCTCGCGGGTATCTTCAATCATCTGCTCTAAAGTCATTGTGGATGGATCAATTGAGCTGCTATAGCTCATTCCTGCACCTCGCTGGTCCCAGTAACAAACGGTGAAGTACTTCTCTAAACGTTCAGATTTTTCGAAAGGGTAGAACATGGGTAGTTCAGGGCTTCCGGGGCCACCATGCAGAAATAAAATAATAGGGTTTTCGGGATTTTCTGAACGAATTATAAACCCTTGTCTTATTCCACCTATCTCATAATATATCTTTTCTGAGATCGCACCAACAATCTCATTTCCATCCTTATCTTTCAATGGCTCAGGCTTGCCGGGGCTGTTTAAAGCTAAAACAAATAGTGCGGTTAATGAAAGCCCTAAAATTGATAATAAAACTATTACGATTATTTTAACTGCTTTTTTCATTTCTGTATAGTGAGTTTCTTGATTTTGAATGGTCTAAGATGCAAATGTAAAGAAAAACAAACAAAATATTAGTAAAGATGTGGAATTGATACTTTATTATAAACTATTCGACTGCAAAATAGGAATATAATGAATATCATAATTTAAGTAAATAAAAAAAATAGTCTAAATTTATTGTGTGTTTAATTTAATGAGGGTTAGTTTTCAATATAATTCAACTATTTTTGTAAAACTATTTGATGGTGTATAGCATAAAAGTATGAAGGATCAGGAATTAATTCGTATAAATAAATATTTTAGTGAGGTAGGGTTCTGTTCGCGCAGAGAGGCTGATAAGTATATTGAGCAGAGACGTGTTACAATTAATGGTGTTGTTGCTGAGATGGGTAGCAAGGTTTCGTATAACGATGAAGTTATGTTAAATGGTATGCTTATTTCAGCAAAAGGAAAGGTTGAAGGCAAAAAAAAGAAACATGTATATTTAGTATTTAATAAGCCTCGTGGCATAGTTTGTACTACAGATACAGAAAAAGAGAAGGATAACATTATAGATTTTATTAATTATCCTGACCGAATCTTTCCGATTGGCAGACTAGATAAAGATAGTCAAGGATTGATATTATTGACTAGTGATGGGGATATTGTTAATAAGATTCTCAGAGCCGGCAATAACCATGAAAAAGAGTACTTTGTGAAGGTAAAACATCCGATTACAAATGATTTTGTTCAGAAGATGAGTAGTGGTGTGCCAATTCTAGGTACAGTAACAAGAAAGTGTCAGGTTGAGAAGCTTGATAGGTTCAGGTTTAAAATTATACTTACACAAGGTCTTAACAGACAGATAAGAAGAATGTGTGAGTACCTAGGTAATGAGGTGGTTGAACTAGAGAGATATCGAATTATGAATATAAATCTGGATGTTCCACTCGGAAAATGGCGAAATATGACAGAAAAAGAGTTAAATGGTCTCTTTAAGCTTATCAGATACTCTTCAAAAACAACAGTTAAGAGCCCTAAAACAGCTGAAAACGGTTCAAATAAAGACAATAATAAAACTGTTAAGAGCACCAGATCAACTGTTAAGAGCACCAGATCAACTGTAAAGGACCCTAGATCAACTGTAAAGGGCCCTAGATCATCTGTAAAGGACCCTAGGTCAACTGTAAAGGGCTCCAGTTCAACCGTAAAGGGTCCTAAAAAAAAATTAAGAGCTCAACAAAAAGATAATAAATAAGTTATCTTATTTCAACTTACTATAGACCTCAGGATCGGTAAATCTGTTTTCAGATTTTTATCCATAATTTTAGTCAAGATTATTGATATTTGTATGAAGCCATTCAATACGTTTTTCAATGAAATATACCAGATAGTTTAATTCAGCTTGATAAGAGCCTCTTACAAAACTTGTATTCCAAGTTCTTTCTGTTACACTCCAACCTGCGCCCTGTGGCTTGGGACTGAAGTTCCTAATTTGTGCTTCATTTATCAACTTTGCTTGTGCTCTAACATATTCGGGCACTTCATCTAATTGTGGTTTAAGCTCGTTCCACATAGTTTTCACTTCAGCAACAAAAGCCGGATCCTTAAATAGTTGATCGAACCATGGCGATTGTGTTTTGATGTACCATCCATCCCATTCTCTTGAAGAAGCTCCCTGTTCCCAGGTTATATGATCGGCATTACCAAATGCGATATCAAAGTCCCATATCATAGGCAACTCAATTTTTCCATTTTCACGTAGTGCCATATGACAGCTTCCTCTAAAGTTACCATCTACATTCTTAGCAATTTCATGAACAATGTAATATTTTATAAAAGATTCTACATCTAGATATTTTCTATATCCATTAACAGGATCTTTAAAATTTGAGGAATAAAGTACCGATTCTGCTGTATTGAAAAAGTCTTTAACATAGTTAAACTGAGCGGAATTAGGCATATCAGGATCTTTAAACAATATTGGAAGCTGCTTCATATTAGTTTTGAATTTTGAAGGCTCATCGTAATGAAAATCTAATTCCAATAAGTAATCTCCTACAACCTCATCGTCTGATACAAGATCGAAATCTAGTCTTTCATCTGAAACCCTAACATGTTCTGTAATTGTATATACACCACGATATGTACCGTTCATATAGTAATCAACACTTAAAGATTTAGGTGTCCAGTTCATATCAGCAATTCGTGATAATTCAAATGCAGTTATGTTTCTCAATAATGTTTTATCAAAATAGTTTGCAAGTAGAGCCCAGTTTTTGTCATTACTCATTCCCAGGAGTCTTGCTTTATCATTTAACTTTATACGATATGGTCTTTTAGGAGCTGTCCAGGTAGAATTACCACGACCTTTTATCTCTCCGTTACCGGTGAAATCTGTAACTGTTGAATAATAGTTATCGGGATCTTCAATTCTAACTGTCGATTTTACATATTTTTCTTTGTCTTTGTCCTGGAACTCGAAATTGTTCTCAGTATTTATATAAACTCTTGGAATTCTTGGAGGATTTTTTGTGACAGTAACAGTATATTCTTTCACATCTCCATTTTCGGCTGTTACGCGATAGATAACAGTTTGTGTGAAGTTACTTTTCGTAACATCACTTTGTTGCTCTACATTGTTTACTTCAATTTTAGCACCTACAAATGTAAATGATGGAATTAATTCTTCAATTGATACTTTATAAGGAACAGAAACTTCAATTTTTGTTCCTCTTACTCTTGCTTTAATATCTTCATCTAAATCGCTATTGAATTGATTTTTAAATGAAAAGTTCTCGATGTACGCTTCCGATGATAGAACTACTTTTTCATCTTCCTGACCAGAACATGCAGTGAATAGTGCAATTGTTAGTAATAGAAGAAATAGTCTGTTTACCGAATTTAAAACTCTGTGGTTGTTTTTTCTGTTTTTAATCATAATTATTTAGAAATATGGTATTGAACATAATTTCACAAATATAGGTTGTTTTTTTTACATATGTTTGTGTTTTAGGCTTTGTTTTATTTTTTTTTGATTGAAGAGATAAGAGAGTTACCTTTGTATGATTAATAAAAAACTGATAAAATGACACAAACTCCTAAATGCATTAGATGCCAAAGTGCTGTAACTTATTTTGATGGTTCACTTTTTCATTGTACCGAATGTTTTCATGAATGGACTCAAGAGGATATAGATTCAATGGTAAACACTGATAAAGTGATAGATAGTAATGGTAATGAACTATTAGATGGTGATGATGTAACTGTTATAAAGGATTTGAAGGTGAGGGGTTCTTCAATGGTTGTAAAGAGAGGAACTCGTGTGCGTGGTATAAGATTGTCTTCAGATGACCCAACACATGTTCAGGCTAAAGTGGATGGACAGACTATATTTTTGAAGACCGAATTTCTTAAAAAATAGATTTTCCTAATTTTTGTAATATAAAATTGTATCTTTATATTGATTATTTGTTATTTATAATTCTAAAAGATTATGAAAAATATATATAAAGTGCTTTTATTTTCTTTTGTGCTATCTTCTTCTATCGTTAATGCACAAAAAATTAGTTATATCGATAAAGAAATTCCTTTAGTTGATAATGAGGTAGTTTTTTCGATCGATTTTAATAAAAATCTTAGCAAGACCCAGTTTTCGAGATATGTGTATTACTATTTGAATCATAGAATGAAACCTTATAAAGGGGAGTTTTATTCGGTTAGCAAAGATTCAATTAAGAGCAATATTGTAGATTTCCTGGAAATTTCTACAAGTGCATTATATTCTTTCGGTGTTTATATTGAGTATGATATCAATTTTGCATTTGAAGATGGTAAATGTAATATGACAATTGATAATATTATTTACATGGGGAAGACATCGTATGAAGAGGAGGAGCGCCTAAATCGTGACCTGAGAATTGTAAAATTAACCGGTAAAGAGATTATGATTGATAAAAAGTACAGATCGATCTTTATTAGAAACAGTTCTGATAAAATCACTGAAGCAACAATTAATATGATAAATAGTATAATTGATGAACTCAATTTGTTGTTTATTGAGGTGGAGAATTAGGCATAGATATATTATTCCCATTTTATATCCTAACAATTAAATAATATAGGTGAGTTAACACGATTTGATAGTTTTCAAAAAAAAGGATCTCAACATTTGCTGAAATCCTTTTTATAGTTTTAATATGCAGTAGATAATATCAAACTATCTACATAAATTGTAAAATCAGTAAACTATTTTGTTCTTCCGGTGTATGAATTAACACTTGATTTGCTTAAAGACTGTGAGAAGAAGTTTTCTGCAGCTTTTTCGATTTCTTTAAGCCATGGCTGTTCTCCACCTGCGGATTGAACTACCCACAACTTAAGCTGTTTCTTATGCCAATTAACAATACAGTTAGTTCCCCATGCTCCACCGTGACCAAACCAGGCATCTTCGCTGTCCTCTTCTGGTGCTGACAAACCTAGTGAATAACCTCCCAGTCCTTTTGGACGGGTGGAAACAGCGAGAATATTTTTAACTGTTTCTTCTTTTAAAATACGTGCGCCATTATCTCCTAAACCAAGATTCATCAACATTTTATAGAATTTCAATTGGTCATTGGCGGTTGTCCAGAGACCTGCACCTGCAGAAGCAAATACATGTGAGTCATTATAAGGACGTTGCTGCCATTCCATTTCTTCACGCCATTCAGCCGGAGCATTCTCTTTGTTCAAATAGAGTTCTATCTTTTTCTTTAACAGTTTGTCGGTAGGCCAAAACCATGTGGTCTTCATTCCTAATGGATCTAGTACCTCCTTTTTAAGATATTCTTCCCACTTCATTCCTGTAACTACCTCAACAATAGCTGCCCCAATGTCGATTCCGGTGTTAGAATAGAGCTCGCGGGTACCAGGTTCGAACATAATTGGTGATGCGGCGGCTATGGCTGCTGTTTGGCGAAGAGGGGCTCCTCCCGACCATCCACCACCCTTGATGTTGGGCTGTTTGGCACTGATTTCAAATGGGAAGCCTCCGGTATGGTTGAGCACCATTCGAACTGTTAGTACATTCTTTGCCTTATGAAAGGTTTTGACACTATCATTTGTAGCATCTAACACCCATAATTCAGCAAACTCCGGTAGGTACTTTGAAACAGGGTCATCAAGTGAAATGCGTCCCTCTTCAACAAGTTTGGCAATTGTTACCCCACAAAATCCTTTTGTTTGTGAGCATTGCATAAATACATTGTCCATCTTAATTGGACGCTTTTTTGAAACATCGGCATAACCTATATAACAGGTTTCCTGCACCCCATCTTTGTAGAAAACACTAATTGCACCGGCCAGCTGACCGTTGTCCACATAGGGTTGCAGCACTGTTTTAGCAAAATTTGTTTTGGAATCTTTTGGCCCATTCTTGGCTGAAGCTGATAAACAGATAAGTGCTATCAGCAAAAATAACGTTTTCTTCATGTTTTTATGATTATAATTGTTCTATCCTGCAGAAGTAACTAAATAAGTGTAACGTTCATGTTATTTTAAATTATACAATATTCATTTTGCAAATATAATGTTTTTCATAATTATATTTTCTTATGTCTCTTTCTTTTCATTTTATACTTTTTCCACAAGTAATAAATGAGAGTAATTATAATCCATAATGGCCAAATATTTATTATAAATAAGAAGAAATCAACAAATCCGAACCACCCTTTAGATAGTGATTGCTTTAACTTTTCAGAAAATTTATCTCGATTTGCAGGGTTGTATTTAAAATTTCTCTTTTTAGATATTGTTAAATCAAGGGTACTATAATCAACTAAATCACTTAAATATTTTAGTCGCCCTATTGTACTCTCAATCTCTTCTTCTAAAGCACGTATCTTTTCTTCAATCTCAAGTATTTCTTTTATACTGTTGGCTTTTACCAATAAGTCGTTGTAACGCTTTAGATAATTCTGTTTATTTTCAAGTCTTGTTTCCAGATCAATAAACTGGTCGGTGACATCTCGTGCGTCAATCTCTTTATAAAGTATCTCTCCATCACCTGTTTCAATATCGGATATGAACTTCATGAAATTTTCACTCGGTATTCTTATATTGAGATTATAAGATATTTCCCGATCTGAATTATTAAGTCTCTCGTTTGCATAATATCCCCCATGACGAATAATTAAAGTGTCGATTAGATATTTAGTGTTTTCTAGTTCTGTAACCCGAATACCTAATCGTCCATCTTTAATAATTTTCTTTTTAGTCACATCTTGATTATCAATTTTATCAATCGATGGAGATGAATCATTTTGGGTTTGTTGATCAGCAATAACAGTTTCTTCTGCTATTGTCATGTTAGCAAGATTGTCAGATTGTTTCTGTTGACATGAAATTATTAGCAGTACCACTAAAATAATAGATACAATATTTCTCATAACATTACAAATTAATTTATTTCAAAAGCGGAATAGGTTATCTTATTTTTCTTTTAACAGTGAAACAATATTCTCTAGATCTATGTCGGACGGTGCCGGTATGTTAAGTTCTTCGGTGTTTTTTAGTGTCCTGTCATAATAATAGTATTGTAGATAGAGACCATGAAAAGGTTTTTCAATCGCATTCACTTTTTGGATACCCGAAAGTATAAAATCCCAGTTATGAAAAATGCCATTGACATAGGCAAATTTCCGTCCAATCAAAATAATTCCATCTCCATTGAGGTTTTTTTTGTGGTAAAAAGCAGGCATACCGAAAGCAAAAGTAAATAACAAAACAATCAGCGAAATCATCGCCATAAACATTGCACCCTTGCCTTCATCGATAAAAAGAATAAAAATTCCGAAAATAACCACAATAATAACAGTCGTAATCCACAGAATGGCTTTGTTCTTTTCCTTTTCGTTTTTATAAAGTACGTTGGTGTACTCCAATTTTTCTTCATGGCTGAGTTGCCAACTCGCAATTAAATTTTCACCCGAAATGAGAGTTTTCATTTTTTTCGCTCTACTTCCAAATATAAAGGCAACAATTAAACCTGTCAGCACCATAAATATGCTGATTAAAGTGACAACATAAACCTGATACAATGGATTACCTTCGTTAAAAGTGAGATAAATTAGAATTCCTCCAATAAGTGCTACGATTAACGAAATAACAACTGTTTTTTGTTGACTATTCTTTACTTTGAGTTTGCGGTTGATTTTTTGTACATCGATATTGGATTCGACAATTCCTTCTCGCTCGTGTGTATTTTCTTTTACCTCATTTACTACCTTATCGTTTGAAGTGAATTCAGGTTGTTTTATTCCACAATTTGGGCAGAATTTGTCGTAAGCAAGGACTTCATTTCCGCAATTTTTACATACTCTTTCCATTATTTTATTTTTTTGTTTCCCTTGAAGAGAAGTTTAAAGTCAATGTACAGCAATGCTGCATAAATTAAGGTTGTTAAAGTGAAATATTGGTTCATTACAAGGCGGTATAATATAGATCCAACTAAAACTATCTGCACCACAATTATTATTTTTGTTAGCCAGTTGTATGGTTTTGCTTTTTTTCGTCTTATTAAAACCACTAAAAGCACGATAAATGAAAATAGTAAAATTCCAATTACTTCGTTAACGTAGTATTCACGATATCCAATAAATACACTGACAATAAGATATAGCCATGTCCATATCGTTACTCCACCTTTTACTCCTTCATATGAGGATTCCGAAACATGTGCTGATTTTTTATCAACAGATTTAGTTTTGATTTTCTTTGATGTTGATTTAACATCAACTGCTGAAGCTTCTTTTTCAGACATGCTATTGCTAATCGCTTCTTGTACAGCTGAAAATCCTTTTTCTGTCATTCGCGATACGTTTTTCTGAACAGTAGATTTAGCGAAACTCTTGAGACTACTTTTCAGTTGCTGCTCGACGCCTTTGTACATTTTTTCTTTGTATCCTGTCGCATAAGTTCGCATCTGTTCGACAACGACTTTTGTTCCGCAGCCTGGGCAAAATCTTGCTTGATCTATAAGTGGTTGACCACAGTTTGTACAATATGCCATAGTTTTTCCTATTATTTAAAGAGGCTGTCCGCCGGATTTTTCTTGTCAAATTCTTTCAGATCGTTAAATACTTTTGATATGTCCTTAGAGACATCCGTAACATCAGAATAACCCAATGATTTCAGTTCATTGTTCAAACTCTCAAGATGTTCCCCTGATGCATTAACATCAACCTTAGCCTTACTAATCACATCCATAGCTTTATCCAGATCGCGTGGCAAATCCTTTATATCCAAATTCATTCCATCCTTGTAGCCCGAGCGTACACCTTTCAATGTACTCACCGCTTTTTTTGCCTGTGCAAAAGCTTCTGATTCGTTGCCGCTTTTCATGGCATTCTCTACTTTATTTTGATACATTTTCCCGGTCTCTTTGGCATCATACAAAGTTGTTTCTCCATGTTTTACCTTCGTGATATTCGATTCTTTAATATCTATTTCACCGGTTTCGGGGTTAAACACATGGTCTGAGTAATCTTTACCGGCTTCGGCATCAAATCGGTCTGTACCTCTTTGTTGATGTGCTTCTGCCCATTCGGTATCGCTCATTCCGTCAGGCTTTCCGGTAACTTCACCAAAAATTTTATACGATTCATCTAGCCAGTTGGTTCTTTGAAGTTCAATCCATTTTTCGGTACCATCTGCACCTTTTACTTTTCGCAAAACACGGTAATCTCGGTCTGTATTTACCGAACTTCCCTCTTTTCCCGGAGTTCTAAAATCATCTATTTTTATATCATTCGGATTCAGATTGTATTCTTTGGAAATGTATTCTTTTAAACGTGAATCATGTTCGGTGTATATTTTATTACGGGAACGATTAAAAACATCTTTCATTTCCTTTGTTCCATAATTTTGAATTGTTCGAACTTTCGCAGGGTCACGCATAATTTCGAGCAATTTTTCTTGGTCAATTACCTTATGCCCATTAACCGTTTTTACTTTTTTCATCATATCGCTTAGTACCTCATCGGGCGTAATCACTTCGTAGTTTCGTTTTAAGGCTTCACGATGCAGCATTCCGGTGAGTTTTTGAACAATTAATTCTTCCGCTATCTGTTGGCCCGTTATTCTTGCAGCCTCAACTACCGATTTGGTTTGATAAAGGTTATACAAGAATTCACAGCTTATAAAAATGGTCCATGCGAGAGCACGGTTATCTTTTACTACGAGCTGAATATTTTCTATACTGAGAATCCTTCCTTTTGCCATATTCATCAGCAATGGCACAATTGAGTCGAGCTGACGTGAAGCAAAAACATCCCATCCCTTTTCAGGTTCGTAAATATAAAAATTGAGAGCTTCAATCATTTTTGCTTTTATCATACCAGCCATCGTTGCTCCTACTCCTTTAAGGTAGAAAGCAGCCAATGCGCTGAATGCCATATCACCTGCCCACTCTGTCCACTCGAGAGTGACGGTGATAGCATTTGCCCAAGCCTCTTCCGATTTGTACCCTTCTGCACCTTCAGCCAAAATAAGGTTATAAGCCACTTTCCAGATTCTGTTTCGTAATTCTGTAAGCCCTTCTGCTCCCAACGTCATTTTTCGAAGTTCCAGTAAATCGCGCAACTTGTTTCTGACATCACCGATAGGTACATAATTCTCGATGATATACTTGCAATCTTCGTATGCTTT
>CAYLKV010000051.1:0-12128 GCA_964384545.1 uncultured Proteiniphilum sp.
TCTTCTTGCGCTTATTGCCAAGGCTCCTGTCCATCTTCTGCCAGAAACGATTAAAATCAAGCTTGCCTTCTTTCAATAACTCTTCGTCTTTGGTACCGGTAGCATTAATTAGCTGGATATACCCTTTACGTTCTTTGCTCTTTTTGTTGGTAACTATCCAAATATAGGTGCTGATACCTGTATTATAGAACAACTGATCGGGTAGGGCAATGATAGCTTCCAGCCAGTCATTTTCTATAATCCATCTTCGAATATTGCTTTCTCCACTTTCTGCTGCACCGGTGAAAAGAGGTGATCCGTTGAATACAATAGCTATTCTACTACCCTCTTTTTTCATCTTGGAGATCATGTGTTGCAGGAATAGCAATGCACCATCGTTTATTCTTGGTAGTCCTGCACCAAATCTGCCATCAAAGCCTTTGCTGTTTGCTTCAGACTTAATAGTTTTTTCAGCCTTTTTCCAGTCAACTCCAAAAGGAGGGTTTGATAGCATATAATCAAACTCTTCTTCTTTCAGACCATCTACAGTAAAAGTGTTTCCAAACTTAATATTGCTTGGGTTCTGACCTTTGATAAGCATATCAGATTTACAGATAGCATAAGATTCAGAGTTTATTTCCTGTCCGAATACTTTTAGATCAGCATCAGGGTTTAGCTCTTTCACGTACTGCTCACCAACAGAAAGCATTCCTCCTGTACCACATGCAGGGTCGTAAAGTGTTCTAACGATTCCATCCTGTGTTAAGATGTCTCGATCCTCTATAAACAATATGTTTACCATCAACCTGATTACTTCTCGTGGGGTGAAGTGCTCTCCTGCTGTTTCATTAGATTGCTCGGAGAATCTTCTTATAAGGTCTTCAAACACGTAACCCATTTCCATTGACTCCATATCAGAAAGATCGATCTCCTGAAAAGATTTAACGACTCTGAAGAGAAGATCTGTGCTTGGATCATCCATTAGGTCTATCTGAACATCAAAGTTGAAATACTCGAGTATTTCACGTGCGCTTGCAGAAAAACCATTTATATATGCTCTTAAATTTAAAGCAATATTATTTGGATCGGCTATCAGCTTATCAAAATTAAAAGGACTTCTGTTATGGAAGTTGAAGCCTGCAACTTTGTTTAAGGTCTTCTCTATAATTACCTCATTAAGTGTTTGTACTTTCGGAAGATGATCTAACACTTTCTGTTTTGTTGGCTCAAGTACACAATCCAGACGTCTGATTACGGTCATTGGAAGTATTACTTTTCCATAGTCCGACTGCTTATAGTCGCCTCTGAGGAGATCAGCCACCCGCCATATAAGATCGGCTTTTTCTTTAAAATTGTTCATTTGTTGCTTATATTCTGGTAGTATCAAAAACGATACCGGTATCAATTGATGTTAAATTTATACTTAGGATGCGAAGTTAATGAAAATGTTTTAGAATGAATATCGAAATATATTACGGTTTGATATGATTATCTTCTTATCTATCATTTTGGTTTGTTATGTTAATTTGCAATTGTTTGTAATACCGTTTGCTTTATAGTGCGTCCAATAAAACATATTCTTGGGCCAATTGAGTTTATAGTGTCTGTTTCTTATCACTTGTGTTTTTATATTACACAAACCATACCTCGGCTTTATCATCCTTATAAAATAATATGGTTGATATAAGGAAGTAATAACGCAACTATAAGGAGGCTCGGGACGAGGAAGGGAGAAAGTGCGAATGATAAAAGAAATTTACTCTTACAATTTTGTGAAGAGGCTTTAATAATTGAGGAATGCTTTTGTTGGGTAACTAGAGATGCCAGGATGTCCTTAATTGTTAATATTATGTTATTATTTTGGAATAGAAATTTATGATAATTATGAAATATAAACTTTTTAGAGTTAATTTGTCTTTTTTTTTATAGTATTTGTTTAAATATTTTATATATTTGAATTGTCTTTTTTTATTTAAACTTAAAATCGAGAATATGAAAAATAAATTACTCTCTCTCATGGTAGTTAGCCTGGGTTTGATTCTCGCTTTTTTATTAAGCTGCAGTAAAGATGAACCTGAATCAGTTATCGGTAATCCCGATATTGGCTACGAAGGCTTTAAAAGTGATGCGGAATTGTTCTATGAATTTGCATATCGCAAAGAATCGTTAATACTTAATGCTCTAAATTATACATCAGATGGATTCACAAAAGCTCCTTTTGAAGGTAATGTTAGTGAGGAAGAGCTAGAGCTGTTTTTTTCTGAACTTGAAGAGTTGAACAGAAAAGCAGATGGGTTTAAGAATGCAATTACTAAACTGGAGTCCTCCGGGGTATTACAAAGAACCACCCAAACACGTGGGTTATTCAGCTCCACCAAAGATTTCTTTACATGGATTAGTGGGTCGGGTGAGCGTAACAGGGAGCGAATAACAACTATTGCTTCCAACATGAATGCTGCCGAACGTTCTAAGCTCTACAATGGTTTGCCTGAAACATATAAAAATAAAGCTAATGGAGAGGCAGACTTCTGGCAAAAACTTCAGAAAGGCGATTTAGACTCTTCTGCAGGGTCGATCTATAATGATTTTTATCATAATACTGATACTGAGTTCTCCGATCTGGCACAGGATAAGGGGCTTACACCTCAGCAAATTGTAGTTGTGGAAGGGGCAAAGGGTATTGAAACGGGAGCCAATGTGGCAATAGATGCTACTTCTGCAGTGGTGCCGGGATTTGATTTAGGTACCAAGATTACTAAAGTGGGCACTAATGTAGAGAAAATGACCAAATCGAATAGCTGGAAAGAAGCTGCACAGGAGGGTTTTCATGCTGCATCTGAAATTCTTGAGTTGTGGGCCGAAAAGTATGGAGTGACGGTTATAAATGGTGGTGACGCAGTGATTGCAATTCGCAACAAGGTAGATGAAACAGTTTTCAAAGAAAATGATAAGAAGGAGACTAAAGGAAAGGTAAAGATAAAGGAAAAGAACCCGAAGGAGTCGACTTCAATAGTGATTGTGGAAAAGAAAGGTGGGGGAACTAGCAATGATGGATCTCCATCAATTTACACTACCACAAAGAGTGGTATTTCTGACGGCATCGACATGCTTATTAAGGCCGGAAAGTGGTTGGTGACTATTATTAACGAAAATGGTCAGCGTGGTACTGTGGAAGTAGAGGTTAAAGAGGGGAAAACTACTATAACAGAGGTTGTTACCGGGGAGTCTACAGACGAGGAAGATGATGAGATTGATTCGAAGTTATTTAGTTATATGCTTAGATGTGTAGCTGAAATGAGAGCTGTCTATCCGGATGTTGATGACGATCATTCGAGTATTATGGGCACATCTAATGAGTTTTATGATTCAGATTGTGGACAAGTAGGCCCGGTAAAAGGTTCATTTGCAAACAATATATTTAATGCAACTTATAGTAAGACCTGTAACGATGATTTTTATGGTACAATGGTTGTTTCTGGCTCCGTTTCTTTAACTATAGATAAAGCTAAAAAGAGAGTAAAGACAGGAACAATACAGCTGATTAGAAATATTGATCAACCAACTTTTGAATCAGTTAGCGAGGAGGTATTTAAGATAAACCTACAGGATTTTCCTTTTAAAGTGGAAGATGATAAAGTTATTATTGATTATAGTGGAGATATTGTAAAAGAATTTAAAAGTGTAAGTTGGCAATTATCTTATAGTCAACCTTATGGCTCCGATGAGTTAGATTTTGACGTTAAGAAAATCTCTCTGCATATTGAATTTGCAGAAAAACCGGAATAGTATAATGGAGTTAAGACATTCGTTTGCAAAATAGCCACCGTATAAGGCTGCAACTCTCTATTGCAATGTATATATATTATATATTAAGTTTATTGCTTACTATTTAAAACTAAGATTTAAGAACTGTGCGAGAATTATCGAGATACTTTCTTTGAGGAGTAAAAAAGGCTTCCTGAATTTTCAGGAAGCCTCAACTTATATTTTATTCTATTCTATTTGCCTTTGTTTTGTGTACTCCTGAAGTTAGAGACCTCTTTTTGCAAAAAGTTTTTTTCGGCTTGTTGAGCTTTATATAGTTTCTCTGGAGATAAAACTGTTCCAAATTTCTTGGCAAACTCTTTGTCGAGGGCTGCCTCCTGTAACTTTACTTCTACATCATCTTCTAATAGCTTTTTGTATTCGGCATCGGATATTTTGCCGCTATCCTTAATTTTTTCAATTTTATCTCTGTGATTCTTACGTAGTTCAAATTTCTTTTTTGTCAAATCATTATTTAACGGGAAATATTTATCAGCTTCGCTTTTAGTAAGTCCTGCTTCTTTAGTTACAAATTCAACTTTTCGCTTTTCAAATTCTTCTATATTCATTCTATTGTTCTGATTCTGAGCTTTAAGCGATAAAGTGCCTGCAGGTATCATTAATGCGAACAACAGTATTATAATATTCTTTTTCATATAAATCCTTTTTTTAGTTATTATATATGTTTTATGCTATCTAGTGAAAATAATATTGGTCGTACATATAGTCGAAGAACCCATCATCAATTAGCTGATCTTCAAGATAATCATAAAATTCTTCTTCGGTAATATAAACTGAGGACCAGTAATTGCTTGCATCAGAATTATTAGTGTGATTTGCTAATACAGTAGCTGATGCGTCATTTTTATTGCTTACAGTTTTAGTCAAGAAATTTATTGATACATACATACCAATAAACATTGCTGCCAAATATACCCAAGGCTTTGTTTTATCCCATAATGTAACCTTAACAGGTTCTTTAAACTCCTTTTCAGGAAGGCGATTCATTATATCCTCATTAAAGTTTGCAAAATAGTTTTCTGGGACCTTAAATGGATTTTTGCTTTTGTCAATCTCCTGTAATTTGTTAAAATTAGCTTTCATTACATTCTTTTTTGGGCAGTTCTGTATAATAGACTTAATAAATAAAAAAAGGTTTAATTATGCTCACTTAAAAATTTCTCAACTTTCTTTACCGCATGATGAAACGATGCTTTTAATGCACCTACTGAAGTGCCAAGTATCTCAGACATATCATCATATTTCATCTCGTCAAAATACTTCATCTGAAATACCAGTCTCTGTTTTTCAGGTAGTTCCAGCATCGCTTTCTGCAAGAGTAACTGTGCTTCATCACCATCAAAATATTCATCACTTTCTAAAGTATGAATAAGAAACGAGTTATCATCATCGATTGAAATATTGTTCTGATTTCTTCTTTTATTCAGAAAAGTGATGCTCTCATTAATTGCTATTCTATATAGCCATGTAGATAGTTTTGCATCTCCCCTGAAGTTATCAATATTTGTCCATGCTTTAATAAAAACTTCCTGTAGAATATCATTGGCATCGTCATGAGAAAGAACTAATTTTCTAATTTGCCAATAGAGTCTTTCACTATATTCAGATACAAGATTAGAAAAACCCTTTCTTACAGTTTGCGGATTTCTTAAATCTTCAAGAATTTTGTCGTCGTCAATCATTTTCATATAATTGGGTTTCGCAACAAAGATATAGGTTTTTTTTAACTTTTTTCAACTATCCTGTCCTTTTTCAAACCACGTTATAAAATTAAGTGCTGCTTCAGTATTATTTTTCCACCACTCATACGATTCAGGATAATATGATACGCTAATATAACGGCAATATGTGTCGTAATAGTTAGAGTTAGCTATATAAGTAAAGAAAGGAATATAGAAAGTCCAAATAATACCCTCATTAGGATTTCTGCTCTCTCTCTCAAGAATCTTCATGATCTCCTTGTTTACAGTCTTGAATATAGTAAAATCAGTTACCTCTTCAGAAGCAATATTTAAAGAGTCTCTAGTAGATGTAATTGACTGAAAAACAATATTTCTGTCGAGACCATTGAAAGTAGTCAGTGGAGGAAAAATGTTTGTACTATCATTCTTTTCCCTGCTTCCAGAAAGCTTTTGCTGTAAAAACGATCTTTCTACCGGTTCTTTATCTTCGCTCAACTGCATTATTTGCAACATCTCAGCAAATGCATTTTTAGAACGTTTGCTATCCGGTTCTAACAGAAGAAACATTTGAAAAGAGAGTAAACTTTGTACCCACATGCCCTTATCTCTCAGCGTGTAAGCATTTAACAAAAATGCTCCACTGTGAGTTTTATCAATATCTATAGCTGTTGCTACATGCTCTAAAGTCTTATCGGTTTCACCTTTATTAAAATAGTTGAGAGCAAGATTAAAATGCAAAAGAGAGTTATCGCCATTTTTTTCTAAACCCTCTTTAAGCAATTCTATTGCTTCATCAACCTTTTTCATTTCAGCAAGTGATTCACTTTTCACCGCATATGCACCTGGAGAAAGTTGTTTGTTATCTGAATTGATTACCTGCGTACTATACATTATGGCATTGTCATAATCTTTTAAAGCCAGATAAGATAGCGAAATCTCATAAACGGCAAGCATATGAGTAGAATCTGTCTCCAATGCTTCATTATATCTGTCAATTGCCTCTTCGTACTCTCCGGCGTCATGAAGTTCTATACCTTCCTGAATTAGCTCCTCTACACTTTGGGTCTGTGTCTGCCCTTGTAATATATTAGTTGATATTATAAGTAAAAGAGATATCAAGTTCACTATTTTTTTCATAAATATTATTTTTAGCACTATAAAAGTAAGACAAAAAATGAAATTACAGAATCAATAAATTGAGAATAGTCGAATTTGTAACACTTCTAAACATATAAGAAACCGATATATCTTTTTTTTACTAAAAAATAGAGTTACCTTTGTACAGTTTTTAGAACTTCAAATATTAGGTTATTACAATGGATTGGTTAGTACAATTGGTTGTTGGGTCGGGAATAGCACATTCTATTTTTGTTCTCGCGATAGTAATTTCAGCAGGATTATTATTAGGTAAAATTAAGGTTTTCGGCATATCGCTGGGAATCACATGGATACTATTTTTTGGTATCTTTCTCGGACATTTGGGGCTTCAATTAGAGCACAATGTTCTTCACTTTATGAAAGAATTTGGACTTATCCTGTTCATATACTCAATCGGTATGCAGGTCGGTCCAAGCTTCTTCGCATCTTTCCGCAAAGGTGGAATCACTCTCAACTTACTTGCAGCAGGAGTAGTATTTCTGGGTGTAATTACAACATATGTAATTCATCTGGTAACAGGAACTCCAATTGCTACAATGGTAGGTATTCTATCTGGAGCTGTAACAAATACACCCGGGCTTGGTGCTGCACAACAAACATTCACCGATCTTACAGGAACAACAGATCCAACTATTCCAACAGCATACGCAATTGCATATCCTTTAGGGGTTGTTGGAATTATTATCACTATAATTCTTTTAAAAGTGATATTCAGAATCGATCAGTCGAAAGAGGTTGCAAAGATTGAAGATAATGATGAGTCTAAAAAGACCGAAGCACAGATGTTTTCGCTTCAGATAAAAAACCCATCAATATTTGGGAAAAACATTAAGGATATAAAACACCTTATAGATAAAGATTTCGTTATTTCAAGAGTACTTCATACAGCTACTGGACAGCTAGAAGTTCCAAAAACAGATACTCTGTTAAACGAAAATGATAAGGTTCTTGTGGTATCTAATCAAATCAATATTGAAATAATTGAGGCACTCTTAGGGGTACATATCGATATGGGTCGCGAAGATTGGAACAAGCTAGATTCTCAACTAATTTCAAGAAGAATATTAATAACCAAGTCGCAGTTAAATGGCCGTTCTCTAGGCAGCCTTAAATTAAGAACTAATTTTGGAGTAAATATCACTCGTATCAATCGTGCAGGGGTAGACCTAATTGCCGATCCAGCTTTGCAGTTACAATTGGGTGATAGAGTAACGGTAGTTGGCTCAGAAGATAATATTGCTAATGTTGAGAAGTTCTTAGGCAACTCTCTAAAAAGATTAAGAGAACCAAATCTTATCTCTATATTTATAGGTATTGCAATGGGTGTACTACTTGGAAGTATTCCGTTTATGTTTCCCGGAATACCACAACCTGTTAAACTTGGTCTGGCAGGTGGTCCACTAATTGTGGCAATTCTTATAAGTAAATTTGGTCCTAAATTCAGACTTGTAACATACACAACAATGAGTGCAAACCTGATGCTAAGAGAGATAGGTATTGCAATATTCCTTGCCTGTGTTGGAATTGAAGCAGGAAGCAGTTTTGTTGCAACTTTGCTAAATGGAGGTTATATGTGGATTGGTTATGGCGTAATTATAACTCTATTGCCAATTCTTACAATTGGTATTATTGGTAGAAAGTTTTTAAAGATAAACTATTTTACTCTAATAGGTATGATTGCTGGAAGTATGACTGATCCCCCAGCACTTTCATTTGCAAATACAACAGCAGGAAATGATATACCAGCAGTAGGTTACGCCACTGTTTATCCACTCACAATGTTCCTTAGAGTAATAACTGCTCAGCTGCTAATACTACTTTTCTTATAGAATGCAATAATTTATCGCAATCGTTTGCAACAGCACTCCTAATAATAGTTGCTTAATATCATTCTGTTAGTATATAAATCTTTTGTAGTTTTGTAAGCTAACAGAATGATTAACTAATAAGAAAATCTATATGGCTGTGTTAACATTTCAATTAGACTACCACACCACTTGGGGGCAAGAAGTTTGTATTTGTGGATCTACAACTGAACTAGGTAATTTTAATGAATCGCAAGCCCTTCATCTTAATTTCGATGGAAACATATGGTCTTCCAATATTAATATTAATGAATCGAAATATATAAGTTACTACTATCTAATCAAACAGGGAAGTAGTATAATCAGACGCGAATGGGGTTCTCACCGAAATCTCTACGTAACAAAAAGTAAGAAAAACTATATTATTCATGATTTCTGGAAGAATAAACCTTATCATTTCTACTTATACACATCTGTTTTTACAGAAACAGTATTCAAACACAATAAAACTAATCAACCCCCCAAATATTTTAAGCAGTCGGTATTACTAAATGTAATATGCCCATATGTTAGTAAAGAACAACAGCTTTGTATAAGTGGTAATTGCGATGAATTGGGAAATTGGGATATTGCCAAATCGCAAAAACTAACTCCGGTAGAGAGTGGCCTTTGGCAAATAGTATTAAATGCAAGTAAGCTACCTGACACAGTCGACTATAAATTTGTAATTGTAGATAAAGCCAGTGGCTTATCAGTGCAATGGGAAGATGGAGATAACAGACATATCGATACAAAAATAGCCCAATCCAACGATACTGTATTTGCAGAGATGGCACTTCTGTTTAATTACAACAGTTTCAAATTTAAAGGCACAGGTACAGCAATACCTCTATTTTCTTTAAGATCAGAGGATAGCTTTGGAATAGGTGATTTTGCTGATCTTCGCAAGATGGCCGACTGGACACATCAAACCGGTCAGAATCTAATACAACTTCTACCCGTAAACGACACTACTACAACCAAAACATGGCGCGATTCATATCCGTACAGTGCCATTTCAATAAATGCTCTGCACCCCATATATTTAGGATGCAAGCATTATCCTCTTAAGAATAAAACCAATTTCAACAAATACCTCATACGGGCACAGAAACTTAATAAGCTAAAAGAGATAGATTATGAGCAAGTGTTAAAACTTAAAGAGGATTACTGTAGAGATTTATACATACAAGATGGCAGTAAGGTAATGCTTTCTGAAGATTACATAGAGTTCTATAACAGAAATAGTTACTGGTTATTTGCATATGCCTGTTTTTGCTACTTGCGCGATATTAATGGTACTGCCAATTTTAGAGAGTGGGGTAGTTATTCAAAATATAATCATAATACTCTGCAAAAGTTGATATGCGAATCGCCTGAAGTAAAGAGTCAGGTTGAATACAATTTCTTCATACAATATCTGCTTCATAAACAGTTTTCCGAAACAAAAGATTATGCACACAGCAACGGAGTTACATTAAAAGGTGATATCCCAATTGGCATTAGCAGAAATAGTGTTGAGGCATGGACAGAGCCATATCTTTTTAATATGGACACCCAAACTGGAGCTCCACCTGATGATTTCTCATTCTTTGGACAGAACTGGGGTTTCCCAACCTACAACTGGCAAGCAATGGAAGAGGATGGTTACAGATGGTGGAAGAGCCGTTTCAAAAAGATGTCCGACTATTTCGATGCATACAGAATAGATCATATCCTAGGATTTTTTAGAATATGGGAGATTCCACTGCACTCAGTTCACGGACTGCTTGGATACTTCAATCCCGCTTTACCTTATTGGGCCGAAGAGATAACTCAAGAGGGAATACTTTTTGATGAACAACGAATGGTTGAACCCTTTATTAAAGAAAGCTATCTGCCAGAGCTGTTTGGAAACTACACAGAAGAGGTAAAGAGAGAGTATCTTGATATATCTGGATGGGAGCAGTTCAAACTGAAACCGTTCTGTAACACACAGCAAAAGATAAAAGCACTATTTGCTCAAAAGGATGATGAGAAGTCAATAACACTTCGCGAAGGACTCTATTCGCTTTGTAATCAGGTATTATTTGTGAGAGATCCTCACCAGCACCATCGATTCCATCCACGCATCACAGCACAACATAACTATTCATACAAATTTCTTAGCGAAGAAGAGAAGAGTGCATTCAACAGGCTATACGACAGGTTTTATTTTCAGAAGCACGACTATTTCTGGCGTGAGCAGGCAATGAAAAAACTACCTCCGCTAATCAACTCTACAGATATGATGGTATGCGGCGAAGATCTCGGTATGGTTCCCAACTGTGTGCCATCAGTAATGGACGAACTACAGATTCTCAGCCTAGAGATAGAGCGAATGCCAAAGGACCCATATACCCAGTTCACCAACCTAAAACAGTTACCATATCTTTCGGTATGCACAACATCCACACACGATATGTCGCCATTAAGATTGTGGTGGGCTGAAAACAGGGAGGTTACGCAACAATACTACAACCTGGTACTTCAGATCGAAGGCAAAGCTCCATTAGTGTGTTCAACAGAGTTATGCAAAAAGATAATAGAGAACCATCTAAAGTCAAATGCCATGTGGGTAATCCTTCCTTGGCAAGATTGGATGTCGATTGATGAAACACTTAGCAATGATGATATTGAGTCGGAGCGAATTAATGTGCCCTCTAATCCCAAAAACTACTGGAGATATAGAATGCATATATCGTTAGAGCAATTACTTAACGAGACAGGATTAAACGATAAAATAAAAGGCTTAATAGATGAATCACTAAAATGACATGGATTAGATTACATTTGACTAGTCCAACAAAAAAAGGGCTGTCTACCTTTTGAGACAGCCCCTTTTCTATATAATTAAAAGTACCTTTTGCTTATGCTTTTCCAGCGCTGCCAAGTACATTAATTGTCTTGTGCATATATAGCTTTTTAAGCTCTTCGCGTGCAGGTCCTAAATATTTACGTGGATCGAATTCAGCAGGATCTTTGTCAAATACTTCACGGATAGCAGCAGTCATAGCTAAACGACCATCAGAGTCGATATTAACTTTACATACAGCAGAAGTAGCAGCTTCACGTAACCATTTTTCTGGAATACCAATAGAATCTTTTAGTTTACCACCATGATTGTTGATAGTATCAACATACTGCTGTGGAACTGAAGAAGAACCGTGTAATACAATTGGGAAACCAGGAATACGTTCTTCAATTTCTTTCAAGATGTCGAAACGTAATGGTGGTGGAACCAATACACCGTTTTCGTCGCGTGTGCACTGTTCTGGAGTAAATTTGTAAGCACCGTGTGAAGTACCAATTGAGATAGCTAATGAGTCAACACCTGTGCGAGTTACAAAATCAACAACCTGATCAGGTTCTGTATAAGTGTGGTGTTCAGCAACTACATCATCTTCGATTCCTGCAAGTATACCTAACTCACCTTCAACAGTTACATCATGTGCATGTGCATATTCAACAACTTTCTTCGTAAGTGCGATATTTTCTTCGTAAGGAAGGTGTGAACCATCAATCATTACACTTGAGAAACCGCTTTCGATACAGTCTTTGCAAAGTTCAAAGCTATCTCCATGGTCTAGGTGAAGAACAATAGGAATATTGTAACCCAATT
>CAYLKV010000052.1:0-11164 GCA_964384545.1 uncultured Proteiniphilum sp.
TCAATAACTTTAATTATTAATTTTTTCCGGTCTTTTTCACTTCTTTCTGTCATTACATAGATCTTAGTGCCGGGGTCGCAATATTTAATTGCATTACCTACTAGGTTATTTAATATTTTACTTACATAGTCGGGTACAAAATCTGTCTCAATTTCATTCTCTTTACTGAAGAATTTAAGATCTATGTCTTTACCTCTGGCCAAAATTACAAATGATTCTGTTACCATACTTATATAGCTCACTATGTTACCTGTCTTCCACTCTATTGTTCTTATTTCAGATTGAAAGTTTGAAATATCGAGTAGTTGATTTACCAAAATAGAAAGATTTTTCCCCTGACGCTCTATTGCAGATAAAAAGGCATGAGAGTGACTTGAGTTGAGATCTTTCATCTCTCTCATCTGACGGCTTAACCCCAATATTGTAGTAAGTGGTGTACGAAATTCGTGTGTTATTTTGGTGAATATTTCACTTCTTATCAGCTCTATTTGCTTCAAAGTCCTAATATTTTTGCTCTTCTCTATATAAGCAATAATCAAAAACACAATTATTATTGCAAATATGGATATTAACAAAATAAAAGTAAAATGTTCTTTAATCATAATCATTGTGTTAAATACAAATGATGGTCTATTGCTGTGTAAAAAATAATTGGTATTGTTTATAATTAAAATTTATAACGCAAATATAATATACACAAAGATAATTAAAAAATTATATATAAAAAGATTGTGATTTGTGAATTTATATAATGGAAATTCTCTTTTATGATATACATATACATATATATTCTTTTAAATGTGTAAATTTGTAATCATATTTAATTTTTAGTTTTCAATCAACAAATTAACATAGTAGTGAAAAAATCAATCAGGAAATTCATATTGCTATCGGTTATTGCTTGCGGATTTTTAACGGCATGTAATAATAGCGAGAGTTTTAAAATTGAGGGTGTCTTAAATTCGGCTGCCGGCGATACACTCTATCTTGAACATAGAGACTTGGCAGGTCTTACACTTTTAGATTCTGTTATTTTAAAAGATAACGGTGTGTTTAAGTTCAAACAGCAAGCTCCTCAAAACCCGGAATTCTATCAATTGAGACTTGGTAGACAGGTGGTTGCTTTTGCAGTTGATTCAACAGAAACATTAAAAATTAAAGCTGATGCTTCCGATCTGTATAGTACGTTTGTTATTGAAGACTCTTATACTAACAGCCAGTTGAGAGTAGTTGACAACCTCACAAAAAAGATTTCAAAAGAGATAGATAATCTTGATAAAAAACATACATCAGGTATTCTCGATGATGTGGGTTATGTGAATAATCTCGATAGCCTTCTTACCGGATATAAAGCTGAGATTTCGAATTTGATTTTAGCAAACCCTTCGAGTGCAGCTGCATATTATGCCGTATTTCAGAAGATAAACGATTATCTTATTTTTGATCCATATAATAAAAAAGACTACTCAATGTTTGGTGCTGTTGCTACATCGTGGAATCGATATTTTCCGGATACAAAAAGGACAAAGCATCTTAATGATTTCACCCTAACAGCTCTAAACTATAGACGCCAGCTAGAACGTCAGGAAGAGTTCTTTGAAAATATTCCAATTGAAACCGGTACAGGATTGCCGGATATTGTATTACCGGATGTTAGCGGTAAGAATGTTAGCTTATCCTCATTAAACGGAAAAGTGGTGGTGCTCGAGTTTATTGTTTATAATGCCGATTTTTCACCTGCCCATAATTATCAGCTCAACACAATATATAATAGATACAAGTCGCAAGGTCTTGAAGTTTATCAGATTTCGTTGGATTCAGATGAGCATTTTTGGAAAACTTCGGCCGACAATCTGCCTTGGGTAACAGTGCGTGACGGGGCATCTGTAAATTCGCCATTACTATCGAGATATAATGTTAGAGAAATTCCAACAACCTTTATTATTAACCGTGAAGGTGAAATAGTTTCGAGGTTAGAAAATATTTCGCAACTGTCTGAAGAGCTGAACAAAGTGTTCTAAAACAAATAAATAATATTTTTTTAATAGGAATTTATTATTTATCTTTGCTTTACTAATCATGAAATAGAGAGTTCCGACTTTGATTAATAAGTCGGAATTCTTCTTTCTTTATATGGTTTACAACTTAGTTAAAAAAATTGGAGTATGTCAGTAACCTACATGACCGAAGAGGGCCTTCGGAAATTACAAGAAGATATCAGAGAATTGGAATCTGTGCAGAGGCCCGAAATATCGCGCCAGATTGCAGAAGCCAGAGACAAGGGTGATCTGTCTGAGAATGCTGAATATGATGCGGCAAAAGAGGCTCAAGGTATGCTTGAGGCTAAAATTGCACAATTGAAATCTCTTTTAGCTTCTGCCCGCTTAATTGATGAAAGTGCAATTGGCACCGATGAGGTGAGAATAATGAATAAAGTGACAATCAAAAATCTGAAAACTAAAAAAGAGATGACATATACACTTGTCTCTGAAAGTGAAGCAGATTTAAAGAGTGGCAAAATAGCTGTAAACACTCCTATTGCTATGGGCTTGCTGGGTAAGAAAGTTGGCGATATAGCAGAGATTGTGGTTCCTTCAGGAACTATGACTTTCGAAATTATGGATATCTCAATTTAAACCTCATAATAATTTAGCTATGGCAACAATCTTTAGTAAAATAATAGCGGGTGATATTCCATCATATAAGATTGCTGAGGATGACAAGTTTTATGCTTTCCTCGATATTAATCCTATGGCTAAAGGTCACACATTGGTAGTGCCAAAACAGGAGACAGATTATATATTCGACCTTGAAGATGAATTGCTGAGTGAAATGGCAATTTTCGCTAAGAGGGTTTCTAAAGCTATTGAGAAGGCAGTTACCTGCAAAAGGGTGGGCGTGATGGTAATTGGTCTTGAGGTGCCCCATGCTCACATTCACCTGGTACCTATTCAAGGTGAGAAAGATTTAAATCCTGCTAATCCGAAATTAAAACTCAGCAGTGAAGAGTTTATTGAAATAGTAGAAAAAATTAAAACTGCATTTCAATAAGATTATCTATTAGAAAAAATTACAAAAGCGATGTATTCATTAATTTGAATCATCGCTTTTTTATTTTCTTAAATCTCCACATTGTTAATATGACTTTACTATACTTCGTTTGAATCATTTCCCTAACTGTTTCCTGTTTGAACTCTATTTGATTCTTACAAACTCTCAATTTAAACGAGCAATATAGGGAGAAGGTTAGGCCAATGTAGGGTGAAAATAATAACTAAGAGTGTCTATATCTTACGGATGCGAATTCCTCTGACGAGATGATTTTTTCCTTTCTCTAAAATAAGATCGGCACGAAAGCGGGTGGGGAGTATATTTTGCTGAAGATTGGGCAGGTTTATCTCTTCCCACACCTGGTTTGCAAAATTTAGTAGCTTATCTTCGCTATATGATGCATATTTATGAAAGTATGATTCAGGGTCGCTAAAGGCAGTCTTCTGTAGTTTTTTGAATCGTTCGATATACCACTGACGCAGATCCTTTTCGCTTGCATCTACATAAATTGAATAGTCGAAAAAGTCGGATACAAACACCCTTCGTTTCACTTTTATAGCACTTGACACCTGCAATACATTTATACCCTCAACTATTAGGATGTCGGGGCGGTTAAATTTGTGAAACTGATCTTTTATTACATCATAATAGAGGTGTGAGTAGACAGGGACTTCAAGTTCTTCGCGACCCGATTTGACGGCAGAGAGAAATGAGAGCAGTTTTTTTGCATCGTAACTCTCTGGGAACCCTTTTTTGTTTAAAATACCTCTTTTCTCTAGTTCACTGTTGGGATAGAGAAACCCATCTGTTGTGATAAGTTCTACATTCAGTTTACCGGGCATAATAGACAATAGCTTCTGGAGTACACGGGCGGTTGTACTTTTCCCTGCCGCAACACTTCCGGCTATACCTATTATATATGGTATGGAGGTGCTGGTATTTTTGAAAAACTGATCGAGCTCGTTGTGCAGATTGCGATAATGTGTTATATATATTTGAAGTAGTCGTATCATTGGGATATATATATCCTCAACTTCACGTTCTGTGAGTGGTTCGTTCAACGCCTGGAGTTTTGTCAGGTCGATATCAGAAATAGGAAACATTGGGTGTTCTTCCAGCGTCCTCCATTCGTCGCGGGTAAATGCTCTGAAGGGTGAGTAGGTGACGTCGTAAACTTTGTTCATTTGATAAAAGAGATATTTTATGCAAATGTAATCTTTTTTTATAAAAAAACCGGTAAACTGATGTTTACCGGTCGCTTGTGTTTGATTAAATCACCTAATAATCATACTTTAATCAGCAATAATCATACTTAGATCTTCTCGAAACTGCGTTTTATGAAGTTACTCAGTGGTTCACCCTTAAGCATTCCATTTGATAGCAGCGCAAGATCCACAATATACTTAAGTTTGCCTTCAACAGTTGTATCTTTAAGCAGAGTCTCTTTATCCTTTTCCTTACTTGAATCTATTAATTCTTTTATAATTGGATGCTCCACATTAAGTATCACCTGATAGGTGTCGGGCATATCGCCATAAAATGCCATCTGCTGTTGCATCGCTGCCATCTCTTTCATTCGTCGTGAAAACTCGTTTTGAGTTATCTGAATTGGTTTTGAATTTTCGCCCAATGTTTTAAATTCTACACCAAACTCAGTGTTTGCGATTGTTGGCATCTGTGCTTTTACTGTTTCAGTGAGCGACTCTTTCTGTTCATCGGTTAGCTCTACCTTTTTTATTTCCTCTTTTTGTATTATGTGTTCTATAGTGTCGCTGTCGACTCTCACAAAACGGGCTTTTTCTAACTTCTGCTCAAGTAGTCCCACCCAATGTACATCTAGCTGGCCATCGAGTTTTAGTATATCGTAACCCTTCTCTTTGGCTGTTTCGATGTGGCTATATTGCTCTGTTGTATTGCTACAGTATAGATATATAATATCGCCATTTTTGTCGGTCTGACTGCTCTCTATTAATGTCTTATACTCTTCGAAAGTGAAGTATTTATCATCAATGTTTTTTAGTAAAGAGAAATTTGTAGCGCGCTCTTTAAATTTCTCGTCTGTAAGCATTCCATACTCAACAAACATTTTTAGGCTATCCCACTTTTCTTCGAACTGTTTGCGTTCTTTTTTAAATAACTCTTCTAATTTATCGGCAACCTTCTTGGTGATGTGGTTGGATATCTTCTTTACATTATTATCGCTCTGCAAATATGAACGAGATACGTTTAATGGAATATCCGGAGAATCTAGTACACCATGTAATAGTGTCAGGAATTCCGGTACTATACCTTCAACTGAGTCTGTTACAAATACTTGATTACTGTAAAGCTGTATCTTGTTGCGTTGAAGATCGATATTGCTCTTTATCTTTGGGAAATAGAGTATCCCGGTGAGGTTGAAAGGGTAGTCGACATTAAGGTGAATCCAGAACATTGGCTCATCTAAGAACGACATTGGATATAGATCGCGATAGAAGTTGATATAATCTTCATCTTTTAGTGATGATGGCTGACGCTTCCAAAGTGGATTTACATCGTTTATTATGTTGTCTTCTTCAGTATCTACATATTTACCATCTTTCCAATCCTGTTTTTTGCCAAAAACGATAGGTATCGGCAGAAATTTACAATACTTCTTTAGGAGTGACTCCACTCTTCCCTTTTCTAAATATTCGCTATACTCATCATCTATATGGAGTACGATATCGGTTCCTCTGCTCTCTTTTTCAACAGGTTCCATTGTGAACTCAGGAGATCCGTCGCAGCTCCACTTTACTGCCGGCTCATCTTTGTATGATTTGGAAATTATCTCAACCTGTTTTGATACCATGAAGGATGAGTAGAAACCAAGTCCAAAATGACCTATAATGGCATTTGCATCATCTTTATATTTGTCGAGGAACTCATTTGCTGACGAGAGTGCAATCTGATTTATATATTTATCTACCTCTTCGGCTGTCATGCCAATTCCTTTGTCGGATATTGTGAGTGTCTTCTTTTCTTTATCTATTGCAACGCTGACTGAAAGGTTGCCCAGTTCGCCTTTAAATTCTCCTCTGTCGGATAGAGTTTTTAACTTCTGTGTTGCGTCGACTGCATTTGAAACAATTTCACGAAGGAATATCTCTTGATCGCTATATAGAAACTTTTTAATAATGGGGAAAATGTTGTCGGTAGTAACCCCGATTTGACCTTTTTGTACCATAAATTCTATCTGTTTTAACTTTGATTTTTTACTGAAATGTTATATGCAAAATGTGTGCCAATGTGGTTTGTGAAGGTTGTTAAATTTGCGATTTGATTATGCTTAAAAATAGACTAAATTGTTACGAAAATATTACAAATGGATATGAGTCTTAATTAGTTATAAATAATATAAATATGGTATAGATATAGCTGTGTTATTCTTTCGATATCACTTAATATGCAGAAAAACAGCAGGTAATGTAATTAAAATTATATATTAACATTAATTAACGACGTATACTATATAAAAGGTTGCTTGTTTCAATTATTATCGTTTATATTTGTAATACACAATCATTTTAAAAGTCAACGCTTATGAAGACAAAAACCGCTTTCGAGAAACAGCTGCTAAGTCTCCAGGATAATATGTTTAACTTTGCTCTTACGCTTACAGCAGATAGAGAAGAGGCTAAAGATTTATTGCAAGAGACCACTCTTCGAGTATTAGACAACAGAGAAAAATATTATGAAAATGTAAACTTCAAAGGATGGGTTTTCACCATCATGCATAATATTTTTGTTAATAACTACCGTAAAATTGTAAGAAGCCAAACTATCATAGATAAAACAGAGAATCTTTATCATCTGAGCCTGCCACAGGATTCAGGATTTGATACTCCTGATGGTGCTTATACAATTAAAGAGATTAATAAAGCAATTAGCAGTTTTACTGACGAATATAAGATTCCTTTCTCAATGCATGTATCGGGTTATAAATATGAAGAGATTGCTAAATATTTGGGATTGCCAATTGGTACAGTTAAGAGCAGAATCTTTTTTGCACGTAAGAGATTAAAAGAAATGTTGAAGGATTTCAGATTTTACGCTGAATAGAAACATAGATTATATATACAAAAATAAGCCTCTTCATATGAAGAGGCTTATTTTGTTTAAATGGTTTTTATGCAGTTTTGATAAACTGTCTTGGGTTTTTCACCTTCTCTTTAAGGAGTGCAATCTGCAGTACCTCTTTTACATCGCTAACATAGTGGAAAGTGAGCCCTTTGATATATGTTTCTTTTATCTCTTCAATATTCTTCTTGTTTTCTTTACACAATATAATATCTGTGATACCTGCACGTTTTGCTGCTAATATCTTTTCGCGGATACCTCCAACAGGAAGCACTTTTCCACGAAGTGTGATTTCGCCTGTCATTGCAAGATTGGCTCTCACTTTGCGTTGAGTGAAACTTGATACAAGTGAGGTGATCATTGTGATTCCGGCAGAAGGACCATCTTTTGGTATTGCTCCCTCAGGTACATGAACATGTGTATTGTATTGTTCAAATATTTCGGGATTGATGTCTAACTCTTCGGCATGCGACTGTATATATTCCATTGCGAGCATTGCCGACTCTTTCATTACATCTCCAAGATTTCCGGTAAGGGTGAGCTTGGCGCTTTTACCTCTACTGAGTGAGCTTTCTACATAGAGAATCTCTCCTCCAACGGCTGTCCAAGCCAGTCCGGTTACTATTCCTGCATATTCATTACCCTGATATTCCTCTCTTGAATACTCTTTTGGTCCGAGATACTCATGGAGGTCTGTTGCCTTTATAGATTTTGGATATGTCTCTTCTGCTGCAATTTTTCTGGCAACACGACGCATAATCTTGGCAATCTTCTTGTTGAGTTCTCTTACTCCTGATTCTCGAGTGTAGTCTTCTATAATTTTTTGTATAGTTGTCTTTGGTATTGTAAACAATTTTTTGTCGATACCATGGTTCTCAAGCTCTTTTGGAACAAGGTGACGATAAGCAATCTCTATCTTCTCTTCAGTGATATATCCTCCAACATCTATTAGTTCCATACGATCGAGCAGCGGACGTGGAATGCTGTTGTAGTTATTGGCAGTTGCAATAAATAGTACCTTCGACAGGTCGAAGTCGATTGACAGATAGTTGTCGTGAAATGCATTGTTCTGCTCAGGGTCGAGTACTTCAAGCAGTGCTGATGATGGGTCGCCTCTGAAATCTGAACCTAACTTGTCAATCTCATCTAATACAAATACGGGATTGGAAGTTCCTGCCTTTTGTATATTCTGAATAATACGACCCGGCATCGCTCCAATATATGTACGGCGGTGACCGCGAATTTCTGATTCATCGTGCAATCCTCCTAAAGAGACACGCGCATATTTGCGGTTTAATGCTTCTGCGATCGACTTCCCAAGGGAGGTTTTACCAACTCCCGGAGGTCCGTACAGGCAGATGATTGGCGATTTTAAATCTCCTTTTAGTTTTAATACTGCAAGGTGTTCTATGATACGCTCTTTAACTTTCTCCATGCCGAAGTGATCTCTGTCGAGTACCTTCTGAGCATTTTTGAGATTGAAGTTATCTTTTGTATATTCGTTCCAAGGGAGGTCGATGATAGTTTGAAGATATCCAAACTGTACTGAGAAATCGGGTGCATGAGGGTTTAGGCGTTCTAACTTCTGTACCTCCTTTTCGAATAACTCTGCCACTTCGGCGTTCCACTTCTTTGTTATTGCCTTTTTCCTGAACTCATCAATCTCTATCTGTTGCGAGTTTCCTCCTAACTCTTCCTGTATTGTTTTAATCTGCTGTTGCAAGAAATACTCTTTCTGCTGCTGATTTAGATCTTCGCGGGTCTTAAGCTGGATATCCATCTTCATTTCGATGATCTGTAGCTGGCGACTGAGTTTGTTTAGTAGTCGGTAGGCCTGCTCTTTCTCATCATCGATAACAAGTATCTCCTGTTTCTCAGTACTTTCAATTGGCATGTTGGTGCCGCAATAGCTAACAAGCATTGGGGTGAACCCTGAGTAATTGAGTGTTTGCACCAGCTCTTTTGGAGGATCGCTAACTGTTTTGAGTATATTTAGCATTGTTTCGCGAATGGAATCGAGTACTGCATCGAACTCTTTATCCTCTTTTTCGGGCTTTATATACTCTTTTATCTTATAGCTGGCACGCAAAAATGGTTCGGATTGTATCATCTCTATCCACTGGAAGCGCTGTTTAGCCTGTATTATGATGCTGTAGTTGTTGTCTGAAAACTCCATTACTCGCAAAACTTCAGCAATTACTCCTACTTGATAAATATCTTCTGGTTTTGGATCTTCTATTGTGGCATCTTTTTGACAAACAATTCCTATGTATCTCTTACCTTTTGGAAGTGACTTTATTAGTTCAATTGATTTTTTTCGTCCTACAGATACCGGTATTGTGATTCCGGGAAACACAACTGTATCTTTTAAAGGAAGTATTGGCATCGTCTCAGGTAATTCATTCTCATCGATTATGGTATCGCCGAAAGTGAATTCACCTGTTATGAATGATATATTTCCTTCTACATCGTTATCGCTGACATTTATTTTAAATGGATTCATATTTATCTTTTCTTAGATATAAGAACGGAATAATTGTTATATTTGTTTACTCAGAGTACAAAATGGTAATATCTCAAAATCCATGCCAAAGTGATTATAATTGGACAGAATGACAGCAACAGGTAGGTATATTCTTTTTTATGATGGAGAGGCTCGTTTAAAATACAGATCGGAGGCTGTGAAATTGCTAATTGATAACTTGAAGCCTGATGGCTTAATGTATATGTTGCTAAAAATTGCTCCCCCGGGTTGTTTCCGACTTTATTTACAGCATAATAGCCAAGTTAAGGAGTTTTCTACCGGCAACTGTTTGCCGAATTTATTCTTCTGAAGAGAAAGAAATGTTTTTAAATGATAGAGATTTTTTAAATTTCATTTCTTTCTAAATAAAAATATTGTAATTTTGCCGTTCATAAAAAGTCAGAAAATTGAAAAAGGTAATCGCCATTAAAGATAAGCAGTTTGAACTCTTTATTGAACAAGAGGTAATAGAACTGGCAATTAAACGTATAGCTCAGCAGATCAATGCAGATTTAAAGGATAAAAATCCTATTTTTTTAGCAGTTCTGAATGGCTCTTTTATGTTTGCAGGAGAACTGATGAAGGAAGTTACTATTCCAAGTGAGATAACTTTTGTTAGATTGGCTTCTTACAGGGGTACAACAACTACTGAAAATGTTCAGGAGGTGCTTGGTTTGAATGAAGGCATTGAGGGTCGTGATGTTGTAATTGTTGAGGATATTGTTGACAGCGGTCATACCATGACTTCTCTTTTGAAAGAATTGGGAAATCATAAACCTGCGAGTATTAAAATTGCAACACTGCTGTTTAAACCAGCAGCACTTGTTAAGAAGTTAGATCTTGATTATGTTGCACTTGAGATTCCTAATGACTTTATTGTAGGATATGGATTGGACTACGATGGTTATGGAAGGAATTTGAAAGACATTTACAAGATTAAGCAATAAATAGAAATCAGATTAAACTATTTGGATAAAATTATATCAAAATAGTGGGTCTAATTAAAAAAATAGCTATTTTTGCAATCTAGGCAGTCGGAATCAAATTATGAAGTAGATAAAAATTATTCACAATGAACAAAGATGAAGTAAAAAAATCATCAAAAGCGAATCTGGAAACGCACAGAGGCACCTACATCCTAATGGGATTAGTGTTGGGTATTTCTGTTCTTTTCTTTGCTTTTGAATGGTCTACAAAAACAAGTAAGTTGGATGAGACCATTATTGTTCAGGATGTTGAGGCTGAAGAGGAGATTGAGATTACTCGACGTGATCCGGCACCTCCACCGCCACCTCCACCACCTGAACCAGAAACTCCTGAGATTATTGAGGTAGTTGAAGAGGAGGTTGACACTAAGTTTGAGATTAGTGTAGAAGACGACCAGTCTCAACGTCAAGCGCAAGCTTACGTTCCACCTCCACCACCACAGCCTAAACAAGAAGAGGTTACAGAAGAGATTTTTGTGGTTGTAGAAGAACAGCCTGAATATCC
>CAYLKV010000053.1:0-11049 GCA_964384545.1 uncultured Proteiniphilum sp.
CGGTCAGGATGGGAACGCAACCTCTCAGCCCAACACGCAAATATTCAGTGAATTAATATGTCAAAGAAACTTATGGGGTACAAATTGGGTTAGCAACTGGCAGTTTTGACCTTTGTTGGCTCCAATTTGTCTGCATAAAACTCAGGTTCAAAGTTACACATTCTTTTCAAATATCAAAGAGTGATGATTACTAATGTTTTAAAACGAGTGCAAGGTGCAAGCTAATCTATATATAGATACTTGCACCTTGCACCGACTTATGTCTTATTCTTGAAAGAGCTTACCAATCAATACTTAAATGCTCTTGCAACTAACTCTTGTTCCATGCGAGAAATTCCACATTCGGTAGCATGCCTTTGCCAATTGGATACAACTGACTTTATTTCGCTGAGAATGGCTTTCGCTTGAGCGTCGTCCAAACCGAAGTATTTAGCAACGCTTAATGCCAAATCAAAGTCCAATGAATTATCATTCTCGGATATATTTAACTTTAGCCCCATTCCATTCTCGTCCGGATTAATATCATATGCAGGAGACAGCTGCCAACCTTTATCTGTCAAGATAAAGCCATGATTACGTAAATGGTCATCGCAATTCGACACAGCGATATTAAATACAATTCTGCGCCATAGTTGTCCCAAATTTTCGTTGGTGTTGTCGCAATTAGCCATAATCCATTCGGTAAGCTCCAGATAACTCACACCATCAGCATAACTGGCTCCATCGGAATAACCCAACAAAGTCATGGCAGATGCGAAGTGAATACGTCTTCCACTATTATTTCTATCGAAACGTTTTGTCAAGAACGTATGATGATTATTGCTAAATTTATGAGCTCTACACTCTGCCATATCTATGCCACATAATTGTGCCATTTTCGATGTCACAAATTCCCAAGCTCCCATATCTTTTGTATCACGCCCACTTGGAAATTTAGCAATCCATAAATGCCCTTTGTCGTCAAGTATATTGGCTTTTGGTCTGGCTCCTCCTAATGAAGAACCAGGAGCAATCAACATATTTATCCATTGTATATGCTCAGAATTTGGCAATTCATCCTTCTCTAGCTGAAGACTGGCGTGTTCCAATTCTCGTATCGAAGCCCAAGGAGGTGTCGCCAAAGCTTTATTGTTATCCATGAAATCTCCTTCCGGCGAAAACTTAAAGCGTAAAGCCCCCATTCGATTGCCATCATATATACCCATCAGGAAATCAGCCTCTGTCAATGTCCGCTGTGGCCTGTTCGCAGAACGAGCTTCGATCGCTTCACGCCTGCGTATCAATGTTCGCCCCCATCTGTCAGGGGCAGAATCAAGAAATAGTCCGAAATTACTTTTGTCGGTCGGTAAATATTGCTTTCCTGTAAACTCGGATAAATCTGGATCTAATGCACGGAACTGTGAGTGTTGTAACCATCTCGGATCATTCTCATAAGAAAAAACCTCTTTCCCTCTGATTACTTCGCTATGAAGTACACCCATAAAGATCGGCTCGTCTAATTCAAACCAATCCATGTATACATATATGTCTTTTGATCGTACCATAACTTATTTTTTTGAAACCCTCTCTTTTACTATTAATTTGGCGTCTTGTAACTTGCGACCCAACTCATCGTCTTTTGCTACTTCAAGAATATCCTTATCGAGCCCCAATACAGCTAGTACTCTGAAATAATAACCCAGAGCAACACTCTCATCACCTTTTTCGATTTTAATCAAAGTGTTTCGTGAAATTCCCGCACGTTCAGAGACTTGTTCTGAAGATAAGTCACGACGTAAACGAGCTAATTTTATGTTCTCTCCAAAAGAAAATAATGTTCTCTTTTGAGCGGGTAATAATGGACGTTTCATTTCGTAATGTTTATTATTATGCGCAAATATATAAATTATTGTTCATAAAAAGAAGCATTATCATAACTGACGATTGTTTTTTTTAATTTTTGATTGCACCAATCATCATCAAAACATAGATGCATTATTTGAGATTCTTTTATTTAGCCGACATTTTGCTTGTTTAAAAATATTGAGTAAATTTGCTATTAGCATTGAGTAAATTTATTTTTATGTTTGAGCGACCATATCTAAAGACAGTTAAGGCACGGATTGAAGAACCAAGAAAGTTTGTTCAAGTTATTCTTGGGCCTCGTCAAGCAGGAAAAACGACAATGATAACTCAACTTTTATCACAGTCGTCTATTCCCAACTTATATGAATCAGCTGATGCTATCTCAGCGACGAATTCTGCATGGCTAATGCAAGTGTGGGAATCAGCAAGGTTGCGAATGAAGGCATCCGGTGCTGTTGAGTTTTTGCTTGTGGTTGATGAAATTCAGAAAATAGATAATTGGAGCGAAGTAGTAAAACAGCAGTGGGACAAGGATACTCGTGAAAATATTAATATAAAAGTCATTTTGCTCGGTTCTTCCCGATTATTAATTCAAAAGGGATTAACCGAATCTTTAGCCGGACGATTTGAAACACTGTATCTTGGGCATTGGTCTTACCCTGAAATGCAGGAAGCATTTGGGTGGAGCATTGAGCAATATGTTTACTTCGGCGGCTATCCGGGATCAGCAACACTGATTAACGATGAAGAACGCTGGAAAAACTACATAAAGGATTCGCTTATCGAAACGAGTATCTCCAAAGATATTTTGATGCTTACGAGAGTTGATAAGCCTGCTTTACTGAAACGATTGTTTGAGTTAGGTTGCTTGTACTCCGGTCAGATTCTTTCTTACACAAAAATTATTGGACAACTGCAAGATGCAGGAAACACGACTACTTTAGCCAATTATTTGAAATTGTTATCTGATTGTGGTTTATTGGGTGGTATAGATAAGTATGCTGGAGATATTATTCGCAAGCGTGGTTCAAGTCCTAAATTTCAAGTATATAACAATGCCTTGATAACGTCTCAAAGTAATGATACTTATGAGAAAGCAATTATCAACCCTGAATTATGGGGACGTTTGGTCGAATCATCTGTTGGTGCACATTTAATAAATCACTCTATTTCAGAAAGACACAATCTTTATTACTGGCGAGATGGTAATTATGAGGTTGATTTTATTTTAGAAAAAGGAAATGAAGTAATCGGACTTGAAGTAAAGAGCGGAATGAGAGCAGAGAATGCAGGGATGGGAGTGTTTGCTGGAAGGTTTCACCCTAAAAAAGTGTTGCTTGTTGGAACGGGAGGGATTCCTTACGATGAGTTCTTGAAAATTAATCCGAGAGAGTTGTTCTTATAGAAAATAATGAGTTATTATGCGAAATAAAGTATTTATAAGCCATGCGACACCCGATGATAATGATTTTACGAAATGGTTATCCTTAAAACTTATTGGGTTAGGTTATGATGTGTGGTGTGATATATTGGAATTGCAAAAGGGAGTAGATTTTTGGAGCAGTATTGAAAAGGAAATTCGAGAAAACACTTGCAAGTTCTTGATAGTTTTATCAGAAATATCCAATCAGCGTGAAGGTGTCTTGAAAGAATTGGCTGTCGCCACTAAAGTAAAGAAACAATTAAAGGATGATTTGTTTATTATCCCATTGGCTATTGACAATAAGTTATCCTATGATGATATTAATATTGAATTGGTACGATTAAATGCTATTGATTTCAAAGACTCATGGGCAAAAGGGCTTCAAGACTTACTTGATGCATTGGCAAAACAAAATGTTCCTAAAAATAATCCTGATCCCAATAAAAGTAATTTACTCTATCAGCAAATATTCTTACAGGATAGGCACGTCATTGAAAAGGAGGAAGTCTACGATTCAAATTGGTTTCCCATTATTTCTTTCCCTGACGAACTAAGATTTCATAACTACGATTGGCGTTTGCCGAAAGATTTTGATGTTAGGAAATTGACATTTCCGGCCATTAGATATAAAAAGTATCTCTGTACTTTTGCTTGGGAATATGATTTCACGTATCATTTACCTAAAACGGAAACCTATGATAACAAGCAAACAATTAGGATACCGACTGCACAAATCTTATCTGGAGAATATGACAGTCCGTTTATTAGTAATTTTGAATGTCAAAGATTAATTATTCAATTAGTCAATAAAGCCTTTGAACTAAGAATGAAAGATAAAGGCGTTACTGAATACCCTATGTCAAATAAGATGGGTTATTGGATAAAAAAAGGAGTACTTGAAAAAGACAAATTTGAAAAAGTACAGTTAGTAGGAATACAAAAAGACAAAAACTGGCACTTTGGGATTTCCAGTTCAGGGAAACTGTATCCTTATCATGTCCTAATGATTTCATCCCACATTTTCTTCACACAAGACGGGCAGACATTGATTGATTCAAAAAGCAAACAACATGCAGCACGAAGAAAACAAGGGAAGAATTGGTGGAATGATGCTTGGCGTAAAAGGTTGCTTGCATTCATAAAATATCTCTCGGATGACGACATCTCATTTTACTTAGAGGTGGGTAGCGAAGAAAAAGTGCATATATCAAATACCCCGCTACAATTTGTAGGGCAGGTAAGTTATAATATTCCGAATGACAAAAATCTGGAAGAAGAAGTTGAATTGGATGATTTGAACGGATTAGATAATTTTAATGAAGAAGAAATGGAGGTAACCGAAGAATGAAAGAACTCGTTTACATAGAAGAACCAAATGTGTTGTTCGCGCATGGACAAAAATGTACCGATGTAAGGGATGGGCTTACTCTTTTTGGACCCTTAACTTCTTTATATGGAATTAAAAGCGGAGTTGTTGCTACAAAAGAAGGATTGGATATTTTTAAGGAATACCTAAATCAAATTCAAAAACCAATTTATAATACAAATAATGTTACACGTCCGATGTTTCCGGGTTTCGAGGCTGTTTTTGGGTGTAAATGGGAATCTAAAGGTATTGTATTCAAAGAAGTGACCAATGAGGAAATTGGCAAGTTAATGTATAGCGACAGTACACATAAACGGACGTATGATTTAGTAACATTGTTTATAGACAAAATCATTGCCGCAAATAAAAACGATGAAGAAAAAGTTGATGTGTGGTTTGTCATTGTTCCTGATGAAATATACAAGTATTGTCGTCCTAATTCCGTTCTACCGAAAGATTTAGTCCAAACAAAAGCACTTATTTCCAAATCTAAAGCAAAGAATTTCCAATATGTACCCACATTATTTGAGGAGTTTAATGTGGAACTAAAAGCACAGGAGCAAGAAGCAAAAGTATATAATTATGATGCTCAATTTCATGATCAATTAAAAGCAAGGCTGCTGTTACACACCGTACCAACCCAAATTCTTAGAGAAAGTACGTTGGCGTGGCGTAAGTTCACAAATAAATTTGGCGCACCAATCAGAGATTTCACAAAAATAGAAGGGCATCTGGCTTGGACAGTGTCAACCGCTGTATATTATAAAGCTGGAGGGAAGCCGTGGAAATTATCTGATATTAGAAGTGGGGTCTGTTATCTTGGTTTGGTATATAAAAAAATTGAAAAAAGTAAAAATCCGAAAAATGCTTGTTGCGCAGCCCAAATGTTCTTAGATAATGGGGATGGTACTGTATTTAAAGGAGAGGTTGGGCCTTGGTATAATCCTGAAAAAGGAGAATTTCATTTGAAAACCAAAGAAGCAAAGGCATTGCTTACCCAAGCCTTAGAATCGTATAAAGAGCAAAACGGGGAATATCCCAAAGAAGTGTTTATCCATGCCAAGACAAGATTCAATGGCGAAGAATGGAAAGCCTTCAAGGAGGTAACACCAAAAGGAACAAATCTTGTAGGTGTTACAATCACAAAAACAAAACCTTTGAAACTTTATAAAACAGAAGGTGACTTTGCGATATTAAGAGGTAATGCTTTTGTTGTAAATGATAAAAGTGCTTTTTTATGGACAGTCGGGCATGTGCCTAAAATCCAAACTGCACTATCAATGGAAGTTCCCAATCCAATCTTTATTGAGATAAATAAAGGCGAAGCCGATATAACGCAGGTTTTAAAAGATATTTTGGCATTGACAAAATTGAACTACAATGCTTGTATTTACGCAGACGGTGTTCCTGTAACGCTAAGATTTGCAGATAAAATCGGTGAAATATTGACTGCCAGTATAGATATAAAAGCACCACCATTAGCATTTAAGTATTATATATAAATAATTTATGAGTATCAGTAGTTTTATGAAAGCGCATGAATCTGAAATAAAAAATATTATATCAGATTTGTCGAACGATTTTAGTTCTCATGACTTTATTGAGAAATTTTCAAAAAAATATGAATCAGAGTACATTGATATGCTTGTATCCTATAAAGGCAGGGAAGCCTTCAAAACAGTACATGCACAAATAGCAAAACAACTTAGTTCCGATATGAGAACATATGGTATTGCCAAGAGCAAAAAAGATTCAAGTGAACATGTATTTGGAGATACAGATGTGATACAATGGTGGGAAAAAATATAAAACTATGAGTGTGGATAGCCTGAAAACATACCAAGATATAGTCAAATATCTCAATAAGCAAAAAAGAACCAAACATTTACTGTTGGGCAATGGCTTTAGTATGGCGTATGATGCTAAAATATTTTCATACAACGCACTAAGTACATTTATAGAAAATTCTGAAAATGATTTATTGAAAGAGTTGTTCAAAAGCATTAACACAAAGAATTTTGAAGTAATCATGCAGCAATTAGACCTTTTTGCTGATGTTGCAAAGGTTTTCAAAGCCGAAAAATCGCTTATTGACAAAATTCAGCAAACAAGTGAAAGCCTAAAAAATAGTTTGATTGACGCAGTTCAGGTAATGCATCCTGAGCATGTTTTTAAAATACCGGAAGAAAAAAGTATTGCTTGTTGTGCTTTTTTAGAAGACTATTTAGCAAATGATGGATATGTTTTTTCTTCAAATTATGACTTGCTACTTTATTGGGTATTGATGCGTAATACTTCAAAAAATGCAGGGGATGGATTTGGCCGAGATCTTGAAAATCCATTGGAAGATGAGTATGTGCCAGACTATGAGCCTGAATTTTCAGAATTGCGCTGGGGAAAACATAAGGATAGCCAATCCGTATTCTACTTACATGGTGCGCTTCCGTTATTTGATGCAGGCATTGATATCATTAAGGAAGAATACGATGGAGATTATCTTTTGGAGAATATTAAAGCGAGAATGGAAAAGAAAGAGTACCCTATTTTTGTAACAGCGGGAAACGCTATTGAAAAGCTTACTCACATAATGCACAATAGATATCTATCTTTTTGTTATGATACATTATCTTCGATAACAGGTTCGTTAATAACATTTGGATTTAATTTCGGAGACAATGATACTCATATAATAGATGCTATCAATAAGGCTGCGCAACAACCAATTTCAAATAGGTTACGAAGTATTTATATTGGAGTATATTCTGATGCGGATTTACAGCATATTGAAAAAATAAAGAAAAAATTCAAGTGCAAGGTTAATATCTATAATGCAAAGACTGCCAATGTATGGATGCTGACAGATTAAAACTAATATTTTAAGATGTTATGATAAAATAATATATCCCCTTTTTTATGGGTGCTTTTACGGAAATAGAAATATGGAAGATATTCGTTTAAAATGTAAAATTTTAAAGAAAGCCGATTTACACCTCCATCTAAACGGTTTGTTTAGTACAGAAGTTATAAAAGAGGTTTTAATAGATGAAGGTACTTTTATCCCAAGTGATTTCAAAATAGAGCAAGATCTAAATGTTTTAAATGCAAAGAGATCTCTTGCAAGTTATTTGAAACCATGGGACGTACTAAGATTAATTCCGAGAAAACCGAATAATCTATCCAAATTAATTGATAGTGGATTTGCCAACCTGTCTGCCAATAACATTAGATATGTGGAAATAAGAAGCAGCATAATATATTTATCTTTGCTTCAACAAAAAAGTTTAGAAGAAACAATAGAATTGTTGATTGATGAGCTAAGAAAAGCTGCAGAAAAAAGAAACATAGAATTCAGATTGATAATTACAATTCCTCGAAGTGAATACAGTTTTACATATCTAAACACCTTGCTTCTGGCGTATATTTCCATAGGAAAACCAAAGGATATTGTCGGATTAGATTTAGCAGGTAATGAAGAATACCCTATTCCGAAAAATTTAGGAAGGATGTTCAAATTTGCAAAAGAAAACTTTGGCTTCAAGATAACTATACACGCCGGAGAAACAGGTAATTTGAATAATATTCATGAAGCCATTTATTTATTTGGTGCAGATAGAATTGGGCATGGAACTATTGCTGGCAATTGTGAAAAAACAATGGAATTGTTGGCAAAGAAGAATATTTGTGTAGAAGTTTGCCCAATAAGCAATAGGCGAACAGGTGCCGTCAAATCTACAGAATCACATCCTGTAAGAAAATTCATCGAAAATAATGTTCCGTTTGTATTGTGTTCCGATAACCCGGGTATTCATATGGCTAGTTTGTCGGATGACTTTTTCGATTTTTATAAAGAAACAAAGAGATTTGATATTCTCGAGAATATGTACTCAACACAAATAAAATACTCATTTAAATAATTATGGAAATAAGATTTGTTAGCGGAAACCAATTTAAGATTGATGAGACAAAAGAGATTATGCTTGGAAGTGGAATTGATATTATTCCATTCAACAAGAAAATAGAGGAGTTGCAAACTTTGGATGTTAGAAGCCTTGTAAAAGACAAATTGATGAAAGCTTTTGGCTTGATTGGACGGCCGTTGTTTGTTGAGCATACAGGCTTATATATAAAATATCTGAATGAATTTCCTGCAGGATTAACTCAGATTTTTTGGGATAGTCTTGAAGCTGATAAATTTGCTGAACTCATGGGGAAATTGCCAGATACAACTGTTTTGGCAAAAACAATTATTGGATATTGTGATGGGATGAATATTCATTATTTTGAAGGAGAAGTTGATGGAAACATTGTAGATATCCCCAGAGGTAATCGTGATTTTCAATGGGATTGCATTTTTCTTCCTAAAGGAGAAAGTCTGACTTTTGCAGAGATGGGTTCTGCCAAAAACAATATATCAATGAGAAAACAAGCATTAGAAAAATTTAAGAATTATTTAACATTATGAATGCTCAATTAATCGAAGATTACAAAAAAGGGAAAATAATACTATTTGTTGGAGCTGGAGTTTCCGCGAATCTAGGACTCCCGACATGGGGTAAACTGATTGGACAATTGGCTAATGAACTTGGTTATGATCCAGATATATTTAAAACATATGGAGATTTTCTTGCTCTAGCAGAATACTATAGAATAAAAAAAGGGAGCATTGGAAGTTTAAGAAGCTGGATGGATCGGGAATGGCATGCATCTAGTATTGATATTTCAACCTCTGAAATTCACAAACATATTGCAAAAGGAAATTTTCCAATTATTTATACAACTAATTATGATAATTGGATCGAGAATGCATATGATTTTTATAAAGAAAAATATAATAAAATCGTAAAAGTTAATGATATTTCCGAATGCGCCCCTTCTTCAAAGGAAATAATAAAGTTTCATGGAGATTTTTCTGATGATGATTCTATTGTTCTTAGCGAAACTAGCTACTATGAAAGGCTTCAATTTGAAACGCCGTTAGATATTAAACTAAGATCTGATGTCCTAGGAAAGTCTGTTCTTTTTATAGGATATAGCTTACAAGACATTAATATAAGACATTTGTTTTATAAACTATCTAATTTATGGGATAACTATGGAGGTGGTTTAGTAAAACCGCAATCATATATATTTTCGTCTAAATATAATCCTATTCAGGAAGAAGTTATAAAACAATGGGGAATACAGACTATTAATTCATCAATAGATAATCCCGGTGAAGCTTTACGTGATTTTTTATATCAACTTGTAAATTCTTAAATAAACACAATCATATAGAGAGATGGCTTATCCTATAGAAAAAAAACTTGTCGTTGGAATTTCATCGAATGCCTTATTTGATTTGAGGAAAGAAGATGAAATATTTGAAAAAGAAGGATTAGACGCATATCGGAAATGTCAGTCAGAACATAAAACAGATATCTTAGAGACTGGTGTAGCTTATCCTTTCATAAAACGATTCCTCCGTATAAATGAGATATACACAGAAGAGCAGCCTGTTGAAGTTGTATTGTTATCAAGAAATAGTCCAGAAACTGGTGTGCGAATTTTTAATTCCATAAGACAATACAATCTTAATATAACAAGAGCAGCCTTTATGTCTGGGGGATCTGCCATAAATTATATACCAGCATTCAATATATCACTGTTCTTGGCAACAAAAGAGATGGATGTTAAAGAAGCCATTGATGCAAATCTTCCTGCAGGAAGAATTTTACAAACAGATGTTCATGATGATGATACTTTTGAATTACGAGTCGCATTTGACTTTGATGGTGTTATCGCCAATGATGAAGCAGAAAAAATTTATAAAGAAAAAGGCATTCGAGAGTATCACCAATATGAGAAAGTACATAGTTCAGAAGAACTAGGAGCAGGTCCATTAGCTGATTTTTTTACGAAATTATCTTTCTTTCAGAAATTAGAAACAAAAAATAGGCAAACCGACAAAAATTATAAAAGGATACTTAAGACGGCAATAGTTACAGCTCGAAATGCGCCTGCCCATGAAAGGGCTATTAATACATTAAATAAATGGGGAGTAGAAGTCGATGAAATGTTTCTGCTTGGAGGTATTGATAAGTCGAGGATATTAGAAGTAATGAAACCTCATTTATATTTTGATGATCAAATGGTACATTTGGATGCAAATGCAGTAAAGAATATCCCATTAGTCCATATCCCATTCGGCATAGCCAACGAGAAGAAATAAGATAAGTCGATTCAGCACCTGTCGTTCAAATCATGGGGTTGCAATAAAAAGCAAGCAATAAAGAAAAGTGGCAAACTTTGGTATTAGTTCTGCCACTTTTGCTGTTTTAGTTTAAAATGTGTAGCACTATTTTTTTAGCTTTTTAGACAACTTCTTCATCTCATTACCAACCTTTTCGTTGGTGATTTTTGCATAAATCTGAGTGGT
>CAYLKV010000054.1:0-10983 GCA_964384545.1 uncultured Proteiniphilum sp.
CACTATATACGTATTTTGCCAGGAGACAGAGTGAGGGTGGAGATGTCGCCCTACGATCTTTCTAAAGGAAGGATTTCGTTCAGATATAAGTAAATTAGTTGTCAGACAACTAACATAGATGTCTGACAATAGAGAAACAGAATAAAATAGAGTACCTGATTGTTCAGGAGAATAACAAGAAACGAAGAAAAATAATAAAAGATATGAAAGTAAGAGCTTCTTTAAAGAAACGTTCGGCCGATTGCAAAATAGTAAGGAGAAAAGGCCGGTTATATATTATAAATAAAAAAAATCCCAAGTTTAAACAACGTCAGGGATAAATAGTATATCATTGTAATCAAATAATTAAATTATATATGGCTATAAGAATTGTTGGTGTCGATCTGCCGCAGAATAAAAGGGGTGAAGTTGCCCTTACATATATTTATGGAATCGGACGTAGTGCAGCTAACACCATTTTAACAAAAGCAGAAGTTGATAAAAATATCAAAGTGAAAGATTGGACTGACGATCAGGCATCTCGTATACGTGAAATCATTACCGCTGAATTTAAGGTGGAAGGAGATTTACGTTCAGAGGTACAATTGAACATTAAGCGATTAATGGACATTGGTTGTTATCGTGGCATACGTCATCGTATTGGTTTACCAGTACGTGGACAGAGTACAAAGAATAATGCACGTACACGTAAGGGAAGAAAGAAAACCGTTGCTAACAAGAAAAAAGCTACTAAATAATAAATAAGGAACATGGCAAAAAGAACAGTTGCAGCAAAAAAAAGAAATGTAAAAATTTCAGCCGTTGGGCAGGCTCACATATCTTCATCTTTCAACAACATTATTGTTTCGTTGACTAACGAAGATGGTGAAGTTATTAGTTGGTCTTCGGCAGGTAAAATGGGATTCAGAAGTTCCAAGAAGAATACACCTTATGCAGCACAAATGGTTGCATCGGATTGCTCTAAAGTAGCATATGATTTAGGCCTGAGAAAGGTGAAAGCTTATGTAAAAGGTCCCGGAAACGGTCGTGAATCGGCAATTAGAACAATTCACGGATCAGGCATTGAAGTTACAGAGATTGTAGATGTGACACCACTACCTCATAACGGCTGCCGTCCTCCGAAAGCCAGAAAAGTTTAATTAAAAGATAAATTAAGTAAGTAAAAATGGCAAGATATACTGGTCCAAAATCAAAAATCGCCAGAAAATTTGGCGAACCCATTTTCGGTCCCGATAAAGTACTTTCTAAAAAGAATTACCCACCCGGACAACATGGAAACTCACGTAGAAGAAAAACCTCAGAATATGGTATTCAATTACGTGAAAAACAAAGAGCAAAATATACATACGGAGTATTAGAAAAACAATTCCGTCGTGTTTTTGACAAAGCTTCAAGAAGTCGTGGTATTACAGGTGAGGTTCTATTGCAGTTATTAGAACAACGTTTAGACAATATGGTATATCGTCTAGGCATTGCTCCAACAAGAGCTGCAGCTCGTCAGCTTGTACTCACCGTCATATTGTTTTAAATGGTAAGGTTGTAAATATTCCTTCATATACAGTTAAAGCAGGAGATGTTATTGGAGTAAGAGAAAAATCAAAATCTTTAGAGGTAGTTGTTAATTCTTTAGCAGGCTTCAATCATAGTAAATATCCTTGGTTGGAGTGGAACAATAGCAATATGAGTGGAACTGTACTTCACATTCCTGAAAGAGCAGACATTCCAGAAAGTATAAAAGAACAACTCATCGTAGAATTATATTCTAAACAATAATTTCATGGCAATATTAGCATTCCAAAAACCCGATAAAGTAATCATGTTACAGGAGGATGCTTTCTCCGGTAAATTTGAATTCCGTCCGTTGGAACCTGGATATGGTATTACGATAGGCAACGCCTTACGCCGTATTCTACTTTCATCGTTGGAAGGATTTGCGATTACTTCGGTAAAAATCGACGGAGCGGAGCATGAGTTTGCGACAATCCCCGGCGTCATAGAAGATGTAACAGGTATCATTCTAAATCTTAAGAAAGTAAGATTCAAGAGGATAGTTGAAGAGTTTGAAACAGAAAAGGTGAGCATCGCTATTTCGGGATCGGAAGTGTTTAAAGCCGGAGATATTGGAAAACTGCTTACCGGTTTCGAAGTTTTAAATCCCGAACTGGAAATATGCAGGATGAACAAAAAGGCCGAACTAAGACTTGAACTGACTATTAATAAAGGTAGAGGTTATGTATCGGCAGAGGAGAATCGTGCAACTTTCGTAAGCGAAGATGTTCAGGTATTGGCTATTGACTCGATTTTTACACCTATACGTAATGTGAAATTTGAGGTTGAAGACTACCGTATCGAGCAAAAGACAGACTACGAAAAATTGCTTATTGAAATTATATCAGATGGTTCAATTGCGCCTAAAGAGGCATTAAAAGAGGCCGCTAAGATACTTATTCAGCATTTTGTGCTTTTTTCTGATGATAACAAAATTATGTTAGAAACTTCAGATGCTGAAGGTATTGAAGAATTCGATGAAGAAGTGCTTCATATGCGCCAACTACTGAAAAGGAAACTCTCTGACCTTAACCTCTCGGTTAGAGCTCTCAACTGTTTAAAAGCAGCTGATGTGGAAAACCTCGGACAGTTAGTTCAGCACAATAAGAACGATCTACTTAAATTCCGTAACTTTGGTAAGAAATCATTGACTGAGCTAGAAGAATTACTAGATAGTCTAAGTCTTACATTTGGTATGGATATTTCAAAATTCAAATTAGATAAAGATTAGTAACTACAATGAGACATAGAAATAGAAATAATCATTTAGGACGTAAAACTGCTCACCGTAGTGCGATGCTGTCTAACATGGCAACTTCGCTTATAATGCACAAGCGCATTTTTACAACAGTTGCAAAAGCTAAAGTGTTAAGAAAATTTGTGGAGCCAATTATTACTGTTAGTAAAGAGGATTCAACAAATGCAAGACGTCAAGCTTTTAATAAACTTCAAAACAAGTATGCAGTAACTGAGCTGTTTCAAACAGTATCTCAGAAAGTTGGAGATCGTCCAGGAGGATATACTCGTATAATTAAAACTGGAAATCGTTTGGGTGATAATGCTTCAATGTGTTTTATTGAATTAGTTGATTTCAATGAAAATATGTTAAGCGAAAGCACAACAAAGAAAGCTAAAACACGTCGCTCACGTAGAGGCAGTGGAGCTGCTGCAAGTACTGAAACTGAAACCAAAACAACTGGATCAAAAGCAACCAAAAAAGAAACTTCTAAAAAGGAAGCACCTAAAGTTGAAAAAGAGGTAAAAGAGACAGTAGAAATCGATTCTAATACTGAAGTAGTAGTTGAAGATACCCCAGAGGTAAATGAAACTGAAACTAAGGTTGAAGAATAAGAATTAGAGTTAAAGAGACACAATCGAGATTATTAATGGAATCTCGATCTCTATAATAAACACTGTGGGAGCATCGTCATTTACGGCGGAGTTCTAAAACCTCAGTCGATGTTGTAACTACAGTGAAGCTGTGATTTTTAAAATGTTAAACATTAAAGGAAAGCGCCGCGAGTGATTCGTAGCGCTTTTTTGTTTTTTATACTACTTCTAGTCAACATTTACTTTGAAAAGGTGTTTATATATACAAAGTTTTTAGGTTATTATAATATAAGTAAATATGAAAAAAAGGATAGTTGTAGTAGGCTGTGGATTTGGTGGACTGCAATTTGTGAAAAATTTAAAAAAAGGGCAGTTCGATATAATTATTGTTGATAAAGTAAATCATCATCAATTTCCACCACTCTTTTATCAAGTTGCTGCTTCTCAGATAGAACCATCTACTGTATCATTTCCAATAAGGAAGATATTTCAGAAAAGAAGAGATGTGCGTATTCGTCTGGCAACTGTATTAACTGTAAACAAAGAACAAAACTATATTGATACTACTGTTGGAAAGTTTAACTACGATTATTTAGTTATTTCAACCGGAACAAATACAAATTTCTATGGAAACAATAACGTTGAAGAGAATGCTCTTGGACTTAAGTCTACTTACCAATCTATAAATGTAAGAAACGAGATACTTCATAATTTTGAGAAACTTCTGTATACCGAAAACAAAGATGGTTTATATAACATTGTAATTGTAGGTGGTGGAGCAACAGGTGTAGAGCTCGCAGGTGCTTTTGCAGAGATGACAAGAGAAATTCTCCCAAAGGACTATCCTAATATTGATAAAGAAAAGGTCAAAGTATACTTACTAGAAGGTGGTAATAGCATTTTAGCAAATATGAGTACTTATGCTCAGGTATACTCACAACAACAATTGCAAAAGATGGGAGTGATTGTCAAGACAAGTACTATTGTTAAGGATTATAACGGTGAAGTAGTGACTTTAAATAATGGTGAGGAAATTCTTTCAAGAAATGTAATATGGTCAGCAGGAGTTATTGGAAATACAATTGGAGGTATTCCGGAAGAGAATGTGTTGCGTAATGGTAGAATTAAAGTTGATAGATTGAATAAGGTAGAAGGTTTTAGCAATGTTTATGCAATAGGAGATGTAGCATATATGGAGACTAATAAATATCCTAAAGGACATCCTCAACTAGCAAATGTAGCTATTGGACAAGGAAAGAACTTAGCTAGAAATATTAATAAAATAGAGTCAGAAGGATGTACTGATATTTCAGAAATCGATCTAAAACCTTACGAATATAAAAATCTTGGTACCATGGCAACTATAGGGCGTAATAAAGCCGTTGTAGACCTTCCTTTTATAAAATTTAAAGGCAATTTTGCCTGGCTAGTATGGATGTTTCTTCACCTGATGCTCATATTGAGTGTACGTAATAAGTTGGTAGTTTTTATCAACTGGGCTTGGAATTATGTGACTAAAAACAATTCACTTAGATTAATAATAAAAGATAGCGATTAAGATCTGAAAATTTAGTGTAAGACAAAACAGGTCAATATATTATATATACATGTAATATCAAAAATACAATAAAAATAAAAATCGTAAGTTATTGAAAAATATTATTATATAATAACAAAATTAGATCGATTAACTATATAGAAAAGTAAGAATGTATGTGATCGTTTGTATAGTGATAATCAAATTTTGTTGTAAATAAAACAAATTTATTGTAGTTTTATGTTTTAAATTCTAAGATTATATTTAATGAAAAGGATCCACACTCTATTGATGTTTTTATTGACTATTGCCATAACACTATCTGCGCAAGAAAATAAAGAGAATAACTACACATTTTTACTTTCAGGAGCTTCTTTTGCATCTTCTAATAATGGATGGTTTGAACTTGGATGTGAAATTGTTGGTGCTAACCCAATTAATCGTGCTATAGGAGGTCACGCAATTGCAGATACAGCAAATAAAATGGTTGAAGGTACACTTTATTCAAAAGAAGAATTGGATGCAATTGATGCGTTCATTATTATGCAGGTGCATGATCAAGATGTGTATGAAGATTCACAGTTAAAAGAAAAATATTCAGATTATACAATTCCTTTTACTCGAGATAATTATGCCGCTGCTTTCGATTATGTGATAAAAAGATATATCACTGAATGTTATAATCTTAAGTTTGATGAGAACTCAAAGTATTTTAATACAAAAAGTGGTAAACCTGCAGTTATAGTACTCTGTACAAATTGGCACGATAGCAGAGAAATTTACAATACTTCTGTACGCAAACTAGGTGCTAAATGGGGATTTCCTGTTGTAGAATTTGATAAATACATTGGTTTTTCTAAAGAAACCGTACATCCTGTAACAGGTGAGCAAATAAGTCACCTCTATTCAAACGACAAGCAAGTAGTTGAGGGCGTGTCTTATGGATGGCACCCGGAGAATGGTAAGGATAAATACATTCAACGTCGTATGGGTGCCATTTTTGCAGATACAATGCAAAAGATTTTTCCAGTTTACTCCTCCCAAACAAGATAGGCTGATACCAGCCAGTGATTGAGTTTATTGTCAGAGATATGTGTTGACTCAGGAATACTAATTGTTAGTAAATGATCACCTGCTGATATACTATATAAATTAATATCCTCAGGAGTAACATCGCTTCCCGGGCACCAGTTACTTCGGGATAAATCAGAAGAAGCTAATGGCTCTTCTATCTCTTTTACTTCCCGTTTGCCTCCTCTGCCAATATATGCCATAGGTCGGGTTCGTAACCAAACTCCCGAGGTAGGATTAAATCGACGGAATGAGGCACAATCGGTTCTCCAAGGAAGAAAATTCATTACAATTTCTCCATCAATTGAGAGGATATTGTGTTGTGGATGAAATTCATCTCCACCTGAGTGACCACCGTGGCCAGTTGCAATGTATTTTAAACGTACATTTTTTGCACCATCAGGTATTGTGAAGGGAATTACTACATCGCGACGAGAAAATATGTCAGGTAGATTCTGACCTATATAATAATTTGTATTGATAAGGGGTTCAACATGAAAAGCAGGCATTGGATCACATGGTAAAGCACTTTCAGTAAATTGTAAATCAATATCAATTTTATATCCCTCTTTGGTCCATGTGTCAATATAAACACCTATATATGCACCATCTTTTAAAAGAGGCAATAGTTCTGTTATATCTTGAGTCCAAACAACTTCTTGTGCCCATCTATCAACATATACCGGTCGACGACGTGAAGAGACAGAGTCTTCATTACTACTGAAATGGCCCACTCCAAATGGAGTCATAAATCTCATTAATTCTACAGTAGGTTGATAAATATCACCTTTCACAATACCTTTTAAGTTCTCGTATTTTGTTGTATCTTGTTGTGGATAAACAGCTATATCTCCAGCAATATCAATCATGTTTATTCCTGAATTTGCAGGGATAACAAAGCATGAGCCAGATTTATCCCAAGGATCGCCATTAGATACTAATGAAACTATAATTTTAGTTTGAGTGAAATTGGTGAAATTTGGAATTTCTATTTTTTTTAATGCTATTCGCCCATTTCCTAAATATAATATATCACCTTTTTCAACAATACCGTTAGGATATTCTGAAGGATTAAAAAGTATTGGAGTATTTTTAAATATGTTACTATTAATAGGATCTTTAATTCGTTGAGCATTTGAAAACTGCAAAATCGACAGAATCAAAAGAGAACTTAAAATTAATCTTTTCATAAATTGGTAGAATATATTTATTAATAAGCACAAATATATATAAAAGTTTAAATTTATAGATAGATTACCGAATCCTCAGTTATTTAATTATGATGATTTTTGAATACTATTACTTATTTAAGTGTAATTAATTATAACTAAAGTTCAAAAAATCAGTTATATTTGCAATAGAGAAACTTTTATATCTTTTCCAATCTAATCATAATGCGTATAAAAGAGATAATTCAAACCATTGAACAACTTGCTCCACTACAATTACAAGAAGATTTTGATAATAGTGGTGTACAAGTTGGTGATATTAATAGAGAAGCAACTGGAGCTCTATTAGCTATAGATTTGACAGAGGATGTAATTGATGAAGCAATTTCACTTGGTTGTAACCTCATAATATCTCATCACCCTATTGCATTCAAATCATTTAAGTCGCTCACCGGCAGAAATTATGTAGAAAGATGCATAATGCTTGCAATTAAAAACGATATTGTAATTTATGCGGCCCACACCAATTTAGATAACGCTTTCGGAGGTGTTAACTATAAGTTAGCACAGATGTTAGAACTAAAGAATGTGAAAATTCTACAACCTAAAGAAGATGCACTACTAAAATTTGTAACAACAGTACCTGAACAGCATGCAGAAAGTGTAAGAAATGCCATTTTTAATGCAGGGGCCGGTTATATTGGAAATTACGATTGTTGTAGCTATAATTTATTAGGTGAAGGAACTTTTAGAGCAGGTGATAGTTCAAATCCGTTTGTAGGAGAAAAAGGAGAACTCCATTATGAGAATGAGGTTAGAATTGAAACAGTAATTCCTATTATGAAAAAGGAAGAGGTTCTGCGTGCTTTACTCGCTGTGCATCCTTATGAAGAACCTGTATTTGATCTTTTCCCAATAATAAATGAATGGGGAAGACATGGAAGTGGAGTTGTAGGTGAATTACCAGAACCTATGCCGGAACAGGAGTTTCTATATATGCTTAAAGATATTTTTAATCTCCCAACAATAAGTCACTCAAAAATTCAAGGTAAAGATATTCTCGATATTGCTATATGTGGTGGATCTGGATCATTTTTAATTCCAAAAGCAATATCATATGGGGCAGATGTATTTATTACTGGTGAGGCAAAATATAACGACTTCTACGATGTAGAAGATAAAATATTACTGGCAGTGGTAGGTCATTATGAATCAGAAATTTGCACAAAAGAAATCTTTTATGAAATCATTTCAGAAAAATTTCCTACCTTTGCATTACATAAATCCGCATTCGATTCGAATCCGGTAAAGTATCTGTAAATAAGGTGGTTAGACTTGTTCCCATCATTACAGTGAAATGTGGTAATTTATCGATCTTGTTATATAAGACGTAGAATTGCTGCATTTTTTATTAAGTACACATCATTAAAAAATATAATTATGGCAACAAAAAAACAGAAAACAGAACAGGAAGTATCTGTAGAGGATAAATTAGACTCGCTGTATAAACTTCAATCGTACTTATCAGAAATTGATAGAATTAAGACACTTAGAGGAGAGCTACCACTTGAGGTAGCCGACCTTGACGATGAAATCGCTGGACTTGGCACAAGAATTAACAATTACGAACTTGAAATTAAACAGCTTGAGGATAATACTAAAATACAGAAAGGTAAAATTGAAACCAGTAAAGCTAAGATTGAAAAGTATAATAAGCAGCTCGATAACGTAAGAAATAGCAAGGAGTACGATCACCTTTCAAAAGAGGTTGAATTCGAGACTTTAGAAATTGCACTTTCAGAAAAACACATACGTGAATATGGTGAGCAAATTTCATCAATAAAAATTCAAGTAGAAGAAGCAATTGCGAAATTAAAGGAAAAGTCAAGTGATCTTGAACACAAAAAGAGAGAACTTGACGAAATTGTTTCTGAAACAAAAGCGAAAGAAGAAAAAATTAGAGAAAAAGCTAAGAAAACTGAAACAACAATAGAACCAAGATTACTGTTAGCATTTAAAAGAATTCGCAAGAATGCACGTAATGGTTTGGGTGTTGTACCTATCCAACGTGGTGCATGTGGAGGATGTTTCAATAAGATTCCACCACAGAAGCAAATGGATATTAAAATGAGAAAAAAAATTATAGTTTGTGAATACTGCGGAAGGATTATGATTGATCCTGAAATTGCAGGTATTTCAGACAATTAGAATAATGAAATATTTCACTAATTTATCTGAATATTTCTCTTTTTTGAGTTGTAAAAGATGTATATTTGCGCAATAAAAGATGTTTTAGCTATTATTTAATCATAGCTCATTAACAATCTATTGATTTCTAATTGGATAATCAAAGAAGATTACATAAAAGGAAACTTATAAAATAACTATATGGCAAATCTGATAAAAATAAAGAAAGGCTTGCAGATACCATTGCTTGGAGCTTCTGAAGAAGTCCTTAGAGGTGGTGTAACGAGTGAATTTGTGAGAATTTGTCCCAGAGATTTTCATGGAATTACACCTAAACCTCTTATAAAGGTAGGAGATAAGGTGAAAGCCGGAGATGCTCTGTTTTATGCAAAAGATCACGAAGAAATGCTTTTTGCGTCACCATTAAGTGGTGTAGTTAATGCAATTGAGCGAGGTGAAAAAAGACGAATTCTTAATTTTGAAATTAAGGCAGACAGTACTATAGAGTATGTAGACTATGGTGTGAAAAATGTGGAATCACTTACATCGGATGAAGTAAAGAGTTCACTGCTTTCAGCTGGATTGTGGTTTTTAATACATCAACGTCCTTATGATGTAGTTGCGAATTATAAAAAACCGGCAAGAGATATATTTGTAACTGGTTTTGATTCATCTCCACTTGCTCCATCTTATGACTTTATTCTAGAAGGTCAAGAAAAAGACTTCCAAACAGGATTAGATGCATTAACTAAGCTTACATCTGGTAAAGTATATCTTTCAATTAGTGCTAAAACTAAGAGTAAGGTGTTGAGAGAAGCTAAGAATGTAGTTATAACTGAATTTGATGGTCCTCATCCTGCAGGAAATGTAGGGGTTCAAATTAATAATATTAAACCTATTAACAGAGGTGAATCAGTTTGGACTCTTAAAGCTATCGATGTTATAATTATTGGTCGATTATTCAATAAAGGAATTGTAGATCTTACACGTATTGTAGCACTCACAGGGTCGGAAGTAAAACAAACAGGTTACTACAAAATGATTATCGGTACTGAACTGAGTTCAATATTCAACAATAATGTAACTGAAGATATTTCTCTAAGATATATAAGTGGAAATCCTCTTACTGGAACTAAGATAAATAAAAATGGAGTATTGGGAGCTTATGATTCACAAATTACAGTTATCCCAGAGGGTGATGATGTGCACGAACTGGTAGGATGGGCATCATTATCACCTGAAAAATATAGTGCAGGTGCTACTTATCTAAAACTCAAGAATAAATATCGATTAGACTCACGTATTATGGGAGGTCCAAGAGCAATTATTGTTTCTAATGAGTATGATAAAGTATTTCCAATGGATATTTTTCCAGAACAGCTTATAAAAGCAACAATTGCTTTTAACATTGATAAGATGGAACAGTTGGGAATTTATGAGGTTGCTCCTGAAGATTTTGCACTTTGTGAATTTGTAGATACCTCTAAATTAGAAATACAACGTATCATTAGAACTGGTCTAGACTTACTTCGCAAAGAAATGGAGTAATATGAAATAATATCAGATTAAGTAATAACATTTAAATAATATAACTTTGAAAGCGTTAAGAAATTATCTTGATAAGATAAAACCTAATTTCGA
>CAYLKV010000055.1:0-10568 GCA_964384545.1 uncultured Proteiniphilum sp.
CTAATGAATTTAAAAGAAAACTATTATTGTAACCGTAAGTTTTCTAATCTTTATGTTATTTATCTCTGTTAATTCTTGATTAGCAAGAGTTATATGTGTTTAAATCTGTTTGAAATAGATCTTACACAACATAAAAGATTAAAAATATTTATGAATAATACGAGAGATTGAATTATAAACCAACAAATTCTTATAATTTATTAATAACATGATTAAGCAAAGACTGTTAAGTATTATCTATGCTGTATTGGCCATTTTCTTTTTATGGTCATGTGAAGACAGCGGGTCCGACAATTTCGGACGGGAAGATTATGATCCTTCAAAGCCGATTGAAATTTCCGGTTTTGAACCTGACTCAGGAGGTATGTCTACTAAAGTTTTTATTACAGGTAAAAACTTTGGATCTGACTTATCTAAAATTAAAGTGTATTTTAATAATGTACTAGCACCGGTAGTCGGTTCTGACGGTAAACACATTTACACTATTACTCCTCGACAGCCGGGAAGAGAGAATGTAATTTCTGTAGTAGTTGATGGCGATTCAACTGCATTTACTAAAAAGAAGTACCTATATCGTACCATGTACGTTATTCAAACTATTGCAGGTAGAAAAGGTACAACTCAGTTTAAGGCAGGAAAATTGTCTGAAGCTGAATTTCACCAACCTTCTACAATTGCAGTGGACCAAGAAAGCAATATATTTATATCGCATTGGCGTGTACCATTCTGCTTTGTTAGAATTAGCGAAAAAGAAAATCTTGTAGAAGCCTTATTACCAGGAAGTTCAACTGATGCTACCTATGCTTTGGGTGCACCAACAGTAGACTCTGAAGGTGTGGTATCAGGTATTTCTGATGGTGGTAGAACATATTTCACTTTCGATCCTATAGAATCGTGGACACCAAGGCAACGCTCTATTCTACCGGCAGGTCCAACTGGAGTTCCGTTTGCATTCAGTACTGCTCACAGTCTTGCAGCCCATCCGGTTACAGGTGAACTTTATACACGTTATTACGCTAATGGTCACCTCATTAAGGTTAATCCTTCTACAAGAGAGGGTACATTAGTTGCACAAACGTTAACTTCATCTGACTCTTATCTGGTATTTGACCCGATAAATCCCAATATCTTGTACATTGCATATCATCATTTGCATTGTATAGGCAAATATAATCTTGAAACGAAAGAACATACTATTTTTGCCGGCAGAAATGGTGAGGCAGGATGGAATGACGGACCTTTATCTGAAGCACGTTTTAATTCTCCAAATCAGTTGATTGTTGCACCAAATGGAAATCTATATTTGGCAGATAGAGGAAATCATTGCATTCGTATGATTACCTTTGATGAAAATGGAGAAGGTATAGTATCAACCGTTATAGGTAAAGGAGGCGTTGCCGGTTATCAAGATGGTAACCCTGAAGATGCACTCTTTAATCAACCAAGAGGTGTGGCTGTAACACCCGACGGAAATATATATATTACAGACCTCGGAAACAATGTTGTCCGAAAGTTAACTATAGAGTAATTACCATAAATAATTGATTGTTTATTATGCAAATTAAGTATAGAAATATTCTCGTTATATTATTGTGTTTATTTCCTTTATTCGCTATGGCACAGCAGTATAATATGGGGGGAACAGTATATGACGAAACTGGAGAGACACTTCCAGGAGTTAGTATTTTCTTGAAAGCGCAAGCTATGGTTGGAACGGCTACTGATGCCGATGGTAAATTTAAGATCAAAGCTTCAAAAGGAGACGTTCTTGTCTTTTCATTCTTAGGATATGAAAACCAGGAATATCTTGTTGATTCTCAAAATGAGAATATAAAAGTTACTATGATGCCAATTTCAACTCAGATAGAAGAGGTAATTGTTACGGCTTTGGGTACTCAGCGTAAAATTAGTGTTGTAGGTGCAATTTCATCATTGGATGTAAAAGATTTGCAAACACCTGCAACTAGTATTGCAAATATGCTTGGTGGACGAATTGCCGGTATGATTACTGTATTAGGTAGTGGTGAGCCTGGTAAAAACATTTCAGAATTCTGGGTACGTGGTATTGGTACTTTCGGTGCCAGCAGTTCTGCTTTAGTATTGATTGATGGCTTGGAAGGTGATATTAACTCAATTGACCCTGCTGATATTGAATCTTTCTCTATTTTGAAGGATGCTTCTGCAACTGCCGTTTATGGTGTTCGTGGTGCGAATGGTGTAGTTTTGGTTACTACAAAAAGAGGACAAAGTGGTAGAATGCAGATTAAGGCAAGAGCTAACTACACATTGTCTAATCTGACCAGAATGCCTGAATATTTAAGAGCATATGATTATGCAGTTCTCGCAAATAGTGCAAGAGAAGCACGTGACGAAGAGATTCTTTATAATGATATGGAGCTTAAACTAATTCAGTATCATTTGGATGATGACCTCTATCCGGATATCAGCTGGCAGGATGAAATCATTAAAAAGAATGGTTTTCAGCAAACTTACTATATGAGTGCACAGGGTGGTGGAGAGGCTGCTCGTTACTTCATTAGTTTAGGTACATCAACTGAAGATGCTGCTTACAAAGTATCTCCTGAAAATACTATCCGTTCGGGTGTAGGTTACAATACTTATAACTATAGAATAAATCTTGATATAGATTTAACTAAAGGTACTACATTATATTTTGGTTCTGATGGTTATATGTCGTTGAGAACTCAACCAGGTTTTGCTAATACAGATGCGATGTGGGAAGCTCAGTCGAACCTTACACCAATTACTGTTCCTATCAGATATTCAACAGGTGAATTACCAGCATACAGTTCTTCATTCGGCGGTGGAGGTATCTCTCCTTATGTATTATTGAATTACACTGGTAAACAGACAAATCAGCACTATACAGGTAAATCTACACTTGCTTTGACTCACGATTTCTCATATTTAATTAAAGATCTTAAATTGAGAATGCAAGGAGCTTATGATAACCTTTCATGGAAAGATGAAAGACGCTATGTAATGCCTGAATTATATCTGGCAAGTGGACGTACAAACTGGGGTGAATTACAGAGAGCAAAGAGTTATGATGCAGTTAGTCCTCAATACTCAAATTCTCAAAGACAATCTCGTAAGTACCACTTCGAATCTACACTTACATGGGATAAATTACTCAATGATGACCATCGTATAAGTGCTCTTGCTTATTACTATATGAGTGATCAGCAAGATACAAGAGATGCTGATGTTGCAGGTGCAGGACGCAGAGCATTGGAAGCTCTTCCAAAGAGATATCAGGGTCTTTCAACTCGTTTTACTTATAGTTTCCAGAATGCATATATGCTGGACTTTAACTTCGGTTACACAGGTTCTGAGAACTTTGAGCCCGGAAAACAGTTTGGTTTCTTCCCTTCTCTTGCACTTGGTTGGGTTCCATCAAGTTATAAATGGGTAGAAGAAAATATAACCTGGCTTAATTTCTTCAAAATTCGTGGATCATACGGATCTGTAGGTAGTGATAGAATTGCCGATTTCAGGTTCCCATTCATGACTATTATTGGTGAAAACCAAGCGGTAGGTTGGGGAAGTACTTTAAATGGTGTGAGCGAATTACAGTTTGGTGCTAGTAACCTAATGTGGGAAAAGGCTATTAAAGCTAACTTTGGTGTTGAAGGTAATTTGTTTGATAGTAGTGTCAATTTTGTTGTTGACATATTTAATGATAAACGTGAGAATATATTCCAACGTAGAGAAACTATTCCTGGTTATGCAGGTTTGGTTTATTCTGCACGCCCTTATGGTAATGTTGGTAGTATGCGCAGTTTTGGTAGTGATGGTAATATCTCTTATACACATGAAATTAGTGACGACTGGAACTTTACAATTCGTGGTAATTACACATATTCAACAAACGAAATTATCAATTGGGAAGAACCTCCTACAAGATATGAATATCAACCACTAAATGGATACCCATTTCAGGCAACAAAAGGTTATATAGCAACGGGGCTATTTAAAGATGAGGATGATATTGAATTCAGTGCAAAACAATCTTTCGGAGGATTTAAAGTAATGCCCGGTGATATCAAATATAAAGATGTTAACGGTGATGGAGTAATAAACTCAGACGACCGTGTATTTTTATCTGATCCTACATATCCAAGAGTAATGTACGGTTTTGGAGGTGAAATGCAATATAAAAATTTCACTATGGGTATATTGTTCAAAGGTACCGGAAAAACAGATTTTTACCATGTAGGTTATGGTGGCAATGGTGCAGGTTATGTTCCTTTTAATGATGGTAGAATTGGTAATGTACTTACTATAGTTAAAGAGCCGGGAAATCTTTGGTTTACAAAAGAATATGCATTGAAGAATGGTATAGACCCAGCTCTTGCAGAAAATCCTGATGCTCGTTTCCCACGACTATCTTATGGATATAATGCAAACAATTCGCAACTATCTTCATTCTGGAAGAATGATTCTCGCTATTTACGTATCCAGGAAGTAACACTCAATTATAATTTAAGAGCTGATTTCCTTAAACGTTTTGGCCTTTCATCAGCAGATATTCAATTAGTTGGTAATAATCTTTATGTTTGGGACAAAGTTAAACTATGGGATCCGGAACAAGGATATAGAAACGGACGCGCTTATCCGATACCTACGAGATATACGCTGCAACTTTACCTAAATTTCTAAAATAAATTAAGTATGAAAGATATAATTAAACATATCATAGCTTGTGCCTTTGCGGTAGTTATTACGATGTCATCTTGTAACTATCTTGATGTTGCCGACAATTTTGAAGAAGCCTTTAAATATGATTCAATTTTTGTTAGTAAGCAGAATCTTGAACGCTATACATGGAATATAGCTTCGATGTTTCCTGATGAGGGTTATAAATTCGATAAACTTGGTTCTTTTGCTTCCGATGAAGCGTTTTCAATTATGATATCCGACTATACATCATTAGACTATGTACAGGGAAATATAACTCCTACAAATCTAAGGTCTTTTAATATATGGTCAAGCATGTATATAATTGTACGTAAGGTTAATACTTTGCTTGCCAATTTAGATAAAGCAAGAGATTTGAATGGACAGGATAAAGACGAACTCATGGGATATCTATATTTCATGCGCGCATATGCATATTATAGATTGATAATGTATTATGGTCCTATTGTAATATTGGGAGACGATGTGTTGGATACAAACGAAAGTGAAGAATACTATGATCGTCAGAGAGCAACTTTTGATGAATCGATAGATTACATTTGTGCTGAATTTGAAAAAGCTTCAAAACTTATGCCAGCAATAGTTACACCTAGTTTCTTTGGACGTCCTTCAGCAGGTACTGCACTTGGTTTGATTGCACGTTTGAGACTGATACAAGCAAGCCCTCTTTGGAATGGTGGATTGGCAGCACGCAGAACATACGGTACTTGGAAAAGATCTTCTGATGGTGTGAACTATGTTTCACAAACTTATGATGAGAAAAAATGGGCACAAGCTGCTGAAGTTTGCAAGAGAATTATTGATACTAATTTGTATGCTTTGCATACTGTGAAAAAGATGCCTGATACTGCACCACTTCCTAATAATGTGCCACAGGCTAATTTCCCATACGGAGCTGGAGATATCGATCCTTTCCGTTCTTATGCAGATATGTTCACCGGTGAGTCTCCATTTGCACGTAATCCTGAATATTTGTGGGCACAGCGTTCTTCTGGTTTGGTAAACTACTCAAGACATGCATTTCCATATGAAACATATAACGGTTATGGTACTGTAGCAGTTCCTCAAAAGGTAATTGATGCATTTAGAATGGCAGATGGACGCACGATTCAAGATTCGAGTGAAGAGTATCCGTATGAAACAGATGGTATGTGGAATAATGGAACTAACAAGGTTTTCTCAGGATATACATTAATGGGAAATGTTCACAAAATGTATGTAAACCGTGAAATGAGGTTCTATGCAAGTATCGGATTTAGCGGTGCACATTGGCCAATGCTTTCTACTTCAAACTTAAGTAAGAGAAATATTCAATTCTGGTATAACTTAAGTGGCAACGCAGGTAAAAATACAACTCGTAACTTACCTTACAACGTTAATACAACAGGTTACTCATTAAAGAAGTTTGTACATCCGGAAGATTCTTGGGGCGCTCCAGGACAGGGTGAAGGTTATGAAAACAGCCGTCGTTTAGAAAAGGCTTATCCAATTATACGTTATGCAGAAATATTGTTGGCTTATGTTGAAGCACTTAATAATTTGACAACAACTCATACAATAAATGGAAAGCAGTTTTCACGAGATATCGAAGAAATGCGTTTATATTTCAATATGATTCGTTACAGAGCAGGTTTACCAGGTCTTTCTGATGCAGAACTTGCTTCTCCAGAAACAATGCAGCAAATTATTGAACAAGAAAGAATGGTTGAGTTACTACATGAAAATGCCCGTTTCTGGGATGTTCGTCGCTGGGGTAAATATGAAATAACTGAAAGAGAACCTATTTTAGGTATGGATATGGATGCCGATGGATTGGCATATTATAACATTGTTCCTGTCAATCAAGCAGTAGCCCGAAATAGAGTTGTGGATAAAAAACTAATTCTTGTTCCAATTGAATTAAATGAGATTAGAAAATCTCCTTCAATGGATCAGAATCCGGGATACCAATATTAATTGAAAGTAATAAATTAAATATATGAAAATATCATTAAAAATATTAATAGCATGCATCTTAACCCTTACTCTTGTGAGATGCAATTCCGATTCCATTTATCAGGAAGAACAATATAAAACATTGGTATATTTATTAAGTGGATCGGACAATGTTTTTGCCACATCATATTCACTCAACGAAGAGGAACCTGTAAGGTATGTATCTGTTGGTAGTGGAGGTACAAATAGCAATGAAAAAGAGATAACTGTATCGTTTGAACTTCACCCTGCTATGTTAGATAAGTATAATAGCTTAAACTATAATTATCAAAATGAGTATGCCAAGTTATTGCCTGCCGATCAATATGAGATTAAATCATATCAGGTAACAATTCCTGCAAATTCAGATTATCATTATGCAAGATTACCTATAAAGGTTCGTCCGTTAGGCTTATCTCCTGACTCAATTTACTTTATTCCTTTGAGAATCAAGAGTGTTTCTAACTATGATGTTAATCCGGAAAAAAATGATGTGTTATTCCGTGTAGGAATTGAAAATGATTATGCTGAACAACTTGTACCAACCTATTATGGTAAAAGTGGTAATATGACAAATCCAATTACTGTGTTGAGTGGTTCTAAATTAGTACAACCATTATCAAATAATAGGGTGAGAATGTTAATTGGTAACGAGACTCATAGTGCTTCAACTACAGTTGCAGACATTGAAAGACTATCTGTTGTAGTACAGGTAAATGAAGATAATTCACTTACAATTATGCCTTATGGCACAATGGATGTTGAAATGCTTGATAAAGTACCGGGTTATAACAGATATGTACCTGATCTTGTACAAGGAAATTCAACACAGCGTGTATTCTACTTAAACTATCGTTATCGATTGATGAACAGCAACGGAACTTATACTGCTTGGAGAGAGGTAGAAGAAAGGTTGATTCGTATTGAAGATCGATAAAAAATTAAAAACTGATAATAGATGAAAAATATGAAAAGATTTTTATATAGGACATTATTAATTTTTGCAGGATTGCTAATTTTTGCAGCTTGTAGCGAAGGTCCTGAAAGAGATATAGAATATACGATTTATACAACTCAATCTACATTGGAGTTGTTAGAAGGGGAGGAATTTCAACTTGTTGCGAGCCCTACAACCCAAACGTTTACTTTTGAAACTACCAATTCGGCAGTAGCTACAGTTAGTTCAAATGGTTTGGTTCGTGGAGTTAGTGATGGCGCTTGTTTTATTAATATAATAAGCAGTGAGGGTTTAAGCAAGACTGTACCAGTTGATGTAGTAAAGGTTATTGAACTTGAAGGAATTGAGACTGTTAACAAAACTAATTCGTCAACAATAGATGAATTAGAGATGTTAATAGGTAAATCTACGGAAGTTTCAACATCTGCGATACCTTTATTGTATAATGAAAAAATTCCATTCAAACTTATTTGGGAATCTTCTGATGAAAGCATTGTAACAGTAGACGATAACGGAATTATTAAAGCTGTCTATTATGGTGAAGCAGAAGTAACAGTATTTGTTGAAGGTAAACCATCTGTAAAAAAGGTAATCCCTGTTAAAGTATTGGAAAATCACATTACAGGTATTCAGGTAGAAAGTAGTTTAGTTCTTTCACTGAATAATAAATTTACTGTAAATGCGATACGTCTACCTTTAGACTATGGAGTTAAAGATGAAACTTTATTATGGACCTCATCAGATGAGTCTGTAGTAGAAGTAACTGATGGAGAACTGAACCCTGTTAAAACTGGTTCAGCAGAAATTACTGTTTCTCTTAAAACTAATCCTGCAATAAAAGCTACAATTAAAGTTTTAGTTGCAGTGAATCCTGTAACTCTCAATCGTTCAGCTTGGGAAATTATTGATTGGAACTCTTGTATCTCAGAAGAGCCACAATATGTAGGGCTAAACCGTATACCAGAAAAGATGCTTGATGGTCTCACTACAACGTTCTGGGGTTCTAAATGGGATGCTCCAAGACCATTCCCTTATTACTTCATTTTCGATATGAAACAGGAGTATAATGTTTACAGTATAAGTATTACTAAACCTAATGATGCATGGAGAGGTAACATTAAAAAAGGTCATGTTGAGTTTAGTACAGATAATGTAACATGGAGAAAAGTCTCTGATTGGAGTATTAGCAGCAATACTCCTCGTACTCACAGTTTCCTTCAGGATGGATCTACTGCCAGATATATTAGATTTGTAATAAGTGACGTGTTCACATACCACAATGCAAATATTGGATATGCTAGTGGAGCACAATGCGATATTGCAGAATTTAATGTATTAGGAGAGTAATAGATTATAATTAATTTTATAAGATGTTTGGAAGAGAAATCTTCCAAACATCTTTCATTGGTAATATAAAGTCAGTTAACTATGATACTGATTAAGTTACACCGGAATATAGTTCCATTGAATTGAATATAGCAAATTCTACAGTTTTTTATATCAATTCAAAGAAAATATTGAAAAACTCATATAACATGCAAAATAGACGCGAATTTTTAAAGAAAATGGCTATTGGTTCTATAGCTCTTAATTCTGCTCCATCGATAATCTCTGCTTCAGGAAGTAAATTAGTAAAAGATGTAAGAACGTCGATTTCGGCCAATTCTGTAGTTAATATAGCACTAATAGGTAAAGGAGGAATGGGTACTTCTAATACTAACACAGCTCTATCTGTTGAAGGTGTCAAGCTGGTTGGTGTTTGTGATTTGTACGATAAAAGATTGAATGATGCTAAAGCGCAGTGGGGAAATCAAATCTTTACTACAAAAGAATATAAAGAGATACTTTCGAGAAAAGATGTTGACGCTGTAATTATTGCAACTCCCGACCATTGGCATCAACAGATAGCAATTGAGGCAATGAATGCAGGTAAACATGTATATTGCGAAAAACCTGTTATTCATAAATTGACTGAGGGAAATGCTCTAATTGAAACTCAGAAAAAAACTGGTGTAAAATTCCAGGTTGGTAGTCAGGGCATGGCTTCATTAGGAAACAGGGCTGCTCGATTATTGGTTAAACAGGGAGTTATTGGTAAGGTTAATTTTGTAGATGGTCAGTTTACAGGTGCTCCCGGTATGTTGAATTCATTTACTGCACCTGCCGAAGCTTCTGAAGAGACAATTTGGTGGAGCAGATTTTTGGGCAATGCACCTAAAATTCCATACAATCCACAACATTTCTTTGCATGGAGAAACTGGAAAGCTTATGGGACAGGAATAGCAGGCGACTTATTTGTTCATGTTCTATCAAGTATTCACTATATTATGGATGCTAAAGGTCCCGAGAAAGTTTATACAACAGGAGGATTGCGTCATTACACAGATGGACTTCGTGATACACCTGATGTTATGTTAGGATATTTCGATTATCCTGATAAAGATAACTTGGGAGCATTTACAGTACAACTTGGCGCTAACTATGTAGATGGTGTTTCAAAGAAATGGGGTAGCATGGATTTCAAGATTGTTGGATCTAAAGGAACTATGGATGTAGGTTGGGATAAAGTTGTGATTAAAACTTTACGAGAAGTAGATATGAAAGATTTTGACGTATTAAAATCTCTTGGACAAGGAATGGATAATCCTGAAAAAGTTTCAACTAACGAAGTAGTTTTACATGCCGCAAATGGCTATAAAGGTGGACATTATGATCACCATTTTAATTTTATTGATGGAATCAGGAATGATAAACCATTGACAGCTGACGTTCTTTTTGCAGTACAAACAGCTGCTCCTGCTTTACTAAGCTATGAAAGCTATTTACAAAAACAGGCAATCAAATGGGATGCAGAAAAGCTTAAAATATTAAAATAATAGAAGATGAATCAATTAAAGTTTTTATCTGCTACATT
>CAYLKV010000056.1:0-10404 GCA_964384545.1 uncultured Proteiniphilum sp.
TCAACAGCGAAGAGTTAAGAAAGCGTGTTGCTCAGATTAATAGAGAGAACCGGAGTCAGTGTTCGGCCAAACTAAATCCAACAAACACTACAATAGGTTCAGACACTTTAACAAAGACAAGGTTTTAATGGACTTTGCAATCTTCGCTATCGCGTTTAACCTCGGAAAACTACACTTGAAGGGATTAGCCGATAAAGAAATACTCTATTTTTTTGATAAATATGGTCAAAAAGGAGATATTATTCTGTTTTTTATAAAAATAGAGATCAACTCTAAAAGTTTCTCATCAATTAATAACAACAATCAGAAAATAGCAGCATAAAAAATTAAAAAAGGAGCTGTCCTTTTGGAACAGCCCCAATCTAATTATAGTTGTATGTTTATTTTAAGTAATATGTTTACTTAACCTCTGCTATCTCCTGAGGTTTATAGTACGCCATATCGTCTACACCCGACTGAGTAACAAAGTTGTAGTTTTTTATTACCTCTATCTGTCCGTGGTGTATATACACTTCGGCACTGCGGCGGAATAGCTCTTGATTGATATTGGCATCTTGCAGTAGTAGGTGGCCTGAGATGATTACTGCGGCGCTCTCTACCAGGCGGCGTGCATGGAAATCGAGGTACTCTTCGTTCTTTTGTGATGTTACTATTTCTACTAGATCTTCATACTTTTTTGTCATCTCCGAGAGGGTGCGCTTGAGTGCTTCGAGCTCGGGAACTACCGCTATGGCTTCATACTCTTTGATGCGTTGCTGGTAGGTGCCGGTGGTGACGTGGCGTATGGCTGCAACTACCTGCAGCTGGGTGGTGCCTTCGTAGATATTTGTTATTCGGGCATCGCGATATAGCCTTTCGCACTTATAATCTTTCATATATCCCGAACCGCCATGTATCTGTATTGCGTCGTAGGCATTTTGGTTGGCATACTCGCTGCTCATTCCTTTTCCTAGCGGTGTGAAGGCGTCGGCAAGGCGTGAGTAATATTTTAGCTCGGCGCGCTCTTCGGGTGTGAGCTTGCGCTCTGTGCTTATCTCTTCGAGAGATTTGTATATATCTACAAAGCGGCTGGTTTCGTATAGAAGGGTGCGTGAGGCGTCGGTTTTGGCTCTCATATTTGCCAGCATCTCATATACGGGTGGGAAGTTGATGATTGCTTTGCCAAACTGACGACGCTCGATGGCGTAGCTGTAGGCTTCGCGGGTGGCTGCTTCGGAGATTCCTACCGATTGTGCCATGATGCCGAGGCGGGCGCCATTCATTAGCGACATTACGTATCGGATGAGGCCTAATCTGCGACTGCCCACTAGCTCTGCTTTTGCATTTTTGAAGACTAGCTCGCAGGTGGGTGCGCCTTTTATTCCCATCTTGTTTTCGATGCGTCGAACATTTACGCCTCCGCTTTTTTTATCGTATACAAACATTGATAGACCGCGTGCATCTTTGGTGCCTTCTTCTGAGCGGGCCAGCACGAGGTGGATATCGGCATCGCCATTGGTGATAAAGCGTTTTACTCCATTGAGGTACCATTGTCCCTCTTTTTCGTTGTAGCTTGCCTTGAGCATTACTGCCTGAAGGTCTGATCCGGCATCGGGCTCTGTGAGGTCCATCGACATGGTTTCGCCTTTTACTACTCTGGTTATGTAGTTGAACTTCTGCTCATCGGTGCCAAACTCATAGATTGTTTCGCCACAGTCTTGAAGCATCCATATATTCTGGAAGCTGGCGTCGGCACGGCTCACGATATCGGCACTCATCATATAGGGTACCATGGGGAAGTTGAGGCCGCCATATTTTCTGCCGAAGCGCATTCCCATCAGTTCTGCTTCATTGAGTACATCGAGGTTCTCTTGTGTGTTTGGGGCATATGTTACTCTGCCGTTTGATACGGTGGGGCCGTTATGGTCTACCTCCTCTGCGTTGGGGTCTATTACCTCTCCGCATATCTCTCCTACCACCTCTAGCACTTTATCGTAGCTATCCATGGCGTCTTCAAAATCTATGGGGGCGTAGTCGTACTTATCGCATTCGGTGTAGTTATTCTCTTTTAGCTCTACTATCCTCTTCATGAGTGGGTGCTGAAGATAGTGACGGAACTGGGGTGTATCTGTATAAAAATTTGCCATCTCTTTAATTCTTTGTGTTTGTTAACCGGTTTGCTCCTCTGTTACTTGGTGTTACTCTTGTAATATTTAATCATCTTTGGTATCACGCTCTCTACCTCTCCGGTTATTACATAGTCGGAGATAGCATTGATGGGTGCATCGGGGTCGTTGTTTATTGATATTATGATTGAGCTGTCTTGCATTCCGGCAATGTGCTGTATCTGTCCGGAGATGCCACAGGCGATATAGACTTTTGGGCGTACGGTGACTCCGGTTTGGCCTATCTGTCTTTCGTGCTCAACAAAGCCTGCATCTACTGCCGCACGGGATGCTCCCACTTCGGCTCCTAACACATCGGCTAGCTGAAAAAGGAGGTCGAAATTCTCTTTTGAGCCTACTCCATAGCCTCCTGAGATTATTATTGGGGAGTTTTTGATGTTGACTTTCGACTTCTCTATGTGTCTGTCGATTATTGTGATTACAAAATCTTCCTCTTTTACATAGTCGTTTACATCATGCTCAACCACCTCGCCTGTGTAGTAGGGATCTATTATCTCTTTTTTCATAACTCCCTCTCTTACTGTTGCCATCTGCGGACGATGGTCGGGGTTGATGATGGCGGCTACAATATTTCCTCCAAAGGCGGGACGAATTTGATAGAGCAGGTCTTTGTAATACTCTCCTGTCTTCTTCACCTCATGATCGCCTATCTCGAGAGAGGTACAGTCGGCTGTTAGTCCGCTACCCAATGCCGATGATACGCGTGGGCCAAGGTCGCGCCCAATTATGGTTGCTCCCAAAAGGCATATCTGAGGCTGCTCTTTCTTAAACAACTCCACCATTATAGATGTGTGTGGAAGTGTTGTGTAGGGCGAAAGGCGGTTGTCGTTGAATATATGTAACCTGTCTACACCATATGGAAATATCTGTTTTGCTACTCCGTCGGTGGTGGCGCTGGCTGCTATTGCTTCTAATTTACATCCCAGCTGATTGGCTAGTGAGCGACCTTTTGTAAGCAGCTCGAGGCTCACTTCGGCAACCTTGCCATCTTCTATTTCTAAATATACAAATAAGTTGTTCATCTTTTTTTATTAAATCGGTATTGAGTTTAACAATTGGTTACCCGATAGTGTGGTTTTCTATCAGCTCCCTCATTAGTGCATCTATCTCAATATCGCTATCGGAGATGTGCTTACTCTCTTTGGTTTGAAATACTACGTTCTCTGTTCTCTTTACCTTTGTTGGTGAGCCCGAGAGACCGCATTGAACAGGATCGGCATCTACATCGGCTACTCCCCACTCTATCAGATTGAGGTATGGGCGGCTGTCGTAGATGTCAATATAGTCGATATTTTCTGTCTGACGCTCTGTTACAGTCTTTGCATGTTTATATTTCAGCAATAACTTGGCGTTGCGTGGACGACATGAGCCGGCCGTTCCGTTGACAGTGACCAGGGCTGGAAGTGGTGCTTCTACTACCTCTACTCCATTGTCGAGACGACGTTTTACTCTAACCTTATCTTTTGATACTACCGTGATCTCTTCGGCATAGGTAATTTGGGGCAGCCCCAGTTTTTCGGCCACTTGCGGACCAACCTGAGCTGTGTCGCCATCAATTGCTTGGCGGCCTGAGACTATTATATCGAACTTGCCTATCTTTCTGATTGCCATCGATAGTGCGTATGAGGTTGCAAGTGTATCTGCTCCGGCAAAGGCTCTGTCGGTTAGAAGTACTCCATCGTCGGCTCCTCTGAACATTCCTTCGCGCAATATCTCGGCTGCTCTGCCGGGACCCATTGTGAGCATTGTTATTTGCGATCCCGGGTATTGATCTTTTATACCCAGTGCTTGTTCGAGTGCATTAAGATCCTCAGGATTAAAAATAGCAGGCAGTGCTGCTCTGTTTACAGTTCCATCGGCTTTCATTGCATTTTTCCCAACGTTGCGGGTATCGGGAACTTGCTTAGCCAACACAATAATGTTAAATGCCATGTTTAAGATTGTTTCTGTTATAAATTCTAAAGAAAGTTGCAAATATATCAAAAAGAAGTTGAAGATATCTTTTAAATGAGAACATTTAACGCTAGATATATGTTAATTAGTAAGTGGTAATATGTGAAAAACAGATTTTATTCTATTAATAATTGGTGAGAATAATTTGCAGGGTGTTATCTTTGTGGTATAAATAACGGAAATCTATGAATAAATCATACCCATTTATTATTACTTTAACTTTTCTACTTATTTTAAGCAGCTGTTCGGGAATTAGGTTTTTAACTGTTGAAACACGCGAACCGGCTCAGGTTACACTGCCTAACAATATTGTAAGGGTGGCTGTTGTGAATAATGTTGTTGAGCAGCCCGATGATATTGGGCACTACTCATACGGCATTAAAAGTTCGGTAGCAAACAAAGCAAATGCATCATCCGACAGTGTTGCTATATATTATACTGAGGCATTGGCGCAATTTATTAACGAGGAGAATCATTTTCAGAGGGTTACATACTATAACAAGCCGGTGAGGGTTGACAATGACTTCTTTATGGAGACGCTTCTGGATCCTGAGGTGATGAATGATATTAGGAGAAAGACGGGTGCCGATGCTGTTATTTCGCTCGATAAGTTAATTATTCAGACTTATAAAAAGGAGCTTTTAAACCAGGGTGGTTATAAATTTAATGAGATGTGGGTTAAAATCAACTCTACCATTCGTGTTTATTTGCCTTCGATGGAGGGTAAGATTCCAACTGTTGCATATACCGACAGTCTCTACTGGGTGGGTTATGATGCTTTTGATGATCAGTTTTTACAACTGGATACTATTCTTTCACGTGAAGAGGCGATGAAGACTATAGCGGTGACTGCTGCTGAAAAGATGACTAATGTTTTTACGCCTCACTGGGAGAGACAGGACAGATGGTACTACACCTCTTCATCTAAGCTTATGCGTGAGGGAGAGGCTTTTGCCAAGGGTGCTAAATGGAACGCTGCTATTGAGAAGTGGCTGCTGTATTATAACGGTTTGTCGGAACGCAAAAAAATTGATAAGGCGAAGGTGGCAAGCAATATTGCTTTGGCATATGAGATGATTGGGGAGATGAAGGATGCTATGGAATGGGCAACGGTTGCCTATAATCTTTTTAGTGAAACTACTGCCCCCAATTCTATGGAAAGAAGGAGGTCGCAGCTTTATAAGAATGAGATTGAAAGACGTTTTAATACTTTTAATACGATAAATATGCAGAATGAGTGATGTTTGTGCAAAAAAAATGATATTTTATTAATTTAGTTTAGAAAATATTATTACCTTTGCATTCGAATCATCGACAGTAAAAATCACTCATACTACTGTTTCTGTATTTTCAATAATCATTCAAACTTAATTATCTTACTGTTATTGACTAAATTGTTATGGAATAAATACCTCCATAATTACAGTAGGTTATAATTCGAGCATATCATAATAATAAAATTACCAAAACGAATTTCAATATATCTAAATGGCTTATAACATTATTGAGCTTAATGAAAAGCTTACAACAGAGTTGCGAGTTCTAGCAAAAGATTTGGGTATCAGACGCCCCGACGCATATAAGAAAGAGGAACTTATATACAAGATTCTTGATGAACAAGCAATTGCTGAAACAAAAAAACTGACATCAGATAATGGTGGAAGACAAAACAACAAAAATTCTAAAAACAGCAACGACAACAGTAACAAAAATCCTAAAAACAGGGATAATAAACCAGCTGAGAAAAAGACATTTACAAGAAAGAATGATTCTCAACCGGTTCAGGCTGCATCTGTTAATGAAGTGAAGAAAACTGATAATGTGAAGACAGAGGAGTTAAAAAATCAGTCGCAAAAACCTCAGGATGTTAAACCTGCACAACATATGAAGCAGGAGCCTATTTCTCAGGATGTTAAACCTGCTCAACATACTCAATCTGCACAAACTACTCAAACTGCTCAAAATATGAAGCAGGAGCCGATTTCTCAGAAGAATAAACCTCAAGAAGCAGAAGCTGTTGAAAAGAAGCCAGAAGTTAAACCTCAATCAACTGAAAATCAGTCGAGCCCTGAAACCCCAAAAGAAAACAAACCAATACAGTTGGTTTTCAGATCTTCTAAACATAGAAGAGAGGAGAAGAAAAATGATATGCCTCCGGTTACACTGCCTCCGGTAGTTGCCGAAGATAATTCGACTGAAGCGGCCGAAAAGCCTAAAAATATTCCTCCTGTAACAGGTGAAAAGGTTTCGATTTTAGATTTAATCACTCCTTCTCCTGCACAGCCTCAAAAGCAGCCTCAGCAGCAAAAGCAACAGGCTCCTGTTCAGCCTCAAAAGCAAAAAGAGAAAGAGCCGACTTACGATTTTGATGGTATATTAACAGCATCGGGTGTTCTTGAAATTATGTCTGATGGTTATGGATTTTTAAGATCTTCCGACTACAACTATATGTCTTCTCCGGATGATATTTATGTGTCGCAATCGCAGATAAGACTATTTGGACTGAAAACAGGTGATGTTGTAGAGGGTCCTATTCGTCCTCCTAAAGAGGGTGAGAAGTTCTTCCCGCTGGTTAAGGTTGATCGTCTGAACGGACGTAACCCTGACGCTGTGAGAGATCGTGTTCCTTTTGATCACCTGAAACCTCTCTTCCCAGACGAGAAATTTAATCTTACAAAAGGTCATAACGACAATCTCTCTTGTAGAGTTGTGGATATGTTTACACCAATTGGTAAGGGTCAGCGTGGATTGATTGTTGCTCAGCCTAAGACAGGTAAGACTGTGTTGCTGAAAGATATTGCTAATGCAATTGCAGATAATCATCCTGAAGTATATATGATTATTCTTCTTATTGATGAGAGACCTGAAGAGGTTACTGATATGGAGAGAAGCGTTAATGCTGAGGTGATTGCCTCTACATTTGATGAACCTGCCGATCACCACGTTAAGATTGCTGAGATTGTATTGAATAAGGCTCGTCGCCTTGTTGAGTGCGGACATGATGTTGTGATTTTGCTAGACTCAATTACTCGTCTTGCTCGTGCATACAATACTGTTCAGCCTGCATCGGGAAAGGTGTTATCGGGTGGTGTGGATGCCAACGCATTGCATAAGCCTAAACGTTTCTTTGGTGCTGCACGTAATATTGAGAATGGTGGTTCTCTTACAATTATTGCTACTGCTCTTACTGATACCGGTTCTAAGATGGATGATGTTATCTTTGAAGAGTTTAAGGGTACAGGTAATATGGAGCTTCAGCTCGATAGAAAGCTATCTAATAAACGTATCTTTCCTTCGGTTGATATTACTGCTTCAAGTACTCGTAGGGATGACCTTCTTCTTAACGAAGAGACGCTTAACCGTATGTGGGTATTGCGCAACTTCCTTAGCGATATGAACTCGGTAGAGGCTATGGAGTTTCTCCTGCAGAGACTGAGAAGGACTAAAAACAATGAGGAGTTCTTGATCTCTATGAACGATTAGTGAATTTCATACAACTCTATATATTATTAATTAACGCGGCTACTTTTCAGTAGACCGCGTTAATTTTTTTCACTCTAATCCTGAACAAAAAAGTGTTTTTTTTCTATAGCCAAATATCGTCGGGATAAATAACCTCCTCGAGATATAGTGCGTGAGCAGGAACTGAATCTCCTGCTACCTGTCGGTTCTTTGCTTCTATTATTCTGTGCATTCCCCGCTCATCGAGGTTGCCCCTACCCGCCTCTAGCAGTGTGCCCACAATGGCGCGTACCATATTTCGTAAAAACCTATCGGCCTTTATTGTAAAGATATATATTTCGCCATCCTGCTCCCATTTGGCATACTCAACCTTGCAATTATTGGTCTTTACATCGGTGTGAGATTTACTGAAACTGCTGAAATCTTCATACTCCAAAAGGATCTTGCATAGGCTATTCATGCGCTCTACATCGGGTTTAAAATATACCTTATGTATAAGTTCGTGCAAGAATGGATCCTTTTTTGTTGTTATATAATATTTATAACATCTCGAAATAGCACTAAAACGTGCATGTGCATCAGCTTTAACCGGCCATATACTATGAATTGCAATATCCTTGGGCAGATAGTTATTGAGCTTATAGACAAGATCTTCAATATTAAAAATGCTACCCTCCCAGTCGAAATGAGCCACCATGTTATGGGCGTGAACCCCTGCATCTGTTCTTCCTGCACCAACAATATCAATGTTAGAACGAAGTATGGTAGACAGTGAATCTTGCAATACCTTCTGTACGCTCAATCCATTAGGCTGAATCTGCCAACCTACATAGTTCTTTCCATTGTATGAAAGTGAAATAAAGAATCGAGAATTAGCCATTTAGATCTCTTAATCGAAGTTTTGTTAGCACCTGTTTGGTGTTAAGTGGAAAATCACCATCCATCATCCAGGTATAATAACTTGGCTCATTTTTTAACACTTCAGCAACCGATTTGCCTCTGTGCTTGCCAAAGTTGAATACTTCAACACCCTTATCATTTAATATTATGCGACCTGCCAGATCAACATTATTATTGAAACTGGAATACTCTTTTGAGAGGAAGTTAACATCATTCTCAAGATCGCTATATCTGTCGAGTTGCGACTTCAACACCTCGTATGTTGCAATTACATCAGCTTCTGCCGAGTGTGCATTCTCGAGCTTCTTGTTGCAGTAGAAAGCATATGCTGCCTCTAATGTACGCTGCTCTTTACGATGGAAGATTATCTGAACATCTATAAACTTTCTTTTGCTGATATCGAAGTCGACCCCCGCTCTCAGAAACTCCTCTGTTAGCATGGGAACATCGAACCTGCTTGAATTGAATCCGGCAATATCGCATCCTTCGAGCAGATCGGCAAATGATTTTGCCACCTGCTTGAATGTTGGGCAATCTTTAACATCTTCATCGGTTATACCATGAATTGCAGTAGAGGCCGGAGGAATAGGCATTCCGGGGTTTATTCTTCTTGTTTTAGTCTCTTCTTTTCCGTTGGGGTGCACCTTTAGAACTGAAATTTCTACAATCCTGTCGTGTGTAATATTTATACCTGTAGTCTCCAGATCGAAAAAGACTAATGGGTTTTTAAGATTTAAATCCATTTATAAATTATTTAATCATTCAACATCATAGGCATGAGAAGAGTGAGCATATCTTCATTCTCTTCTTGCTCAACAGGCAGAATCAGTCCCGCTCTTGAAGGATCGGACAGTTCTATTCTTATATCTGATGATGGAATATTATCTAATATTTCGATTAGGAAAACAGCTTTAAATCCTATATTCATTACGTTTCCTGTAAATGTGCAGCTGATTGTTTCTTCTGCAGCTGTAAGGAAATCGATATCTTGTGCAGTGATAACTATCTTATCTTCTGATAGCTGTAACTTAACTAGCCCTATTGAAGGATTTGAGAAAACAGATACCCTCTTTAGTGCGTTAAGCAATGAAAGTCTGTCGAGTACCACACTGTTTGTATTGTTTTTAGGAATAACAGAGTTGTAGTTTGGATATCTGCCCTCTACAAAACGACAAACCATTTTGTGGTTACCCATTGTAATATATGCATTATTCTCGTCGAAGTTGATCACAACCTCTCCACTCTCTCTTGGAAGAAGAGATTTTAAAAGGTTTGCCGGTTTCTTTGGCAATATAAATGAAGAGCGACCCTCGCCTTTAGCCTCTGTGGTTGTTACTCTAACAAGTTTATGGCCATCTGATGCAACAAATGTTAGATTATCTGAAGTGATATCAAAATAGATTCCATTCATAACAGGACGAAGTTCATCGTCGGCAGTAGCAAATACTGTTCTGTTTATTCCCGACATTAGTATCTCTGAGTCGAGAGTAATACTCATGGCCGACTCCTCTTTCAATGGTCTTGGTTCGGGATACTCATCTCCTTTTGATCCAACAAAATTATATTTACCATTTTGGTAATAGATAAATACTTCAAGTGTCTCATCATTTATATCGAAAGTAAGCGGTTGATCGGGCAGCTCACGCAATGGATCGAGTAGATTCTTAGCATTAATAGCCAAGCTTCCTTCTCCTTCTGCACTGTTTACATCAACCCATGTTTCCAATCGTGTTTCACTATCTGCAGCAGTTATTGTAAGCTTCTCACCTTTTAAATCTAATAGGAAACAGTCTAAAATTGGTAATGTACTTTTTGAATTTATGACTCTGTTGATTGCCTGTAAATGATTCAGCATCGAGGCACTTGATATTACAAATTTCATGATTATATGTTTTTTTATTCTTTAGCAAATATATAAAATTAT
>CAYLKV010000057.1:0-9661 GCA_964384545.1 uncultured Proteiniphilum sp.
AAACTTCCTATCGGATTATTTTTCTCATTTATTCTTTCCTAAATTTATAAGAGTGAGGCTTGAAGTTATACTCAAAAAATATTGAGATATTCATCAATAAATGTAAAAAAGAAATTAACTTTGAGACTCACATAATTAAAACAAACTATATGCATAGAAAATCTTTTTTTTTGAGATCGTCCTCAATTATATTGGCGTTCTCTATTTTATTTGCCAGTTGTTCCAGTACAACCTTAATTCAGTCTAATCCTTCTGGAGCAAAAGTATATATGAATGAGGAGTATAAAGGGGTAACACCTCTTTCTTATTCAGATACAAAAATTGTTGGAAGTACCACCTATGTTAGGCTAGAACTTGAAGGCTACGAGTCACTTAACACAATACTCAGTAGAAACGAAGCTGCCGATGTAGGAGCAATTATTGGAGGAGTATTCTTTCTTTTCCCTTTTCTTTGGACCATGAAGTATAACCCTATTCATACATATGAGCTGAGACCATTGAAAACAACATCATTAACTAAGGCTGAAGTTCTATCAGTACATACAGATGATTCAGGAAATGAATATATATCTTGTGTCTTAAAAGATTAAACAGCAACTCTTGTTGTAAAACTAAAGGTGCTTTAATTATTAAGGCACTTTTTTTGTATTGCATCGTCCTGATTTTTGTTTACAATAACTCCCTACTAACTCCCTACTAACTCCCTACTAACTCCCTACCAACTCCTAATAATCCTCTATTGTATTAGGAGTTGGTTAAAGCTTTGTAGGTCGCAAATTAGTTTTAGATAATGATACTATGATGACATGAAGATATATGAATGTGTAAAATTATTGAGAGTGAATAGATGAATGGTATATTAATGATTAGTAATTAAATTCAAAGAATATATGTCTAAAATATATTTGTCTTTTTTGTTCTAATAGAATATCTTTGGTAGAAATTTTAATATATGAAAATTCTACACATACCTCTACAAAATGTTTCTTTGTATGAAACAGTATTCGATAAAATAAAAGTTCTTCACGAAGCTGGAGCATTAGCAGAGATAGATCAGGTTAATTGGAAAGATGAGTTTCCTGCAAGATTGGCAGTTAAAGTTAAGGTAGCACACGATAAAGAAAGTATACATCTGCTGTATACTGTTTTAGGTGAGAGACTACGCGCTGTTAATACTAACGATTTTGGCTCAGTTTGGGAAGATAGTTGCGTTGAGTTTTTTATGCAGCGAGAAGGAGGGGATGAATATAGAAATTTCGAATGTAATGTACTTGGTGTATTGCTAACCAGAATACATGAATCTCGAGAAAATGGGGTTTCTCAGAGTGATGAAATTATGTCATCAATTTACAGATATAGTACTATTGCGCATCGCTATGAGGATGGTAAACAGGTAAGCGATTGGACAATGTATCTCGAAATTCCAAAGAAAGCTCTTGGATTTGGAGAGAGTGAATCATTGTCAGGTCAAAAAATTAGAGCCAATTTTTATAAATGTGGTGATAAAACGCCAGAACCACACTATTTAAGTTGGAATCCAATAGATTTACCACAACCTAATTTCCATGTTCCAAACTTTTTTGGATTATTGGAACTGGAATAATTTATATATTGTAATTAGTGTAATATTTAAAAAATTAGCTTTCAACCAAAGTTGGAACTGTATCAATTACTAAGACGGAATAATAAAAATCAAAATAAATAACCTAAAACAGAAGTAATGAGTGATATTGAAAAACTGAGAGAGATTGTCTTTCAATTTGTTGAAAAAGATGATAATGTTAAAATAGAGCCACTAGGCAAAGGTCATATAAACGATTCTTATAAAGTTGAAACAACTGATAAAGAATATGTCTTACAACGTATTAATCACAACATCTTTAAAAACGTACATGAGCTGCAGAATAATATCCAGAGGGTAACCGGTCATATAAGGAGTAAACTTATTGAGCAGGGAGTGGTTGATGTTGAACGTCGTGTTATCACTCTTATTCCAACTCATGATGGAGTTCTTTATTATAAAGATGGTGCCGGTAATTACTGGAGGTTGATGATCTATATTAAAGACAGTAAGAGTTATGATGAGATAAATCCGGAACTTGCTTATCGTGCGGGAATGGCTTTTGGGGAATTTCAGAAAATGCTTGAGGATATTCCTGGAGAGCCACTTTTTGAGACTATCCCTAATTTCCATAATATGGAGAATAGACTGGAGTCGTTCAGAGAGGCAGTTAAAGAAAATAGAGCCGGCAGACTTAATGAAGTTGCCTCACTTGTAAAGGAAATTGAAAATCGTGCCGAAGAGATGTGTAAAGCAGAAAGAATGCATAGAGAGGGTAGACTTCAAAAACGCATTAATCACTGCGATACAAAGGTTAACAATGTTCTGTTTGATAACAACGATCAGGTTATTTGTGTAGTAGATTTGGATACAGTGATGCCCGGTTATGTATTGTCAGATTTTGGCGATTTCATAAGAACAGGAGCTAATACGGGGGCAGAAGATGATAAAAATCTTGAAAATGTATCGGTCAATTTAGATATATTTGAGGCATATGCAAAAGGTTATCTGAAATATGCAGCTTCATTTTTGACAGATATAGAGATTGAAAATCTAGCTTTTGGAGCAAAATTATTGACCTATATGCAAACTGTTCGTTTCTTCACTGATTATATTAATGGAGATACATATTATAAAATAGCATATCCGGAACATAATTTAGTGAGAACCAAAGCTCAGTTCAAACTGTTACAGAGTCTCGAAGAGAATTATGAAAAAATGCAACAGATACTGAAAGATGCATCACAAAAATAGTTTTCAACTATTGAAAACAAATAAATTACAATAAAAACAGGTGGTGTAAAGAAAAATTATTATCTTTGCACCGCTTTATTTTTAAGGAGAAACCGTGGCAAAATTTAGTTTGTACAATATTCCCCTAAAGAATTTATCACCAGGTGTTCATACATATGAGTATGAATTAGATAATAAGTTTTTTGAAGCTATTGATGGTGATGAAGTTAGGAAAGGAGATGTAAGTGTGATATTAAATATCAAGAAAACTTCATCTACCTTTGAATTTGTTTTTGATATAAAAGGTGCAATAAAAGTTCCATGTACAAGATGTCTTGATGACATGAACTTAGATGTTGACACCAAAAACAGACTTATTGTTAAGTTTGGTAAAGATTATTCGGAAGAGAGTGATGAAATAGTGGTTATTCCGGAAGATGATGGTGAGATAAATATAGCATGGTTCCTATATGAGTTTATTGCGCTGACTATTCCAATAAAACATATACATCCTCCCGGTGAATGTAATAGGGTTGTTTCATCAAAATATAATAAGCACAAAGCTATAAGTGTTGAAGATGAAGACGATGATAACGACGAATTTATTGCTGATGATTCAGATACTCAAGATGATGATACAACGCAAATAGATCCGCGTTGGGATGCACTTCGTGGGTTAGATTTAGATGATAATTAAATAAAATAGTAAAAAAATTGATATAAAATGGCACATCCAAAGAAAAGACAATCGTCTTCAAGACAAGGAAAAAGAAGAGCGCATGATCATGCCAAAACACCTACATTAGCATTATGTTCTAATTGTGGAGCATGGCATGTTTATCATACCGTATGTAATGAGTGCGGTTATTACAGAGGTAAACTAGCTATTGAAAAAGATGCAATAGCATAAAAGCGGTCCGCTTTATCTTCTATAAAAAGACCCTGAAATTACCAGTCCGTTTTTTCAGGGTCTTTTTGCATGAAGACATAATCTTATAGGTTGAACGTTTTATTTTTTAATAAGTTGCTATGACTAAAATAAATTCCGTAATTACAGGTATATCAGCGAGTGTACCTGATTACGTACTTACTAACGAGGAGCTATCCACAATGGTAGATACTACCAATGAGTGGATAATGACTAGGATAGGAATAAAAGAGAGAAGAATATTAAAAGGTGAAGAACAGGGTATATCTGTTTTAGGAACAAAAGCTGCAGAAGATCTTTTAAGAAAGACAAATACATTGCCCGAAGAGATCGATGCTGTGATATTTGCTACTTCAACTCCAGATCATCCTTTCCCATCATCTGCATCGATAGTTGCAGAAAATTTAGGAATAAAAAAATCTTTCTGTTTTGACATGGAGGTTGCTTGTTCAGGATTTGTATATGGTCTTGAAATTTGTAACGGATTAATTAAGACAGGTAAATATAAAAAAATAATTTTGTTGGCAGGAGATAAAATGTCTTCTATAACAAATTATAATGATAGAACAACTTGTCCACTTTTTGGCGATGCTGCCGGTGCAGTTCTAATTGAGCCAACTGAGGATGATTTGGGTATAATGGATGCAGAGTTACACTCAGATGGAGTGGGCTATAGCCCTCTTCAGTTGAAAGCGGGTGGCAGTAAATATCCTGCAACTGAAGAGACTGTTAGAAATGCTGAACATACAGTTCATCAGGATGGTCAGATTGTATTTAAGTATGCTGTGTCGAGGATGGCAGATGTTTCGGAATCTATTATGAGAAGGAACAATCTGAAATCTGAAGATATTGATTGGCTGGTACCGCATCAGGCAAATATGAGAATTATTGATGCTGCAATAAACAGAACCGGATTGGCACGTGAGAAAGTGATGATTAATATTGAAAAATATGGTAATACAAGTGCAGCAACAATTCCTCTCTGTTTGTGGGAATGGGAACCTAAATTAAAGAAAGGAGATAATATCATCCTTACAGCATTTGGTGCAGGTTTTTCTTGGGGTAGTGTTTATTTAAAATGGGGCTACGACCCCGTTGCAAAAGATTAAAATTTCAATTTTAAAAAAAAGTGGAACATATAAAAAATCACCGATCAGGATTTGTAAACATTGTAGGAAATCCCAATGTTGGTAAATCTACACTAATGAACAGATTGGTGGGAGAGAAGATTTCCATAATTACAGCAAAGTCACAAACAACTCGACACAGAATAATGGGTATTGTAAATACACCGGAGTATCAGATTGTATATTCAGATACACCCGGAGTTTTGCAACCCAATTATAAACTGCAGGAGCATATGCTTGGATTTTCACTCTCTGCACTTCAAGATGCAGATGTTCTGCTTTATGTTACCGATGTGGTTGAGAAAATAGATAAAAATGATACTTTTCTTGCCAAAGTTCAGGAACTTGATCTTCCTGTTTTACTACTTATAAATAAGATAGATCAAACAAATCAGAGCGAGTTAGAGAAGAATGTAGATAAATGGAAACAACTGCTGCCTAAAGCTGAAATATATCCTATTTCGGCATTAAACGATTTTGGTATTGAGATGATTCAAAAACGTATTTTAGAGTTACTTCCAGAATCGCCACCCTACTTCGAAAAGGATGCATTGACAGATAAGCCTGCACGTTTTTTTGTAACAGAAATTATTAGAGAAAAAGCGCTTTTAATCTTTCAGAAAGAGATACCCTACTCTATAGAGGTAGCTGTGGAGGAGTTTAAAGAAGAAAAAGATATTATACGTATAAGAGCGATAATACTTGTTGAGAGAGATACTCAAAAGGGTATAGTGATCGGTCATAAAGGCGAATCTCTAAAAAAACTAGGTACGATGGCTCGAAAAGATATCGAGTTGTTTTTTGAGAAAAAAGTCTTTTTGCAACTTTATGTGAAAGTAGAAAAAGATTGGAGAGATAGAGATAATATACTCAAAAAGTTCGGGTATAAACTTGATTAATAAAATAATATGCAAAATTTAGTAGCAATAGTGGGCCGCCCAAATGTTGGTAAATCCACCCTGTTTAATCGCTTAACGCAAACCAGACAGGCAATAGTAACTGATATAGAGGGAACAACACGCGATCGTCTTTACGGAAAGGTAAACTGGAATGGAATAGAATTCTCTCTGGTTGATACCGGCGGATGGGTTGTTAACTCTGATGATATAATGGAAGATGAGATCAATAAGCAAGTGCTTGTTGCTATTGAAGAAGCCGATGTAATCCTATTGGTAGTTGACATAATGAGTGGAGTTACCGATCTGGATACCGGAGTAGCACAAATGCTCCGCAAATCGGGTAAACATGTTTTAATTGTCGCAAATAAAGCTGATAACTTCGATTTAAGTCATCAGGCGGCAGAGTTTTATTCTTTTGGATTAGGTGATCCATTTAGTGTTTCAAGTATCAATGGTGCGGGAACAGGAGATCTGCTTGATCATATTGTAACCCTATTCACAAAAAGCAGTGAAGAAGAGGTTCTTGAAGATATTCCAAAGATTGCAATAGTTGGTCGGCCAAACGCTGGTAAATCCTCATTTGTAAATTCACTCTTAGGAGAGGAAAGGAGTATTGTAACCAATATTGCAGGAACTACACGCGACTCAATATTCCACAGATATAATAAATTCGGGATGGATTTTTACCTTATCGATACTGCAGGAATTAGAAAAAGAGGTAAAGTGAGTGAAGATCTTGAATATTTCTCGGTTATCAGATCTATCAGAGTTATAGAAAACGCAGATGTATGTATTTTGATGATAGATGCTACAAGAGGTATCGAGAGTCAGGATATGAATATTTTTTCACTAATTCAGAAAAACAGAAATGGGTTGGTTGTTTTTGTTAACAAGTGGGATACTGTTGAAGAAAAAGATAATATTGTAATAAAAACTTTTGAGAATGCAATTCGTCAAAAGCTAGCACCATTTACAGATTTTCCAATAATTTTTGGTTCTGCACTAACAAAACAGCGTATTCTTAAAGTGATGGATCTCACAAAAGAGATTTACGAAAATAAAAAGAGGCGAATTCCTACTCGTAAACTAAACGATGTAATGCTTCCTATTATAGAGAAAACACCTCCTCCATCTAATAAGGGGAAATTTGTTAAAGTTAAGTATATAACTCAACTCCATAATACTAGTGTTCCATCATTTGTATTTTTCTGTAATCTACCTCAATGGGTTAAAGAACCATATCGTAGATTTGTAGAAAATCGTATGCGTGAGAACTGGAATTTTACAGGAACACCAATCAATATTTTCTTCAGAGAAAAATAAATAGTGAATTATAATGAAATGCCGAAAATATTGCGTTAATTTGTATTGATTTGAAAATTAAGAATTGTTGAATAACATCAATCTTATTTAAAAAAAATAAATTTGAAAAGCAAATTCCCTATCGAAAGATAGGGCAAAACTAAAGGAGCAGGAATGAATACGAAAAACAATCTTGAGAACGAAAAACTACCTCTAAATGAAGATCAATCTGTAACAAACTTAGATTCTCAAACTGAATCGGTTGAGTTAGTTTCTGAAAATGTTAAAGAAGTTCATGAAATAGTTGAACAGGAACCAGTAGTTGAACCAGAATCTTTAATTGAACCGGAGCCAGTGATTGAGGCAAAACTTGTAGTTGAATCAGAACCTGTAACAAAAGAACAGGGTGATTCAGAGAGTGAATCTGAAATTGACTACCATCTAGATGATGCAAGCGAACTTGATTCAGAGGACGAAGAAGATAACGAAGATTTTATTGATGAAAATAGCGTGTCAGAAGATTCAGGTGCAGCATTATTATCTATCGAGGAGATCGTTAATCAACTTAGAAATCTGCTTGAAACAGAATCTTTGCAAAGAAAAAGTGTAGAGGAATATAAAAATCAGTTCTACAGATCCCTGCGTAATGAGATTGAATCACAAAAACAGGTTTTTTTAGCTGAAGGTGGTGAAGAGCTTGAATTTGCATTAAAAGAACCTGAAATTTATACAGAAGGTAAAGAACTGCTTCTGAAAATTAAAGAGAAAAGAGCTGAATTTGTAGCTAAGGAAGATGAACAAAAAGAGAAGAATGTAGCTAGAAAGCTAGCTATTATTGACCAAATTAAACAGCTTACCGAAACTCAAGGACACGAAGATTTTAATAAAACATATCAGGATTTTAAAGCTCTGCAACAAGAGTGGAGTGAGATAAAACTTATTCCTCAATCTAAGGTTAACGAGTTATGGAAATCTTATCAGCGTTATGTTGAGAAGTTCTATGACTTGGTTCGTATCAATAATGAGTTTAGAGAATATGACTTTAAGAAAAATCTTGAACTCAAGACTGACTTATGCGCTGCTGCTGAAAGGTTGAGTGAAGAAACAGATGTTGTTTCGGCTTTTCACCAACTCCAAAATCTTCATCAAGAGTGGAGAGAGATTGGTCCCGTTTCAAGAAAAGATCGTGAAGAAATTTGGGGTAGATTTAAAGCTGCTTCAACTGTTATAAATAAAAAATATCAGGAGCATTTTGAGACTTTGAGAAGTAAAGAGGATGAAAATCTTGAACTTAAGTCGGCAATATGCGAGAAGCTTGAATCAATTGATTATACAAATATTAAAACAATTAAAGATTGGAATAAGAGTGTAAAAGATGTATTAGATCTTCAGGTGCAATGGCGTAAGATTGGATATGTTCCAAGAAAATGGAATTCTAAAATTTACAAGAGATATCGTGCTGCATGTGATCTGTTCTTTAAAAATAAAAATGATTATTATAAATCTCTCAGAGGAGATATGGATGATAATTTAAAGAAAAAGATAGAACTATGCGAACGTGCTGAAGTATTGAAAGATAGTACCGACTGGAAAAAAACATCCCAAGAGATGGTTGAAATTCAGAGACAGTGGAAAACTATTGGTATTATACCACGTAAACATGTTGATACTGTTTGGAAACGTTTTATTACTGCATGCGACTATTTCTTTGAGCAGAAAAAATTGAATACTTCATCGCGTTACGAAGAGGAAAATAATAATCTGCTGGCAAAGAGAGAGATTGTTGACAAGATAAAGAATTTAGACCATTCATTAAATGATGAAGAAACATTGGCCCAGTTGCAAGAACTTATGGCAAAATGGCAAGCTATTGGTCATGTACCTTATAAAATGAAGGATGTTTCATATCATGAATATTATGAAGCTACAGAAGCACTGTTTGATAAATTAAAAGTTAATAAATCAGATAGAAAACTTGAAAGCTTCAAATCGAGTATCTCTGATATGGCTAAATCAAGCAATTCTAAGAATCAACTCTATTTTGAGCGTGAAAAGCTTATGCGCCAATACGATCGTATGAAGAATGAACTTCAGACATATGAGAATAATATTGGATTCTTATCTATTTCATCTAAAAAAGGTAATAATCTATTAGATGATATGAATAATAAGGTTGATAAAATAAAATCTGAGTTGAAATTGATAGTTAAGAAAATTGAAGCAATTGACTCAGAATTATAGAAATAAGCTATTAAAATATTATAAAAAAGGCGAATAATTTATTATTCGCCTTTTTTATTTTAACTTTAAAAATCATTTGAACTTATTTAGATTAATATCTGTTATAATATCGAAATGATTATTTGTTATATAGGAGTATATTACACAAATAAATTGGACAAAGTTAAATGGTGGGCAAATAGAGTTAAAAATAGTTTACCAGAGGCCTACTTTAATATTTAATGAAATAGACTATAATTAAGGAATAGTATTATAATGAATAGACCTATACACGAATAGAGTTAAATCTGTGCATTGAGATATTTTTTTAAATCGGAACATCGTACTTCTCATAATTTTTTTGAATCTATAATTATCTAAAACAAAATGA
>CAYLKV010000058.1:0-6294 GCA_964384545.1 uncultured Proteiniphilum sp.
TCTCTGTACAACCTTGTTAAATCTCTTGTTCTATATCTCAAAAGAGGCATTGCAACCTTAGTTACAGTCGTAAAAACAAGCTCCCCAATCTGACCATCCGGTAAAACCTCCAAAGTTTCAGGATCAATAATCTCAGGGATAAAATGATCCTCAAAAATATGATTTCCACACTGACAAGGGCACTCCATAGATACCCCCGGACCAATTACCTCACTCAAACCATAAATATCAAAAGCTTTTATATTAATAAGTCGTTCAATCTGACTGCGCAGCTCATTTGTCCAAGGCTCAGCACCAAAAACTCCAATTCTCAACTTAATATCGTCCGGATTAATACCATAGCTAAGTATCGATTCTCCAAGATGAGCCGCAAAAGAAGGAGTACAGGCAAGAACAGTTGCATTAAAATCTGTCATAAACTGCAACTGCTTCTTTGTATTTCCCACAGAAATAGGAATAACTGTCGCCCCAATCTTTTCAGCACCGTAATGAAGCCCCAATCCACCTGTAAAAGCTCCATAACCATATGCAATCTGAATAGTATCACCTTTATGAATCCCGGCCATCGTTAGACTTCTCGCCACCACTTCAGCCCAAAGCTCCAAATCCTCATGAGTATAACCCACAACAGTTGGTTTTCCAGTTGTGCCGCTCGAAGCATGAATTCTCACTATTTCACTTTGCGGAGTAGTAAATAGTCCAAAAGGATAATTATCCCTTAGATCGTTTTTTGTAGTAAATGGTAGATCTTTAAGCTGATCAACACTCTTAATGTCACCCCATTCAAGCCCAATACTTTTAAACTTATCACTATAAAACGGAACATTTTCGCACATCCGTTTAACCATCTCCGCGAGCCTTTTGCTCTGTAAATCACGCATCAGCTCTCTGTCGGCGCACTCTATTTCTGAATTCCAGATCATACTAAATTTTCGAGTTTTCCTTGCCAAGTCTGAATGCCTTCAGATTCATAGCAACAATATTATCACCTTTTTTCTCAAAATAAACCTCAATAGCCTTCTCCAATTCTTCCGAATCGATACCTATAAATGGAGAGGCAGCACCCAGCAGTGCAATGTTGTAAACTTTAGGACTGCCAGCCTCTTTAGCAATAGATTTTGCATCAATTAGCATGCTCGATGCAGAATCTTCAATACACTTCATCAACTCTTCATGGTCGGGGTAATTATCAATATTTTCAAATGGCTCAGTCGCAGTTACAATAACCCCATCAGGTGATAGAAAAGGCAAATACCTCAGCGATTCCATAGGTTCAATAGATAGTATCAAATCCGCTTTTCCTAAAGGTATCAGATCAGAATAGATCTCCTCTGACGATATTCTAAGATGCGATTCCACAGCACCACCTCTCTGGCTCATTCCATGCACTTCAGCCTGTTTTAAGTTCAGTCCCAAATTCATAGCCGCCAAATCAATAATCGATGCAATGGTAAGAATCCCTTGTCCACCCACACCTGAAATTAAAATATTCTTCTGCATAATTAAGTCAATCAATTTTTACACCTCTTCAACGTCTGCACACATTCACGCTGAGAAATAATCACAGAAACTCCTTCATACTCAAACTCCTCTCTCATAATTGCAACATTCTCTTCAAGGTTCTTTTTAAGAGGAATAATCACTCTGATATGATTTTCATCTACACCAATTCCCTTACAAATATCAAAGAATCTGCCTGTTCCCGAAGAGTTCTGACCACCGGTCATAGCAGTAGTATCATTATCCGAAATAATTACAGTCACCGATGATTTATCATTCACAGCATCAAGCAACCCAGTCATTCCCGAATGAGTAAAAGTTGAGTCTCCAATCACACAAACAGCAGGTCTCATACCGGCATCAGCAGCCCCTTTGGCCATTGTAATTGATGCACCCATATCAACACAAGTGCTAATAGTGCTGTAAGGAGTCAGAGCCCCAAGAGTATAGCACCCAATATCACCAAAAACCTGCTTTTGAGTATAACCATCCATAACCATATTTATAGCATCAAACAGATCGCGATGGCTGCACCCCTGACAAAGCATCGGAGGTCTTCCAACCACCACATCAGGAACAACCCTATCGTCGTCAGTTTTCACACCAAAAGCCTTTGCCAATAAGTTAGGAGAGAGTTCTCCCGTTCTGGGAAGAGCACCATCAAGTCTGCCTCTGAACTTTTTATTGTCGAAAAATCCTCTCAGCAACTCCTCAATAATTGGGTAACCCTCTTCAACAATTAGAATTTCATCATATCTCTGTGAGAACTCCTTAATAATGTTTTCCGGCAATGGATATTGAGATATTTTCAGCACAGCTATATCAAGATTGAAAGTTTTTATCACCTCCATTGCGTAATTAAAACCAATTCCGAAAGCAATTACAGCTCTTTTTGCTTTACCCTCAACAATCTTATTAAAAGGCGACTCTTCAGAAATAGCAACCATCTCCTGCTGCTTATTTAGCAACTGCCAATAGTTTCTTCTTGCATTAGCAGGCAATAATATCCATTTCCCTCTATCTTCAGAAGGATTCAGTGCATTCTGCTGGCGTGATTCCGAAAGTTCAATAACTGAACGAGAGTGAGACAATCTGGTAGGAATACGAACTAAAACAGGCAAACTCAACTTCTCAGAAAGATCAAATCCATATCTTGTCATTTCATAAGCCTCCTGCTGATTAGATGGTTCAAGAATAGGAATCATGGCAAACCTACCATAAACCCTGCTATCCTGTTCATTTTGTGACGAGTGCATAGATGGATCATCGGCCACAACCAACACCACACCACCATGAATACCGGTAATTGATGAGTTCATAAAGCCGTCAGCAGCCACATTTAGTCCCACATGCTTCATGCAAACCAAACTTCTTTTTCCGGCAAACGACATCCCTAATGCAGATTCATAAGCAGTTTTTTCATTTGCAGACCATGACGAACGTACATGCTGTTCTTCACTATGAGGTGATTTCTGAATAAATTCGGTTATTTCCGTTGATGGAGTACCCGGATATGCATAAACCCCCGAAATGCCGGCATCCAATGCACCTTGTGCAATCGCTTCGGCACCAAGTAATAATTGTTTCATTTTTATTGCTAAATCCGTGTTTATAAAATCGTATTAAAATAAAATCGATGTGTTAAGTTGCAAAAATACAAAAAACTAAACTTTAAAACTACAAATTATCAATAAGATATAAAACAGAACAAATAAAATAGAGAAATATTTCTGCAATAAGGTAAAATATAAGGTATTAAAACAAAAAAAGCGAACTTTTTAAAGGTTCGCTTCTCAATATCTATTTCAACAATAACATTAGTTGTTATTTTCTTCTCTCTGAGGACGAGGTAATAAAACCTTGCGAGAAAGTTTAAATTTACCACTGCGAGGATCAACATCTATAAGTTTAACCTTAATCTTGTCGCCCTCTTTAATACCGGAATCTTCCACCTGTTCAAGACGTTTCCAGTCGATTTCAGAAATATGAAGAAGACCATCCTTGCCGGGTAAAAATTCACAGAATATTCCGTAAGGCATTATCGAGCGAACAGTAGCATCATAAACTTCACCAACTTCAGGTACAGCAACAATTCCTTTTATCTTATTAAGAGCAGCATCAATAGCAGCCTTGTTTGTAGCTGAAATTTCAACGTGACCCTTATTATTAATCTCTTCAATTGTAATTGTAGCCCCTGTCTCTTCCTGAATACCCTGAATAATTTTACCTCCGGGTCCTATTACAGCACCAATAAAATCTTTAGGAATATCCAATGCAACAATACGTGGAGCATGAGGTTTCATATCCTCACGTGGTTCAGACATAGTCTCTAAAATTTTTCCAAGAATATGTTCCCTGCCAGCTTTAGCTTGAGCCAATGCCTGTTCAAGAATCTCATAAGAAAGACCATCAACCTTAATATCCATTTGAGTAGCTGTTATACCATCTTTGGTACCGCATACTTTAAAGTCCATATCACCAAGATGATCTTCATCACCAAGAATATCTGAAAGCACAGCATAATTCTGCCCCTTGTTTTCAGAAATTAAACCCATTGCTATACCACTAACCGGTTTTTTAATCTGCACACCGGCATCCATAAGAGCAAGAGTACCGGCACAAACAGTAGCCATTGATGAGGATCCGTTTGATTCAAGAATATCAGAAACAACACGAATTACATATGGATAGTTATCAGGGATCACTTTTTTAAGTGCACGATTAGCCAAGTTACCGTGACCAATTTCACGACGACCTGTTCCACGTTGTGCCCGAGCCTCTCCGGTAGAGAAAGGAGGAAAGTTATAGTGTAATAAGAATCTGTCGTAGCCTTTTACCAAAGCATCGTCAACCATTTTCTCATCAAGTTTTGTACCTAAAGTAACTGTAGTAAGCGATTGAGTTTCACCTCTTGTGAAAAGAGCAGACCCGTGAGGTCCTGCAAGAAAATCAACTTCACTCCATATAGGCCTGATTTCAGTAGTTTTTCTTCCATCAAGACGTTTGCCTTCATCAAGAATACTTCTGCGCATAGCCTCTTTTTCCACTTCGTGATAATAACGTTTGATTAGTGGAGATTTAGCATCACGTTCCTCTTCAGAAATCGTTTCAAGAAAACCAGTAAGAACATTTTCAAATGCAGCAATACGTTCGTGTTTATTAGGGTTTTGCGATGAAGCAACCTCATATGCTGGTTTATAACATTTTTCCCATACAAGTTTTTTCAACTCTTCATCATTCTCTTCGTGGCAATATTCACGTTTAACAGTTTTGCCAACCATTTCTGTAAGCTCAATCTGAGCCTGGCACTGTTTTTTAATCTCTTCGTGAGCAAATTTAATAGCTTCAAGCATTTCAGCTTCAGAAACCTCATTCATCTCACCCTCCACCATCATAATATTGTCCATTGTAGCACCAACTACAATATCCATATCAGCTTTCTTAAGAGCGCTGAAAGTTGGATTGACAACAAGTTTGCCATCAATACGAGCAACGCGAACCTCAGAAATTGGTCCGTTAAAAGGTATATCAGATACAGCCAAAGCTGCAGAAGCAGCAAGTCCGGCCAAAGCATCCGGCATCTCTTCACCATCAGAAGAGAAAAGTATCACATTAACATAAACCTCAGCATGATAATCTTCAGGGAACAGAGGACGCAAAACTCGGTCTATCAAACGGCTTGTCAATACCTCTGAGTCCGATGCTCTACCTTCACGTTTCAAAAAGCCTCCGGGAAAACGTCCGGCAGACGCATATTTTTCTCTATATTCCACTTGAAGTGGCATAAAATCTGTACCAGGTGTAGCATCTTTAGCAGCTGTTACAGTTGCAAGTAAAAATGTATCTCCTACACGTAGTGTAACGGATCCATCAGCCTGTTTAGCTAATTTACCCGTTTCCAGCGTAATCTCACGTCCATCTGACATTTCGATACGCTTAATTATTGGATTCATCATAAATAAAACAGTTATTTCTTTTACGTAAAATTACAGCAAAGTTACACAAAGTTTTGGTTTATTGGGCAATCCATAATTAAAAAAAGCAGGAATGTCTTATTTAAACACCCCTGCTATTTATATATTTAACTCAGTTAAACTAACGCTTCTTTACAGTCATTGGCAATTTAATTTCTATTTCATTACCATACATATCAATTGCGTTAATAATTAAAGTTGAAGGAACATCAATTGTAGGATTAGTAGCACCTGATTTTCCTGTTAGAGTAATAGTGTTTCCGCTTAATGTAGCATCAAAATACTCAACAAGACCAACAGCAGTTGTTACTAATTTAACAGGATTTTCAGCATTAAAAGTAATACTTCCTAGATATGGAGCATTTAGAGGAGCGCTATATCTGCTATCTCTTTCACTTACACCAAAAATATGAGCAAGATTTACAGTAGCAACAGGATATGTTACAGTTCCATCAGTAGTACCTGCACCATAAACAACCTCAGTCTTATATGGAAGTACATCCTCTTCAGTTAATTCAAGCTGCTCGCGAGTAGCCCAGTTCCAAGAGAAAGTATTATTATAGATGTTACTGTAAATAGTTCTGAACTCTTTAACCAGTACTGTGTACTCATCATCAGGAGTTTCAGTTGAAATCTGTCCATAGCTATATTTTACTGTAGAGTTATGTGAAGTTACATTATCAATAAACTCACTTGGTACAGCCAATGGTCCGACACCTCTCACATTCAAATTTACAACATCTTCACCATCTTTATCAGAATTAGCGAAAGTAGTAATAAAGTTAGAAAGTTTACCGGTTCCAAAGTTAAACAGTTGATC
>CAYLKV010000058.1:6394-8801 GCA_964384545.1 uncultured Proteiniphilum sp.
AGTTTTAGATGTTGATGATCTATTATCTCTAGCATCATTTTCAGTCTGTTCTTGAGATGACCATCCCGAATTTGTCCATCTCTTATCAGCTTGAGTAGTTGTACCGTTTTCGGATGCAAGATATCTATTTCGTAATTCATTCTGTGATATAAATGTTTCACCTGTACCAACAGAGAAGTTAAGATTATTTGCCACACTGCTGTTGTAAATAGATGTAGCAATCTCTACATCAATTGTCAATCCAAATTCAGAGACAACATATCTGTCATTACTATTTTTATCAACATTATTCTCTATTGCTATTGCAAATAGATAACCACCTTCTTCATCACCAATAATTTCATCTATATCTTCAATATTAGAAGAAGCAGGCAAACTGAATGTAACATTCCAAATACCTGTAACAGAAGGAGCAGCACGCAAAGCAACTGAACGTTCAGCTTTTACCGCTTTAATAAAGTTGTTAATTTCATTATTCCCGTCTCTTCTAATAAGATAAATCTGATCAATAATTTTACTTAGATCAGCATTAACCGGAGAAACTTTAACCTCAATTGTCACTTGATTATCTGCAACACGTTGGTTTTTTACAAATTCTATTGAACCGTTAAGATCTTCTCCAAATATATAATTAAGTTTAGCCGGAGCAGTTTTAAAATCAATTAATCTATTTCCCGATTCTGCGTTACCATCATAACTGAAAGTAATCTCAGTTATCATATTATTAATCTGTGCAAAGTTAAGCACATTTAAAGTTGCATTTATAGCATCAATTTTATCAGAGAGCTCATCTATAGTTGCAGTATTGTCTGCAATTTCAGATTTTATATCATTTAAAGCATCAACAATATTATCATCACCTGCAACCAGTAAATATTTATCAATTATATTTTTTTGTAGTGCAATTGCCGATTCATTTGCAGCAATTCTCATTTCCACTTCATCTAAAAGATCTCCAAAAGCCGAAACATTGCCATTTAATACAGTAATCAAACCAGCTAGATCTTCAAGAGTACCATCATAATCACCTTTTATATCCTCTAAAACCTTAGTTGCTTCAGTAATAGCTTTGTTTATCGCTTCAGTTTTGGCTGCATTTACTGCATTTTCAACATCATTATCAGTAGCAAATGATGCAATCTGAGTTTTCAATGTATTAAGTTCGGTTACAGCAGCTTCAAGAGCAGTTTTTGTTGCTGAATCTTGTTGTAGCTGTTGAATTTCATCATCATAATCTTTACAAGATGTAAACACACTAAAAGTGCTTAATATTGTAAAAATTAAAAGCTTAGTAAAAATTAATTTTCTCATGTTTTGAATTATTTTTATTGATTTCATTTTAAAATCCTCATAATAAAAATACAGGAATGCCTAATAATAGACACTCCTGCTTCCCGAAAAGAATTTAAACTTACGATTCACTAAAATGACTAAATTTGTTATTGTAACAGTTTATTCCTTTCCCAAGAAAAAAAGTATACTATTATTTAGCCACTTCTACACGTCGTGCTTTAATAGTTAAAGATTCGCTACCAGTTGTTTTAGGATCTTTACCCTTACCTGATGTAGTTAATCTTGAAGCAGCAATACCCTGTTCAACAAGATATTTCTTAACAGCTTCAGCTCTACGAAGAGATAGACCATCATTGTAATTATCCGGACCATGGTGGTCTGTATAACCAGTGATAACAACATCTTCATTAGCAAATTCTTTTAATACGCTAACAATTGTAGCAAGTTCTTCAGAATATTTCTGAGTATCTAATTTAGAACTGTCGAATTTGAAGAATACCGGAGGAAGTGTAGGCATTTCCTTTACTACAACTGGTTTAGGCTCTGGTTTAGGCTCTGGCTTTGGAGCAGGCTTTGGAGCTGGCGCCGGTGCTGGTGGATCATAATAAACAGGTTCAGTACGAGTATAAGTCTTACCTAAGTTAATTTTGAAACCTGCAAGAGCGTTAAACTGCCAGTCCGGTTGATCAGCTTTTTTAGAGTTGAAGTGGTCAGAAAGGATTGTAGTGTTACCTTCAATCATAAATGACACAACTTTACTCAATTTGAAATCTAAGCCAAGACCAACTCTTCCACCCGGGAAACCTTTGTTATCTTGCCATAAATATTCAAGATCATAAGTTCCTGTATTAAGAGCGTTAGCTTCATCATTTTGGTAACCAAAAGCATAAGCACCACCCGCAAAAATATAAGGATTGAATACTCTTTCCGGGTTAAAACCGCTGAATATTGATCTGATATCAAATACAAGATCAAGATTTGCCTGTATAAATTCGAAAGAATAAAGTTGTGCCGGAGCAATCCAGCCACCTTTACCTTGCCATCCTGATGCACCTAAGCGCATTCCAAAAACAGGAGAGAAATTGTAACCCAAGTTAAGAGCAGCAGCAGGAGA
>CAYLKV010000059.1:0-8395 GCA_964384545.1 uncultured Proteiniphilum sp.
GGAAGGTATACTTATTGGGGAGGAAAAGCTCCTATTCCGGGAGGTGTATCTTTTGAGAATTTTGAGTTTGTAACACCATTTGAAAGTGGAGAAATATTTATTTTTGGAGTCACTCCTTTAAGTCCAGATGCATTTATAGAGCAAATCAACTAAGAATTATTATGTAAAATATGTTATTAAACATCTATTAAAATTTGCAATTAAACGATTAACTTCATTCTTTTGCATTAATAAGTGTTACTATAAGCATTATAAACTCAGAATTTGGGAATAATATAATTAAAGTGTATTGATGAAAGTTACCATTTATTATAAATGGTATATATTTTTTTAACCAGCAAGGTTAAACGATTAATGTTTATATAAGTATAAATATTTTGCAAGAAAATTTAAGTTAAATTAAAACTTTTAAAATTAATAGTATGAAAAAGAAAAGTTTCTTAACCCTGCTAATAATAACTGCTTGCGCAATTATTGTTAGCTCATGTAGTGAAGATTGGACTGTAGAAAATGATGAGTTCACTGAGTATATAAAATTATATCTTCCAAAAGCTGAAAGTGATCAGATTATTACATTAATAATGGATGAAAGAATGACTAGTGTTTATGAAGAGTCTTATTCCGTTTTTCTTGGCGGACCAAATGATGCCGCTAAAAACATAACTGCTACATTCACAATTGACAATCAGGAAGTGAGTAATTTTAATGAAAAGAACAATACAAACTATCAACTATTACCCGATTATTTGTATGAACTCTCTTCTAATCAGGTAACTATATTAAATGGTGAAAGAGGTTCTGAGTCGATAACTGTTAGAATAATACCTAGTTTAGAGCTTCCAGCAGGTGGATATATACTACCTATTTCAATTATTTCTTCTGATGCCAATGTAAATTCATCTTTAAGTACAGTTTATTTTATTATAAGAGTACCTGAAGAAGAGCCTGAAGTTCCTGACGAGCCAGGTTCTCCAGACAAAGTGTTAAGTTTAGGTACAAACTGGGGTAATATTTTAAGTGTAGGGCCTGACGATGTTTTATATATAAGAGATACAAATAATGTTGTATGGGTATATAAACCTGATACAGAGGGTATTTATTCAATAGCTGCTACTCCTTTCCCCGGAGATCCTTGGAATGCTTCAGGGTGGTTCTATTATATTAAAGATAACATTGAACTTGTTGTTAATGACGACGGATTTTATGGTATGTTTAGATTCGATATTGATTCGGAAACATATTTTCTAACTGCCAAAGAGACTGTTAATCCGGCAGATCCTTGGCCTAATAATTTTGGTTTTTGGTATGGAGACGGATGGAATAAGTTCAATTTAATACCAAATGGAGAATTCATATTCTTTCATAACAGACAGAATAAAGATCTTATGAGAGCGCCAATGGATGCATTTTTGGATCCGTTCCCCGGTACTTGGCATAAACCTGGATGGGTTGAAGATGAGAACAATATAATTGAATCTGATTTCAATTACAAACAAGTTGTAGCTTTTGGTAATAACTTAATGGGACTTACAGTTGATGGAATATTACGGATTTATCCTATATCGGCAGAAGGAGAACTTGGCGAAGCTAAACAGATAGGGACAGGATGGGATAAGTATACACAAATTGTTGCTTTAAGTAACAGCATTTTGCTTGCTCTGGATAATAATGGTGACATTTTTAGATATGAAATCGACTTAGATGAGGTATATAATATTGGTGAAACCGAAAATTGATGAAACTATGGAAAATAATAATTCATTTATAATACCTATACTTATGAAATATAAATTCAAATATTTCCTGCTGAGCTTTTTGTTAGCAGTGAATATTTTATCTCTGTCAGCACAATCACAAAGACAGATTACGGGTCGTGTGATGGATCAAAATGGAGAACTGCTTATAGGTGTAAACGTGTTAGAGGTGGGCACACTTAATGGCGCAGTTACAGATATTAATGGTACCTATACAATTACAATTACAAGTGCAAATCCTTCTCTGAAATTCACATACGTAGGATTTTTAGAAGAGACCGTTAGAGTTGGCGCTTCAGGTATTCTCGACGTGTCTATGAGGGAAGATATTGAAGCTTTAGATGAAGTTGTTGTGATAGGTTATGGAACTCAATCAAAAGCAACTTTAACAGGATCTGTTTCACAAGTTTCAACTGAAGTAATTGAAAGGGTTGCCTCACCTACCCTGTCAACTACAGTAGGAGGTATGCTGCCCGGTATGATTACAAGGCAGGCCAGCGGTGAACCGGGTTACGATGGTGCAGAGCTGCTTATCAGAGGTATTGGTACTTTTGCTGGCAATAGACAACCATTAGTGTTAGTAGATGGGATTGAACGTGATATCAATATTGTGAATTCACAGGAAATAGAAAGTTTTACAATATTAAAAGATGCTTCTGCAACCGCTGTATATGGAGTTAGGGGTGCTAATGGAGTTATTTTAATTAATACTAAAAGAGGTAAAATAGGCAAACCAAAAGTTACTCTAAGAACTGAGTTTGCAAACTTGCATGGTATGAGATTCCCCGATTATATCAATGGATATGAGTTTGCCTCACTAATGAATGAAGCAGTAGCACATGGAACAGGTTCAACAGCTAATTTACCATGGTCTGAAGCAGATTTGTTGAACTTTCAGAGTGGAGCCGACCCCTACTCTTACCCTAGTGTTGATTGGACGGATGAAGTATTGAAAAGAAATGCATTTCAAACGATTAATAATCTTAGCATATCAGGCGGTAATGAGATAGTTAGATATTTTGTAAATGTTGGGTACACAATGCAGGATGGTTTATACAAGAGAGACCCTCAGTATAAATACAACACAAATGCAATGTCGAGTCGTTACAATTTCAGGTCTAATGTAGATGTGAACTTAACAGATAATCTAGTAGCAGACTTAGGTTTAGGTGGAATCATTGAAGATAGAACATATCCGGGACATGGTGCTCCCATGATTTTTAATTCTATGAAGAAAATATCTCCAATAAATTTCCCAAAACAAAACCCTGATGGTAGTCCGGGTGGTGGAGTATCATACTTACAGGATAACCCTTGGGCATTATCAACACAGAGTGGATACGACAAACAATTCAGAAATACTTTACAAGGAACATTCGGATTACGTTGGGATTTGTCTAAACTCCTAACTGAAGGTCTTTCAGTCTCAGGAAAATTTTCATATGATTTTTATTATTTCAATTCAACCATAAGACGAATCGACTATGAGGTAAAACAGTATTTAGGTAAAAATGAAGCAACCGGTGAGGATATGTACAATGTAGTTAGACCACAAGGTGACATGGGATATTCTACACATCAAGACCCGGTTAACAGATCATATTACTATGAGTTTGCTGCAAACTATGAAAAAAGAATTAATAATAATAAAATATCAGGTTTATTTCTTTTTAACCGAAACGATCATACCCATTTATCTGCCGGTTCATCTATTTATAACCTTCCATACAGAAGACAAGGATGGGCAGGTAGAGCAACATATGACTATGATAATAGATATTTAGTAGAGTTTAATTTTGGTTATAATGGTTCGGAAAACTTCCCTGAAGGAAGTAAGTATGGATTTTTCCCTTCCGGTTCTGCAGGTTGGGTTCTAACAAACGAAAGTTTTTGGAACTTAGATTTAGTAAATCATCTTAAGTTTAGAGTTTCTTATGGTTTAGTTGGTAACGATCAGATTGGTGGAGACAGGTTTTTATTTCTCTCTTCAATAAATAAAAATGTTAACGGATACTTTTACGGGCTTTCACAACAGCATGTGCAAGGCTGGACAGAAGATAAGATTGGGGTTTCAAATGTAACCTGGGAAACAGCTACAAAATTTGACCTTGGATTGGATATAGAGTTGTTTAACGGCAAAGTTTCTTTACAAGCTGATTATTTTAACGAAGATCGTGACGGTATTTTATTAAGAAGAGGAGTTGTACCTAACATAACTGGTATGACATCTAATCAGATCCCATGGGCTAATATTGGTATTGTTAAAAATAGCGGTTTTGATGGAAGGCTAGAAATAAGAAATACAACAAGTTATGGGCTCTATTACTCAACCTTTGCTAATGTTACATTAGCTAAAAACAAGATTATAGAAAACGATTCACCAATTCCAAAACATGAGTATCAGAACACAAGAGGTAAAAGAATAGATCAGCCTTTTGGTTTACTAGCAATAGGTTTTTTCGAAAGTCAGGAAGAGATAAATAACAGTCCCCGTCAAAACTTTATGGCAGTTGTAAGACCAGGAGATATAAAATATCGAGATGTAAACGGCGATGGTGTTATAGATGATTTCGATAGAGTCGCCATTGGGTATGCACGTACTCCCGAACTTATGTATGGTTTTGGAGGTACAGTAGCTTATAAGGGAATTGATATGACTATGAACTTTACAGGTGCTGCTCGAACTTCTACCTTTTTAGATATGGAAGGTATGTATCCGTTTCAACTGGAATACCCGAATTATAATATTTTGCATGAATACTACGATAATAGATGGGTCAGTGGCAGAGACAACTCAGACGCAAAGTATCCAGCCGTAATAAACGGAAATAACCCAAATAATTTTAGAACAAATACAATGTATCTTAAAAATGCGAGTTATTTGCGATTAAAGGTAGCAGAGATAGGATACAATTTTCCTGAGCAGATTGCTCAATCATTATCGATTGAGGGATTACGTCTTTTTGTAAATGGTACAGATTTATTGACGTTCGACAAATTAAAGGTAGTAGATCCTGAGTCTAACTATGGTACAGGAGGGTATCCTCGTCAGAGAGTGATAAATTTTGGAGCACAAATTAATTTTTAAATTGAATAACGATGAAAAAATATATATTGATATTATTAGTCTTTACAACTCTTATTGTTTCATGTAGCGATTTCTTAGACAAAGCACCAGATGAAGACATGACGGTTGAGGATGTATTTTCAAGTACTATTTGGACAAGAAATTTTTTGGCACACATATATAGCTGGATTCCTACCGAGGCAAATTTTGCCGATGATGGAGGTCTTTGGAGAAGCCCTTTTGTAGGTGCTAGTGATGAAATGGAAATTGCATACGGTGGAGCATTTGCACATGAAATTAATTCAGGGGCATGGAACTCTACAAATATCACAAGGGTACCAATATGGAATGAGACCTATCAAGCACTAAGGCGATTAAATTTATTCCTCGAAAATGTAGATAATGTGCCAACAACTGCCGATCAGATAAATACATGGAAAGGTGAAGGATATTACTTAAGAGCTTATTTTCATTTTCTTTCATTTCGTACGGTTGGGCCCATTATTTTATTGGATCATACAGTAAATACCGGAGACGACTTACTTTCATATACTCGACAATCTGTTGAGGAGAGTATAGATTTTATGGTTGAAGATCTTGATAGAGCAATATCATTATTAGATGATAGAGTTGCAGATAATGAGGTTGGCAGAGTTACACGTGTAGCCGCAATGGCGCTTAAATCTAGAATATTATTGTATGCGGCCAGCCCGTTGTACAACGGTAATAATGATTTTGCCAATTTTACCGATTCAACCGGAATGGCTTTATTTCCTCAAAATTATGATTCTAACAAATGGAAGATTGCTGCTGATGCAGCATTAGAGACTATACTAACATCAGAAGCTGCCGGTTATGGGCTATATCAAAGCGTAAGCAATGACCCTGTTGCAAATTACCAAGAGATATTTATAAATAATTGGAATAGAGAGGTGTTGTTTGCCAAAAATCTTGATAGATACGGGCACCATTTTCGTTGTGCTGATCCAATTAGTTTATCAGGATTTTCAATTTTCAACCCAACACAAGAAATGGTTGATGCTTACCAAATGGAAGACGGTTCTACACCAATTATAGGTTACACTAATAATGGGCTTACTCCAATTATTAACCACGAATCAGGTTATAGAGAAGATGGTTATGTAGAAAACGCAAGAGCTGGAAGATGGCCACAGGGAGTTAGAAATATGTTTGTGAACCGAGAGCCACGTTTCTATGCAAGTATAAATTTCCCCGGACAAGTGTGGAAAAATCATGCCATCCAAGTATGGTTCGATGGAATTGATGGTAGAAAAAATGCTGGCTCAGATTACTGTAAAACAGGTTATTTAATGAAAAAGGCAATGAATGAAAGAAATAGGTGGAACCCATGGCAAGTGGAACAAAATACTTGGATCATATCTAGGCTAGGTGAAATCTACCTTAATTATGCTGAGGCTTTAAATGAATTTTCAGGTCCCTCTACAGAAGTTTATAAATATGTAAATTTGATAAGAAACCGCTCTGGATTACCTAATTTGGAAGAAGGGCTTTCTAAAGAAGAAATGAGAGAAAAAATATGGCATGAACGCCGCATCGAATTGGCATTCGAAACTCATAGATTCTTTGATGTTAGAAGATGGAAAATAGCAGAAGAGACTGATGATAAACCTGTTCACTCTTTAAATATTTTTGCAGGATCTCATCTACAAGATAATGCTTTCTACCAACGTATTGTTGTGGAGCAAAGAGTTTTTGAATCGCCTAAACATTATTTCTTTCCAATAGAACAGAATGAAATTGATAAGAACGATCAGAATTTAGTTCAAAATCCTGGATGGTAGTTAGATTAAAGAAAAAACAATACTTATGAAAAAGAATATATTATTATACTTAACGTTGATTATCGGACTCATTGTTATTTCATGCGATGATGGTAATATAACAAACGAACCTGTACATTATATTCAGGTGAGCCAACGTAAAATTACTGTAGGAGTTGGTGATCAATACAAGATTACACCATCTTTTGATAGTAAAGAAACAGTTGAAAGAGGATTCAACTGGCAAGTAAGAAACACTGAGATAGCCGAAATAACAACAATAGCAGACACAGTTGGAATAGTTAAAGGTTTATCTCCAGGTGGATCTATAATAGAAATATTTTCTAAAGATAATGAACTTAAGTACTATATAGAACTTGAAGTTACTGACGAAGCACCTCCTGTAAGAATTCTTACAATAGGTAATAGCTTTTCTGAAGATGCTGTAGAAAACTATTTATATAATCTTGCAAAAGCTGCCGGAAAAAATATAGTTATTGGTAACTTGTACATAGGAGGTGCTTCACTAGAGCTGCATTGGACAAATATAAATGAAAATTTGCCCGCTTATCAGCTTAGAAAAATTGATAATAACGGTGAATTAGCTCGGTTCAATGATAATACTATTTTTCAAGCTATTAGAAATGAAAACTGGGATTATATAAGTTTTCAGGAAGTAAGTCAGTTATCTGGAATTATTGATGGCTATGCTCAATATTTGCCTCAACTTGTTGAATATGCAAGTAAGTTTGCTACAAACCCTGATGTGAAATTTATACTACATCAAACATGGGCTTATTCAGAAGACTCAAATCATGAAGGGTTTTATAATTATGATAGAGATCAGAATAAAATGTTCAATGCCATTGTAAATACTGTAGAAGAAGCCAGAAATTTGGCTGATATAGAACTAGTAGTTCCCTCAGGTACTGCAATTCAAAATGGCAGAACTAGTTATATAGGTGATAGATTTACAAGAGATGGATTTCACCTTGATTTAGGGATTGGTAGATTCACTGCAGCCAGCACTTGGTTTGAAGCATTATTCGGAGGTATTTTAGAAAATCCTTTTTATCCTGAGAATCTCTTAATGTACGATACAGAATTGGCAAAACAGGCAGCTTATGATGCTGTAAACCAGCCAAAAGTAGTTACAGACCTTGTTGCATACAAAGAGCGTGGTCCCAATGAATTTACATTAGAACACCCGTTATTTATCGATTTTGGTCCGAAACTTTCACCAGATCCATACAATAATTTCATTAAATGGCAAGATGGTAGTATTTCTGGACTTAAAGATGAACAAGGAAACAATTCTGCATATATTTTAAAAGCAGGCATGCAATTCCATGAGGGAGTAATAGATCGGGCAATGCCTAATTTACTGGGCTTGCCATTAACTGCTTCACAAGACGCATTCTTTAATGATGGCCTATTTTTTCCAGATGGAAGTAGTCTGATATTATCTAATCTGAACAATTATCAAACTTACTCTTTTGTATTATACGGTACAATAAACGATAGGGGTACTCAGTCGGAATATCGAGTGATTGGAAAAAACGAAGGATTTGGATTACTTGATACAGACCATAACTTAAGTAAGAAGGTAATAATAAATGATATAGAACCTGACGAAAATGGAGAAATAACAATTATCATTAAAAAAGGACCTGATGCAGTACAACAATGGGGTTATTATGGTTTAAATGCAATGATCGTATTACCAGGAGGAACAACTTATGAGTTTCCGGAAAACGATTTTGAATTGGAGA
>CAYLKV010000060.1:0-6856 GCA_964384545.1 uncultured Proteiniphilum sp.
CTGTTACACTAATCTGCCCTCACGAACAGCTTCCCGTTAGGAAACATGGTGCTCTATGTTGCCCGGACTTTCCTCCCTCCTTTTGGGAGAGCGACAAACCGACCTGCTGCAATTGCAAAAATAGTAATAAGTATTGACTTTAAACAGAATATAGAGAGAACTTATCCATAAAAGATTGATAGTATGTCTTTGAAACAGGGATGTCGGGACTATTTTCTGCATCCAACTCCAACATTATACCACTTTTCTCTTTCTTAAGTATCTTAACTTTATCGAGATTCACAATAAAGGAGCGATGGCATCTAACTAGTGGAGTATCTTTTATAAGATTTTCTTCCATCCATTTTAATGAATTTCGAATCATATAATGAGATCTGCTCTGTTTATTAATGTAGAAAATCGTAGCATAATTATCAGCCGATTCAATATATAGAAGGTTCTCGAGCATGATAGAGATTTTTAAATCTCCTTTCTCATCATGAAAAGCAATTAATGTTTTAGTCTGCTTGTTTTGAGAATTCTCCTGTTCTATAATTTCAAGAAGCCTGCTCTTATCTTTCCAAGAGAGATATAACCATGTTATAGTGTATGGCAGTAATAAAACTAAAGCCGTATTATACAAACTACGTTCAAAAATCTCAGTCACCTCTCTGTTTATACCATCTTTTGGAATTAATATCGAAAACAGGGTGTAGAATATTGCCATCGCAATTATCTCGCATAAAATCCATATTGAATAGTGCCAGTAATACAGGGACCTTTTCTTTGAGCAGATAATCAGAATCACTCGGCTGACCACTACAACCAGCATTCCGGTGAGTATAATCAGGCTTGAGAAAACAAAATATTTAGTATCAGAAATATCTGGATACCAGCTTCTTGAACCGAAGGGTTGAAATAGATTAATAAAAAGAAGTGCAAAGAGTGCTGTGAAAATAATTGTCTTCACATTATTCCTTTTATTATACAAATATTCAGGTATTTTATTCCCCATCAGATCATGTTACTTTATTGTTATGCAGATACTACAAATTTAGATTTTAATTGATGATAAACCAAAATTTATTCACCCCTATATAGCTGTTTTCGCCCCAATATTGGAATTTTTGTCACTTTTAATCTGCACATTTCCCATTTATTTGCGAACCTTTTAAATAGCCTGTTTATTTGAGTAAAAATTATTGGTTATATGAACTATTATGAGAGATATATCGATCTGTCGACTAACTACAAACAGGATACAGATACCTATATAAAAGAGACAAATGTGGAGATTAAATTTTTCCAATTCAACAGTGTGTTAAATGAGAGTAATAATGTTTTACTTGAAAAAGATAATAACATTATCGAAAACAGAACTTTCCTCTACCCTGTATTTATACCTGGCAAAGAGAAAAGAAAAAGATATAGAGGAGCAATTGTTTTATTGCACGGTTTAAATGAAAGAAGCTGGGATAAATATTTAACTTGGGCCGAATATTTATGCGTTAAGACCAATTTGCCTGTTATACTATTCCCAATTGCATTTCATATTAACAGAGCTCCTTTGTCATGGTCAAATCCACGTAAGATGATGGAACTACTCAACTTTAGAAAAGAGATGTTTATAGACGACAGATCAATTAGTTTCGCAAATGTTGCATTAAGTAACCGACTGAGTCAAAACCCCGAACGCTTCTATATGTCGGGGCGTCAAACATGGTCAGACCTTACCTCTCTGTTCGAAATGATTAAAACCGGTGAACATCCACTTTTTAATGAGGATTCTAAAATCGATATTTTTGCATACTCAATTGGAGCATTCCTGTCGCAGGTAGCACTGATGGCAAATCAGAAGAATCTCTTTAACAACAGTAAACTTTTCATGTTTTGCGGTGGCAGCATATTTGATTCGATGCAGGGAATATCGAGATCTATTATGGATAAAGCTGCTTTTCAAACTATTAAAGATTATTACATAAACAGTTTTGAGAAAGAAAAACAAAAATGTTCACTGAAATGGGTCCGCGATAAAGCCTATAAAGCTTTTAACTGTATGATATCACCAGAAATACATAAAACAGAAAGAGAAGATACTTTCTCTAAACTAGCCAATCAAATTAAAGGTATTACGCTTACAAAAGATGAAGTAATACCACATCATGGTGTTATAGAGGCTATGGGAAAAAAGTGTGCTATGTCGACTATAACTCTGCTTGATTTCGACTTCCCCTATTCTCATGAAAATCCTTTTCCTGTGAAAACAAAAGATACTTTTCTTCTAAATAAATCATTTAAAACTGTTTTTGATAATGCAGTAGAATTCTTTTTATGATTTATACCGATATAATTGTAAATTTGCACTATATCTAATAATTCATAAAAGGATAAAATTCAGATGAAGTGTATTTTTACAAATTCAGCAACTTTATTGAGTATCGGGTCTTTGGCGTTGTTGGCATCTTGTCATACTCAGGAAAATAAACAAAATAGGCCAAATATAATTTTTATAATGAGCGACGACCATGCCTTTCAGGCAATCAGTGCATATGGGCATGGTCTGAACAATACCCCTAATCTAGATCGTCTGGCCAATGAAGGAGCTATGTTTACAAGGTCTACAGTTACTAACTCTATCAGTGCTCCAAGTAGAGCGGTTTTGCTAACCGGTAAGCATAGTTTTGTAAATGGTAAAGTTGATAATCTGCAGCCTTTCGACTGGGATCAGCCTAACTTCCCTAAGCTATTGCAGGCAAACGGATACCAAACTGCAATGATTGGGAAAATTCATCTCGATGGTATTCCGCAGGGGTTCGACTATTCAATGGTGCTGCCAGGTCAAGGAGACTACTATAATCCCGATTTTTTTATAAATGGTGAGAGGGTAAGAAAAGAGGGTTACTGCACAGAGATTATAACTGAAGAGACAATCGATTGGATAAAAAACAGGCGCGACCCTAATAAGCCTTTTGCTGTACTGTATCACCAGAAAGCACCTCATCGCAATTGGCTCCCGGCTCCAAAATATCTAAATCTTTATGATGATGTTACTTTTGATATGCCTGAAACATTCTTCGATAATTATGAAGGAAGAGGAAGGGCTGCAAAGGAACAGGAGATGCAGGTTCATGGTCATGCAACATGGGGACACGACTTTAAACTTATCGTAGCTCCAAACGGTGACAGTACTGGTTTTCATAATCAGCTTAAAAGAATGACACCTCAGCAAAGGGAGGATTGGATGGCTGCATACTCGTCGGAAAATGAGGAGTTTTTAGCAAATTATAATCAAATGACCGATAAAGAGATTGCTCTTTGGAAATATAATCGTTATATAAAAGATTACCTACGCACCATCCAATCAGTTGATGATGGTGTAGGCGAACTCCTCGATTACCTTAAAGAATCGGGTTTAGATGAAAATACTATTGTTGTTTACACCTCCGATCAAGGGTTTTATCTTGGCGAACATGGCTGGTTCGATAAAAGATTTATGTATGAAGAGTCGTTCCGAACACCTCTTTTAATTCGCTATCCTAAAGAGATTAAGGCCGGCACCGTTATTAACAAGTTAGTACAGAATCTAGATTACGCTCCAACAATACTAGATTATGCAGGTATCGAAGCACCGGAAGAGATGCAGGGTGACTCGTTTCGTAAATTAGTTGCCGGCAAAACCGATGAATGGCGTGATTTTGCATATTACACCTATTACGAATATCCTGCCGAGCATATGGTTAAACGTCATTATGGTGTTACCACAGATAGATATAAACTTATACACTTTTACTACGATATTGATGAGTGGGAATTGTATGATCTCGAAACCGATCCGCAGGAGTTAACCAATCAGTATAACAACCCTGAATATGCTGAAGTAAGAGATATGATGCACAAGAAACTTGAAGAGGTTCGCACTCATTATGGCGATAGCGATGAACTTAATGATCAATACCTTGAGAAGTATCTCGTTCATACTGTAGGCAAATAATTTAAAACCCTAAAATACTCTATGTTTAAAGTTATTGCTTTTATGTTTTTAGGAGGAATACTTGGCTATCTATTTAGAAAAAAAGAGGTCAAATTTATCTCCAAATCAATTATGACTTTAATTTGCCTTCTTCTTCTGTTGTTGGGTGTTGAAGTGGGTAAAAATCCTGATATAATAAATGGTATAGCTACAATTGGTGTTGAGGCTTTCGTAATTACTCTTGCTGCTGTAGCAGGAAGTTCTATCATGGCTCTAATTCTTTGGAGATATATTAAAAGAAGAAAAAGGTGAGTTTATGAGAACAAGCATTATTATTGTCTCCTTTTTTATTGTAGGTATTGGACTTGGATTTACAGACATAATCCCGGATGAGTTATTTAATAACAATATCAGCTTCTACGTATTATGTGCACTAATGTTTTGTGTGGGAATAAGTATAGGGAGCGATTCAAATACTCTTAAAAGCTTCAAAAGAATTAGTCCTGTTTACTATCTTCTTCCACTATTTACAATAATTGGCACACTTGGTGGTTGTGCCTTAATATCTTTCATGCTCCCCGAACGCACTATTGCCGAAATTATGGCAGTTGGCAGCGGATTTGGATATTATTCGCTATCGAGTATTTTTATTACTGAATATAAAGGTGCCGAACTGGGTACTATTGCACTTCTGTCTAATATCATACGTGAAGTTATGGCTCTACTGTTTGCTCCTTTTTTTGTAAAGTATTTTGGTAAACTTGCTCTAATTTCTGTGGGAGGTGCAACAACAATGGATACAACACTACCTGTTATACTTAAGTTTTCCGGTAAAGAATTCCTGGTAGTCTCATTATTCAGTGGTTTCATACTCGATCTGAGTGTACCATTTTTGGTCACTTTCTTCTGCACACTTTAAATTAATTATTTAATGAGAACTATCAGACCCATTTGAACCAGCAGTTGGGGTAATCACTCAATAAATAAAAAGTATTTCTTGTTCATAATTGGTGCTTTTTTAGTATCCATAATATCTCCTGTATTCTTCTAACGCGGCATCGATAACACCATGGTTGTGGTTTTTGAAAATAGGCGTCTTGTCTTTCTAATCTTATAGTTACATTAGAATCGACTACGTTTATTGATCTGAAAAGTAATTGCAAATATAAAATAATATTTGTTACTTTGGGGTAATCTCAATCATCTAATTATTAACAAAACTAAACATGAGAAAATATCTAATTCTATTTGTTTTGATAAATTCACTTTGCATATCTGCGTTCTCGCAAAATTCTATTTGGAATGAAACTGAAGAAGCTAAATATGAGAGGCTTAAGTGGTGGACTGATGCTAGATTTGGGATGTTTATTCACTGGGGGATATACTCTCAGCTTGCCCGACATGAGTGGGTGAAGAAAAACGAACGTATCTCTGATACCAACTACCAAAAGTATTTTGAATTATTCAATCCCGATTTATATAACCCAACAGAGTGGGCAAAGAAGGCTAAAGCTGCAGGTATGAAATATGCTGTGATTACAACAAAGCACCACGATGGTTTCTGTATGTTTGAATCAGCTTTTACCGATTACGATATCGCAAATACCCCATACGGAAAGGATGCTATAAAAGAGTGGGTTGATGCTTTTAAAGCAGAGGGTCTGAAAGTTGGTTTCTACTATTCGCTAATCGACTGGCACCACCCTCACTACACAATTGATCAGGTGCACCCGCAAAGTGCCTCATCTAAAGAGGAATATGATAAGTTAAATGTAGATCGCGATATGAATATTTACAGGAAATATCTAAAAGATCAGGTTAAAGAGATTCTTACAAAATATGGAACAATAGATATATTGTGGCTTGACTACTCTTTCCCGGGTCAGTTTGGAAAAGGAAGAGACGACTGGGATGCTGTAGAACTTGTTAAAATGGTAAGAGAATTGCAGCCTAATATTTTAATAAATGACAGAGCCGATCTGAAAGATTATCAGGGAGGATGGGATTTTACAACTCCCGAACAGTTTAAAGTCGAGAGTTGGCCTGAGATTGATGGGAAGAAAATTCCTTGGGAGACATGCCAGACCTTCTCCGGTTCGTGGGGTTATTACAGAGATGAGCTAACATGGAAAGATAATCGTCAGCTGTTAGGATTACTCATTGAATCTATAAGTAAGGGTGGTAACCTGTTACTTAATGTTGGTCCCACAGCTAGAGGAATGTTCGATTCACGCGCCGATAAAGCATTGGCCAAAATGGGTGAATGGATGAAGTATAACAGTCGCTCTATTTATGGTTGCACACAGGCTCCTGAGGAGTTTGAAGTACCTGATAACACAATATTGACATACAACCCAACCACAAACAGATTATATATTCATCTTCTCGACTACCCTATAACCAACTTCAGATTACCTGGTTATAAAGGTAAAATAAAACATGCTCAGTTCCTCCACGATGCATCTGAAATTAGCATTTCAGCACCCTACGGACATCATATGCAAGGTAGCATCTCAACAGAAAATGATCTGAATCTTCGTTTACCTATGATTAAACCAGATTTTGAGATTCCAGTGATTGAACTATTTTTGAATTAGAATAACATACCTATATTCTCAATTAAAATGAGAAACATATATAGTAGATGAGGTTTTTAAATTTTATCTATTTTGACAAAAAAGTTACTTACAGAAAACATAATATAATTAACAATACAAATTAATCTCAAAGTATATGAAACGTAGTGAAATTAACCAGATTATAGTAGAAGCAGAAGCATTTTTAGAAGAACACAAATTTCATTTACCACCATGGGCAAAATGGGGCTTGTCAGAATGGAAGGATAATATCGACAATGTATCGGAGATTACTGATAACATGCTTGGGTGGGATATAACTGATTTTGGT
>CAYLKV010000061.1:0-6720 GCA_964384545.1 uncultured Proteiniphilum sp.
AGCTTGAGATTTATGCTGATGATGTAAAATGTTCACATGGTCTTACAACCGGTCACCTCGACGAAGAAGCTCTTTTCTATCTTCGCTCAAGAGGTATGGATAAAGAAGAGGCTCGTTTATTGTTGTTGGTTGCATTTACAAGCGACATCGTTGAACTAATTAATATACCAACACTTAAAGATAGATTGACTCATTTAATTGACAAGAGATTCCGTGGTGAGTTGATGCGTTGTGGTAACTGCAACGTTTGCAAATAGTAATTACTGATCTGAATGGATATAAATAAGATAAGAGCCGATTTCCCTATACTTTCCCGTGAAGTTTACGGAAAGCCATTGGTATATTTAGATAATGCTGCCACATCGCAAAAACCGCAATGCGTGATAGATAAAATTGCCGAGATGTACACTTCTGTAAATTCTAATGTTCACAGAGGGGTACACTATCTTAGTCAGGCTGCTACTGATGAACATGAGGCAGCAAGAAAAACCGTTCAGAAATTTATAAATGCTGTTTCACCTGATGAGATAGTATTTACCCGTGGGGCAACAGAATCAATAAATTTGGTTGCTTCATCATTCTGCAGCAAATTCTGTAAAGAAGGAGATGAAATACTGATATCTGCTATGGAGCATCATTCTAATATTGTTCCATGGCAGCTTCAGGCAGAAATCAGGGGTTTGAAAATAAAAGTTGCTCCAATTAACAGCGACGGAGAGCTATTAATAGATGAACTAGAGAAGCTTATCAGTGATAGAACCAAACTTATAGCTGTTACTCACATTTCGAATGTTCTTGGTACAATTAACCCGATTGAGAGGATTGCTGAAATCGCTAATAAACACAATGTGCCAATTCTTATAGATGCTGCTCAGAGTGTTCAGCATGCAAAAGTGGATGTACAGAAGATAAACTGCGACTTTCTGGTGTTCTCTTCTCATAAAGTTTATGGACCAACCGGAGTGGGAGTTTTATATGGTAAAGAGCGCTGGTTAAATGAGATGCCACCTTATCAGGGTGGAGGGGAGATGATTTCGAGTGTATCGTTTGAAAAGACCACATTTAATCACCTGCCATTTAAATTTGAAGCTGGAACACCAGATTTTGTGGGAACAGCAGCACTTGCTACAGCATTAAAATATGTATCTTCAATAGGTTTGGAAAATATTGCTCAACATGAAGATGATTTGCTGAGGTATGCATCTGCAGAGATGTTAAAAATAGAAGGATTGAGAATTATAGGTACCTCAAATAAGAAAAGCAGTGTTATATCATTTTTAATTGATGATATCCATCCATACGATATAGGAACGCTTTTAGATAAAATGGGAATTGCAGTTAGAACCGGTCACCACTGCGCTGAACCACTAATGAAAGAGTTGGGTATAGATGGAACAGCTCGTGCTTCATTTGCATTCTATAATACCAAAGAAGAGATTGATATATTTTTATCAGCACTAAAAAGAATTGTCTCCATGTTCAAATAGGGAATAGTTCGCTTTTTAACAGCATAAATAGTGCCTTTCTTGAATTAACTGCATATATTTGTCTTTATAGCCTAAAGACAATGAAGAAAAACTTACTTGATTTTACCAGAAATGAGGATCACACTCTTTTTATCTTATTAAAAAAAAGGGATAGAGATGCTTTTTCTGCAATTTATGAAAAGTATCATCGTTATCTTTACTCTATTGCTTTGAAGTATCTAAAAAACACTCAAATGGCAGAAGATGCTGTTCAGCATGTATTTGTAAAGCTTTGGGAGAGTACATCTGATATACATATAGAAATAAATCTCAAGAATTATCTCTACACGATGACTAAGAACTATATACTTAATCAGATACGAGATAGGAAGGATGAGATTTCATTAAACTATATGAGTGCCCAAATAGATATACCAGGGCAGGATGATGTGATAAAGGCTATGAATGATAAGCAGATGCGAAACTTACTGTATAGAGGTGTTGAATCTTTGCCTCCGCAGAAAAAGGAGATATGCATGAGAAAGCTTGAAACAGACGATAGCAATCAGCAAATAGCAGATAAAATGGGTATTTCGGTCAATACAGTGAAGTCGCATTATCAGGAATCAATTAAGTTTTTACGATCTTATTTTGATGAGATAAAAATTAAGAAGTAAATATCGTGCCTTTTAACTAATATCTTTTGCATATTTTTGTGTCTATAAAGAACATGATGAAATAGATGTGGACAGATAAAAAATTAATGAACAGAGTAATTGGCGAAACTTCTACAAAAGAAGAGGCACAAGAGGTGGTTGAATGGTTCTCTACAACAATTGAGGGTCAGCAGCATCTTGCAGATTTATTGGATAAAGATGCCTATTTAAACGAGAGTGATCCCAGTATAGGTAAATCATTTACATCAGTACAATCGGATAAGCTATTTAGAAGAATTGATCGTGAAATCAGTAATAATATATATAAAAGAAAATTACTTAGAGTAGCAGCAGTAGTTATACCTCTATTAATAGTTTCACTTATTGCTCTATATATCAATACTCAAACATCTGTGTTTGAAGGAGTGAAATATACAGAACTTTATATTCCAATGGGTGAAGATGCAAGAATATTTTTCCAGGATGGAACAGAGGTATATTTAAATTCAGGCACTAGAATACGCTATCCCGATAGATTTGGTTTAAGAAAAAGAGAGGTTTTTCTCGATGGTGAAGCATATTTTAATGTAGCATCTAATAGCAAACGACCATTCATAGTAAATGCTCAAAGCACTTTTATAGAAGTATCGGGGACATCTTTTAATGTAAATGCATATAGCGACAATGAAATTATAAAAGTAGTTTTAGATAAAGGGAAAACAGCTTTTCATGAGCAAACAAATAGTTATTCTATGGCTCCCGGGCAGCAACTTGAATATAATAGAGTGACAGGAAAGACAACACTTTTTAATCTTTCGAAGTCTTCAAATGCTTCACTGTGGAAAAATGATATCTTATATTTTTACGATACACCTTTAGAAGAAGTAGTAAAAGTTCTTGAAAGAAAGTATAATGTTCATTTTCAGCTACAATCTCCTGAGGCATTAAAATATAGTTATACATTAATATCAAAATACTCAAATTTGGAATCAGTATTAGCAGAATTACAAAAAATTGCACCTGTAAAATTCGAGAAGAAAGAGGATAATGTTTTCGTAACAATGTAGAAAATATTATTAATCATTCACTTAGTTAAAATAATTAGCTCCTTTTATCACGAAAATCATATTTAAAGCCTTATAAGAATCAATTTATTCTAAGACTATTATAGGAAAAACATAATACCTTTAAAATTTACTTATAGTTTATAAAATTTAATATGTGGAATTATTCTATATTTATTTATAAATATTTTGCGCATAAAAAATAATTTTATAATTTGCATTTAATAAATGAATAATTTAATTAGATAAGTGTTATGAGACATATTATAAAAATATTATTTTTTATATTGACCACATTATTTTTAGTGGAAGATATGTATGCTCAAGCCAAATCTGGAAATGTTACTGTAAACATTATATTTCATCCTATACAAACCATTGCTATTAACTCTTCCCAAAAAAGTATAGATTTGTCATATGTAGATATTGAAGACTACAGAACTGGTGTTTCAGCAACATTGGATGATCATTTAACTGTTACCAGTGTGGGAGGTTTTCAAGTGAATGTCGCTTCTCAACAGGAGAATTTTACAAATGCAGGAGACACAGATTTTATTCCTGTGAGTGATCTGTCAATTAGAGCCATGAATGGTTCTGGCAATGACTTATCCAATGAATATGATAATGTGGTTTTATCTACAAATCCTGAAGCTTTAATAAAATCTGAGGTTGGAGGATTAAATTTAAAGTATAACGTGACATATGATAATACGGCAGGAGGTTCAGAAAAGTATATAAATAAGACTTCAGGAGATAATGAGACGACGTATTCTACTGAGATCACTTATACTATAACATCTAAATAATACACTTCAATAAACTAAAATAAATAATTATATATAACACAAATTAATAAAATAGTTAATTATAGTGTTTGTATTAATTAGATAAAAAAGTAGCGAAAAAATAGTTAATTACTGTTTTATTTACTATTTAATCATTTACTATATATTCATATAATTCATCAAAATACCAGTAATACAGCATAATACAGCATCTATCAAAAATAAGCACAAAAAATAATTAGTTAAAAATAAAAAATTAACTGTCTTTTATTTGCAAGTATAAAAAATAGTATTAATTTTGCCATCGTTCTCTGAAAGTAATGTTGAAAACGTAAAATATCTAAAAAATCAACACTTACATTAAAGTAATCAAAAGTTTCTTTTAAATATTAAATTCCTCTCATCAGATATAATGAATGAGAGTTTAATGTCGGAGATTTAATATTATATGTCTGTAATATTAAATCAATTTTTAAAAGGAAGTTTAGTTGAAAAATATTGTTTGATGTTTATTTATAAGAATAAGGATATTTTCAAGTTATAAGCACTTATGATAGGAAACATTATAAAAACGACAATTTATTTTTTTATATAACTAAAAAATAGGATTCAAAAAATTAGGAATATCAATCATATTTGCTTAAGAGGTTGATATTTAAGTAATAAAAATTTTGCGCGTAATTTAAACAACTCTCAACTTAGTTAAAGTTAAATAAAAGTTATGTCTTTTATTTGTAAGAGAAAAAAATAACAGTTACTTTTGTCTCGCTTTAAATAAAGAAATATTTCTTTAATGTTTAAAGCATACGCAGCGAAAATATCAATTAACATTGCAGGTAAAGAATTATCCCATTTTATTTATGGGCAGAGAGAATTATGCGCAAATTATCAAGTGAAGAAAAAACTTTACAACAAAATAAAATAAACATTTTTAATAAACAAGCTTAATAAAAAATTTAAAATGAAAACAAAAAACTTTCTTTTAACTGGTGCTCTTCTAATCGTAGCTCTTTTTTCAGTGAATAGTGTGATGGCGGCAGACCCAACAAATTATGTTGCAGGTAAAACTTCTGATAATGTTCAAGTAAATTTAATTTTTAAACCTATCCAATCCATTCAGGTGAACCCAAGTCAGGAAACAGTTGATTTTGAGTATAGCTCACCAGAAGATTATATGAATGGTTTAGGAGAGAAAACTCAAACATTTGATGACCATCTTACTGTTTATCATTCAGGAGGTTTTCAAGTAGAAGTTCAAAGCTCAGGTTTTTTAAATAGTGGTAATTTATTAGATGAAACCGAGGATCATGTAACAATTACAGCTACAAATGGTACAGATAATAATAGGAGCAATTATACTTTCGTGGACAATTTCTCATTGAATAAGAAACAACCCAGTAAGTTTATCACTTCTCCAGGTGGTGGTATGGGTTTAAAATTTGATGTAGCTTATACACACAACGATTCTGAAGCAAATAGAGCAAAGTACATAGATTTAACTACAGGTCGAGTAGAAACAGTATACACTGCAGAAGTTACTTATACTATTGTATCAAATTAAGGAATAATATTTTACTATAATATACAAAGGGAGGCGCATTTACAAGCAATGCCCTCCCTTTTTTTGTTTCTACGGAAATCCTTTTATTTTTATTCCCTCATCAACAACTTGTCATAATTCCTACACAGCTTATAATATGAAAGTTAGAATTTACATAATACTTGCACTTTTTACTCTTCTCTTTATTGCAACTACAAATATCGTATCAGCACAGGTTGGCTTATCCGTATCGCCACCTAGGGTATACTATTCTATTGCAGAGGGTGAGAGTGGTACTCAGAATTTACTTATTAATAACATCAGTAAAGATCATCCATTGGATCTTGCAATCACGTTTGGTGATTGGGAGTATGATGAGTATGGCAACAATGTGATGTATAATCCCGATAGTTTGGATAATTCTTGTGCTTCTTGGCTTTCTCTACCCGAAGGAACTTATCTTACTCTTCAGCCTGGTGAGAGCCGTGAGGTGGAAGTGATGATGAGTGTGCCTAGCATTGTGCCTTCTGGTGATAATGTGCAAACTGCCATGTTATATGTAACTCAAATGAATCCGGTGGATGGTGTGGATGCACAGGGTGCTGCTATACGCATTAACGTGAGGCAGGGCATTAAGATTTATAGAAAGGGTCTTGCAGGTGAGCGCAGAGCGTTGGAGATAACTGATATGACTTTTAACCGTGAGAGTAAAAATATTGTACTGGCTTTTAATAATAATGGTAATATTTGGACGGATGGTGTGATAAAGACTACAATATTTAATCGTACTACTGGTAAAGAGACTTCTTTGAGTGATACGCCCTTCTTTACTATGCCGGGGAATGTTCGTAAGGTTATGATCTCACCGGGAGAGACATTGGAAAAAGGTGAATATACTGCCACTGTGATGCTGGATTATGGTGATGAGACTATATTAGAGGCTGCAGAACTTGAATTCCGTCATGAATAGGTTACTATTATTTTTAATATTGTGTATTGCATCAACTCATTTAGGGTTTAGTCAATACAATAACACATATAGCCTTGGCTGGGGTGGTGGTAAATATTTTCAAGTCAAAAGCTATGGTGGTGAATATTCTCAACCAGATTATATGATACTTCTTCTAGGTTCAAACAGAATGAAGGAAGCAGAGTGGAGAATTACAGCAACTGTAAAAAACGTAAGAAGTGTATATAATGATGTGGTGA
>CAYLKV010000062.1:0-6489 GCA_964384545.1 uncultured Proteiniphilum sp.
CCTTACTTTCTTTAAATCTACTGTATACCAGATATATAGATGTGAGAAGCATAATCAAAAGCGCTACATATGCAATAGTGTCGGTTGTTTTAATACTTTGTGGCTTAAAGTGAAACTCAACCCTATGCTTACCTTCAGGAATTGGCAGTGCACGAAGAATATAGTTAGCCCTGAACATCTCAGCCGGCTCTCCATCTATAGTGATCTGCCATCCCTTTGGATAGTATATTTCAGAGAAGATAGCTATCTGATCCTTAACAGCATTCACATCATAAATAAGGTAATCAGAATCATATTCCACCAGATTGATAGTCGACACTCCGGCCTCATTTACTACTAAGCTGCTATCCTCAACAACAGAACTGCCATTGTCATAGGCAGAAGAAGCTGCAGATTCACTAATCGACTTACCTGAACTATCAATATCGAAACCGGCAAGAAAAGATTCAAACTCCCTGTCGGTAACAGCCTCTCTGCTCAGATCCATAATAGAAAGGGCGCCAATCTCCTCATCGGCACTGTCGGCAAAACGTATCTTATCAACAAACCATGCATTTCCCATAGCGTGCGGATTCTTCACCGGAAGAGTAAAACCATCCTGCAAAGGAACAATAGCCCACTTTGTATTAAGCATATTTATCACCTTAAACTTATCACCGCTAACCGAATCAAGTACCCCCTGAGTACTAAAAATATCCTGCTGCAGTGCATTTAGCTCATTCGAAATATGAACATCTATAAGATCCTGATATCTGCGTAATTTAGCTGCATGATAACCCCCAATAGTATTATGCCAGAATGGAGTAATACCGTCGTTAAAGGTGCTGGTCGACAAGTTTACAACCCTATAATATTTAGTTGTATCCTGCAAAATAAGGTTATCAGCCTCACTTCTTGTAAACATCTTTTGCTGATCAACCCTATTAATAAAATCGCTATCATTCAGATATCTTTTGTTCACACCCCACATATCTGCAAGGCATAGCAGAATAACAGCAACCACAAACCACTCAGCCCTCTGTTTCTTCTTAATAAAAAGCCACAGCAATATAGTGCCAACAGCAATTAATATAAAACTTCTCCAAGCATCAGCAGTAAAAACAGAGAGCCTCATCTCGGTCAAGTTGGCCAGCAGAGGCTGCAAATGTTCCGGTGGCAATGCCTGCGACAACGCCTGCATCTCTGAAGCAGGTACAAAAGAAGAGAAAAATATTTTAGGCGCAACAGCAAACAGAAGCGCAAAACCACCCGTTAGACCAAAACTGATATAGAGAGGCTTTTTATCCTTTAAAAGAGAATCAGGCGATTCAATCAGCTCCTTTAGCGCAAGAACAGCAAGAAGAGGAATCGTAAACTCCGCAATCACAAGAATAGACGATACCGCACGGAACTTATTATACATCGGTACAAAGTCGATAAACAGATCAGTCAGCCCCATAAAATTCTTACCCCACGAAAGCAGAATAGATAAAACAGTAGCAGCCAGAAGAGCCCACTTAACAGGACCCTTTACAATAAATAGTCCCAATATAAAAAGGAAAAGAATAAAAGCACCCACATAAACAGGTCCCGATGTACCGGGCTGATCACCCCAATATTGACCAATTTGCTGATATATCTGCTTATATTCGGGGCGAGCTTTGCTCATAGCCTTACTATTTTCAGATAGTGGCACAGAAGCTCCACCTTTAGTATTAGGCACCAGCAGTGTCCAGGTCTCTCCAATACCATAGCTCCAGGCAGTAATATAATCACGCTCCAGACCATCACCAGTCTTGTTCCCATCGGAGTGAAGAGAGAGTTCCGACTTCCCTCTCATTGTCTCTTTTGAATATTCGTAAGTGTGATATAAGTTACTAATATTAGCCGAAACACCAATAATCCCTGCAATCAGCAATACACCCGTTGCTTTGGCAAAATCAGCAATCTCCTTTTTGCGAAGAGCATCAATAAATAGCGCCACAACCAATATCAGCATCACAAACAGAAAGTAGTAGGTCATCTGTATATGATTGGCAGATATCTGAAACGCCACAAAAATCATAAATAGTAATCCCCCCAAAACATACTTTTTGCGGTATACATAAACCATCCCCGCAATTGTGGGCGGAACATAAGCAAGCGTAATAAACTTCCATATATGCCCTGCCGAAATCAATATAAAAAAGTAGGAAGAGAATGCCCAGGCAATAGCCCCCAGAGCACTTATAAGAGGAGAAGCTTTAAATGCACGCATCAGGATATAAAACCCAAGCAGCATAATAAAGATCAGATAAACATAGTCGGGCAGAAACAGAGAGTATGCCTTTTTAACAATATCGAGCGGTTTTGATGAGTCGTACGTGGGACTCAACTGATATGAAGGCATCCCGCTAAACATCGAAAGGTTCCATCTAGAGCGTTCGCCATCATGACGTTCCATGAAGTCGCGCTGCTCCTGTCCCTGTCCTATTGCCGCAAGTGAGTCGTGCTGAGAAATAACACGTCCATCTAAAACTGCCGGGGCAAAATAGATAAAAGATATAAGAATGAAAGCCGCAATTACAATTAAATCGGGCAATAGTTGTTTAAGTTTACCTGACATCTTCTAGCATTTATGTTTTTAGAGCCGGGTAACTTAATAATTATCTGTTTACCGGCTCATGTAATTATTTTCACAAATTTACACATTTTTCCGGTAATTATGAAGAAGATAGGAGATTAAAGTTCCCAAATCAAGTCTGTTATATTAAATAAAATCTCCCCTATTTTATTTAAAGGATAAGATTATTTATATCCCAATAATAAATAGGGGAGATTTTATATTTCCCTTTATAATGATAAGAGAACAGATTAAAGTTCCCTAATCCAGATGTTTCTGAAACTAATAGGAGCACTGGGATCTCCATGATCCTGCAAAACTATCGGACCATCGCCATGCTCTCTAACCCTTGGAAATCCAATATATTCTGTAGTACCCAATATAGTAGTATTATTTTGCAGCAGCACACCATTCTGAATTACAGTTACAGTTGGATAAGTTCTGTAAGTACCATCTTCCTTAAAAGTAGGCGCTTTATATATAATATCATAACTGTTCCATTCACCGGGAGGATTCATTGCATTTGCAAGCGGAGGAGTCTGTTTGTAAACACTGCCGGCCTGACCATTCACATAGGTCTCATTCTCATAATTATCCAATATCTGAATCTCATAAACACCCTGCATATAAACGCCGCTGTTACCTCTCGCCTGACTTTCGCCGGTTATCCCCACAGGCACTTTCCACTCAAGGTGCAATTGATAATCTCTAAAGTTCCTTTTAGTCTTGATGTCACCTGTACCCTTTTTCACAGTAAAGACACCATCCTTAACGGTCCATTTTGCCGGTTCTCCATTTCTGTCTATCCACTCAGAAAGATCCTTACCTCCAAAAAGAATTATAGCGTCAGATGGAGCCGACACTACCTCTTTAGCAACCTTACCCGGAGTTACAACCTTAGGCTGAGGCGTCCAGTATTCACTCATTGCCGGAGACATAGGAGCCTGATCCGGATATTTCTTCTCCTGCGCAAATGTCAGCAAACAAAAATTAATTGCAATTGAAAATAGTAGTGCTTTTTTTATCATAGTTTTGTTCTCTTATATAAATTATATTCTCTAATATCCTGTTCCTCAAAACCTTTTGCCAATAGTAATACCCAGTCGCGGATAAGCCCCATCATCATTAAGTTCGCGTCCCAATCCGGTATACACTTCACCAACCCAGTTATTCTGCGATAGATATTTCCAACCAACAGCAAGACCCAATCCTGCACTCATAACATTCTTCTCTTCCCATTGCGGAGTAGGGTGATTGTAATCAAGCTCCTCCTTGTCGGCATTGTATAAAGCCCCATTCGCCTCTATAAAAAACCCTGCACCAAATTTACGTAAATTTTCAGAACTGCCGCCAAAAAACCAGCGTACATATGGGGTAAACATAAAATTGGCGTAAAAAGTATCCTCTTCAAGTGCCACACCCAGTGAAGAACCTACGCTGAAATCTGAATTTATCACCCTCTCGTAAGTAACCTCCGGAAAAGATCCAAATATAGTAGTACCAAGATTAAGCTTCAACTCATTCTGAGGAATATCTCTCGATATCTTTAAACCTAATGCACGATATGTTTTTTGAGAAAACATAGACAGGCTAACAAAAAGTGCAATTAATAACAGTGCTTGCTTTTTCATATAAGATGTTTTTAAATGTATAAATATTTATAAATGAAACTGAAATGCCATGAATTCACAAATCAGTTCAATCTCTAATCTATAGATTAGATGTAAACTTAGCCAAATAGTTTCAGTAATTCCTATAAATTAACTATTATTAAACAACCCGGCTGCCCGGCTTAACCACACTCGATGGCTCTATCAGTGAAAGCGTTCCATCGCTATTCTCTGCCGAAAGAATCATCCCTTCAGACAACACACCGCGCAATTTACGTGGAGCCAAATTTGCAATAAAACACACCTGCTTGCCAACCAGCTCCTCAGGGTTAGGGTAGTAGGCCGATATTCCAGAAAGAATAGTCCTCTGCTTAAAACCATCATCCAGCAAGAAGCGCAAAAGCTTATCCGATTTAGGCAATTTCTCACACTCAAGAACTGTGGCCACTCTTATATCCAACTTCTCAAAAGTCTCAAACTCAATAGTCTCTTTAATAGGCTCAGCCTTCTGAGCAGCCCTCTCTTCGGCCTCATTAGCCATCTTAGTATCATGAAGTTTCTTAACCTGCCTATCAATCACATCATCCTCAATCTTCTCAAAAAGAAGCTCCGGTTTGCCCAACTCTTTACCCACTTCAAGAAGGTTAAAGTGTCCCAAGCGCTCCCAACCCAACTTCTCAACAGCCAAAAAGTTACGCAATTTCTCAGCAGAGAATGGTAAAAACGGCTCAATCACAATCGACAAGTTAGCCGTAATCTGCAAAGCGATATTCAAAACAGTTGCAGTACGATCCATATCAGTCTTGGCGCACTTCCACGGTTCAGCCTCAGCCAAATATTTATTACCAATTCTGGCCAGATTGATAGCCTCCTTCTGAGCTTCACGAAAATGGAAAGTATCAAGATTATACTCCACAGCAGCCTTAACCTTCTCAGCCTCAGCAATAGCCTCCCTGTCTAAATTAGTAAGTTCACCCAAAGCAGGAACCCTGTTATCAAAATATTTGTTAGTCAGCACAAGCGCACGGTTCACAAAATTTCCGAGCACCGCCACAAGTTCATTATTATTATGAGCCTGAAAATCCTTCCATGTAAAATCATTATCCTTAGTCTCAGGCGCATTAGCAGTAAGTGCATAACGCAACACATCCTGCTTACCGGGGAAATCCTCCAGATACTCATGCAGCCATACCGCCCAGTTGCGAGAGGTAGAAATCTTATCCCCTTCGAGGTTCATAAACTCATTAGCAGGAACATTATCAGGCAGATTGTAGCTCCCCTCAGCCTTAAGCATAGCAGGAAAAACGATACAGTGAAACACAATATTATCCTTACCAATAAAATGTATAATACGAGACTCCTCATCCTTCCACCACTTCTCCCAATCATTTGGCAGAAGCTCTTTAGTATTTGAGATATAGCCGATAGGAGCATCAAACCACACGTAGAGAACCTTGCCCTCAGCACCCTCAACAGGCACCGGAACACCCCAATCGAGGTCGCGACTCACCGCACGGGGCTGCAGACCCATATCCAGCCACGATTTACACTGCCCATAAACATTAGTCTTCCACTCCTTATGATCCTCCAGAATCCATTTGCGCAACCAAGGCTCATGCTTGTCAAGAGGCAGATACCAATGCTTAGTACTCCTCATTACCGGAACACTGCCACTCAATGTGGATTTCGGATTCACCAGGTCGGTAGGGCTAAGCGAAGTACCACACTTCTCACACTGATCGCCATAAGCATTCTCATTACCACAATGAGGGCAAGATCCTGTTATATATCTGTCGGCCAAAAACTGCCCTGCCTCCTCATCAAAATATTGCTCACTCACCTGCTCAGTAAACTCCCCCTTATCATAAAGAGTACGGAAAAATTCAGAAGCAGTCTCCTTATGCGTCTCAGAAGTTGTACGCGAATATATATCGAAAGTAATACCAAATTCACCAAACGATTTCTTAATCAACCCATGATATCTGTCAACTATATCCTGAGATGTAACCCCCTCTTTTCTAGCTTTAATAGTAATTGGGATACCATGCTCATCGGAACCCCCAATAAAGAGAACCTCCTCACCTTTAAGTCTTAAGTAACGGGCATAAATATCCGAAGGTACATAAACACCGGCAAGGTGTCCAATATGTACAGGTCCGTTTGCATACGGAAGTGCAGAAGTAATTAATGTTCGTTTAAACTGCTTTGACATATTTGTTTGATATAATGAGTTTTTAATTGAGTGCAAAGATACTAAAAATAGCTCTTTTATCATTTAGTATCATATCAAAAAAACCC
>CAYLKV010000063.1:0-6042 GCA_964384545.1 uncultured Proteiniphilum sp.
GAACGGATAGAATCCATTCATGGTTGTAAGTGGTATACTTTTCGATTAGAATATGAGGTATTATTTTATTAATATATACAAATTTGAAGTTAATTTATTTACTCTTATCTTAGGACAATGAAATAAATTAATTATTTAAACTTGTCTTTAAATATATCTTCAAAGACAATGCTTTAAAATTGAGCAACGATGTTAATAAGATTCTTTTCTGCAGTGGCTTTCATTCTAATTACCATTCTCCTTAGCACTTGTTGTCTAACCAATAAAGAAGTAACCTTCAGCGAAACCGACCTGCCCATAAGCATTCCTTTTGCCGGAAATTCATATTTAACAGTGCCTTCTGGTTCAGATTTTATCGATAACTATAGGGGGAAATTTAAAACCGAATGAACTGATAAGAATATTATAATTAGCTCTTATTTTAGAGTAGATGCAGAGGGTGAACTAAACATAGGCTTTGAAGTAAGAAATAAAAGTGGCACAAGTACTATACGCTTCACTATAGACGGAAAAAAATATGATTTAGAAGTTATCGGAGACACAACATCCCTATATGGCATTACAATAATTAATTAGACTTCTCACGGATATGTGAGAGTCGACATTCAGGGCATATCTAAAACAGGAGATACATTTGGCGAAATTACTCATTTCAGGAAAGCGGATCTGCAACTAATGCTGACAACCACTTCGTTACAGAAGAAAAAATTAACGATAGCGAACAAAACTGTTATGTTTTTCAGAAGAGGTGCATCGATACATTACTCCTACACCCTTGCCGAAACTAACGTTAAATATTTATACAACGAGATCGTTGTGCCTGAGGAAAGCGCTGTAAACAGTGCCTACTATATGATGAACGGCTTTTAGGAGGGGTATATTAATATTAAATATGTTTACTCGCCCTACCGAATAGAATGAATCGTAGGGAAGTTAAATAATCAATTTTTTTGGGTCTGCTTGTTATATGTCAAGACTTATATATAAATTTGTCTAGGAACTTTCAAACTGTTTAAAGTGCTACAAATTATTTATTAACACTCATATCTGTAATGAAGAAGAATTTATTTTATGTGTTTCTGCTTGTTCTTATGTCATGCTCGGTGGATAATAAACCAGAGAATCCAATCAAACTCAACGGAGAACCGATTATTTTAGGTGATCCATTCATGTATAAACATCAAGGGAAATATTACCTAACAGGGACTTACGGAACCAGCAATGAAGGTTTTCCCTGTTACATTTCAAACGATATGAATCATTGGGAATTTAATGGGATGTTATGGAAAAAAAACGATAGCAGTTGGGCTAAGGGGGCATTCTGGGCTCCGGAAGTGAAATTTTATAATGATAAATTTTATCTGACATACAGTGGGCTGAGTAAGGAAACAGACGGGCTATTGATAGCCTTGGCTGTGAGCGATACTCCCGAAGGGCCGTTTACTGATTTGCATGCACCTTGGTTTGACTTAGGATTTGGAGCCATTGACGGACATATTTTTACCGACGATGACAACCAACCTTACCTGTTTTTCAGCATGAATGGCGTAAAAGACAGCTATAGCTTCGGTATTACCTACGGGGTTAAACTCGAAGAAGATCTCTCGCGCCCGCTTGGCGATACAGTACGGCTGATTGAAGCTTCACAACCTTGGGAAAAAGTAAACTGGAATTATAATCGGTGCAACGAAGGGCCATTTGTATTTAAATATAAGGATACTTACTATATGACATATTCGGCCAACCACACTTTCGAACCCAACTACGGCATTGGTTATGCAACCGCATCATCCCCTCTGGGAGATTGGACAAAGGCAGAAGAAAATCCTATCGCGGATAAGGTCGTAGAACGAAATATCACTGGAATCGGACATAATTCGATTCTCCATACAGACCGTCCGGACGAAATGCTCATTATTTACCATACTCATGCAGATCCAGAACATCCCGAAAATCAAAAAAGACATGCAAATATAGGCAAACTGATAATCGACAAGCAAGGGAATCTATTTTTCCATCCGGACAGGTAGAGTGATGCTTGCCACTACTACATATATGCTGACTCACTCATTCCTCAACATGCTTTTTAAAGTTATTTAGTATTGACTGCCACCCTTACTTTTGAAGTTATACAGAGTTTTGATTTTCGGCATCGAACGTTATCTTAAGCATTGTGCTACCATCTTTGGCCTCCATACGTGCGATGTATTTACCTCCTTCCCTTAAATCGTTTGATGCACCTGGACAGTGCCAGAGTATGTCACTTGTATCATATCCAATGTCTTCTGCTATCTTAAGATATTTATCTTTTAAATTTTCAGGAATTTAGTTTCATCTGTTTGCTTATTGTATTTTCTTATATATATATTATGGCTGTAATTTATTGTTAGTTGTTGATAATTAGTACTTAATGAAACAAAATAAATTAAATGAAAGAGATTCTTTTTTTCATGTAACCCTTTTCTCTTGCTCACTCTCTTTTATCGTTTTTTCTAAACGCGATAGTCTGGTTTTTTCTTGTTTAGCGCTCATTATCCACCCTATTATTGCTTTTCTGTAAGAGGGAGACTGATTAATAAAAAAGCTCCACGCTTTAGTGTTTTCTTTAAATTGCTTTTCATAATCTGAGTTTAGTTGCACTACATCATTTTCATAAGAGTATATTTCCGAATTACTTTCTTCTTTAAAGCTAAAGGCTTTCTGTCCCGCAGGCAACATTAGTCCCGCTTTTGTCAGCTCCTCAATCTTCTTAATATTAATTGCACTCCAGATGCTGTTTTTCCTTCTTGGGGTAAAACGGATACAATAACTTTCATCATCAATAGATCTTCTAACTCCATCAATCCAACCAAAACAAAGTGCTTGATCTACCGATTGCGACCAAGTCATTGAAGGCTTTCCACTCTTTACTTTATAGAACCCAACAATAAGCTCTGACTCTTTTTCGTGATTGACTTCGAGCCATCTTCTAAAATCATCTTCTGTTTTAAAAAATAGTATATTTGGCAGTTCGTTTTTAGTCATACTTATTGTTATTCTTAGTCATACTTATTGTTGAAATTAATTCCGCCCCTAATTTAAATAGGTTCTTCAAGTCCTCTTTTTCATACAACCAATCATCAACCTCTACACCAATTACCTTTTTGTTATATAACTCTTCAATCAATGAATACAAATAGTTGTTCTCTATAATCAGTTTATAGGGTTTGCCAGTATTATTTAGATCTATTAACAGCTTAGCACTATCAAAATTAAGTTCTTTGGAGGGTATCCATTCTTGTGAGATAATAGTTAAGTTTTCATCTATATATTTAACTCCAACTTTTTGTCTTTTTGGTAGTAATAAAAAATCAAACCAACTTCTTCTAAAAACTTTATATTCTACTTTATTAGGTAGATCTATTGTAGAAAATAATCCTGTAAATGAAGAAGAAACATTAGCACGAGCAAGAAAAAACAGTGAGTCAGAAAGTGAAACCTTAACTGTAGTGCTACTTGCAAATCTATTTTGTGAAGGCATAAGCGCACTTTTATCTTCCACAGCAACGTTAGGTTTAAATCCTAATTCTTTTAGGTTTTCTATAAGGACATCAAGCTCGTTTATTTTATTCATCTTCCTTTATACTATTATTTGATAAAAATCTATTGATAATTTATAAAGCAGTTTAAGTAAATCATTCATTGAATATCTCTAAAGCTATATGTGCGCAAGCTTCTGCATCAGCTAAAGCATGGTGATGATTCTCCAATATAAAACCACAACGATTAGAAACTGTGCTGAGCTTATAATTGGGTAAACCTTTTAGTTGTGCTCGTGCTTTTTTGAGGGTGCAGTAGAATTCATAATCGGGGTAGTCCATTTGATGCATACGGAAGCAGGCTTTCAGGCAACTTTCATCAAATCCCTTGTTATGAGCTATAAGCGGTAAACCTTCTATCATTGGTTCAATTTGACACCATACCTGAGAGAATATAGGTGCATTGACCGTATCATCGTAGTTGATGCCATGTACCATTATGTTTACATAACGGTAATATTCCGGCTCGGGACGTATGAGACTGTAAAAGTAATCTGTTATCACTCCTTCACGAACAATAACTACACCCACACTGCAAACGCTGGTACGATGTTCATTGGCGGTTTCAAAATCGATGGCGGCAAAACTGTTCATAGATTAACAAATTGTTTTTCAGTTTAATATCACAAAAATAAAAAATTATATCCTTATCCCTCTATTATTACCAATGAAAATAATAATATATTCGACTTTTGTTTTGCTTTAATATATCTGTATATATCTCGTGCTTAGGCTTTACAGATAGATAAGATAATAATATCTTTACAAATATTTTCACAAGCTGTATTTTAAAAGTTAAATAATGATTCTAAAAAAGCTCTTATTAGCAAAAGTACTATTACTAACAACTTTTCTAGTATGGTCCTGCAACATCTCTCTATGGCATTACAACAATTGATAAGACCTCTCGCAGATATGTGAGAGTCGACATTATGGGTATCTCTAAAACAGGAGACACTTTTGGCGAAATCACTTACGAAAGCGTAGTTAGAAGCCAAATTTACTGTCGATGCCATTAGTAGTGCCGACATGCGACACGATGTATACGGGGAGTTTGATGAGGCAACTAACAGCTTAATACTACGAAGCTTTGGTTTCTTTGACGATCACACAGAATATGGCTCAACCTTAAGCAGAGAGCCTAATGCGGATGGTGCACCTGATATAAATATAGATTTGCTGGAATCAATTCCATCGGTGGAGTAATATGATAGATTTTATAGGTGGCATTCACGGTTACACAGACAAACTTGAAGAATTGATAATAAAATTGATGCACTACTTTTTCTCGATATTGATTGCCTTCCATCCCCATTCTTCCTTCTTCTTGTTGTAAGAAATAATTGCTGGTTCCCGTTTGTCAGTCCCATATTATTAAAAATCGCAGAATCGATAAAGACATTATCGCAGAATCCTATATCTTTGCCTGGCAACTGTTCCAAATTCCCTTCGAATGATTTTAACACCTCAAGGTATGTAACAAGGGATCAATCAAGTAGCTATTCTAATGCGATAGAATCAGGGGCTCCTAAAGCTGCACAAATATAGGTTCCTCCCCGATAATATATGAGACAACTCAATTTATCAGAATGTCACCTAACAGGCTTGCCATACATTTATCAAACAGTGAATGAAGTTTTATAAATGGCATATATCATGATCTGGAAGTAGTAAAAAACGCCATTAAATACCCTTGGAGTAATGAAGTTGTGGAGGGTCAATTAAACAGATTTAAAAACAAGAAAAAAGAAATGTAGTACTTTCCAACTCAGGATAACCTGCACCAAATTTGACGAAGAACCCACATAGACCGAAATCACTGGCACATATCAAACCGTTTTATCCAACAATGTTCATTTTTGTTTTTATTTAATTATTACTCATTCAATATATTAATTCCTTCAAAATAAAAATGTGAATTATATATCAAAACACAAAGATACAATAGACAGTAAGCGAAAATAACGTGTACGATTTAAATACTATAGCCTAAAGTGTCTCGATTATTGCTTTTTCAAATATAACACTGCTAAATTCTTCTTCATGTCCAACTAATTTAATGCGGGTATATGAACGACCCACATTCACACTTTCTATCTCATAAATAGTCTCGAGATTCAAAATTTTGCGTGGGTCTGAATATCTGCCATTCCAAAACTTTACCTGTTCATCGCTTATTCCGACATAACGAACTTTCACACCTTCTTTTAATCCTGTCTTATTCTTAACCTTTTCAATCGCATACGTCAAGCGTTCATTGTGCGTTTCATCCGTTATCAACAGTCTTGGTTTATTCACAAATTCATATAGACCATTTACTATTGCCGAGTTCACAAATGTGGTTTTACCTACCCTCTCAATTCCATTAGCTCCATGAATATGCCCAAAGAAATGATAAAGAGGATTTACTCGTTTTACTGCTTCCAGCAATATATGACATCCGTAATTTTGACCATCATCAAAA
>CAYLKV010000064.1:0-5648 GCA_964384545.1 uncultured Proteiniphilum sp.
TCCCAGTCTCTATGGAATGCCAGAAAAACAAACTTTTTCATTGTTGCTACCATATTCCTTCTCCTCCTGTACTTTTTTGTTTCTCTTTTCTCATTTCCTGATGAGAACGCATTATCTTCTGCGACGATTTAGATAGATTCTCCTCATCCTCGAGATAACGTTTTATTTTAAGAATAGCCTCCTCATAACCCGGTATCTGAACCTTCTCAAACAGATTCACCTTTTGAGTAGTTTTTTTTCGAGCATGTTCAAGCCTGCCAAGTTTTATATTATTAAATTCCCTTCGGATACCAATCTCTGCAAGACCCTCCACCGTTTTAACTCCATCCAGAAACCATTTAGGCCGATTAAATAAGCTAAATGATTTAATCTCGAAGTCGACACCCTCCAAAACAGGAACCTGTACACCGGCAATCTTTTTCTTAGATAGACGTACATCCTTAACGCTAACAAGCGTGGGGTCGAACTCAGTCCACATACCCATCATTTTATCATACGACTGTACCTGAGCCTCTAACTCCTTCTCAAGATTAATTATTTCATCCTTGGCTTTTTTAACCTCCACACGAAGAGCCGTCTCCTTATTTTGCAAAGTAGGAAGCGCCCTAAGTCTAACACCTAACTGTTTTTCCAGGCTTTGTTGGGAAGTTCTATTATATTGAAATTTTATAGCCATTCCTTATTTCCAATACTTATCAATCAACTCCTGTTTCATATTAACCTCATTCTGTTTAAAATGAGTAGAAAGAAGCTCCCACGTTTTATCCAACATCTCCACAGTATTGAGATTCACATCAATTGCAAGCAACTCTCTCGAGTAATCCTTCGCAAAAGCAAGTGTTCTCAAGTCGTAGTCTGTCAGCTCAAAACCATTCTCCTGCTTTGTTCTTGCATTTGCCGCATCAGCATAAAGCCTTACAGCCGCATTCATCAGCTGAGGATGATCCTGTCGAGTTTTTTTACCCTGCACGTTCTGCTTCAATCTCGATAACGAACGGAATGGGTCTATAATAACTTTACCGGTATCACTATCGAAACGAAGGAACAGCTGTCCTTCTGTAATATAACCTGTGTTATCCGGCACAGCGTGCGTAATATCACCTCCCGATAGTGTAGTTACAGCAACAATAGTTATAGATCCTCCGGAAGGGAACTGAACAGCCTTCTCATAAATTTTGGCAAGGTCCGAATATAGCGAACCCGGCATTGAATCCTTCGATGGAATCTGATCCATACGGTTAGATACGATTGAAAGAGCATCGGCATAAGAAGTCATATCTGTAAGCAACACAAGAACCTTCTCATTTCTATCCAAAGCAAAAAACTCAGCAGCAGTTAGAGCCATATCCGGCACAAGTAATCTTTCTACGGCAGGGTCCTCAGTAGTATTCATAAAAGAGATAATACGATCTAGAGCACCGGCATTGCTAAACACCTTCTTAAAATAGAGGTAATCATCATTAGTCATCCCCATTCCACCAAGGATAATCTTGTCAGTTGCAGCACGCATAGCCACCGTTGCCATTACTTGGTTAAAAGGTTGATCAGGGTCAGCAAAGAAAGGAATCTTCTGTCCCGAAACCAAAGTATTGTTTAGGTCTATACCCGCAATACCTGTCGCAATCAATTCAGATGGTTGCTCTCTTCTAACCGGATTAACAGATGGTCCACCAATAGCTCTCTCTTCACCCTCAATTTCCGGTCCCCCATCAATTGGTTCACCAAAAGCATTAAAGAAACGTCCAGCAAGCTGATCGCTAACTTTAAGAGAAGGCGATTTTCCCATAAATACCACCTCAGCATTTGTTGCGATACCTTCAGTACCCTCAAAAATCTGAAGTGTAACCTCATCACCAATAATCTTCACCACCTGAGCCAGTTTACCGTTAACCGTGGCTAGTTCATCATACCCAACATTAGTCGCTTTAACCGAGCAGGTCGCCTTTGTTATCTGGGTAATTTGTGTATATATTTTTTGAAAAGCTTTTGCCATTTTATTTCAATTTATCAGTTAGTCAACCACAACCTCATCTAAATGATTCACATTCTTAGAAGAAATCATCTTTTTCAACTGATTATAGTAATTATTAAATCTATCCGATTCATATTCTGAGTAGTTCATCTGCCTTCCTAAATTTATAAGCTCTTTAAAGAAAGCAGCAACTTCGTTGAAGTTATCAAACTCAAAATCAGTTCTACAAATATCAATAACCAGATTAAGAATATTCTTCTGACGCTCAAGAGATGAAACTGCATCCACATCATCAAAAGAGTCCTGTTGCAGAATTACAAAGTCGATAAATTCAGATTTCCAGAATATAGTGTGAAATTCAACAGGAACACCATCATCACCAAGAATATTAATCTGCTCAGAAATCTCTTTACCTCTTAGCAGACGAGTCTTAATCTCACTCACTTTTGCTGTCCAATCTTCCGAAATATGCTGAGTGACAAACTCTACAAATTCAGGATATTCAAAATATTTTGAGTAGGAGTCAATCGGGTTGATAGCAGGATATCTCTTCTTGTCGGCCCTATCCTGTTCAAGAGCATAGAAGCATCTTGCCACCTTTTTAGTGTTTTCTGTTACAGGCTCTTTAAGGTTACCACCGGCAGGAGAAACAGTGCCTAAGAAGGTAATAGAACCCTCTTTGCCATTATTAAGAATAACATAACCGGCACGACCATAAAAGTTTGAAATAGTTGCAGAAAGGTCCATTGGGAAAGCGTCGGGTCCCGGCAACTCCTCAAGGCGGTTACTCATCTCACGAAGAGCCTGAGCCCAGCGAGAAGTAGAGTCGGCCATAAGCATTACTTTAAGTCCCATCGACCTGTAATACTCAGCAATAGTCATTGCTGTATAAACAGAAGCTTCACGAGCAGCAACAGGCATATTTGAAGTGTTTGCTACAATAATTGTTCTCTCCATCAACTTTCTACCTGTGTGAGGGTCGATCAGTTCAGGGAACTCTGTAAAGATTTCAACAACCTCATTTGCACGTTCACCACAAGCAGCAAATATTACAATATCTGCTTCAGCCTGTTTAGAAATAGCATGCTGCAATACAGTTTTACCGGTACCAAAAGCACCTGGAATAAAACCTGTACCACCTTCAACTATAGGATTTAGAGTATCAATAGCCCTGATTCCAGTTTCAAGAAGTCTGAATGGTCTTGGTTTTTCTTTATAGACAGTAATCGGCAGTTTTACAGGCCAGCGCTGTATCATAGTAACCTCAACCTCATTACCTTCATTATCTTCTATCACTGCAATTGTATGGTGAATATTATATTCTCCTTCTGCAGCAATGCTCACTATAGTAAATTCACCTTTTGCTGCAAATGGCACCATAATTTTGTGTGGTTGGAGGTTCTCGTCCACTTCACCTAACCAGGATCCGGCAGTTACTGTATCGCCAACCTTTACAATAGGTTTAAACAACCACAACTTCTCCTCATTAAGAGGGAAGGTATATTCACCTCTTTTAAGGAAAACACCTGTCATCTTGTCAAGATCATTTTCCAACCCATCTAGATTTCTCTCCAAAAGTCCCGGTCCAAGAACCACCTCAAGCATGTGTCCCTGAAATTCAACTTCGGTTCCGATAGATAAACCTCTTGTGCTCTCAAACACCTGGAGGTTAGCATTCTTTCCCACAACTTTGATGACCTCGGCCATCAATCTTGTGCCTGCATGATTTATATAAGCAATTTCGTTTTGAGCAACAGGACCATTAGCCTCTACAATCACAAGGTTAGATATGATACCTCTTACTATTCCTTTTGTTAACATATATTATTCTTGTTTTTTAGCTCTTTAATAACCTTCCGGTAGTTTTGTTTCGTTTTTCAGACTATCAATAAGGTTTCTAAATACCTTCTCTCCCTCTTCGGCATTAAGACTAACCCAGCGTTCAAGTATTTGAAGTTTACATAGATAAGCGAAAATATACTCTATATTAAAATAATCAAATACTATATTCTCTTCAAGCCAGTCCCATCTAAACCTATCTATTTTACGCTCTCTGTCGTAAATATCTGGCTCTTCAGCCAAGCGTATCAGGGTATCAAAATATTCAAGCTCCTGGCTAATGCCGAAGTCGCGACTATTTGCATGCTCTCTTATCAGCTCTGCAATGCTGTTATTTCCAACTATATATTTCGCAACAGGCAGATTATATTTCCTTGCATAAATTGCCGAAAGAACATTACCTATATTCAGGTTCAGTTCAAACCATCCCGACATCAGGCTATTCTTAACCTCCATGCCATAATCCATATAGAGAGAAGAGAGCATATCTTCCCAGATTTGACCACCCTCTTTAGGGTCGTCGGAACTCAGCCATCTTTTGATATATTCTTCGAAATATGGAGGGATTTTTTTATCGTTTACAGGCAGTTCTTCCTTTACATTAGCTATAACATTAAGTATCTCCTCAGGTAAAAGTTTACCATCCACTTTAATATCTGCATCCTTATTTTGCAACAAACTAAGCAGATTATCATTATCATGTTTCAGAAAGTACTTGTTAATTAGCTCCAGATCTGCAGGCTTTAGCTCCTCACGCAGCATCCCTCTGAACTCCTCCGTTGTATAAGGAAGTTTCATGCTGTCGAAGGAAAAGTCGGCCAGACCAGCAATAAAATAGTAATATTGATTTTTGAAGAGCATAGATTAAACTAAAATAGCAATTTTTGTATCTGAGGACGCAAAAACTCTTTAAAGTATTCCACAAACTCATCTTCACCAAACTTCACCTTATAAGATCCATCTTCAGGAGCAACTGTGAATCCTGTCTTAATTCCGTTAACCGACTCAATTTTCAAACCTTTCTCTAGGAGATCCTTTGCATTAGAAGCAATATACTTCTGAAGCTCATTAGCATTTTCAGCACCAATTGTCAGCTTTTCATCCTTTGCCCAGTTTTTCACTAACTCTATTATTACCTTCTGCATAAATGCAGCATCGGTAGTTGCCGCTTTAACATTAGACGAAGACAGATTGTTGGTAATTAGATTAGTAATCTCTGTTTTAAGTGCTTCTGCCGACTGAGCAGTGTATAGCTTCAGTTCCGACTCGGTATTATTCTTAAGTTCTGCAGCCTCTTTTTTTGCTGCTTCAAGTATCTGTTTGGCTTTTGCTTCAGCTTCCTCCAAAATAAGTTTCTTTTGTGTGTTTGCCTCAGCTAAAATTTTTCCTGCCTCCTCTTTACCTTTTTCCACTCCTTCGGAATAAAGTTTGGAGGTGAGTTCCTGAATTTTGTCCATATGAAGAATTTTGTATATCTGATTTAATAAGAATTAATTGACAAAATTACTAAAAATAAGTGTTACACGAACCAATAAAGTGCATCAAAAGATTTAAATGAAAAGAAAATAATATTTGTATGAGTGGCATATTTTTTGCACGTTTAATAACTTATGGATAAAAAGATATTTAGACTTGCCCTACCCAATATTATAACCAACATTACAGTGCCTCTGTTAGGCATGATAGATATAGCTGTAGCCGGTCGTTTAGGTTCTGCAGTCTATATCGGAGCAATTGCTTTGGGTGCAAATATTTTTAATATGATATATTGGAATTTCGGCTTTTTGCGAATGAGTTCCAGTGGGTTTGCTTCACAAGCATATGGTGCAAGAGATTT
>CAYLKV010000065.1:0-5374 GCA_964384545.1 uncultured Proteiniphilum sp.
TTATACTTGATGCAAGAAATGTGCCTCCAGTTATTACAGATGCATATACCTCGTCTACCATCTTTCCTATCTCTGGGGTACTGCCTGAAGTTACTTTCAATATCTTCTCAACTGTATGCCCTTTTTCGCCGGGATAAATACGCTTGGAGCTGTAACCTGCAAAGAAGTCAATGTTATACTCTAATCCGCTCACCTTCTCAACTACCGGTATACATTCATCTTCTGTAACTCCCGGATAAACTGTTGATCCATAAACCACAACATCACCTCTAGAGATAACTTTGCCGACTGTTTCACTAGCTTCAATTAAAGGACGAAGCATAGGATTGCCGTTCTCATCTACCGGTGTAGGTACTGTAACAATATAAAAGTTACAATTACGAATCTCCTCGATATCGGTAGTGTAAACCAAACCTTTATCGGTATACTTTTTTCCCATATCTATAGCACTTTTAAGCAGATTATTCTCTACTTCAAGTGTACTGTAAGTTCCGCGCATAAGTTCATCTACGCTTCCTTGATTGAGGTCGAATGCTACTGTGCGGTATTTTGTGCTGAAAAGTCTTGCTAAAGGCAGGCCAACGTAACCGAGTCCTATTACGCAAATCCTTGGATTAAAATATAATGTTTTATCTTCCATTGATTATAATATTATTGCTACACCCTAATATTAAATTTTCTTTAGTTTACAATAATTGAAGTGTTGATTTTAGAAGTCTAAAGAAATAAACAAACCCTCACTTCCAAACACACTACGTGACTACCTGTCACATTTCCAAAAACTGAAAACGGAGGTATTTCAACTGTCATTACACACCTTTAATATTTTATCTATTGCAATAGCCGGATATATTTACAAGCTTTTGTCTGTTATCTACAATCTTTTGCAATGACTTAAAGTGGTTTTTACAAAACTATATAAATTAATTGTATAAAGAGGCAAAAAACTCCACTAATTATTGTTTTTGTGACTACTTTCCCCATTACAAATACTCGCAATAATTGTCTGTTCTTCTGCAAATTAACGACAGTGAAGGGTTAATCATTTCAAAGACTGGCAAGGTTAAGTTATTATAAAAGAGAAACTATCTGTTTTCCCTGTTGTCCTATTTCGATATATACTATATGAGGGCAAAGAACTGCCTGGAAGTTCAATTTTAAACATATTATTTTATTCATATTTTCTCAAACACCCTCAATTTATACATCAACTGTACTTTACCCCTATTTAGTCCCTACCTTCTCCCTTTATTACTCTATTAAATTAGGAGTTTGTTAGAACTTGGTTAGGAGTATGTATAATTTATCTCAATAGAAAATCAAATCTCTTCTTAATTTTTATCCTAAACTTATTCAATTGGAACAAAAAAATACCATTATTGATAAAATTATACTAAATTGCATGAGTATCTGATTTAGGTTAAAAATTGATACATTATAATTTGGAAATCAAGGAATAATAGTGAAGTTATCAGTAAGTGATAATGGTAACTAAAAATGTTTGGGTATGGAATCGAAAAAACTTATTTTTTTATTGATAATTATTGCACTTCTTGTGCCCTCTTCTTGTGAAAAGGAAGATCCGGTTATTAAAGTTACATCTGTATCAATTAGTAAAAACAGCATAGTTGTTACTGAGGGGGATATTAATAAACTGCAGGCTACGGTTAGTCCGGCCGATGCTACAAATAAGAGTGTTACATGGAAATCGAGTGATGCGTCTGTTGTTTCTGTAGACCAGAACGGGGAGATTGTTGCCAAGAAGGTGGGTAGTGCCGCTATTACTGTAACTTCTGAAGATGGAATGAAAACGGCCAGCTGCAATGTTGTTGTGGAGGAGAGGGTTATACTGGTTACTGCAGTGACTTTAAATAAAACGGAACTGACACTTTATGAGAATGAGAGTGAAAAGCTAACGGCTGTGGTTGTTCCGGCTGATGCTACTTATAAAGATATTGAGTGGTCGTCGAACAATGAGGATGTTGCCACTGTGGATGCTGAAGGTAATGTTACGGCTTTAAAAGAGGGCACTGCTCAGATTAGTGCGACTGCTCAGAATAGTACTATTAAGAGTGTCTGCACAGTTGTGGTTGAGAAAAAGGTTATTCCTGTAACTGCTGTTTCACTCAATTACTTGACTCTGGTGGTAGACCTGAATGAGACGGGCAAGCTGGTTCCAATATTTGAACCGACTGATGCCTCAAACAGAAATATTACATGGATATCTGATGATGAGGCGGTTGCCACTGTCGATTCTAATGGTAATGTGGTTGGTGTGAGTTATGGAAATACCACTGTTACCGCAACAACTGAGGATGGTGAGTTCGCTGCTGTTTGTGATGTGATAGTTGCGCAAAGTTGGCTTACTGTCTCTGAAGAGTCGTCTCTTATATCGGGTGCAGCGGGTTCGTTTGAGATTGAGGTTGATGCAAGTCACGATTGGATTATCGGTTCAAAGCCTGGCTGGATTACTGTCTCTCCATCTGCAAGTGCTTCCGGTAATGTTGGAGTTACTTCGGTTGAGTTGTCGGCCACAAGTTACAGCGGAACTGAGGTATACCGTTCGGGAGAGGTGGTTTTTAAACTAAAGGAAAGCGATCAGTCTGATACTATTAAGGTGGATCAATATAATTTTCCGTACAAGGATGGTGATTATGTTAAGGTTCAGAGTTCTACAAAGGGTGATGGCATCGACCTGGTTTTTATGGGTGATGGTTATACTATTGAGGATATTGCAAGTGGTAAGTTCAGAAAGAATCTTGATGATGGGGTTAAGCATTTCTTTGATATTGAGCCTTACAGATCTTACAAAGAATATTTTAATGTATATATTGTTTATGCATTTTCAGAAGAGAGTGGAATAAGTGATCATGAGGTGACCAAAAACAGTAAGTTTTCTGCTAAATATGAGAATCCTAACTCTTCGAGCATGTCGGTTAATGATGATGTTTGCTTTGATTATGCTGAGAAGGTGCCTCTTTTAACTGATCTGACAGAGACTTTGGTTATTGTTGTTACTAATAGTTCGAGATATGCGGGTACTAACTGGACCTACTCTAACGGAATGTCGATATCTATTGTTCCGGTATCAACAAGAGGGTATCCATATAACTTCAGGGCTGTAATGCAGCATGAGGCGGGTGGTCACGGATTTGGTAAGCTGGCCGACGAATATGTGAATTTCAGCAGTGCCATTGATGATGAGGATAAAAATGAGCTGCGACTTTGGCAGGAATGGGACCACTTTCTGAATGTTGATCTCACTAATGACCCTACCACTATCTTATGGAATCATTTTTACAGTGATGAGGATTTCTACTATGTTGGTGCTCATGAAGGGGCCTACTATTATGCTTTTGGTGTATGGAGATCGGAGGCTGAGAGTTTGATGATTAATAATATAACCTATATTAATGCTCGCGGTAGAGAACTGATTGTGAGAAGGATTAAAAAACTGGCGGGAGAGACTTTCACCTTTGAGGAGTTTAAGGAGAAAGATGTTAAGGAGACTCAGGCATTTAGATCGGCTGTTACATTTGATAGAAGTATGGTTCTTCCTCCTCCGGTATTGATTAAAGTGAAATAGAAAAAAAATGTGTTTGTATCTCCTTGCTTTTTAGAGCCATCTTTATTGTCGGACGAAACAAATAGTGAGTTAGGGGAAATTTCCCTCTAATTTCCCCTAACTTCCCTTAATTTATCGTCGAAATTATCAGTTCTTATATAACCAATTTGTCTTTGATTAATATTTATTTCTTGCATTAATCCTAATCTAACAAGATGTTGTAAATCTTTTCTGGTAGTTTTACTTGATACATTAAATAATGTTGTGAGCTCTTTAGCAGTGAAAATAGTTTTGGGCTTATCGGTTAGTGTTTTAAGAATCTGTGCCTGACGCTCGTTTATTTCAGAGATTTCTTTGAAATAGAGTAAATCATTTTGTTCACTGATTTTTCTCTGTAAATAAATTTTCAGTTCATCATAAGCTTTTTCCAATGCCTCTAAATTGTACTGAATAAAATATGAGAGATCGTTCTCGTCGTTTTCAGTGTAAAGAAATGCAGCTTCATATCTTTTCTTGCTACGGTAGATAATCCTGGAAATCGAAAGGTATTCGGTTAACCAATATCCTTTTTTTATCATATACCAATACACCAAAGAGCGCGCTGTACGTCCGTTTCCATCTACAAAAGGGTGTATATACGAAAGCATAAAATGAATAATAATACCTTTTACTAACGGATGTATAAAAAATCCGTTGTCATTGTCATTTGCAAAATCACAAAGATCGATTAGCCATTTATTTATCTCGGTAAAGGATGGTGGGGTATGTGCGATATCACCGGTTATACTGTCGATAACCATCACATCATCTGATGTACGGAAACTACCCTCATGAACACTTTCTGAGAGTGTATTATGTGTAATTAAGCGTTGAATATCTTTAAGTTGTTCTATCGAAAAGGACATTGATTTATTTTCAACCAAATACTGAATAGTAGTATAGTTGTTTGAAATCATCTGCTGTCCCTTATTTTTAGGCTTAAGTTGTTTACGTAACATATCTTTGGCCACTTTTCGAGTGGTTGATGCTCCTTCCATCTGACTTGAAGCAATTGCTTCTTCCATAATTGAATTCAGTAAATAAAATCTTTTGTCCTTTTCCGGTATAATTCCTTTTGTACCGAGACTACCTCCAAGATTGAGATCTAAGTTATGCAACATCTCTTGCATCTTGTCGGTTATGGAGAATTTAAATCTGGTTTTGCCAAATACTAAAGTCTTTGCGGTTAGATTCCTTTTTGTTTTAACTGCTTTCCAAAACAGAGTTGGATTAATATCGACAGGAACTTGATACTTTAGCCTATCCCAATAAAGATATTCTCTATCAATTTTATTAAATAGAGTTTTAAAGTTAGGATTTACAAGAATCTCCATAACTTCTTTGATTTGATCTTTTTCAGAAACCGGAGGTTTTTCAATCATATTCTTTTACTTTTAAAACACAAATATATAGTAATATTTTGAATTAGGGGAAATTTTCCTCTAATTTCCCCTAACTTCCCTACTTAACCTTAAAGTCTTCAAATTGGAACTAATATGTAGTTTTTTTGTTATTTTTGCAACTGACACTTAGTATCTAACTATCAACACAATATCAGTATGAAAAAAATAGGTCTACTTATCTGTTCGTTACTGTTTATATCTGTTACTAATGCACAAATTAGTGTAGATCCAACAGGAACACACTTGATTACTAAGAATGATGGCAAACCCTTTTTTATGGTTGCCGATACGGGATGGGAGCTATTTCATCGTCTCAACAGAGATGAGGTGAAATTGTATCTCGATACCAGAAAAAAGCAGGAGTTTA
>CAYLKV010000066.1:0-5369 GCA_964384545.1 uncultured Proteiniphilum sp.
AGAGCACCATGTTTCCTAACGGGAAGCTGTTCGTGAGGGCAGATTAGTGTAACAGAAAATAACCACCCTGTTTTTTTAAACAGGGTAAGGGTGAAAAGGTGGGGTAAGAGCCCACCGGGTGTTATGGTAACATAGCACGCCGTACACATTATGGGTTGCAAGGCCATGTATATCGGATATGTAGGGTTGCTCGCCCGATGTCGAGGGGTAGGCCGCTTAGATAAATGACAGACGCCCAATTTATTGGGTACAGAACCCGGCTTATAGACCGGCTGCTTTTTTTACACTTCTAGAATATGGCAGTAACAGGTAAAAAGAAGGATCGAGAAGATTATAAACCCCGAAGAGTTGAACGAATGGGAGCAAAGGTTAGGGAGTTGATACATTTCCTGACTTATGGTATATGGCGCTCAGATCCTGATAAACTCTCAAATAAGAGGAATATACTTTATAATGCCACAAAAACCATAATATTAACTGTAAGGAATATACGTGATCTTAATATTGCAGCTAACGCAAGATCACTAACTTACAGAACCCTTCTCTCTATTGTTCCACTTCTGGCTGTACTATTTGCAATTGCACGTGGTTTTGGAATTGAGAATATTCTTGAAAGCAGTATTTTCAATATGTTTACAACAACTGCTGTTGAAACAGACAATTCATTTGTTAATACTAACACAACCGACACATTAGAGATCTCTTCGGAGCATTTTACAGAGTCAGATTCAGCATCAACAGTATTTGGTCCGTTGACTGGTACAGAAGTGGGGCCTGTTTTTTTTACAGAAGAGGCTACTGCCGAAGGCCGATTTAGGGAGCTGCTCGACTTGATGTTTCAGTTAATAAACAATTCTCTTGAGGAGGCTAAAGGTGGAGGCGTTTTTGCAGGTATTGGTATTATATTATTGTTATACACCATACTTTTGCTTTTTAATGATATTGAATACAATTTCAATCAAATCTGGCAGGTTAGAAAAGGTAGAAATATTGGGCGAAAAGTGACTGACTATACAGCAATGGTTCTTCTTATGCCTATCTTTTTTATCATCGTAAATGCTTTAAATATATTAAGCTATCCGCAAAATCAGATACTTAAAATAATTTATATACTTTATCCTTTTGTCCCTCAACTTGTGAGCATAGTGCCATATGTTGTTATTATTCTGCTTTTTACAATACTATTTAAATATATACCCAATACAAAAGTCAAGATTAAGAATGCACTTATAGCTGGTATTATTACCGGTGTTTCATTTCAGTTGTTTCAGTTACTCTTTTTAAGTGGGCAGTTATGGATTACCCGTTATAACGCAATTTATGGAACCTTTGCAGCTATTCCTTTAATGCTTTTATGGATCCATTTCTCGTGGTTCTTAACACTTATAGGTGCAGAGATATCATATGCTGCACAAAACATTGGAAAGTTCTCATTTGAGAAGGAGACGCGTAGGATTAGCAGAAGATATAAGGACTTCTTTACTATTATTATAGCATCTGAGATTGTAAAACGATTTGCTCAGGAGAAACCACCTCTGACAGCTGAGGAGTTAACAGAAAAATGTAAAACACCTTCTCGATTAACGAACAATATCCTCGATAAATTGTTGGAGATAGGTGTTGTTTCTGCCACACTCTCGAAAGATGATGAGAGAGAGGTTGCTTTTCAACCTGCAGTTGATATTCAGCTGATTACTGTAAACTATCTGATGTCGAAGTTAGATAAGAACGGATCTGAAGATTTTATGATCGATACACAAGGTACTTTTCATAAACATTGGAAGGCATTGGTTGACAATCGCATGTATATATATGAGAGTGATAAAGATATCTTACTGAAAGATTTGTAAAATTTTTTATCTTTGTACTTTATATCAGACAAAGAACAAACCACATGAAATTCTTCAGATCTATAGAGAGTGTTGGTGCTTATGCATTACTGTTGAGAAGAGTATTGACTGTTCCCGACAGGTTGCGAGAATTCATGAAAGAATTCTTCAAAGGTATATATCAGCTTGGAGTGAACTCGATATGGATAGTGGTTATCATATCATTTTTTATTGGTGCGGTAATCGTTTTGCAGATTGCAGTAAATATTGATTCACCAATGTTGCCACGATTTACTGTTGGTGTGGTTTCTCGCGAGATTATTCTTCTTGAGTTTTCATCAACAATAATGTGTCTTATACTCTCGGGTAAAGTTGGCTCTAACGTAGCATCTGAAATTGGTTCAATGAGGATATCCGGACAGATTGATGTACTTGATATAATGGGAATTAATTCTGCCAACTATCTGATTCTTCCTAAGATTGCATCGTTTGTTGCATTTATGCCGGTACTTGTAATATCAAGTATGTTTATGGGACTGTTTGGAGGATATTTCATCTGTCTTGTACTCGGTACACCCTCGGTGGAAACATATATATATGGTATTCAGGCATTTTTTAGTGAATCGTTTGTATGGTACTCCATTGCAAAATCGATGCTTTTCGGTTTTATAATAGCCTCAGTAGCAGGATATTTTGGATATAATGTAAAAGGAGGCGCAATGGATGTTGGCAAGGCAAGTACAGATTCAGTAGTGATGAACAGCATATTAATTCTTTTAAACGACTTGGTTTTTACACAGTTGGTCATGGGTTGAGGAAATTATATAATGATAGAGGTAAAAAAATTAAACAAGGAGTTTGAAGGAGATGCAATCCTTAAGAATATTGACGCGAAGTTTGAAAAAGGTCTCGTTAATATGATTATTGGTAAGAGTGGGTCTGGCAAAACTGTGTTGCTTAGATGTATTGTAGGTCTGCTAGCGCCCTCATCAGGAGAGATTTTGTATGATGGCCGCAACTTCCTGAGAATGAAAAATAGCGAAATAAAACGTCTCCGTAGAGATATAGGAATGCTTTTTCAGGGATCGGCGCTTTTCGATTCTAGAACAGTTTTAGAAAATGTGATGTTCCCTCTGGATATGTTTTCTAAAAAGAGCTTTAGAGAAAGAAAAAAGAGAGCGGAGTTTTGTCTAGAAAGGGTAGGTTTAGCAAACTCAGCAAATCTTTATCCTTCTGAAATAAGTGGAGGTATGATGAAGAGAGCTGCTATTGCAAGGGCAGTAGCGCTTAATCCTAAATATCTGTTTTGTGATGAGCCTAATTCGGGACTTGATCCTAAAACGTCTCAACTGATTGATGAGCTTATACTTGATATTACTACAGATTTTAAGATGACAACAATTGTTGTTTCTCATGATATGAATTCTGTGATAAATATTGGTGATAATATTATCTTCCTAAATGAAGGAATAAAAGAGTGGGAGGGATCGAAATCGGAAGTGATGGGCTCTGAGAATGAGAAATTGAATGATTTTGTATTTGCATCTGATCTGTTTAAAAAGATCAAAGATGCGGAATAGAGAAATATAGTAGAAAAAAGGGTGATTGACACCCGCAATATTAATATATAGATTATAAATTGAGTATGTTAACAATCAAGAACTTGCATGCAATAGTAGAAGAGCAAGAAATATTAAAAGGGATTAATCTGCAGGTTAACCCGGGAGAAATACATGCTGTTATGGGGCCAAATGGTTCAGGTAAAAGTACGCTGGCTTCTGTTCTTGCAGGTCACCCAAAATTTGAGGTTACAAGAGGAAGTGTCGAATTTGAAGGAAAGGATCTGCTAGAGATGGAGCCTGAAGATCGCGCACGCGAAGGGCTTTTTCTAAGTTTCCAGTATCCTGTTGAAATACCGGGTGTGAGCATGGTTAACTTCATGCGATCGGCATTAAACGAACAAAGAAAATATAGAAATGAAGAACCAATCTCAGCTACCGATTTCTTAAAGCTTATGCGCGATAAGAGACAGATGCTTGGAATGGACAGCCAACTTGTTAGTCGCTCTGTAAATGAAGGTTTCTCGGGTGGTGAAAAGAAGAAAAATGAGATCTTTCAGATGGCAATGATTAATCCTAAGCTGGCAATTCTCGACGAGACAGATTCAGGTCTTGATATTGATGCGTTGAGAGTTGTTGCTTCAGGGGTGAATAAACTTCAGACTAAAGAGAATGCTACTATTCTGATTACTCACTATCAACGATTGCTAGAGTATATTAAACCAGATTTTGTGCATGTGCTTTATAATGGTAAGATTATCAAATCAGGAGGGGCCAACCTTGCCTTGGAACTTGAAAACAGAGGCTACGAATGGCTTATAAACCCGTAACCATAAATAAAAATGATAGAACAACAATATATAGATCTGTTTCAACAGTTCCGCAGCGACATAGATTCAAACTCTGCTGCCGGAATGAACAAGCATCGCGATTCTGCCTTTGCAAAGTTTAAGCAGATTGGTTTCCCAACCACTAAACTGGAGGATTATAAACACTCTAATATTGCTCGTCAGTTTGATGCAGAATTTGGATTAAATTTAAGGAACTTGGAGATTCCAGTTAATCCTTACGAAACATTTAAGTGTGATGTGCCTAACCTGAATACGTTTACCTACTTTCTTATCAACGATAGATTTTATAATAAAGTTGAACAGAAAGAGAGTCTGCCTGAGAATGTTTTTGTGGGCAGCATGAGGCAATTTGCCGATGAGCATCCCGAAGTATTTGAGGAGCATTATGCTCAGATTGCCGACAACGAAGAGAATGGTATAGTTTCTTATAACACTATGTTTGCTCAGGATGGCTTTGTGGTTTATGTTCCTAAAAATGTTGAGATTGAGAAGCCACTGCAGCTAATAAATATTCTTCGCAGTAGTGTAGATCTGAATGTTAACAGAAGAGTTCTGATTATTGCTGAAGAGAATTCTCGTGTGAAATTGCTTGTTTGTGATCATACTGTTGACGAAGTGAATTTTGTGGTAACTCAGGTTACTGAAGTGTTTGCAGACAGGAGTTCACAGGTAGATATTTATGAGTTAGAAGAAAACTCATCAAAGGTTACAAGATTGAACAACCTCTATAGCGCACAGTTTGAAAATTCTAAAGTGGTTACAAGCAGTATCACTCTTCATAACGGTTATACAAGGAATAATATTCGCTTTAGACTATTGGGTGAGCATGCTGAGGCACATGCAGGTGGTTTGGCTATTTGTGATAAAGAGCAGCATATCGACAATTATGCTTTTTTAGATCATTCTAAACCTAACTGTTTGAGTGATGAACTATTTAAGACGATTTTGAACGATAAAGCTACAGGAGTATTCTGCGGAAAGATATTGGTTGAAAAAGATGCTCAAAAGACATTGGCTTATCAAACTAACAGAAATCTTCTTAATTCTGATAAGGCTCAGATGTTTGCAAAACCACAGCTTGAGATTTATGCTGATGATGTAAAATGTTCACATGGTCTTACAACCGGTCA
>CAYLKV010000067.1:0-1596 GCA_964384545.1 uncultured Proteiniphilum sp.
ATCTTTCGGAGATTGGTCGGACCTCGTCCCGGTCATCCTCATAGATACATCATTAGTTCCTCATATCCACAATATAATTATATGAGGATAATCAAGCCCAAGTCCAGCCCATATATATTTTACATTTGGTTAATTGGTTTATTTTTAGTATATTGTAGTTTATGGTAAATTAATGATTATGGGGAAAATAGATTTGAACACATTAAGATTTTCAGGTAGATATGGTGAATTTGTTGCATACTCTACAAAGCAAGGTAAGCAGGTTTATAGAAAATATACTAAACCGACTGACCCTAAAACACCTAAGCAGCAAGCCTTCCGTATGAGATTTGGAATGGTAAATAAAGTTATATCACCACTTAACCTAATTATAAAAAACGGTTTTAAAGATCAATATAATTCATACAGAAGTGTTATTTCTCATGTTTTAAGGTATGGAGTAGAGGGAGAATATCCTAATTATAGTATCAATTACAGTGAGGTTAAGGTGGCAAAAGGAGAGTTGGTTTTACCAAACAATATTGTTGCAACAATTGATAAGGAGCTGAATAAACTTAAATTGACATGGGATTATTCTGCAGAAGCAAATTCAAAAAGATACAGCAGATATGATAATATGAATATTGTATGTTTTAATGATGAATTACAAAAAGCTGTCGGCTCTTTAGGAATAGCCAAAAGAGGTGACATGGAATTGGAAGTTGATTATAAAAAAATATTTGAAAAAATTGATCCGGTAAAAAATGGAGAAGTAAAACAAATCGACTTAAAAAATATCCATTTCTGGCTCTACCTCACATCCCAAGACTACTCCACCAACTCAAACAGCATCTATTTAGAGATATAACAATTATTTATCTGTAATTGAGGAACAAATACAGAACATATGTGTTAATATATAAAACCGGAGGTGTACGCATAATGGTTTTTTATTGACACAATTATAAATTTTATTAAAAATATTATTACAACATGGGTAAGAAAAAAATTGCAGTTATAGTTGGTAGCTTAAGAGAGGGTTCTTTTAACAAAAAACTAGCTTTGCAAGCTTTAAAGATGCAGCCTGAATCGCTTGAATTGGAGATTGTTGAAATTGGCAACTTGGTTCACTACAACGAAGATCTTGATCATGACAATCCTCCTGCTGAATGGGTGGAGTTTCGTAAAAAAATTAAAGCGGCTGATGGTTACCTTTTCTTCACTCCCGAATATAACAGATCTATTCCGGGTGTATTGAAAAATGCTATTGATGTGGGTTCAAGACCATACGGATATAACAATTGGGGCGGCAAGCCGGGTGCTGTTGTGAGCAGCTCTATCAGTGCTCTTGGTGGTGAGGCGGCAAATCATGTGTTTCGTCAGCCAATGGTGTTTGTGAATGTTTATATGATGCAGCAGCCTGAGGCTTACATTGGCAATACTATGACTCTGTTTGATGAGCAGGGTGAGTTTGCTAACGCTGAATCTAAGAGCTTCTTCCAAAACTGGCTTAAGGCATTTGAGGATTGGGTTAACAAGTTTTAGATTTAAAAGGGATTAAAGGGTTTTAGGTTTCAATTGGTTTTAGATTAAAAAAAGGGTTTTAGATTAAAAAAA
>CAYLKV010000067.1:1696-5119 GCA_964384545.1 uncultured Proteiniphilum sp.
AAAAAGCAGAGTGTAGGTTTCTACATTCTGCTTTGATATTTTATATAGTTTGTGGGTTATTGCCAATGTCTATAGTTTTGGGAGTTTCCACGGATCGCGATAGTGGGCCTTTGCAAGTTTGTTGGCCTCTTTGTTATCGAACTTGCCTGTTGCATTGTCCCATTTTAGGGCTTGCCCTACACGGCAGGAGATGTTGGCCATATGGCTCAGCTTGGCCACTTCGGCACCTATTGCCACATCGGCATTGGGCAGCTGGCGGGTGCGCATACAGTTGAGCATATTCCCAACATGCATATAGAGTCCTTTTCCTTTGCCTAGCTGCATCTCAACAGGTTCCATTCTTGGGGTGTTGGGTTTTCGCTCGGTATCGCATGGGTAGCAGTAGGGGAAGTTGCGACTGTTTACGGCTTGCTCCGGTATCACTTCCCAGCCTCTGCGAGTGAGTACTAATGTTCCGTTTTCGCCAAAGAAGGCTACTCCCTCTCTTAGGTTGAAGAGGCCGTTTCCTATTCCGCAGGCGTGATCCCAGATGATATTAAACCCTTCGTACTTATAGGTTGCCATGAGTGTGTCGGGGGTCTCCATTGCATCGTTGGGGTAGCCAAACTTACCGCCTGCACCGTATACGTATGAGGGGAGACCAACATTCATACCCTTCATGGCATAGTCGAGAAGATGCACTCCCCAGTCGGCCATCAACCCTCCTGCATAGTCCCAGAAGAATCTGAAGTTGTAGTGGAATCTGTTTTGATTGAATGGACGTTTTGTGGCGGGTCCCAGCCACATGTCGTAATCTACTCCCGCCGGAGGTGCCGAGTCGGGTACTACGGGAAGTGTCCATTTGCTTGTTTGATATGCCCACACCTTTACGGTTCTTATATTTCCCAGTTTTCCGCTTTGCACATAAGCTGCAGCATCGTCCCAGTGGGGATCGCTTCTCTGCCATTGGTTTACCTGTACAATACGGTTGTATTTACGGGCTGCCTTTACCATTATATCGCACTCTTGGATGGTGTTGGCAAGTGGTTTCTCTACAAAGACATCTTTTCCGGCTTCGCAGGCGGCTACCATCTGAAGGCAGTGCCAATGGTCGGGCGTGCCAATTATAACCATATCTACATCTTTGTTGTCGATTACTCTTCGCCAATCTTTTACCAACATTGGGGGCTTCTTGCCGGTTAAGTCTTCAAGCTCTTTTGCTCGCTGATACAGCCACTCGTCGTCTATATCGCACAGTGCAACACATTCTACCTCGGGATATTTGAGGAACTCGCGGAGGTTGCTCCACCCCTGATTGCGAAGGCCCAGGAGTGCCACTTTAATTTTATTGCTTGGTGCATTTTGTCCATAGAGGGAGGCGTATGACCCTATCATTGGTGCTAAACTAAGGCTTGTTGCAGTTACAGCAGTTTTTTTCAAAAAATTTCGACGATCCATAAGTTCTACGTTTTTGATTATTAGATTTGTTTGCAAAGTTAACAAAGATTGGTTAACTTGATTAAAATTGACTTTTTATTAAATATATACTGATTAATTAACAGATTATTTATATTTTTGATTTTTAGGTATCATTTAATACAATCTCACAACATTATATATGCAGCAAATTAACGACTTATTTATAACGGTTCATCAATATATTGGTGGTAACAATTGGTTTATATTCTTGCTCTTAGGAACAGGATTTTTTTTCACCCTTTACCTTAAATTTCCTCAGATTAGATATTTCAGGCATGCTATTAAAATTGTGAGGGGGAAGTATGACCGTAAGGATGCGAAAGGTGATACAACGCATTTTCAATCGCTGGCAACTGCTCTATCGGGTACTGTGGGCACTGGTAATATTGCGGGGGTTGCACTGGCGGTTCATTTGGGTGGTCCTGCTGCTATATTTTGGATGCTGGTGACTGCTTTTCTGGGTATGTGTACTAAGTTTGTGGAGGTTACGCTTTCGCATAAATATAGGGAGTTTGATGAGCAGGGTATGGTTGCGGGTGGACCGATGTATTTTATGAAGAGTCGCCTTAATATTAATCTGAAGAGTGGGAAGGTGATTAAAACGGGCTACTGGCTTGGGGGGTTCTTTGCGCTTGCCACTGTTTTGTCTTCTTTTGGAACAGGTAGTCTTCCGCAGATTAACAGTATTTCTAATGCTATCTTTGCTACGTTTGGGGTGAAGCATATTATTACGGGTGCGGTGATGGCTGTTTTGCTGGGGCTTATTATTATTGGTGGTATTAAGCGTATTGCGCAGGTGACTGAGAAGCTGGTGCCTTTTATGGCTATTGTTTATTTCTTGGGTGCTATTGCTGTGATTATTTACAATTATGAGAATATAATTCCATCTTTTGTGTCGATGTTTACTGAGCTGTTTACAGGCACTGCTGCTATTGGTGGGTTTTTGGGTGCAAGCATCTCTTTTGCTTTTAATAATGGTGTAAACAGGGGGCTCTTCTCTAATGAGGCGGGTCAGGGTTCTGCTCCCATCGCTCATGCTGCGGCTAAGGCTCACGAGCCTGTTTCGGAGGGTATGGTTGCAATTCTGGAGCCTTTTATCGATACTATTATCATCTGTTTTCTTACCGGTATGGTGCTGCTCTCTTCGGGTGTGTGGAATATGAAGGTGTATAATCAGTTTCAGAAGACAGATATTGTTGTTTTGGATGATAGGTATGATATGACTATTGAGGAGAATATTCTTAAGATTGGGGCTTTTTTGAATAATAAGGAAACTGTTCCTCTATACTCGGGTGCACTCTGGGTTGAAGAGGGGGAGATTTTGAATAAGAAGTCGATTCTTCATGCTCGCTCTATGGCTGATAATATCTCGGTTGAGAAGGGTGGTGCTCCATTTACAGGGGAGCTGACAGTTGTGAATGGACGACTGGTGAATAGTGCCAACGATATTGTGTTTAAGGGTAACTCGCTTATTCATAGTGCGCCGCTAACAACGATGGCTTTTACGCAAAGTTTCATGGGCAACTGGGGGAAATATATTGTGGCACTGGGGCTGTTGCTTTTTGCTTTTTCTACTGCTATTGCATGGTCTTACTATGGCGACAGAGCTGTTACTTATCTTGTGGGAACAAGGTATGTTATGGCCTACAGGATTATTTTTGTGATTGCTTTCTTTACCGCTTCGTTTATTGATACTACTATTATTTGGAACTTGTCGATGCTGACGGTGGCTTTTATGACGGTTCCTAATCTTATTGGTCTGCTAATTTTGCATAAAGAGGTGAAAGCTACTATTGATGATTATTGGGTGAATTTTAAGAGGGATCATAAATAGCTGCTTTATAACGAAATTCATCTTATCTTTTATTTTTAATAGTAATAATTATATTAATAACATAATACCGGGCATAGGGTTTTTTTGATATGATACTAAATGATAAAAGAGCTATTTTTAGTATCTTTGCA
>CAYLKV010000068.1:0-4597 GCA_964384545.1 uncultured Proteiniphilum sp.
ATATAACTTTGAAAGCGTTAAGAAATTATCTTGATAAGATAAAACCTAATTTCGAGGAAGGAGGAAAGTTACATTGGCTTCATTCAACATTTGATGCTTTTGAAACATTCTTGTTTGTTCCAAACAAAACATCGAAATCGGGTGTGCATATACATGATGCTCGCGACTCAAAACGTACGATGATCATTGTGGTTATGGCACTATTACCAGCACTACTTGTTGGTATGTATAATGTAGGACTTCAACACTATATGGCCATTGGTCAGGAAGTTGGTATATTAAACAATTTCTTATTTGGTTTGCTTGCTCTATTACCACAGATAGTTATATCTTATGTTGTAGGACTTGGTATAGAGTTTGCCATGGCACAAATGAAAAAGGAAGAAGTTGCTGAAGGTTTTTTGGTATCGGGTATTTTAATACCTATGATTCTACCAATTGATACTCCTCTTTGGATGATTGCTGTTGCTACTGCATTTTCAGTTGTATTTGCTAAAGAAGTGTTCGGAGGTACAGGTTACAATATTTTTAACGTAGCCTTGGTTGCACGTGCATTTCTATTCTTCTCTTATCCCACAAAGATGTCTGGAGATAAAGTTTGGGTTCGCACAGGAGATACATTCGGAATAGGAGCAGGTCAAGTAATTGATGGTTATTCAGGTGCAACACCTCTAGGACAAATTGGTGTAACAGAAGCTTCAAGCTTTAGTGAAGTTACATTTAGCAGTATAACAGGACAGCCACTATCAATAGCTGATATGTTCTTTGGTTTTATACCAGGTTCTGTAGGCGAGGTGTCAACAGTTGCAATTTTATTGGGTGCTTTAATTCTAATTGTAACAGGTGTTGGAAGCTGGAAAACAATGCTTTCAGTATTCCTTGGTGGAGCAGCAACTGCACTTTTAATAAATCAGTTTGCTCAGAATGCTATCATGGGAATGCCTCCAATTTACCATTTATTACTAGGTGGATTTGCATTTGGAGCTGTATTTATGGCCACCGACCCGGTAACATCGGCAAGAACAGAGAAGGGCAAATGGATCTATGGATTCCTTATTGGCTTAATGGCAGTAACAATCAGAGTATTCAACCCCGGTTATCCAGAGGGTATGATGCTTGCAATTCTGTTCATGAATGCCTTCGCACCGCTTATTGATTTCTACGTGGTGGATGCAAATATCAAGCGTCGTTTAAAACGAGCCGCTGCACCGGCAACTACAAACAATAATAAATAAGTAGAGATATGAACAGAGAAAGTAATAGTTATACAATTATATATGCAGTTGTAATGGTTATTCTTGTGGCGCTGGGACTCTCATTTACGCACCAGTCGCTGCTTGATAAGCAAACTGCTAATGAAAATATCGATAAAATGCAGCAGTTGCTACGTTCACTAAATATCAATGCCGAAGCTAATGAAGCTGAGTCTAGATATAATGAGCTGGTTACAGATGCATACCTTATTTCTGCTGACGGTGAAAAGATTGAAGGTACAGAGGGAACAACTCCCGATGATCCTGCTTTTTCAACAGAATTGAGCGATCCTAATGCAAAGGGACTTCCTGTATACGAAGTTTCTATTGAAGGCAAAAAGGTATATATCATTCCGATGACTGGAGCAGGTCTTTGGGGAAGTATCTGGGGTTACCTGGCAGTTGAAGATGATGGAAGCACTATTTATGGTGCCGACTTTGGTCATGCCGGTGAAACTCCCGGACTTGGAGCTGAAATAGCAGAAAAATCATTTGGTCTTCAGTTTGAAGGTAAGGAGCTTGTTAAAGCTGGTAAATTCCTTTCAATAGCTGTTGTAAAACCGGGTCAGACCGACTCTCGTCGCGACTATGTAGATGGAATCTCAGGAGGTACTATCACTAGTCAAGGTGTCGACAAAATGCTGCTAAACAGTGTTAGTGAATATGAAAGTTTTTTGATGAAATTGAATAGTTAAGATATGGCATTATTATCTGGAAAAACAAAAGCGGTTTTATTAGGACCGCTCAATAAAAATAACCCTGTTCTTGTGCAGGTACTTGGTATCTGTTCGGCTCTTGCGGTTACTTCAAAACTCGAACCATCTATTGTTATGGCTGTTGCTGTTACATTAGTTACAGCATTCAGCAATGTAATTATATCGATGTTAAGAAAATCTATTCCAAATAGAATTAGAATTATCGTTCAACTTGTTGTGGTTGCTTCTTTAGTAACTATAGTAAGTGAAATTCTGAAAGCTTACGCATACGATGTAAATAAACAGCTGTCTGTGTTTGTAGGGCTAATCGTTACAAACTGTATCCTTATGGGACGTTTGGAAGCATTTGCTCTAGGCAACGGACCTTGGCCCTCTTTTCTTGATGGGATAGGAAATGGATTAGGTTACGGATGGATACTTGTAGTTACAGGTTTCTTCAGGGAGTTGTTAGGCTCGGGAGAACTAATGGGGTACAGAGTTATTCCTCAATCGTTTTACGATGCAGGATATCAAAACAACGGACTTATGATGCTTGCTCCTATGGCTATCTTAATAGTTGCTTGTATTATTTGGATACACAGATCAAAGAATAGAGATCTGCAGGAGGAAACTAATTAATTAACATAAAGTAAACAGATATATATATGGATGCAATTAGTTTGATTGTAAGATCGATATTTATCGATAATATGATTTTCGCGTACTTCCTTGGGATGTGTTCATTTCTAGCAGTATCGAAAAATGTAAAGACAGCACTAGGGCTAGGTATTGCGGTTACATTGGTACTTGTTATTACTGTTCCTGTTAACTATTTACTGGAAAACTATATACTTAAATCAGGTGCACTTTCATGGATAGGACCACAATTTGCAGATGTAGATTTAAGCGTATTCAGTCTTTTAATATTTATTGCAGTAATTGCTGCTATGGTTCAACTCGTGGAAATGATAATAGAAAGATTTAGCCCCTCACTCTATTCTTCACTTGGTATTTTCTTACCTCTTATTGCAGTAAACTGTGCTATCTTAGGAGGATCATTGTTTATGCAACAGCGCGAATTTGCTAATATAGGATTGGCCACAGCTTATGGATTTGGTTCAGGTATTGGTTGGATTATTGCAATAGTTGGAATGGCTGCAATCAGAGAGAAACTAGAATACTCACATGTTCCTAAACCTCTTAAAGGTCTTGGAATAACATTTATTGTTACTGCATTAATGGCATTAGGGTTTATGAGTTTCTCAGGTATTAATATTTAACACAATAAAAATAAGAATACAAGTATGAACGTACTATTGAATGCGAGTGGATTGACTATATGGGCAAGTGTAATAGTGTTTTTAATTATTATACTTATTCTTGTAATTGTAATTCTAGTAGCAAAAGAGAAATTAGTTCCATCTGGTAATGTTAAGATTAACATTAATGATGATAAAGATAAAGTACTTGAAGTTGCTCAGGGTGGAACCCTATTGAATACTTTACAGTCAAATAATATATTTCTTTCATCTGCTTGCGGAGGAAAAGGTACATGTGGAGAATGTCGCTGTAGAGTTGTTGAAGGTGGAGGTGAAATTTTGCCAACAGAGAAAGGCCATTTTTCAAGAAAACAACAACAAAACAATTGGCGTTTAAGTTGCCAAGTGAAAGTTAAAGAGGATCTGAAAATTGTCTTACCAGAGGAGATATTTGGAATCAAGGAGTGGGAGTGCGAAGTTATTTCAAATGAAAACGTAGCTTCTTTCATAAAAGAGTTTGTAGTGAAGCTTCCAGAAGGTGAAACAATAGATTTCAAACCGGGGTCATATAGTCAGATTAGAGTTCCTAAATATGAAGCCATCAGATATAAAGATTTCGATATAGAAGAGAAATATAGATCTGAATGGGATAAATTCAATATGTGGGATTTAGTAGCTAAAAATGAGGAAGATACTTCACGAGCTTACTCAATGGCCAACTATCCTGCAGAAGGTAATATTATAACTCTAAACGTGCGTGTTGCAACACCTCCGTTCGACAGAGCTAATAATACATGGATGAATGTAAATCCTGGTATTGTATCATCATATATCTTTAGTTTAAAACCAGGAGATAAGGTGATGATGTCAGGTCCATTTGGAGAATTCCATCCAATTCTTGATAGTAAGCGAGAAATGTTATGGGTAGGTGGTGGTGCCGGTATGGCTCCATTGCGTTCACAGATTATGCATTTAACAAAAACGCTTAAAGTTACAGATAGAAAGATGTCATACTTCTATGGAGCAAGAGCCCTTGTTGAAGCATTCTATCTCGAAGACTTCTATGAACTGGAAAGACAGTTCCCTAACTTCTCATTCCATTTAGCACTTGATAGACCAGATCCTAAGGCAGATGAAGCCGGAGTTAAATATACACCGGGATTTGTTCATCAGGTTATTCATGATACATACTTAAAGAATCATGATGCTCCTGAAGATATCGAATACTACATGTGCGGTCCTGGTCCAATGGCTGATGCTGTACAACGGATGCTTGATAGTCTAGGTGTACCACACGAAATGATTATGTTCGACGACTTTGGATAGTAATTATCTAAACAATTATATTAAAAACATCCTCTCTATATTCTTGTGAGGATGTTTTTTTTAT
>CAYLKV010000069.1:0-4174 GCA_964384545.1 uncultured Proteiniphilum sp.
ATTGTTTCTCTTTTCTTTTCTGACTTTTGTTTTTTTCTATTTCTCTTTTATTAAACGAATTTGATTTGGCCATTTTTTAATATTAAATTGTTTTTATATTTCAAATCGACTTTACAGGTTGTTATTTTATAACTGGATGGAGGTATGTCGGTGAGTAATCGACAAAAAGAGGTCCAACATGTAGTGCGTGAGTGCAAATTTAATAAAAAATCTTCAATTTATCAAGTGTGATTTTTTTAGTCCCTTAAAATGCATTTTCTTTGCACAAAATTATTTCAAATGCTCTCTATTGAAAATATCACGGTTGAATTTGGTGGTTTTACACTATTAGATAAAATATCTTTTGTTCTTAACAAGAATGAAAGAGTTGCACTTACAGGTAAAAATGGCGCTGGTAAATCTACCCTGCTTAAGATTATGGCAGGAATACAACAGGCCTCAAGCGGAAATATATCTACACCTAAAGATATAACAATTGGTTACCTGCCGCAACAGATGAAACTGGATGATAAACGCACCGTAATGGAGGAGGCATCTCTTGCTTTTGAACATCTACAAAAGATGGAACTTGAGTTAAACCGTTTACACGACGAACTGGCACAACGTACAGATTATGAATCAGTTTCGTATCATAAAATAATTGAAAAAGCAACTGACCTTCAGGAGTTACTTCAGATTTCCGATATTCACAACTTTGAGGCGAAAGTAGAGAAAACCCTTATGGGTCTTGGCTTTTCAAGGAGCGATTTTACAAGGCCTACAAAAGAGTTTAGTGGTGGATGGAGAATGAGAATTGAATTGGCTAAAATATTGCTAAAATCGCCTGAAGTTCTGCTTCTTGATGAGCCTACCAATCACCTTGATATTGAATCAATACAGTGGCTTGAAAACTTCCTTTTGAATGAGGCAAACGCTGTTATGCTTGTTTCGCACGACCGTGCTTTTCTGGATGCAGTTACTAACAGAACAATCGAAATTGTTCTTGGTGATATTCATGATTACAGGGTTAACTACTCAAAATATGTTGAACTTAGAAAAGAGCGAAGAGATCAGCAAATAAGAGCCTATGAAAATCAACAAAAACAGATAAAGGAGACTGAGGATTTTATTGAACGATTCAGATACAAGGCTACGAAATCTAATCAGGTGCAATCGCGTATAAAGCAACTTGAAAAGATTGATCGAATAGAGGTGGATGAGATTGATAGTTCGCGACTTAGTTTAAAGTTTCCTCCCGCTCCACGCTCTGGTTCTTACCCTGTAATTATTGAAGATCTTACTAAAAGTTACGGCGACCACACAGTTATTAAGGATGTAAATCTGACTATCGAAAGAGGTGAGAAAATTGCTTTTGTAGGTAAGAATGGCGAAGGTAAATCTACGCTTGTTAAATGCATTATGAAAGAGATTGATCATGATGGCAAATTAGATCTGGGTCATAATGTAAGCATTGGCTATTTTGCTCAAAATCAAGCACAGATGCTTGATGACAATCTTTCTGTATTTGAAACAATCGACAATGTTGCTGTTGGTGATATAAGAACAAAAATCAGAGATATACTGGGAGCTTTCATGTTTGGAGGAGAGGCTTCAGAAAAAAAGGTAAAAGTGCTTTCAGGAGGAGAACGTAGCCGTTTGGCAATGATAAGACTACTTCTCGAACCTGTTAATCTGCTAATATTGGATGAGCCTACAAACCATTTAGATTTGGCATCGAAAGATGTACTAAAAAAAGCTATCTTGGATTTCGACGGTACTGCCATTATTGTTTCGCACGACAGAGACTTTCTTGATGGATTAGCCAATAAGGTTTATGAGTTTGGCGGAGGAAAAGTGTTAGAGCATATTGGTGGAATATATGATTATCTATCAAAAAAGAAGCTCGATAATTTACAGCAGCTAGAGTTACCAACCTCACCAAGTAAAGTTGCACAAACATCTAAAGCTGAGAATAACGATTTAATAAAATCTACATCCGAAACCTCTTCTACTAAACTTTCTTATCAGGAGCAGAAAGAGCTTAACAGCAAAATACGTAAGGTTGAGAGAGAGATTGAGGAGATTGAGAAAAAAATTGAATCGCTCGAAAATGAGTTGTCCGATATGGAGACATACCTTGCTACACCTGAAGGTGCATCTGATATGGCGTATCTGCAAAAATATCTGGATGTTAAATCAAAGCTTGACAAGGTTATGAACAAATGGGAGCACACTACGTTAGAACTAGAGAAATTTAAAGAGAACAGATAATTTTTTTCGGAAACAGTTATATAATAACCTTATATTATGAGAAATCTAAGTAAATTCATATTAACCAAAATAATGGGATGGAAAGTTATTGAACCATTTCCAGAAATATCAAAATGCGTTATTGTTGTAGCTCCTCACACTAGCAACTGGGATTTTGTTGTGGGTAAACTAGCCTACAACTCTCTTGGGCGGCAGGCTAATTTTCTTATAAAAGCAGAATGGTTCTTTTTCCCTTTTAATATTATCTTCAGCAGAATGGGAGGGATACCTGTTAAGAGGGATAAAAAAGAATCTCTTACAAATAAATTGGCCGATGAGTTTAAGAAACGCGAATGGATGCATCTGGGCATTACACCCGAAGGTACACGCAAACCAATGAAAGAGTGGAAGAAAGGGTTCTATTTTATTGCCATGAATGCTAATGTCCCAATTTTGTTAATTGGGCTAGATTACGGAAAGAAAGAGGCAAGAGTTTTGGATGTTTTTTTTCCGACCGGCAATTACGATGAGGATATTATAAAGATTAAAGCTTACTTTAAAGATATCAAAGCGAAAAAACCTGAGAACTTTATTATTTAAAAGCAATTGAACATTGGAGAATTTACTGATTGCTGACAACTGTTTTTCAAAACTAAGTTGGCTTTCCGTTTAACCTTGCAGCTATTTTGCTCTCCCTTTAGTCTTACCTGATTCTTATATCGTTCGGTTAAATAAGAATAAATTACGACTAAAGTAGTATCAATGTCAGTGAAATGTGACAAGAAGTTCCCCCCGAAATATGCTTGAATGTTTTATTAACAGAAATAACAAATATTTGAACAAAGAGATATAATCTAAAAATGATTTAATCTTCAAAATCTAGTTTCAACTGAATTGCTTCAGAAAGTAAAAGATTTAAGTCGGAATCAGATTTTTTAAGAGTCAGTCCCATCAGTCTTATCTTTTTCTCCTCAATATCGTCAACCTCCAATAGAAGCTCTTTGCCTATCTCGTAGAGCTTATCGTAGCTATTTACAAAGTTGTTTGAGGTTTTACTTCGTGTAATGATTGAAAAGTCGGCATACTTCACCTTTAGAATAACTGTTTTAGCCATAAATTTTCGCTTCTCTGACCTTCGCTGTACCTCATGTGCAATTTGGTCGAGTGCACCAAGGATATCAACAATCTCATCGAGGTCGTCGAGGAAGGTAACTTCAGCTCCAAGTGACTTGCGAACCCTCTCCGACTCTACTTCTCTATCATCTATACCTCTTGCAAAATTATAGTAAGTAACTCCTGCCTTTCCAAACTCACGTGCCAGATCTAACTCTGTCCACTGTTTTAAATCATACCCGGTTTTTATACCTAGTTCTTCCATTCTTTTGGCCGTCACCTTCCCTACCCCAAAGAACTTATTAACAGGCAGTTTCTCTATGAAAGCTTCAGCTTTATCGGGTTCGATAACAAATATCCCGTTAGGTTTTTGATAATCTGATGCTATCTTGGCTAGGAACTTATTGTATGATACTCCCGCAGATGCTGTTAGATGTGTGCGGTTAAATATCTTCTGTTTTATCTCTTTTGCAATTAGAGTGGCCGAACGTGATCCTTTGTTATTTACGGTTACATCCAGAAATGCTTCGTCGAGTGACAGCGGTTCCACTATTGAAGTATATTCGAGGAATATCTGCATAATTTGATTTGATACGCTTCGGTAAACTTCAAATCGGGGTGGAGTAAAAATTAGATGAGGGCATTTACGAAGAGCCGTTATTGAAGGCATTGCAGAATATACTCCATATTTGCGAGCCTCATAACTGGCTGCTGCAACTACTCCTCGTTTTTCTCCATAGCCCACAGCAACCGGCTTGCCACGATATTCGGGATTATCGCGTTGCTCTATGGAGGCATAAAAGGCATCCATGTCGATATGGATTATCTTTCT
>CAYLKV010000070.1:0-4120 GCA_964384545.1 uncultured Proteiniphilum sp.
AAAATGATGTCTAAACAAAAGCTAATCAATAACATCTCAGGTTGGATTGTATTTGCAATATCAGCAGCCGTTTATCTATTAACCATTGAACCTACAGCCAGTTTTTGGGACTGTGGAGAATTTATTACCTCAGCATATAAATTAGAAGTTGGACATCCACCGGGTGCTCCATTTTTTATGCTTGTGGCCAATTTCTTTACTCAACTGGCAAAAGATCCCTCACAGGTAGCAATGATGGTGAATATTATGTCTGCTCTTATGAGTGCATTTACCATTCTGTTTCTGTTCTGGACAATAACTCACTTAGTTAGCAAACTTATAGTAAAAGAGGAAAATGATGTTCCTTCTTTGGCAAAAACAATCATTATAATTGCCAGTGGTGCTGTTGGAGCATTGGTTTATACATTTTCAGACACATTTTGGTTCTCTGCCGTTGAAGGTGAGGTTTATGCCTTCTCATCTATGCTCACGGCACTAGTATTTTGGCTGATACTTAAATGGGAAGATAATTCACAGAGAGAACATTCAGATAAGTGGCTGGTTATTATAGCATATGTGATGGGGCTCTCTATTGGAGTTCACCTTCTTAACCTGCTATGTATTCCTGCTATTGTACTTGTTTACTACTTCAAGAATACTGAAAATGCAACTTGGAAAGGTATTATTAAGTCTCTTTTAATATCATTCGGATTAATAATTGTGTTAATGTGGGGTATTGTTCCCGGATTCACAAAAGTTGGCGGTTGGCTTGAACTTCTGTTTGTTAACAGCTTTGGACTCTCGTTTAATACAGGATTATTCTTCTATATATTTATATTGGTGGCTGCTATTGCCTGGGGTCTGTTCGAAACCATTTCTGAAAAGGGTAAGGAATCGAGAGCAAGAACAGCTCTTTTTGTAACATTGGCTTTAACAGGTGTACTTTTCATTGGAAGCAGCCCATGGTTATGGGTTGTGTTAATTGCAGTTGGTGGATACTTTGTATTTAAGAGTAAATCTATCAGCATGAGGTTTATAAATCTTACAATCTCCAGCTTTATGGTAATTCTTGTAGGCTTTTCTGCATATGCAATTATTCCTATCAGATCATCGGCCAACCCCCCACTCGATCTTAACTCTCCTGTTGATATATTCTCATTGGGAAGTTATCTCAACCGCGAACAGTATGGAGAAACGCCTCTTATTAATGGTACTACATATGCATCGCAAATGAAAAGAAATGCCAACGGTACAATAATTACTGATGGTGAAAGGGTATCATATAAACGTGTTTTAAAAACATCCCCTGAGCAGAAGGATAGATATGAAAAATCGACTTCTCCAAGATATACATATACAAATACAATGCTTTTCACCAGGATGCACTCTAATCCTAATAACCCTTCATTCAGAAATCATATAATTGGTTATGAAAGATGGGGAGGGGTTACTGACCAGAATAAACCACCTACATTTTGGCAGAATATCAAGTATATGTTTGGCTATCAGTTTAACTATATGTACTGGCGCTATTTCTTATGGAACTTCTCGGGTCGTCAGAACGATCTTCAGGGTGATGGAGGAATGACAAGAGGAAATTGGATAACCGGTATCCCATTTATTGATGAACATGTGATAGGACTTGGTTCTCAGAAAGATATAGCACCTGATATTGCTGATAACAAGGGTCGCAATAAATATTATATGTTACCACTTATTCTTGGAATAATTGGTATTTTGTATCAGCTGCGTCTTGAAGAGAGGGGCAAAAAGAGCTTTATTGTTGTGTTTATGCTCTTTTTTATGACCGGTTTGGCAATTATTCTATACCTCAACCAAACATTTATGGAACCGAGAGAGAGGGATTATGCCTACGCAGGCTCTTTCTACGCCTTCTCTATTTGGATTGGAATGGGGGTTGCCGGAATTAGCCTGTTTCTGAAACAATATATAAAAAACAGCAAGGTTGCTTCGGCTACTGCGGCTGTAGTATGTCTAATTATACCTGTACAGATGGCTTCTCAAAACTGGGATGATCATGATCGCTCGGGAAGGACTTTAGCACGTGATACGGGTATGAACTATCTAAGCAGTGTTGGAGAAAATGGTATTCTTTTTACAAATGGTGATAATGATACTTATCCTTTGTGGTATGTTCAGGAGACAGAAGGATTTAGGACAGATGTTAGGGTTACAAATTTGAGCTTCTTGCAAACCGACTGGTATGTTGATCAGTTGTTGCGTCAAGCTTATGAATCTGAACCTCTTCCTATTAAGTGGACCAGAGAACGCTATTCTGGTGATGCAGGTAGTGCCGCATTTGTGATTACTAAGAAGGAGATTGAGAATGCACTTAAACAGAATGATGTTTCACCTGTGGCATATGCTAACTATTACGACAGAAATGCCTACAGAGATACTGTTTCGTTGAAGCAGACAATGGATAATTTGCGAACAGGTGTAAATGCTACTCCTCAGAATCCATTCTCTACAGGTTCAACACAGATTGTTCCGGGTAGTTTACTCTCTTTGGATGTTGATAGCAATAAAGTTAACTGGAGTGCTCTGGCAGCTAAGCCTACGAATAAAATGCTTATCAGCATTGAAGGTAAACAGGCTCTATATCGTCAGGAACTTATGATTCTTGAGATGTTGACTAATATTAATGATGATAATTGGGAACGTCCAATTCATTTTGCTACAACAATTACTCCTTCTTTATATATGGATTTGCAGGATACAAACTTTGCACTTAATGGTTTGACCTATCAGGTGGTACCGGGCACTCCTCTGTATGATGGGGTTAATCTGGATGTAGCTTATGAAACAATGGTCAATAAGTTCCGTTGGGGCGGACTTGAGAATAATTCTGATATCTACATGGATGAAACTAGCAGACGTATGCTCTCTACATACAGACTATACTTCTCACAACTTATTGAGGCTCTTATTAAAGCTGGTAAAAAAGAGATGGCGATAAATGCTCTCGATAAGGTTACGTCTATGATTCCTGATAAAGTGGTTCCTTATAGTACAGATGGGCTGATTTTTGCCAGATCATATTTTGATGTTGGTGAAACTGAGAAAGGAAAAGAGCTTATTAATACTATACACAATAGAATTAATGCAAATATGGACTGGTTCCAGAGATTAAAACCTGTTGATATAGCTAACTCTTTGTCGGATATTATTTATAATAATGTGAATCCGCTACTGCTTATCAAAAGTGTATATCAGACACACGACTATGATAGCTATTTAGTGTTGTCGGATGAGTTGATGCAACTTGCGCAATCGTTCTATATGATGGGAATTACATATGTAGGAGATGCAATTGTAAGAGATGTTACAGAAAGCTCAGTTAGAGGATATTACAGTGCCAATGATCAGGATACAGTAATGAAATCGTTTGAATATGAGATCATGCAGAGTGCTATGAATATGATGAAACAATTCAATCCTCGTTTATTGGAGCAGTATGGAGTGTCGCCTCAATAAAAATAGATTATATAAAAAACTACAATAAATTAAAGTGAGTGGTAGTGTACCGTAGTGATACTTTGCATTCTACCACTAGTGTAAAACAATCAATACACATATAAAAAATGCTGATAGAACAACCTCCCATGCTCTATAGAGCTCTATATCCGGACTCAATTTGGCGTATTCCTGTGCCAAACAAAAAGTGTGTATATCTAACTTTCGACGATGGACCAATACCTGAAGTTACTCCGTGGGTATTGGATGTTCTGGATCAATATAATGTAAAGGCTACCTTCTTTTGCGTAGGTGATAATGTTCGTAAATATGGACATATATTTGAAGAGCTAAAAAGAAGAGGGCATGCTGTTGGGAATCATACATTTAATCATTTGCAAGGATGGCAGAACAGATCGATCAAATTTCTTCACAATACAAAACAGGCGGATGATTTGATACACTCTAATCTGTTTAGACCACCACACGGACATATGATATATCCTCAACCAAGTCTTTTGAAAAAGAGTGGTTACAAGATAATAATGTGGGATGTTGTAACCCGCGATTACAGTAGATTTATGAATCCTGAACAGGTACTGGAGAATGTGAAGAAATATTGTCGAGATGGCTCTATTATTGTGTTTCACGACTCACTAAAGGC
>CAYLKV010000071.1:0-4052 GCA_964384545.1 uncultured Proteiniphilum sp.
AACCGGCTGAACCAAAATCAGATGTGCTACCGTTACACCATGGGACAATCCTTAATTGCTTCGTGAAAAGCAGTGCAAAAGTATAATATTTTTCTTAACTAAACAAATATTTTTGTATCTATTTGACCTTAAATACAGCTATTTTTCAATTCTACACAAGAATTGAGGAAATGTGGACTAAGTCAATACTATTCTGCAATAATTAGAAAATAGTTCTTTTTGCCTCTTTGTGCTACAATAAATTTATCGCCAATAAGATGAGATAGATTTATTATTTCATCTGACTGTTCAAGTTTCTCTTTATTCATTGTAACTCCACCAGAATTGACTGTTTTGCGGAATTCACTTTTTGAAGGAAACACTTCGGCATCTTCAGTAAGCAGGTCTACGGCTTTAATTCCGGCAGATAGTTTTTCTTTTGAGACAGTGAACTGAGGTACACCTTCGAATACCTGCATAAAGGTCTCTTCATCGATATTACGCAACGCTTGTGATGTAGATCTTCCAAAAAGTATCTGAGAGGCATCAACGGCCATTTCGTAGTCTTCTAACGAGTGTACCATTACAGTTAACTCTTTTGCTAATCTCTTTTGTAATGGTCTTTCGTGAGGTGCACTAACTTGTTCTGCTATAAGTGAATCGATCTCTTCTTTTGAAAGTGAGGTAAATATCTTTATATATTTATCTGCATCTGCATCACTTACGTTAAGCCAGAACTGGTAGAATTTATATGGAGAGGTGTATCGTCTGTCTAACCATACATTTCCACTTTCAGTTTTACCAAATTTGCCGCCATCTGCTTTTGTGATAAGAGGACAAACCAAAGCAAAAGCTTCTCCACCTTCAACTCTTCTAATTAGCTCTGTACCGGTGGTTATATTACCCCATTGATCGGATCCGCCTAATTGTATGCGACATCCTTTTTCGCGATATAGATGCAGGAAGTCGTATCCTTGCAATAATTGATATGAGAATTCAGTAAAAGACATTCCTTCCTTTGACTCTCCGCTAAGACGTTTCTTAACAGAATCTTTAGCCATCATATAGTTAACAGTGATATGCTTGCCAATATCTCTGATAAAATTAAGAAAGCTGTAACTCTTCATCCAGTCGTAATTGTTAACCAGAATTGCCTTATTTGGAATATCACTTTCGAAGTCGAGGAATTTGGCAAGCTGCTTCTTTATAGATTCTTGGTTATGGCGTAGTGTTTCTTCATCGAGAAGCTTTCTCTCTGCCGACTTCATGGATGGATCTCCAATCATACCTGTTGCACCACCCACAAGCGCAATAGGAGTGTGTCCTGCGCGTTGAAAATGCTTAAGCATCATTACACCAACAAGGTGTCCGATATGTAAAGAGTCGGCTGTAGGATCTATTCCTAAGTATCCTGAAGTTCTTTCTTTCTGTAACTGTTCTTCTGTACCAGGCATAACCTCATGTATCATGCCTCTCCAGCGAAGTTCTTCTACAAAATTCATCATAAATTAATGTTCTGTCAATTGATTATTAAGCTACAAAGATAATAAAAAAGACAATTGAATTTAGCCGATTATTCAATTCACTTCTGAAGTAATCTTATCTTCTATTCTGATTTATAATTTCTGGAATATACATCATTAATTTCTTACACCTAAATCAATAATTTCTACCACTTGCATTTTTATATTTTATCAATCTTATTATAATTTTTCTCATTAAGTAAAAAGGACAGATTATATATAATTTTTCAAATTAATTGACCTCTTTTTATCGAAATAATATTTAATAAAAACGACAACTAATCGATAAAATCAGATCATTTAGTTAAAATAACCGTTAAAATTAAATATAAATCTTTATAGAAAATTTGACCAATTATAGCGTTGATATACAGAGCCATAAATATATTGATTTGATGATTAAATTATAAATTAACTAATGTTAATAAAGATACAGTCATAATTATTGCTGATTAAGGACAAACTTCAGTGTCTACTTGTCCATATTTTTATACAAAAAAATAGACGGTATGAAACGAGTATTCTTTTCAATTTTAGCCCTGCTCTCTTTTTATTCTTTCTCTTTTTCGCAGAGTGTTGGAATAAAAACTAACCTGGCACATTGGGCAACTACTACACCTAATATAGGTATAGAGTTCGCATTTAACAGGAAGTATACTATGGAGCTAACTGGAGGAGTAAATCCATTTGAATACAAAGATAATAAAAAAATTCAACATTGGATTTTGCAACCAGAGTTAAGATATTGGACATGTGAGAGTTTTAATGGTCATTTTTTTGGATTACACCTACTAGCCGGAGCATATAATGCAGGCGGAGTTGATATCCCTCTAGGCAGGCTTGAAAATCTTAAAGATTACAGGTATGAAGGGTGGGGAGCCGGAGGAGGTTTAAGTTATGGTTATCAATGGATATTATCACCCAAATGGAATTTAGAACTAAACCTTGGAGCAGGATTTATTCATTTCAATTATGACAAGTTCCCTTGTGTAAAATGTGGTGAGTTGTTAGAAGAGGATGCTACTTCTAACTATTTGGGAGTAACAAAAGCTGCTGTATCTCTAATATTTATGATTAAATAAAAGTGATAAAAATGAAAAAGAATAGCCTATATATAAGTACAGTTATAACAGTTGTCACTTTGGTAATGGCAACACTTGAAGTAGCTGCACAAAACTACTACTCAGAACAGATAACAGTAGAAAACCTTGCTATAGCAAAAGAAGCAGATGTTACAAATATATCATTCAATTTTAACCTCAATAATGTTGAAATAGACAAAAATGAGCTGTTAATTTTAACACCGATGGTTGTCTCTAATAAAGGAGAAAATAGCAAAGCGCTAGATCCAATTACAATTATTGGAAAACGGAGAAACAAAGTACTTCAGCGACCATTTACATATGAGGGCAAACCAATTATAAATACCTCTAATCAATATTTTTTGCATCGCAATAATGGTAGCAATCAATCAATAAGTTACACAACCACATTGCCATATGAAGAGTGGCAGCGAGATGCCCGAATCATATTGAGCACCGAAGTTATCGGTTGTGCCAACTGCAGAGACATTGAGCCAGAAATAATTCTATCTGATAAAATGCTGACAGAAAGATTTGTACCCGAATACCAATTCTCATATATAACACCTGAAGTTGAAGAGATTAAAGAGCGTAGCGAAACTTATAGTGCACATCTCAATTATAGAGTAGGCCGTTGGGATCTGCTTCCCGATTTTCAAAGCAATGCAACAGTACTTGCTAAGGTAGATGAGATAATTCAGGAACTTAAAAATGATACTGACCTCAAAATATCAAACTTCACAATAACCGGTTACGCATCACCCGAGGGAACACAACAAAGCAATCTGTTGCTATCTCAGCGCCGTGCCGAAAGCTTCGCAAAATATATCGAAAACAAATATGGATACAACACCAACCAGTTTAAGGTTGAATGGAAAGGAGAGGACTGGAACGGACTGCGTGAAGCCATTGTTTCATCAACGCTTGATAATAAGAATGAGTTGATCAGAATTATAGACACTGTTGCCGATATGGATGCGAGAGACAGAGAAATTAGGGCAATAGACAATGGTGCCACATACAACAGAATTTTAAATGAGTTATATCCGTCACTTCGCAGAAACGACTACAACATTGGGTTTGTATCGCGACCGTTTAATGTTGATGAAGCTGCCGAAGTAATAAAATCGAGACCCAAACTACTTAGTCTGAACGAAATGTTTCATGTGGCAAACAGATTTCCTGCCGAGAGTGCTGAATTTAAAGAAGTATTTGAAGTGGCTGCCAAAACATTCCCCGAAAGCGAAATAGCCAATATAAATGTAGCTGTAACAGAACTTAATAACAACAATGTTGATGCTGCACTTGAGCGACTTGATAAGGTGAAAGAAAACAAGGAATCCTGGAATCTCCTTGGAGTAATACATGCAAAAATAGGAAACGTAGAAGAGGCTGCTAAGTATTTCCGTAAATCAATGGAGGCAGGCAACAAAGAGGCTTCGCACAACATGCAGCAGTTAGAGAGATA
>CAYLKV010000072.1:0-3960 GCA_964384545.1 uncultured Proteiniphilum sp.
GCAGAAGGAAGACGAGTCATATCCTGAATAGAACCAAGGTTCTTTTCAAGTTTAGCACGTTGACGAGTAACCTGTAATTTTTCTCTTTTAGATAATGTATCAAAAGTGCCATCCTTGATCATCTTATCAATATTTCCCATCTTTTTTACAGCCTTGCGGATAGTAGGGAAGTTTGTAAGCATACCACCCGGCCAACGTTCAATAACGTATGGCATGTTAATGCTCTGTGATCTTGCTTCGATAACAGGTTTTGCCTGTTTTTTTGTAGCTACAAAAAGGATTTTCTTTCCAGATTTAGCCATCTGTCTCATAGCAGCAGCAGCCTCTTCTGTTTTAGCGATAGTTTTATAAAGATCGATAATGTGAATACCGTTGCGCTCCATAAAAATGTAAGGAGCCATAGCTGGATTCCATTTTCTTTTTAAGTGTCCGAAATGAGCTCCGGCTTCTAAAAGTTGGTCAAATTCTAATTTTGCCATGTTTTGTTTTTAAATTAATTGTTTACTTTCTTTTTCATTTACAGAATCGTAAGGTAGATTATCCACAATAAATATTATCATTACCGATAACATCCTTACGATTTAGATACTAAACACTAAAGCTATGGTAGAGCTTATATATAATAAACCGGTATAAATACCGGTTCATATAATACCTGAGAAAACAGGTTAACGTTTAGAGAACTGGAATTTCCTCCTTGCTCCTGGTTGTCCTGGTTTTTTACGTTCAACAACACGTGGGTCGCGAGTAATAAAACCAGCTGCTCTTAATGCTGGTTTGTCTTCAGCATTTATTTTTACTAAAGCGCGAGCAATTCCTAGTCTAACAGCTTCTGACTGTCCTTTATAACCACCACCATCTAGATTAACTTTAATGTCGTACTTTTCAGCTACATTAAGTGTATTTAGAGGTTGTTTTACAATAAACTGAAGTATTGATGAAGGAAAATAGTTTTCCAATTCACGTTTATTGATGATGATTTTACCGGTACCTTCAGTCACGAAAACTCTTGCTACAGCTGCTTTGCGCCTTCCTATTGCATTTACTGTTTCCATCTTTATTATTTAAGACTGTTTATATCGATTTGTTTTGGCTTCTGTGCCTGGTGTGGATGCTCGTTACCTGCATACACAAACAAGTTATTTAAAATAGCATCGCCTAATTTGTTTTTTGGCAACATCCCTTTAACAACTTTTCTAAAAAGTCTATCGGAACCTTTTGATAACATTTCAGCAGGTGTAGTAACCTTTTGTCCACCCGGATAACCAGAATAGCGGTAATATTTTCTATCTTCCCACTTATTACCGGTAAGTACTACTTTATCAGCATTTAGTATGATTACATTATCACCACAATCTACGTGTGGAGTAAAGCTGGCTTTATATTTACCTCTAAGCAGTTTAGCTACCTTTGAGCATACACGTCCTAATGACTGTCCTGTGGCATCTACTTCCACCCACTCTTTTTTGGCCGTTTGACTGTTTACAGAAATGGTTTTATAACTTAACGTATCCATTCTTGATGTTTAATTTTTAATTAGTAAATTAATATGAAGTTGATTATACCTGCTTCCTCTCTTGTCTTGCTAAGGGACGTAAAGGCAAATAAAAAGCTATAAATCAAACTCTTAAATGATAAAAACTAATAATCGGACTGCAAAGTTACAATAATCCAACGAATTAGCAAAAAGTTTGATATGTTTTTCTTTTAAACTAAGATTAAAAAATAACAATAATTCAAATGCTTATCTAATCAACATTAGCATTACCTTATCCTGACCTCGTCTTTATTAACCCTGTTAAAAAACGAGGTTGATACAGTGATGATACAGAGTTAACAAGGAGTTGGTTAGGAGTTAGTCCAAACAAAACCGGGACTAAATATTGTCCCGGTATAAGTTAATTTTAATTCTATTCAATTAAATATAGAGTTAATTTACTTCAGTTTATTAAGATTAAGCTCATTGAATACCTTCTCAAGATCTTTAAAACTCAATCCATCACCTGTAAGAGAAACTATGAACCTATCATTTACAATAGTCATAATTTCAGAATCAAACCTTCCATCATAACTGTTTTCCTTAACTGTAGCTCTATTTCCATTAAAATTGATAGTCTTGCTGTAACCATTTTCAGTCTCTTCTTCCTTGTCTATAGCCAATGTTATTGCATACATAGCAACCATACTAGCCCCCACTTCACCGGCGCCATCCATAATAGAAACCTCAATATTTTTATCCTCATCGTCGCTGTATTTTGCTTCGCCCCCATTAATGCCAATAAACTGTGCATCTCCTACACTAAAGCTTTTACGATTCATTCCTCCAACTTTTTCAGGGAAAAATACTTTAATCTCATCGTTTGTTTTTGGAGTTTCAGCTGCCAACTTCTCTTGAATTTTCTCCCAATCCTTTGCTGCTTCACCTGCCTTTTTAAGGTCTTTAAATCCCCCTATTGCTTCAGAAAGCCCCACTGACTCATTATCATCATTTTCAGATGATTTATTACCACCACATGAAATCAGCATTACACCAATTATCAGACTAATAAAAAAAAGTTTTAAATACATGACGTTAAGAATTTAAATGTGTAACATCTTCTTGATAAATAATATATATTTAAATAAAACATATAAAAACAATTTTAGTTTTACAAATATACGAAAATATTTACAATATTTAAATTTTAGACTTAAATTGCTAAAATATAAAAATATACTATCTTTACAGAAGCAAAATATAGTTATAGAGATGCATAAGAAACACTACTTGTTAATTTTAGTCTTACTAATCTTCACTTCTGCCTTTGCTCAAGAATATAACTGGCAGGTGGGTATTGATTATTTTTTCGATAATACTGAATATAAAAAATCTTCTTTCATCGATTCAGAGACTATGAATGGAGTGTGGCTCAACCCAGCCGGGAGTATTACTTGGAACGAGACACACTCTTTGAATGCCGGCGTTAATCTGCTTAAAATCCCTGGAGTGGATAAAATGATTGATGAAGCAAAAGCTATTATATATTATCAATATAGCACACCAAATATACTTTTTAGAGCTGGTTCTTTTCCTAAAGATGATCTATTAAACAATTACAACAACTTCTTCTTTAAAGATTCTGTAAATAATTTCTTGCCCCATATGGATGGGGTATATTTCAGAATTGGAAATAACAATAACTTCTTAAATGCATGGTTCTACAGGACAGGATATGCAACTGCAAACAGTAGAGAGCACTTCTTTGTAGGTGTCTCGGGGCGAGCATCGAGAGGAATATATTTTGCAGACTTTCAATCATATATGTATCATCTATCAAACACAAAACCTGCAACAGAGGGGTATGGAGTTAGTGAAAACCTTCAACTGCAAGCCACACTTGGATTAGAATATAATGATGAAGAGAAATTTAATGGGTTGATTGCTGCCGGTACACTATTGGGTTATGAACGAGACAGAAGGTTTGAGAATCAAAAATATAAACCAATGGGGTTCGTTGCCCGTGCCGACGCCGAAATTATGGGAATTGGAACAAAAAACTTGTTATATATTGGTGATCCCAGAATGCGACTCTCTGATAGTTTTGGAGGAGACCTATATTGGGGAACACAATTTCTTAGAGCTAAAACTTACCTTAAAAATGAGTGGTATATTCGTCTGATTGAGTCTGAAAATGTAAAAGTTAGATTCAATTGCAATTTACACTTCAATGAAGGATATGTTATGATGCAACAAGCACTTACAGTTTCTGCTTCAATAGATAATTTAAAAAAGAGTAAGAACAACAATACTATTTACCCTTGGAAGAAAATTTTTAAATAACAAGCAGACAATTAAATTATAGAGAAAAATCTCTATCATGTTTTTGTGTATTTGTGAAAATAGTGTATCTTTGCACCCACAAAAAGGCCCCGTAGCTCAACTGAATAGAGTATCTGACTACGGATCAGAAGGTTCCAGGT
>CAYLKV010000073.1:0-3842 GCA_964384545.1 uncultured Proteiniphilum sp.
TGGGGGCATTTTATGATTTTATATTTTTACAAAACAAAGATATATTATTTACACGTGTGCAATCAATGACATTGAGCGAAGAAGAGGCTTCGCTACCTTATTATCAAAAGCGTACACTTTATTAAGATAGTACAATAACAGATTTCCAATTTATAGGAAATCAATTAAAAACGATGAAGCCTTCATTATTCATTCTTGGAACAATTGGACATTCTTGTAAAGAGGATACAAAAAGACATGAAGCTCAAAAAATTGTTGCAGAGTGGACAGGAAAGGAAATTATTTTTCCTGCGAATATAGATTGCACATACCAAGGTCGAGATATTGTCTGCCCAGATCAGAGCACTCCGTATAAAATCCTTCTCTATACCGATTCTATCGGATGCACAGATTGTAAGCTGCAACTTTATAAATGGAATGCACTGATAGAAGAAGCGGAAACAATCATGTCCGGAAAGATCAGCTTTCACTTCTATTTTCAACCCCAGGATGAGCAGGAATTAAAGTTTATGCTGAGACGGGATAATTTTAGGCAAGCCGTGTATATGGATAGGCGGAGCAAATTGAACGGAGCGAATAAATTACCCGACAATATGAGTTACCAGTGTTTCCTTCTGGACAAGGATAATAAAGTTGTTTTGATTGGGAACCCCACGCTTAATCCTGCGGTATGGGACCTTTATAAACAAACCGTTATGGGAACGGATGATATAGGACAAAATGAAATGGCGACCACCAATGTTGAAATTGAACGGTCCGAAATAGAATTGCAAAATCCCGAGATATTCAAAAGTTCCACGGCCACGTTTGTATTAAAGAACACGGGTGATGTGCCGCTTCTGATAAAAGATATTTCTGCTTCCTGCGGTTGCACGGTTCCCCGATGGGATAAAGAACCAATAAAGCCGGGGGAAACCACAGAAATAAAAGTAAATATGACCCCAGATGGAAAAGGATATTTCAGAAAAACGGTAACCGTATTTTGCAACACGGCAAAGGGTACTATCCCGTTGTTTGTAAAAGGTACGGTGGAAGGATAAACAAAAGGGAAAAGGGCGGAGAATTGTCTCCTCTTGCAAAGCCGGACAATAGCCCCCGCCCTGACCCTTTCTTAACAAAAGAAAGGAGGTATTTCAAAGGTAAGTATTAAAATTTGAAATCCGAGTGGTTTTTCACTTGTTGAGACAACGGGCTGACAGTTTAAAACCTGTTAAAACTTATGCACCGACCAGAAAATCATCATAGGGAACACCTAAATCATGGTGCTTGTGGTATTCTTTGATGATTTTTATCGATCGCCACACCGATCGTAGCACATAAAAGTCTCCGGGATTTTACCCATCCCGGGATTGTAAATTAAAAAAATATCAATTTAAAAATTTGATTCAAAATGAAAAAGAAAATTTTATGCGGAATTGCAGTGTTGGCGACAACGGCCATTGCAGCATTTAACATGAATTTGAATGTGAATAATGGAGAAGTTTCCTCTTTATCTTTGGCTAATGTGGTAGCATTAGCAGGAGAAAATGATGGAACTAACAAATGTATCCAAAATCACACAAGTGTGTATAGTAAGGAAATGTGCAGTACTTATCCTGTGAAGTATAGAATTCAATCGGGATTGAATTATACTTTTAAAAAAGATCCTAATGGATTTCTAACTCAAGGGAAAAAAGGCTTTGAAGGAACAATTACCAATGAATGTGCAGTTTGGCCATCACCCACGACGACCAATGTAACAGCCCCAACGGTAAATTGTTAGCATAATATTTTTTGGTTTATGGTGGTTTTTCATAATCACCATAAACTAATTTCTAACTCTATAACTCAGGCACAAATGAAAAATATTTGGAATCTTTTGTTTCTTTCAATTCTTGTTTCATGTACGGCTTCTTCAAGAAGATGGGATACTTCCCCTATTGCAAGAAACGAAAAATTATATGTAGTTAATATAGATAACGCACCAAGAGAAGATTTTATTAATTTATCCAGTTTCTTACAGGATGTTGAAACAATAATTCTGGAGACCAATGATAATTGTATTATAGGTGAAGTTAACACTATAAGGGTATTGGATGATTATATTGTTGTAATGGATAGCGAAATAACTGAGACTGTCTTAGTTTTTGACAAAGAGGGTCGTTTCCTGCATCGAATTGGGCAAATCGGACAAGGGCCAGGTGAATATATAGATATCACAGACTCAAGTATAGATTTTGAAAAAAAAGAAATCTATTTAATTGATTTTCCAACGAATATGGTACATAAATATGACATCATTTCCGGGAAGTTTATTAACTCGATATATATAGATCGCGATGATTTCAAGAGTTATTTTATGCAATATGTCAATGGTAAAATATATACTAGTACGATACCATACTTTGGAACTGATGATTCTTTCTTGTTACAGGAATTTTATGCAAGTACAGGAAACCCAAAATCTTCCTATTTGAATGCTTCAGCATACAATAAGGGATGGAATGACTTTTATTCTCGTTCTGATGGATTCTTCTATCCAAATGAAGATGGAAGTATTAAATATATCCAGATGTTTATGGATACTGTCATCTCTATAAGAAATGATGAAATTATGCCTTATTTGGCGATTAAATCCAAAAATTGGATTACGGAAAAGGATATCCAGGATTTAATTGAATACAAAATAGCAAATGAGGGGACTTTGTCTCACGAAATACTATTTGGACGAAATATTTCATATAATATTAATCATTACTTTGATTTAGATAATATAGTTTATTTCCAATATTTAAATAGTGGAAATATGGAATTTGTTATTTATAATAAAGAGAACAATACAACGAGAAGAGCAGATTTTCTTAAAGATGATATTGTGTATAATGGAGACTGGTTTTTATTACCATCATTTGCATATGCAGATAGTAAGGGAGTATACAGTTATCTCAAGACAGAACAAATCCCCCGATTTTTGGAAATTGCAAATACAGGTGGTTTAAATGCTGATTTAGATAAACGGGACATCCTGGAGAAATTGCCGGAAGATTCTAATCCGGTAATATTCTATTACTCAAAAAAATAAATGTTATATAATGAAAAAATAGAACTTTCATCTTTTTTTTCGACAGCGCTCTTCAGGCTTTTCGTACAAAAAACTGTATATGGTAAATTATTGGAACATCAAATGATATTTCAGAAAAACAATAACCATATGTGGCAGATCTTTCGATATCTTGCAAAAATTGATCTTGGACATAACTTATAAGTTCGATGATTTTTTGAATGTATAATGGAATAATGATGAAACAACTTTTATACTTTTTATCAATGTTGGTCCTTTTTGTGGCAATATCTTGCAAAAAAGACGAGAAAAAAGCGGAGGCCCAAAAGATAGTGATTGAATGGACAGGAAAAGAGATTATTTTTCCTGCTGATATAGAATGTACTTATCTGGGGCGTGATACGGTTTGCCCTGATCGGGACACTCCGTATAAAATTCTTCTCTATACTGACTCTACAGGTTGCACAGATTGTAAACTACAGCTTTATAAATGGAGTACTCTGGTAGAGGAAGCAGAGACAATCATGCCCGGAAAGATCAGTTTTCACTTTTATTTTCAGCCTAAGGATGAGAAAGAGTTGAAGTTTATGCTGAGACGGGATAATTTTAGGCAAGCCGTGTATATGGATAGGCGGAGCAAATTGAACGGAGCGAATAAATTACCCGACAATATGAGTTACCAGTGTTTCCTTCTGGACAAGGATAATAAAGTTGTTTTGATTGGGAACCCCACGCTTAATCCTGCGGTATGGGACCTTTATAAACAAACCGTTATGGGAACGGATGATATAGGACAAAATGA
>CAYLKV010000074.1:0-3818 GCA_964384545.1 uncultured Proteiniphilum sp.
CCGCCGTTCTTTATAAAATGTCCCGGTTGGATTTAGTTCCAATCGGGATTTTTTTGTTTATAGGTTATAGAAGAGTAGTGTTAAATAGGCTTAGCCATTTATTAAGATACTGTATAGAAATACATCTAGTTTGTTTCAATATCTATTTATATAATCATGAATTAGTGGTTGTGACTTTGTATAAATAATATTATCAGATGAATAGTAATGTTTATTAGTTTAAATAAATAGGATGTCGATTTTTATATAATAGATTTAATAATGAAATATTATAGTCTATACATATTATAGTCTATACATATTATAGTCTATACATATTATAGTCTATACATGAGGTAGAATTAATAAAAAAGGAAGAAACATTTAAGTCTCTCCCTTTTTTGATTTTATTTATCAATGTAAATTACCTTGTATAATGAGAAATGTTGGATAAATACCATATTCTACATTATCATATCGTTAAAAATATGTGATATTTTGTAAATGGATCATATTACACGTACATTTATTGTTGAGCAAGCACCAGAAATTGCATATTTAGCTCATTCAATTTCAATTGATATTCACAAAACCATAGTTGTAGAAATCAGAATTTAGGTTTGGTCTTTTATTAGAATATCTTTGTGTATTTATGACAATATGGTGTATCACCTTTGTTTTCGTAATATTGTTGATGGTAGTCCTCTGCTTTCCAAAAAATGGATGCTGGTTTTAACATTGTTGCTACTCTATAACCTCTTTTTGTCAGTTCATCAATATATTTTTCTGCGATTGTTTTTTCAATTGCATTACTATAAAATATACATGATAAATATTGAGGTCCGATATCAGGACCTTGCCCGTTAGTCTGTGTGAAATCGTGTGTTTCGAAGAAGAGTTTTACCATTTCTTCATAATTGGTTACACTTGGATCATAAATTACCTCTGTTGTTTCGAGGTGACCAGTGTTTTTTTCACATACCTGCTTATAAGTTGGATTATCAACATGTCCTCCCATAAACCCAACATTAGTTTTTACTACTCCAGGTGCTTTCATAAAGAAATATTCAGTTCCCCAAAAACAACCAGAGGCAAAATAGGCTTTTACATTATCTTGCTTTTGATTTGCCGGGATAAATTTCATTGAAATTGAATTTACACAGTGTCGAGTTTGCTTAGAAGTGAAACCTTCACCTAAAAAGACATGTCCTAAATGTGCATCACATGTATTGCAAAGAATTTCTGTACGTCGTCCATCTGCATCTTGTACTCTTTTAACTGCCCCTTGAATTTCATCATCAAATGATGGCCATCCGCAGTGACCGTCGAATTTATCTTCTGAACGATATAATGGAGTGTCGCATCGTTTGCAAACATAAGTTCCAGAATCATAGTTGTTTACATATTCACCTGTAAATGGAATCTCGGTACCTTTATGAATTATAACTCTCTCTTCATCGGGTGTTAATTTATTAAATTTCATTGTTGATGCATGATTTATTGTTATCTGATTTTCTTGTTTATTGTTTTGAGCGCACATATTGAAGAAAAGTGTTATAAACAAGAATATTAAATATATCTTTTTCATATGTGACATTCTTACTATTTGTTTGAAAAAGTATGTCTTAAAAAGAAACTACTACTATAAATTATACAGTTTCAGTCTCTTTAAGATTCTCAAAGTTAGAAACATTATATAAATTTCGTAACTTTGCATACTTAAAAATAGATAAAAATAATTTTACAAACTATGAATAATTATTATTCTTCAGAACTCAAATACAAAGTAGCAGATATATCTCTTGCAGATTTTGGACGTAAAGAAATAGAAATAGCAGAGCACGAAATGCCCGGTTTGATGGCCATCAGAAAAAAGTATGCATCTGAAAAACCATTAAAAGGAGCAAGAGTAATGGGATCGCTTCACATGACAATACAAACGGCCGTATTGATTGAAACATTAGTGGAATTAGGTGCAGATGTAAGATGGGCAAGCTGTAACATTTTCTCAACACAAGACCATGCTGCCGCTGCAATTGCTGCCGCCGGAATTCCAGTATTTGCATGGAAAGGAGAGACATTAGAAGAATATTGGTGGTGTACAGAAATGGCATTACGATTTCCCGGTGGAAAAGGTCCAAACCTTATAGTAGATGATGGAGGTGACGCATCGCTCTTAGTACATTGGGGTTATAGGGCAGAGAAATATCCTTCTACAATTGACAGAAAAGGATCTAATCATGAAGAACAAGTAATTTTAGATACAATAAAACGTCTCTTGAGCGAAGATAACCAGCGTTGGCACAGAACAGTTGCTGAAATGAAAGGTATATCGGAAGAGACAACTACAGGGGTTCACAGATTATATCAGATGATGGAGAGAGGAGAACTCTTAGTCCCAGCAATTAATGTAAATGACTCTGTTACTAAATCGAAATTTGATAATTTATATGGATGTAGAGAATCGCTTGCAGATGGAATAAAACGTGCAACCGATGTTATGATAGCAGGAAAGGTAGTTGTTGTTTTAGGCTATGGAGACGTAGGTAAAGGATGCTCACATTCGATGCGTACATATGGAGCCAGAGTGCTTGTAACAGAAATAGATCCAATTTGCGCACTTCAGGCAGCGATGGAAGGATTTGAAGTGACCACAATAGAAGAAGCGGTAAAAGAAGGAAATATCTTTGTTACCACAACCGGAAATTGCGATGTGATAACAATAGACCATTTAAAACAGATGAAAGATCAATCAATTGTATGTAATATTGGTCACTTCGACAATGAGATACAGGTTGATGCACTAATCAATTACCCTGGAATCAAACACCTGAATATCAAGCCTCAAGTAGATAAATATACATTCCCAACAGGTAACTCAATCTTTTTATTAGCAGAAGGAAGATTAGTGAATTTAGGATGTGCTACAGGACATCCATCATTTGTGATGAGCAACTCATTCTCAAATCAAACATTGGCTCAAATAGACCTTTGGCAGAAAGATTATAAAGTTGGAGTTTACAGATTGCCGAAACAGTTAGATGAAGAAGTTGCGAGACTTCATTTAGAACAGATAGGCGTTAAGTTAACAACATTAACGAAAAAGCAAGCAGACTATATTGGTGTATCGGTAGATGGACCATTTAAGCCCGAGCACTACAGATATTAATTGAATTTTTTATAATATTTTTCTCAGCTGTATAATCCTAAAATTGAGGATACTATTGATTTTTAGTTAAAATAAAATTCAATTTTATTGTTAAAAGGGTTGCAAATTAAAAATAAAGATCTTATCTTTGCACTCGCTTTTGAAAGAAAGCACTTAGGGAGATTCGCTAGCTCAGCAGGTAGAGCACATCCCTTTTAAGGATGGGGTCCTGGGTTCGAGCCCCAGGCGGATCACTTCGATTGGTTTTAGAGTTTCATATTCATAAAATCAACAAATCACTTAAAAGCACTGTAAATATCAATTATTTACGGTGCTTTTTTATGCTTATATATAATACCAGATGAACACCTGTTGGTAAGTGTTAGCATTCAAAAAAGTTTCACTTTTTAATCCGTTTTTTTCAAATAATAATAGAGTAAATAGTGATAATAGAGTGTATTGTGATAATAGAGTGTATTGTGATAATAGAGTAAATAGTGATAATAGAGTAAATAGTGATAATAGAGTAAATAGTGATAATAGAGTGTATTGTGATAATAGAGTGTATAGTTATTATTTAGTGTGTATAGTGATAATAGAGTATAGTGATAATAGTGCATAGTGATTATAGAGTATATAGAGTGTATTGTGATTAGAAAATATGTAATATCCATTAATTAATATTTACTAT
>CAYLKV010000075.1:0-3712 GCA_964384545.1 uncultured Proteiniphilum sp.
GTGCGATAGTTCACTGAGTAGCTGGGGCCAAATAGTCCGTAACATCCTGTGAGAGCAATCTCAATATCATTTGCATCTTTATAGAAGTTGGCCGTTGCAGTAAATCCAAGAGGTTCTGTATCGAGCAGATCGGAGCAACCATTTAAGACTACTGCCATTATTAATATCAATATATAATTTATCTTTTTCATAATTGTTTAAGTTAGAATGTTACATTAATACCAAATATGTGAGATGTAGCACGTGGGTAACCGATTACGTCGAACCCTGTTAGTAGAGAGTTGCCTGAATCGACCTCTGGTGTGAAACCTTGGTATTTAGAAAATGTAATTAGGTTGTTTGCTGAGTAGTAGAGTTTGATATTTCTTACACCTATTGGTTTGGTTATTGAAATTGGAAGTGTATATCCAAATGATACATTTTGCAGGCGCAGGAATGAAGCATCTTCTACATAGTAGCTGTTTGGTACAGCAGAGAGTGAGTTGTAATAACCTGCATCTGAATATGCCGGATATTGGTTAGTAGGATTATCGGGTGTCCATCTGTTTTCCCAGAATTTCTTGGTAATGTTGTAGTACTCACCGGGGTATGCACCTTCGAGCTCGAATTTAGTAGAGTTAAATACATCACCACCAATTGAGTAGGTGAAGAAGAATCCTAAATCGAAATTCTTGTAAGTGAAATTGTTGCTGATACCGCCATACATTTTGGGCTGACTCTTACCGATTATTGTTTTATCATCTTCGGTAATTCTGTTGTCGGATGAGCCATCGAGGTTTTTGAACTTGAATGTTCCGGGGCGTGGAGCACCTAAACCTCCTGAATCGGCAATACCATCTTTAAGTTGCCAGTTTCTTTCCTGCCATGGGATATTGGGGTCGTTAGCATCGAGGCGTCCTGTTTTATCGAGCCATCCGTCGAAGTCGTCCATCTGATAAATTCCATCCATTACGTAGCCATACATAATGCCGATTGGCTGATCTTTCATGATACGACCCACATCATTTATCTTGATATAAGATAAACTCCATGAACCGGCACCAATTGGAGCTATATCGAGGCCATTTCCTATATCAACAACCTTGTTTCTGTTGGCACTCATTGTAACTGAGGAGGTCCATGCGAAGTTTTTGTTGTGGATATTTCTGGTATTTAATCCCACCTCGATACCCTTATTGTTAATTATACCCAGGTTCTGCCATTGGTTTTTGAATCCCGACTGAGCAGGGATAATTGCCTGGTAGAGCATATCGGTGGTGTTTTTGTCATAAAGGTCGACAGTTAAATCTACAACTCCTTTAAAGATTGTTAGGTCAAGACCCAGGTTATACTGAATTGTTGTTTCCCATTTTAACTTTGGGTTTGGCATAGATGCCGGTACAAGGCCTAACTGATCGTCGTAGAATGTATTACCCATACGGGCCATATATCTGAATTCGGGTATATTTGAGTTACCCGTTCTTCCGTAGCTGAGACGTAGTTTTAGGTTATCGATATTTTCAACACTTTTTAGGAATCCCTCTTCTGAGACTCTCCATGCTAATGCCAGTGATGGGAAATATCCCCAGCGATTATCTTCACCAAATCTGTCGGAACCGTCGGCACGCAAACTGGTAGTGATTAAATATCTGTCGAATATATTATAATTTATACGGCCAAGGTATGATAATCTTCTCATTGGACCTGCATTTGAAGAGGCACTTTCGAGAGTAACACCTTTACTGATATCGTGGATACCTGTTGTCTCTTCGGCGAAATTACTTTTAACGATTGAGTTGCTTTCGTAGCGACTTCCATTTAGCTCGAATGCTGCAAGTGCGTTTAGTTTTGTATTGTTCTTAAATGCTTTATCGTAGCTCATTGAGTTAATATTTGCCCAACCAATCCACTCTGAGTTGGAGATAGCACCACGTCCTCTGAGGTAGAATCCCCATGGTGTCTCTTTTCCGTAGAACTCATTTGTTTTAGATGGAACGATTGTTCCGCTGACAGTTGATGCAACATACAATCCTTCAGCTAATTTGTATGAAATAGTAGCATTAGATGAAACATTTGGAGATGAAGTTACACGATCTATATAGTCGAGGTTTTTGGTTGGTTCTCTCCATCCTCCTTGTGTTTGAATTGCCAACGGGTTGTCGAAAACGAGTGGACGTGAGATGATTGCTGTTTGCAGGATACCCATATTGTTATATCCGTCGCCCGATTGTGCTGCTCCGGTATAACGTGAATAAGAAGCATTTAGCGAATATGAGAAAGCAAATCTGTTTTGATTATGATCTAATTTAAGACGAGTGTTGTAACGTGAGTAGTTGTTGTTTCTGAGCAGACCCTCTTCGTTGTTGTAACCCACATTGGCAGAGAATTTTGTATTGTCTGTTCCACCCGAGATTGAGAGGTTGTGAGTTGTTGATAAAGCTGTTCTGTACATCTCATCCTGCCAGTCGAATTCAGGTAATGCATATACATCTCTAGGTTCTAGTTTACCGGGATCTGTCTCTCCGGCATTTAGGAAGAATAGCCAGTCGGTGAAATATCCATAAGTTAACCTTTTCTGGTCGGGCATCAGTGTCCAATCTTTTCTGTAGTCGATCCACTCACTGCCATTTAGCATCTCTATCTTCTTTGAAGCTGAAGAGACACCAAAGTTTCCATCATATGAAACCAGTGTTGATCCTGCTTTTCCCTGACGGGTTGTAACGATAATTACTCCGTTGGCTCCTTTTGAACCGTAGATTGCAGTTGAAGATGCATCCTTTAAAACGTCGATAGAGACGATATCGGCAGGGTTGATTGAGCTTAGTGGGTTGCGGCGTGAGTTGCCTCCAAAACGGGAAGAAGCTATTGGTGCATCGCTCTCATTTATCTGGATTCCATCTATAACGTAGAGCGGATCGCTGCTTCCTGTGAGTGAGTTGGAACCGCGAATTACTACTTTGGCTCCTGAACCCGGTTCGCCTGTGCCACTTGTGATATGTACTCCGGCAATACGTCCCTGCATACTGTTTACGAAAGAGCTGGTGCGTGTTTGATCGAGTACATCTTTTTTCATACCAGCTACTGCACCGGTGAGATCCTTCTTTTCCATCGTGCCATAGCCGATAACAACCACTTCTTGCAGGGCTTGCATATCCTCTTCGAGAGTGATATTGATTGTATTTCTGCCGGCTACATCGATCTCCTGAGATCTCATTCCGATATAAGAAACTACCAGCGTAGAGTTGGCAGGTACATTTGATACTGAATAGACACCATTGTAGTCTGTAACTGTACCGTTGTTAGTTCCTTTAACCTGAACTGTAACTCCAATCAATGCTTCTCCTGAAGTATCTACAACCGTACCTCTGACGGTTATGTTCTGAGAAAATATGCATATGGAGACTGACCACATGAGCATGATAAGTGTCCATTTAGTTAGATTTACAAATTTTCGATTAGTTTTAATAGTCATCACTTGTCTTTATTAAATGGTTAATATGTGTTTATTGCTAATATTATTTTATTTAATGCTTTTAATAGATTTACTTTATGTTAATCATATGCAAAATTCTTTATATGTAAGCAATAAAACAACACAAATATTAATCAAAACATATGGAATATTGACATTCAGAATATTATAGACTCTATATTTACTCTGTTTTAGTTAATTATTCATATCGTTAGCTGCGTAAAAAAGAACTAACGGAAATTTGACTCTAAGTTAAAATTT
>CAYLKV010000076.1:0-1398 GCA_964384545.1 uncultured Proteiniphilum sp.
ATTTTATTTTTCGTTTCTTGTTATTCTCCTGAAATTTCAGGTACTCTGTTATATACTGTTTCTCTATTGCCATAACTCTTATAAGTTAAATGACAACCAATTTACTTATATCTGAACGAAATCCTACCCTTAGTAAGATCATAGGGCGACATTTCAAGTCTCACCCTGTCTCCTGGTAATATACGAATATAATGCATTCGCATTTTCCCGGAAATATGAGCGGTGATCTCATGCCCGTTCTCTAATTCAACACGAAACATAGCATTAGATAATGCCTCTATAATTGTTCCGTCCTGTTCAATTGATGATTGTTTAGCCATGAATCTATGCTTTTTAGTTTAATTAATTAGTCTCATTAATAAATTCAAATGTTGAGAGAATGTCAGCTCTACCGTTGCGGATAGCAATTGTGTGTTCAAAATGAGCTGATGGTTTACGATCTTTAGTACGGACCGTCCATCCATCATTTTCGAAAATTACTTTTCTCGTACCCATATTTATCATTGGTTCTATTGCAATACACATACCATTTTTAATGATTGGCCCTGTGCCACGTCTCCCATAATTGGGAACTTCGGGCGCTTCGTGCATTTGACGGCCAATTCCGTGTCCTACCAATTCACGTACAACTGAATATCCTCTCTTTTCACAATACTCTTGTATTGTTGAACCTATATCTCCTATTCTTCCATCCTCCCTTGCTTGCTCTATTCCTTTGTAAAGAGATTCTTTTGTTGTCTGCAAAAGTGTTTTTACCTCTGCACTTACTTCGCCTACACAAAAAGTGTAAGCTGAATCTCCACAAAATCCACGAAGTTGAGTGCCGCAATCTACTGAAACAACATCTCCATCTTTAAGTGGTATGTTGTTGGGAATCCCGTGTACTACATTTTCGTTTACTGAAGTACACAATGAATTAGGAAAACCACCATATCCTAAGAAGGTGGGAATAGCACCATGATCTCTGATAAACTCTTCTGCAATTTTATCAAGCTGCAACGTAGTCACCCCAGGTTTGATATGCTTAGATAATTCTCCAAGAGTCATACCTACCAATCGGTTTGCTTCACGCATAAACTCGATTTCTTCGTCAGTCTTCAGTATAATCATATTGCTATTCATAATTCAGACTTTAATAAACTGCAGTTGATCCTGTTCTACCTTTTATTTTAGCTCCTGATTTAAGGAAGCCATCATAATGGCGCATCAACAAATGACTTTCAATTTGTTGCAATGTATCAAGTACTACACCAACTAGAATTAACAATGATGTTCCTCCAAAAAATTGAGCAAACATAGAATTAATTCCCATTAGTCCTGCAAAAGCTGGTAGTATAGCTACAATAGCAAGAAAACAAGAACCTGGTAATGTAATTCTCGACATGATTGTGTCGATAT
>CAYLKV010000076.1:1408-3699 GCA_964384545.1 uncultured Proteiniphilum sp.
CGTTTTCTTTCCTGGTTTTACTCCAGGAATAAATCCGTTGTTACGTTTTAAATCTTCTGCCATCTGAACCGGATTTACTGTTATTGCAGTATAGAAATATGTGAATGCAATAATCAATAAGGCAAAAATCAGGTTATACCAGAAACTGCCAGGGTTCATAAGTGCTGCAAAGAAACCACCACCTTCACTAACTGAAAATTTTGCAAGAGTTAGTGGAATAAACATTAATGCCTGAGCAAAAATGATAGGCATTACATTAGCAGCATTAACCTTTAAAGGAATATATTGTCTTACACCACCATACTGTTTATTTCCAACTATGCGTTTTGCATACTGCACAGGAACTCTTCTAACTCCCTGCACAAGCATGATAGCAGCAGCAGTAACAGCAACAAGAAATAGTAATTCAAGAAGTAGTAAAACAAGACCTCCTGGTGCATTCACCAAACGGTCAAATTCAGCTACTAAAGAGTGAGGAAGACGTGCAATAATACCAATTAATATTACAAACGATATACCGTTTCCTATTCCTTTATCAGTAATACGCTCACCAAGCCATAGTACAAACATACTTCCACCGGCAAGAATTATAGTTGAAGGCAAAACCCAATCCCAGAAACCACCTGGAATTGCAGCACCTACAGCACCATACAAATAAGCCGGACCTTGAATTAGAAGAATACCTACAGTAAGATATCGTGTGTACTGATTAATTTTAGTACGTCCACTTTCACCTTCACGTTGCATCTTCTGAAAAGCAGGAACAGCAATACCCAATAACTGCATTACGATAGATGCAGAAATATATGGCATAATTCCGAGTGCAAATATTGATGCATTAGCAAATGCACCACCTGAGAACATATCCAGTAAACTCAACAATCCGGTACTGGCATTTTGTTGTAAAGCAACAAGTGCTTCAGGGTTAATACCTGGTAATACAACAAATGATCCAAACCGGTATATGGCAATAAATCCAATAGTTATCAGAAGTCTCTGTCTGAGATCTTCTATCTTCCAAATATTTTTTACTGTTTGTACAAATCCCATCTTCTTAGAGTTTTACTGCAGTACCACCTAAAGCGGTAATTGCCTGTTCAGCTGACTTAGAGAATGCGTGTGCCTCAACTTCAAGTTTGGCAGTTAATGTACCTCTACCTAAAATCTTCACTAGATGTTTACCGGTAACAAGACCTGCATCCATCAAAACCTTCTGGTCTATTTTGGTGAGCTTAAGTGCATCAGCCAACTCCTGAAGAGTTTCTAGATTGATAGCTTTGTATTCTACTCTATTAAGAGATTTGAAGCCGAATTTCGGAACCCTGCGCTGTAATGGCATCTGTCCACCTTCGAAACCAACTTTCTTTGAATAACCCGATCTTGACTTTTGACCTTTATGTCCTTTTGTTGAAGTACCACCTTTGCCAGATCCTTCACCACGTCCGATTCTGGTTGATGATTTAGTAGCACCTGCTGCCGGTTTTAAATTCGATAAATCCATTTTATATATCTTTTTAACCGTTTATATATCTTTAATCTATTACTGTTACCAAATGGTGAACCTTATTAATAAGCCCTCTGATAGAAGGAGTATCTTCATGTTCAACCACTCTATTCATTTTAGTAAGCCCTAAAGCATCTAACGTTCTTTTCTGATCTTTAGGAGCACCAATTCTGCTTTTAGTTTGTTTTACTTTAATTGTAGCCATTTCAGTTTCCTTTTTATCCGTTAAATACTTTTTCTACACTAACACCTCTGTTTTGAGCAACAGTAAGAGGATCTCTCATTTCAGTTAAAGCTAATATTGTAGCTTTTACAAGGTTATGAGGGTTAGACGAACCCTTGCTTTTTGCAAGAACGTCTGTTACTCCAACACTTTCTAGTACAGCACGCATAGCACCACCAGCTTTAACTCCTGTTCCTGTAACTGCAGGTTTTAGAAAAACTTCAGCACCGCTATAATTAGCTGTTTGCTGATGAGGAATTGTTCCTTTATAAACAGGAACCTTAATAAGGTTTTTCTTAGCAGCTTCTACTCCTTTTGCAATTGCTGTAGCTACTTCACCTGCTTTTCCTAATCCCCAGCCTACAATGCCATCTTCATCACCTACAACTACCATAGCAGCAAATGTGAATGTACGTCCACCCTTTGTAACTTTGGTAGTACGATTAATAGCCACTAAACGGTCTTTTAACTCGATATCGTTTGTTGTTGTTACTTTTTTTATATCTCTAGCCATAATCGTTAAAATTTAAGTCCTCCTTTACGAGCGGCATCAGCCAGTTCTTT
>CAYLKV010000077.1:0-3698 GCA_964384545.1 uncultured Proteiniphilum sp.
TGGCTGCCATGGCGTATGACATGACGAAGGAGCGGTTTGTCATTGGCAAAACGGATTTGAATAGCCTAATCTTATCGCAAGAAAGGGAAAACAGGGCGCGTCAGAATTATATAGCTGCACTCAGGAGTTATTGGATGAATTATTATAAGTTAAGAAAACTGACGCTTTATGATTTCCTAGAGAAAGAAGTGCTGACGGAGCAGTTTGACAGGATTGAAAGGGTGAACTAATGAGTGGTATGGTGGCACATAAGAGAAGATTTCCTTCTTTCTCAATCATAGTTGTTTTTATTTGTCTGTTAACATTGGGTGCGATTCTGATACCTCAACTTCCTGTGAAGTTGAATCCTTCTAGAAAGTACCCGGTGGTAAACATCTCTTTTTCAATGTGGGGGCAGTCGGCAAGAGTGATTGAAACTGAAGTTACATCTAAATTAGAAGGTATGATTATGAGGGTGAGTGGAGTGCAAGATATCCATTCAAACTCATCTAACGGGCGAGGTAGTATTACCGCCCGGTTATCTGAGCATGTTGACCCAGATTTAGCTAGATTTGAGATGTCTACCATTGTTCGTCAGGCATGGCCTTCTTTTCCTCCGGGAGTGAGTTATCCTCATATATACATGTCGGGGACAACAGAGGAGGTAAATCAACCTTTTATCCGATACACTATACATGGGCCGGGGTCTCCAATTCAAATACAGGAATATGTTAACGATAATATTAAGCCAAAACTTGCGGGGTTGAGGGGCATAGACCGGGTTGATGTTGCTGGAGCTAGTAGGATGATTTACAAGCTGAGTTATGATTTTGTGCAGCTGCAGTATTATAAGGTCACGCTCAATGATATCCGAATTGCAATACAAGCATATCTAACTAAGGAATTCTTGGGAATTGGTAAAATAAGCGACGAAAACAATGGTGATGAATGGATAAGTGTGGCTCTAGTAACCGAAAACAGGGATCGTCACTTTGATCCTTCAATTATTCAAGTTAAAAATAGCGATGGCACCATTTTGTATCTTGATGAGCTTGTGGAAACTAGCTTTGAAGAAGAGGAGGCTTCTAGTTATTTTAGAATTAACGGACTAAACTCAATTTATCTTTCAGTAACCGCGGAGGATGCGGCAAACCAATTGAACATGAGCGGAATGGTTCAGCAACTAATGCAAGAGATAGAAGAAATGATGCCGACCGATTATGAAATCCATCTTTCGTACGATGCAGGGGAGTATATTAAGTCGGAAATGGATAAGATCTATCTCCGATCGGGGCTAACAGTTTTAATTCTCTTATGTTTTGTACTTCTGATTTACCGAAACTTAAAATATTCCTTTTTAATACTGTTCTCTCTTGTCACGAATGTTACCGTAGCTGTAATTTTCTATTACTTGCTAAAAATTGAGCTTCAGATGTTTTCTCTGGCTGGTTTAACCATTTCGTTAACATTGATTATTGATAATGCTATTATTATGTCGGACCAGATTATACAACGGGGGAACAAGAAAGCATTTATGTCAATTGTTACAGCTACTATAACAACAATTGGATCGCTTGTAATCATATTTTTCATGGATGAGGGTATCAGGCTTAACTTGATAGATTTTGCATTGATCATTATAATTAACCTCTTAGTATCGTTATTTGTCGCGCTATTATTAGTGCCTGCTTTGATAGAAAAACTAGGTATTGAAAAAAGAAAGAAAACCGGGCATAAATTTCATGTTCAAAGGGGTATTAAACGTAAAGTGGTTTTGTTTAACCGGGTTTACGAAAAAAGCATTCTGTTTATGTATCACAAAAGAGCTTGGTTTATTGCAATACTTGTATTGTCGTTTGGATTACCCGTTTTTCTGCTACCAGATAAAATAGAGGCAAATAAAGTAATGGGGTATTACAATATTAACCAAATAGAAGAAAATGGATTCTGGGGGGATTTGTATAATAAGACATTAGGCTCTTCATTTTATAAGGAAAAGATAAGACCAGTATCGGATATTGCTCTTGGGGGAACGATGCGACTCTTTGTTCAGAAAGTTAGAACCGGATCTTACTCATCGGGTGAACGTGAGGAAACATCGCTTAATGTTGCAGCTACATTACCTAATGGTTCTACTCGTGAACAGATGAACGACCTGATTATAAGAATGGAGGAATATATTAAACAGTATAAAGAGGTACGTCAGTTTGAAACGAGTATAGAGAATGGACAGCGTGCAAGTATAAGAGTGTTTTTTGATAAAAAACACCAAAGAGGCTCTTTCCCTCACATCTTAAAATCAAAACTGATTAGTAAAGCTCTGGAACTTGGAGGTGGTAGTTGGGGTGTTTATGGATTGGGTGATGGATTTAACAACGAAATTAAGGAGCAAGCTGGTTCGAGCAGGATAAAACTATTGGGATATAGTTACGACAATCTCAACATGATGGCATTGGCTATGAGAGATTCGCTGTTGCAGCATCGCAGGATAAAAGAGGTAACAATTGATTCTAAATTCAGCTGGTACAAAAGTGATTACATGGAATATGTGTTTAACCTGAATAAAGAAAGGTTGGCTCAGGAGAATATTCACCCAGTGGAGTTATACAATTCTTTGAGCCCAATGTTTGAAAAGAATATGCATGCTGGGGATTGGATTAGTATGGGACAGGTGTTTCCTGTGCAACTATATTCTAACCAGATTAAACATTTGGATATCTGGAATATGGAAAATTATCCGGGGTTAGTTGGAAATAGAGGATATAAATTAACCGAAATTGGGAATATTGAAAAGGCTCAGGTGCCTCAAGAAATAGCGAAAGAAAATCAAGAATACCGGCTCTGCCTTCAATATGAGTATATTGGCAGTTATCAACAAGCTTGGAACGTGATGGAGAGAACAATTAAAGCTTTTAACCGGGATGCCCCTTTAGGATATAAAGCAGAAAGTGAAACCTCCAGGTACTGGTGGAACGAAGGTGGTAGTAGTCAATACTGGCTGCTACTCTTGATAATAGCTATTATATATTTCACTACAAGCATTTTATTTAACTCATTGAAACAACCGTTAGTTATTATTTTTATCATCCCAATTTCATTTATTGGTTTATTTCTTACTTTTTATTTGTTCCAATTAAATTTTGATCAAGGGGGGTTTGCTGCATTTATCTTATTAGCGGGGATTTCTGTAAATGCAAATATTTACGTGCTAAATGAATACAATAATATTAGAAAAGCCAACAAGCGTACAGCACCTCTAAAAGCATATTTGAAAGCATGGAACGTAAAGATAAGACCCATATTTCTAACAATTATATCCACAGTTCTGGGTTTTACACCTTTTATGGTGGGCGAATATAAAGAGGCTTTTTGGTTTCCATTGGCTGCTGGTACTATTGGGGGGCTGATAATGTCTTTAACGGCATTGTTCTTGTTTCTACCTCTGTTTATGGGTGTAGGGAAAAAGCTTTGAGTTTTGCAGTAAGTTTTCTTAAAAATGAAACTTTCAGCCTTGAAATGCTCCTTAAACGTTTCAAAGAAAAACAATCTCAAAAACAAATGTTTATTGTTAATTATTGATATTAACATTTGACACTTTACTGTACGTAACTTTTTCATAAAGCTACGATATCTCATCATTTTTTTGTAATTTTGAAAACTTTTGAAAAAGTTTGATTTTAAGGACTAACTCAGATATTAAATGAATATTTCGTACAATT
>CAYLKV010000078.1:0-3419 GCA_964384545.1 uncultured Proteiniphilum sp.
GCCATAATCGTTAAAATTTAAGTCCTCCTTTACGAGCGGCATCAGCCAGTTCTTTAATTCTTCCGTGATATAGATAACCGTTTCTATCAAAAGCAACTTTTTCTACACCTGCTTCTCTAGCATTTTGTGCAATAAGTTCACCTACTTTTGAAGCCATCTCTTTCTTAGGAAGTTTTTCTGTAATCTTAAGAGAAGATGCTGAAGCTAATGTCTTGCCACTTAGGTCATCAATTACCTGAGCATATATTTGTTTGTTACTCCTAAATACGGTAAGGCGTGGTGTTTCCGGTGTTCCACTAATTTTACCGCGTACACGAGTTTTAATTTTTAATCTTCTTTCGTTTTTTGTTATCATTGCGATTCAATTTACGTAAAATTATTTAGATGCCGTTTTACCGGATTTACGACGTACAACTTCTCCAACAAATCGCACACCTTTTCCTTTGTAAGGTTCAGGTTTACGGAATGAACGAATTTTTGCACATACTTGTCCAAGTAACTGTTTGTCACAAGACTCCAGCAAAATAAGTGGGTTCTTGTTTCTTTCCATCTTAGTTTCAACCTTTATCTCTTCAGGTAACTGAAAAAAGATAGCGTGTGAAAAACCAAGTGATAACTCCAGAATTTGGCCAACGTTAGAAACACGATAACCAACCCCAACAAGCTCCAGCTCTTTACGGAAACCTTCCGAAACGCCTATAACCATATTGTTTAATAGTGAGCGATAGAGACCATGCATTGAGCGACATTCTTTTGTTTCGTCAACTCTGCCAACAACTAATTCTCCATCTTTAACTTCTACAGTTACATTCTCACTAATTTGCTGTTTCATTTCTCCCTTAGGCCCTTTTACGGTAACCACTTTATCGTCCCCAAGTGTTATTGAAACACCGTTTGGAACTGTGATATGTAATTTTCCTATTCTTGACATACTTTAATTCTCCTTCAAATTAATAAATGTAACATAATACTTCTCCACCCACTTTTTGCTCGCGGGCCTCTTTATCTGTCATCACTCCATTTGAAGTAGAAAGTATCGCTATTCCCAAGCCGTTTAGTACGCGTGGTAAATCTTTGTACCCAACATACTTACGTAAACCAGGAGATGAAATTCGCTCTAACTTCTTGATCGCATTAACTTTGTTAATCGGATCATATTTCAAAGCAACCATTATGGTACCTTGTGGACCATTCTCTACAAACTTATAATTAAGAATGTAGCCTTTTTCAAAAAGAATCTTAGTGATGTCTTTTTTTAGATTCGATGCGGGAACTTCCACTACACGATGCTTCGCTTGGATAGCATTGCGTAACCGCGTCAAATAATCTGCTATTGGATCTGTCATATTTTAATTTATTAAATTGATCCCGACTACCGGGACAATATTTATTATTCTCTTACCAGCTCGCTTTTTTAACCCCAGGTATCAGACCTTTTGATGCCATTTCCCTAAATTGGATACGAGATAGGCCAAATTGGCGCATATATCCTTTTGGTCTACCAGTTATTTTGCAACGGTTGTGCAAACGTACTGGTGATGCATTTTTAGGAATAGACTGAAGTGCTTCATAATCGCCTTCTGCTAGATATTTTGCTCTTTTCTCTGCATAACGGGCAATCATTTTTGCTCTCTTCACCTCACGGGCTTTCATTGATTCTTTTGCCATTATTGTTGATTTTGTTTTGTTCTGAATGGTAATCCAAACTCTTTCAAAAGAGCATATCCCTCTTCATCAGTTTGAGCAGTTGTTACAAAAGTAATATTCATTCCCAGAATTCTTGGTACATTATCGATATTTATCTCAGGAAAGATTATCTGTTCCTCTATACCAAGAGTATAGTTACCTCTACCATCTAGTTTTGATGCGATTCCTTTGAAGTCACGTATACGTGGTAATGAAACACGAACTAATCTTTCAAGAAATTCATACATCTTATCGTTACGTAATGTAACTCTTACTCCGATTGGCATTTTTTTACGTAGCTTAAAGTTAGAAATATCCTTTTTAGAGATAGTTGCAACTGCTTTTTGTCCTGTAATAGCTGTAAGTTCGTTAATCGCTGTTTCAATGATTTTCTTATCAGCAACGGCTATACCTAAACCTTGATTGATAACAATCTTCTCAAGACGCGGAACCTGCATTACCGATGTATATTTGAACTCTTTCATTAAAGCGGGAACAATACGCTCATTATAGTCTTTTCTCAGACTTACTTCGTATGTTGTTGTAGTTTCACTCATTTGATTTCCTCCCCGGATTTTTTTGCGTAACGAACATTTTTGCCTTTACTATCTATCTTTCTTCCAACGCGAGTAGGTTTTCCTGTTTTAGGATCTACAGGGTTTAGGTTAGAAAGATGAATTGAAGCTTCTTTCTTCTCAATACCACCGTTAGGATTTTTAGCGCTGGGTTTCGCATGTTTCGATACTACGTTTACACCTTCTACAATTGCCCTGTTCTTGCTAATAAGAACTTCAAGCACACGGCCGGTCTTTCCTTTATCTTCTCCGGAATTAACGTAAACCGTATCGCCTTTCTTTATATGTAATTTTGTCATTGCCTGTGATTGATTAATAGATTATAATACTTCAGGAGCTAATGATACAATCTTCATATTCGTATTTCTTAGTTCACGTGCAACAGGACCGAAGATACGACTTCCTCTGATTTCACCTGCATTATTAAGTAATACGCAAGCGTTGTCATCAAAACGTATATAAGAACCGTCGTTACGGCGAATCTCTTTTTTAGTACGAACTATGATTGCTTTTGATACGGCACCTTTTTTAATATCACTCGAAGGGATAGTGCTCTTTATTGAAACAACTATGATATCCCCTACCGACGCATAACGTCTACCTGTACCTCCCAATACATTGATACAAAGAACTTCTCTTGCACCACTGTTGTCAGTTACTTTTAATCTGGTTTCTTTCTGTATCATCTTACTTAGCCCTTTCTAATATTTCAACCACTCTCCATCTCTTTGTTTTACTCAAAGGACGTGTTTCCATTATACGTACTGTATCGCCAATGTTACAGTCGTTGCTTTCATCATGGGCGTGAAATTTTTTCGTTCTATTAACGAATTTCCCATACATAGGGTGTTTTTCTTTCCATTTCACAGCAACAGTAACAGATTTATCCATTTTATTGCTGAAAATGACCCCGATTTTTTCTTTTCTTAAATTTCTCGTTTCCATTCTCTATTTTATTGATCTTGTTTCAACTCTCTGGCACGCAGTTCTGTCTTAATACGAGCAATATTTCTGCGTTTTTCCCTTATTAGGCCTGAATTATCGAGTGGTGTAATAGTATGATTTATTTGCAATTGATTAAGTTCAATAATCTCTGCATCCAATCTCTCAATCAGATCTTTTTCTGGAAGCTCTCTTATTTCGTCTTGCTTTTTCATC
>CAYLKV010000079.1:0-3239 GCA_964384545.1 uncultured Proteiniphilum sp.
ATCTTCTTTTTTCATAAGTTCTTTTTTTTATGTAACGGTATTGTAGGACGAGACAGACGAGACAAATTAAAAAAGGCGGTGAATAACCCCGCCTTTAATATTTATTTAATTCTAATTAAGGTTCTATAAACTTTCAAGAGCCTTATCCAAATCGCTTATTATATCATCTATATGCTCAAGACCAACTGAAATTCTTAGCATATTAGGATATACACCTGCAGCAATTTGAGCATCTGGTGGCAACTGTTCATGTGTAGTACTTGCCGGATGAATTATTAGAGTCTTTGCATCTCCAACATTTGCTAGATGGCTTATCATAGTTAAATTATCAATTACTTTAGCAGTTTTATCAACATCTCCCTTTACAAAGAAAGACAAAACACCTCCAAAACCTCCATTTTTAAGGTATTTTTTAGCAAGTGTATTATACTTATTGCTTTCTAAACCAGGATAATTTACTTTTTCTACTTTAGGATGATTTTCAAGCCATTGAGCTAATTTCAAAGCGTTTGAATTGGTACGCTCTGAACGAAGTGAAAGTGTCTCTATCCCCTGAAGTAGTAAGAATGAATTAAAAGGACTGTTAACCGGACCGAGGTCTCTTAAACCTTCAACTCTGCAGCGTATTGCATAAGCAATATTACCAAATGGAGAATCTGACCCAAAAGTATTCCAGAAATTAAGGCCATGATAACCTTCAGAAGGCTCACTAAACATAGGAAATTTTCCATTACCCCAATTGAAGTTGCCTCCATCAATTATAATTCCACCCATTGAAGTGCCATGACCCCCAATCCACTTGGTTGCTGAGTGTAGAACAACATTAGCCCCCCATTCAATTGGATTAAACAGATAACCGCCCTGACCAAAAGTGTTATCCACAACTAAAGGCACATCATACTTTTTAGCCACTGCTGCAATTGCTTCAAAGTCTGGCACATTATATTCTGGATTACCAATTGTCTCTAGGTAAATAGCTTTTGTTCTCTCGTTTATTAAAGATTCAATGCTTTCAACATTGTCACCTTCTGCAAAACGAACTTCAATTCCCATACGGGCAAAAGCTATTTTAAATTGATTGTATGTACCACCATATAAAAAAGAGGTTGATACAATATTATCACCAACCGATGCTAGATTCTGAATTGCAATTAATTGAGCAGCCATTCCTGATGAGGTTGCTACTGCTGCAACTCCACCCTCTAATGCTGCCATTCGTTTTTCGAATACATCAGTTGTTGGGTTTTGTAAACGGGTATAAATGTTTCCAAACTCTTTTAACCCAAATAAGTTAGCGCCATGTTCAGCACTTTTAAATGTGTAAGCTGTAGTTTGGTAAATAGGAACTGCTCTAGCACCTGTTAGAGAATCTAATTCCTGTCCTGCATGAATTTGCAATGTTTCAAAATGTTTTTTATCCATATCTATTTTATTTAGTATTCTGCAAAAATAGGATAAAAAACGAGAAAATGATACTTGCAGTGGCTTTTAAGTAATAAATTAACAGTTATTCGACAAATAGACGACTCCTTGCAATCATACAAGCACCTATTACTCCGGCTTTATGTGCAAGAATAGATGCAACAATTTTAGAGTCTTTATTTACAAGGTTTAAAGAGTATTTTCTGATAGCGCTTTTTATTGGTAACATAACGAAACCATCTGTCTCGGCAACTTGACCACCAATTACAACCAATTCCGGATTGAAAATATTGATAAGTCCAGAGATATATCTGCCCAATTTATTTCCCACTTCTTCAACTATCTCAATACATAGTGTATCTTCCATATTTGTAGCATTGATGATGTCTGTTAAGGTTAGTTTATTGAGATCACTAACCATATTTGTTAAAATAGTGCTTTCACCTTTTGCTATACGCTCTAACACCATTCTATGAATTGCAAGCCCTGAAGCTTCAGTCTCTAAACAACCCTTTTTACCGCAATGGCAAAGTAGCTCGTTATCGAAAACTGGGAAATGGCCAAATTCACCTGAGAATCCCGATTTTCCGTAATAGGGTTTACCATCAATTATAATGCCAACTCCAACACCCCATGAGATATTTACAAATATAACGTTCTGTTCACCTTCAACAACACCTTTCATATACTCTCCGTATGCCATTGCACGAGTATCGTTGTCTATTCCAACTTTATAATTTAATCTTTTTGAAAGAGTCTCACTAACAGGACTTTCACTAAAGTAGAAACTGCTATAACTGTATCCCGATTCCGGATTAACCCTTCCTGAAATATTCAGGTTTATATTGTAAATTTTTTGTTTCAGCTCACCTGTCCCATCAATAAATTTTTGAATATGGTCACAAAGCTGATCAAATGATTCTGGTGTGTTCTCATATGTATATAAAATTCCAAGTTGGTTTTCTACTATGTTTCCAGTGAAATCCATTAAAGCAATATGAAGATGGTGTCTTGTTAAATCTACACCTACAAAATATGCAGAAGATGGGTTTAAACCATAAACAATCGGATGTCTTCCTCCAGGGGTATGAACTTTTCCAAATTCTGTAATCAGTCCTTGATCCATTAATTCAGTAACAAACTTTGTAATTGTAGGTACACTCAAGTCTAATACCCTAGACAGTTCCGAAATTGTATCGTTGCCAGATGTAATAAAATGAGTTATTATATCTTTCTTAATCTGAATGTTTTTAGGACTTTTATCGCTTTTGAAGAAAAGATTCTTTACCATGACGTGAAGTTTTAAAGAATACCAAAAAAATACCCTAGATAAAAAAAATTATTCACTAGTATAGCAAAATTACAAAAAAAATTGATTAATCTAAATCGATTTTAAGTGAAATAATTATTCTGCTTGCAAATATATAAATTATAAATTCATTTTCAACTCATAAATTCATTTTCAATGATTTGCAATAAAGTAAACAGACCAATTTTTTATATCATCCAAAATGTATATTTATCAAAATAGTTTTTTCTTTGAATTATATCGAAAACTAAATAACTTAATGATAGTTGTTTAGGCTAAATGTAAATTGATGCTGTCTTTTATAGTAAATGATTTATTTAAAATCATTCTAGATATGAAAAAAGTTTAATGATATATAGGTTTCTATGAAATGATATTATGTCATTTGAACAGTAAAAAATCTGTTTTTTTTTGCAAAGTGTTACTGCTTCATTACTTTTATAAAACAAAAAACCCTGTAAACTATTATCTACAGGGTGTCATATAAACAGTAGAGTACCCAGAGTCG
>CAYLKV010000080.1:0-1795 GCA_964384545.1 uncultured Proteiniphilum sp.
TCTCTCAATCAGATCTTTTTCTGGAAGCTCTCTTATTTCGTCTTGCTTTTTCATCACTGTTTACGATTTTTTATCATAATCATAATCTCTTCTCACCACAAATTTAGTAGTAACCGGAAGTTTTTGGGCTGCTAAACGCAATGCCTCTTGAGCAATCTCAAATGAAACGCCTTCAATTTCAAAAATTATTCTTCCTGGTGTTATTGGAGCAACATATCCTTCTGGATTACCCTTACCTTTACCCATACGTACTTCGGCTGGTTTTTTAGTAATCGGCTTATCTGGGAAAATTCGTACCCAAACCTGTCCTTGACGTTGCATATAACGTGTTACAGCAATACGGGCAGCTTCAATCTGGTTTCCGGTAATCCATTTTGATTGTAATGATTTTATACCAAAAGAACCGAATGCCAGCTCGTTTCCACGTCCGGCATTGCCTTTCATGCGACCTTTCTGCTGTCTTCTGAATTTTGTTTTCTTAGGTTGTAACATCTCTATTTCCTATTAAGCTTTTTTATTATTTCTTCTGCCTCCGCCGCGCTTGCCACCGCGTCCTGCTTCCTGACGGTTGCCTCTGCGACCAGTACCTTGTGCACGGTTGTCTTTAGAAGTTGAGAATGAAGGAGCAAGATCTTTCTTTCCATAAACTTCACCACGACAGATCCAAACTTTTACTCCAATTAAACCAACTTTAGTAAGAGCCTCACCAAGTGCATAATCAATGTCTGCACGGAAAGTGTGAAGAGGAGTTCTACCCTCTTTATACATTTCTGAACGAGCCATTTCTGCTCCGTTTAATCTTCCAGAAACCTGAATTTTAATACCTTCAGCACCCATTCTCATAGTTGAAGCAATCGCCATCTTAACAGCTCTACGGTAAGCAATTTTACCCTCAATCTGTCTTGCTACATTATTAGCTACAATTACTGCATCTAACTCTGGCTTTTTGATTTCATATATGTTAATCTGAATGTCCTTATCGGTAATCTTCATCAGCTCTTCTTTAAGCTTGTCAACCTCCTGACCACCTTTACCAATAATGATACCTGGGCGAGCAGTGCAGATTGTGATTGTCACCAATTTCAATGTTCTCTCGATGACAATGCGCGATACACTTGCATTAGAAAGACGGGCATTCAGATAGGTTCTGATTTTGTTGTCTTCCAACAAAATATCGCCATAGTCATTTCCTCCATACCAGTTAGAGTCCCATCCTTTGACGATTCCCAAACGATTTGCTATCGGATTTACTTTTTGTCCCATCTTGCTTAATTTTGTTCTTTAACTTCTTTGTTAATAGTATCAACCACGATAGTTACATGGTTAGAACGTTTACGAATTCTGTGTCCACGTCCTTGAGGAGCAGTACGTAATCTCTTTAGAGTTGTACCTTCATCCACAGATATTGTCTTAATATATAGTTCGCCTGTCTCTGCCTTTCGATCGTTCTTTTGTTCCCAGTTAGAAATAGCTGACATAAGCAATTTCTCAACTTTAGCTGAAGCTTCTTTATTAGAATACTTTAATACACCTAATGCTTTAAAAGCCTCCATTCCACGTACCATATCTGCAACATAGCGCATTTTACGCGGTGAAGACGGAACATTTTTCAACACGGCTAAAGAGACCTCTTTACGGGCTTCCTTTCTTTTATCGGCTGATATTCTTTTTCTAGCACTCATCTCTTTTTACTGTTTATCTTTATTTCTTTCTGTTGCCTGCGTGACCGCGGAACGTACGTGTTAAAGCGAATTCGCCTAATTTGTGACCTACCATATTTTCAGTTACATATACA
>CAYLKV010000080.1:1805-2809 GCA_964384545.1 uncultured Proteiniphilum sp.
ATTTGTTTCCGTTATGAACTGCAATTGTATGTCCAACAAAATCGGGTGATATCATAGAAGCGCGAGCCCATGTTTTGATAACAGTTTTCTTACCACTATCATTCATGGTGTTAACCTTCTTTTCCAATTTCAGGTTGATATATGGACCTTTTTTTAATGATCTGCTCATAGTTTATTTAATTAATCAGTTACTTTTTCTTCCTCTTTTCAACTATATACTTAGAGGAGTGCTTTTTACGAGCTCTCGTTTTCAAGCCCTTAGAGTATAAGCCTGTGGCTGATCTTGGATGTCCTCCTGAAGCACGTCCTTCACCACCACCCATTGGGTGATCAACTGGGTTTTTAACAACCCCACGTGTATTTGGACGGCGACCTAACCAACGTGAACGACCGGCCTTTCCTGATTGTTCCAGAGCATGGTCTGAATTACCAACACTACCTATCGTAGCCTTACATGCAGAAAGAATCTTACGAACTTCTCCGGAAGGCATTTTGATGATAGCATATTTCTCCTCACGAGAAATTAGCTGTGCAAATGTTCCGGCAGAGCGTGCCATTTTTGCTCCTTGTCCAGGACGTAGTTCAATATTATGAACTACTGTACCAATTGGAATTATCGACAAGGGCAATGCATTTCCTACTTCAGGGGCTGCTTTTTCCCCCGACATCACTGTGGTTCCTACCTTAAGACCGTTTGGAGCTAAAATATATGTTTTAGCACCATCTGCATAATAAAGAAGTGCAATCCTTGCCGAACGGTTTGGATCGTACTCAATACTTTTAACAACGGCTGGTATACCATCTTTTGTTCTCTTAAAATCGATAAATCTATAACGTTTCTTGTGACCGCCTCCAATGTTCTTAACTGTCATTTTACCGACATTGTTGCGACCACCAGTAACTTTTTTACCAAAAACAAGAGATTTCTCCGGTACACTTGCAGTGATAGTATCAAATGAACCGATAATCTTGTGTCTTTGCCCCGGTGTTGTGGGCTTTAATTT
>CAYLKV010000081.1:0-2558 GCA_964384545.1 uncultured Proteiniphilum sp.
AGGTAAACAAATAAATATCTGAAACTATTTTTATTAACAGATTCACTTTTAGCCGACCTATTATCATCAATCGATTCTTCAATATTTAAACTGATATCTCTATTCAGAGATATGGAGTTGGTTTTCTCAACAGTATCAGATCTAATTAAAACCAAACTATCTCTTTTATCTTTATCAACACTGATAATGTTTGTTGTAATAATCTCTCTCATTATTGGATGCAAACCACTCATTGTATCTTTTTGCGCTTTTGTATCATAGTAAATCTCTCTCATTACCATTTCGCTCACATAACTAAGATTATCAACTATAAACCTGTTTAATTCGCTGTTGAAGGTCGATATTTTACTCTCTCCAACCTGTAAGCTATCACTACCTTCAAAAAACTCAGTTCTGTTCTTTTTAACTGCAATATGCTCATTAATCAACTGCTTAGGCTTACATCCTACTAAAACAAACATTATGTTAATCATGAAGTAAAATAATAACAATCTACTATTTTTAATTGCCGTCAAGAATTTATTATAATACTCTTCAATCAACATTGCACAATCCAAACCATTTATAACCTTTCTTGCATTATAAGGATCCTCACGATAAAGGTTAAAATAATTCTCCAACGAAACACCTGTGAAATCGCCACTCTTAGACAAACCACGTGTCATACCTTCAATCATAATCCTTGCGCTTACCTCAGCGTTTAAAGCAAGTTCCGGTTGCTCTAGAAGCGGTATATTAAGTAATCTACCCATCAGCTCGTAGTTCTCGTACCAGGTCAACTGAACGTCGCCACGACCATAATATAGCTTGTCGGGGTAAGCATATACTTCCCCATTATATTTAATGGTTTTTCCATATCGTTTACCGGCTCCTCTTCCTTTTTCTTCAATTGGCTGCATGGTTCTTGCTGTTTCATGAAACGAGGTTGCCAGCATATAAGCTCTCCATCTGTAATCAATAATATCATGTTTATCAAATGCTTTTAGTTTATAATTAATTCCTTGCCTCTGTCTCTCAGTAAGCTTTCCATTAAATAGTGTTTTCTCTATCTCATTTAAGAATTTATGATTGTTCATTTTGTTTTTTGTTCTTTTCCTCTACTTACTAGATTCTTATGTTTTCGGTAATTTGAATCCGATTTTCTTTTTCTAATATTTTAATAATTGCTTCTCCCCTGGCGATAATTCTTTACCTACCTCTTTAAAGTGCCAAGCGGTGGCTCTCTTAATTCGCACTGTAGTATTGAGCAGTAATGAAAATCACTCTCCTTGCGCCATTCCAGCTCTCTCTCAACAGTTTTCTCCAAACCGGTAATCCTACGATTATCCTCCATTCTCTGCAATTGCAGGAGCTCAATATCTTTAATCAGTCTATCATTCAACATATCCTTCTCACTCACCATCTTCAAAAGACTTTCGGAGTTTGACTCATTGTATGAATTCATCCTCTCCATATGCGCCACAGTTCGCTCTAACAGACCCATCATCTCAGTTGCTGCCGAAGCATCAGCACGCTTGGCAGAAGCTTCAGACTGCACTGCTTCACTCTTTTTTATGCGCTTATTCTCTTTACGATTAAAAACAAACGTAATAAGACCGCCCAACGCACCACCACCGGCAAACGAGCTCAATGTTGATAACAACTCATAATTTATATTAATCAATTCAACCATCATATAAAATTAAAACGAGTCGCCCCCAAAAAGGAAGCGACTCGGGGAATAATACAATCAATTGATAAGTATCACATCAGATAAATCAAATCTCAGTAGGAATATCTACAGCCCCAAAATATGTGCTGTCTGAAATCATCTTCTCATCAGGTGAAGTAAAAGTTAAATAACAGTGTACTTTATGCCCTAACCAATGAAGAGGAATAATAACACGATCTTCTCCATCCATTCTTTCGGTTTGTGGAAAGCGAACTACAGATTCATTAAGTACTTCATTAAAAACAACCATAATAACCTTATCATACTCACTTCCGTTTGAACCTCTTGAATTATTCCATTCGAAAATCAATTCATCGTTATAAACTAAAGCATCACCACTGGGAGAAGGATACAATTTGCCTTTTGAGACTTTCAAATTAGGAAAATCAAGTTTGATGTTACTACCCTCCCCTATAATTCCATTTCTCAAATTATAAGAAGTTGCCGCATTAAAAGCAGTTTGCTTACCGGCATAATTCTTAAATCCAATTCGCACTGCACTTTGCATGCTAGTTAAAAAGCCTTGTACTAATGAGAACTTAGTTCTTTGACTTACCTGTCCGGGAGTTCTGGGGTTACTTACTGATGAAGGAAGACTTCTAATATAATCAATACCCTTCCAACTAGCACCTACCACATTACCCACTTTCCCGCTGAATCCACCAAGGATTCCCTGTTTTAAAATTGCCATAAATAATTAATTTTTAAAATGTTAAACATCGGACGCAGAATGGCCATTTCTCTAATCCGGAAGCAAAGTTCAGCATTATGAGAGGGGTAAAAAAATATCGGTCGAGATGTCGCGATTATGTAGGGTATTGGTATGATTTGGTAGGGATAGGTGTGA
>CAYLKV010000082.1:0-2430 GCA_964384545.1 uncultured Proteiniphilum sp.
TTTAGTGAATTTCATGAACGAAAGTGGTTTCTGGAAAATGTTAGATAATATGCTTAATAATATGATGTTCAAATGATTATACATTATTTTAAAATAGCATGGAGAAACATACTGAAGTACAAAACACAGAGTATTATTAGTGTTTTGGGACTGGCTATTGGTTTTACTGCATTTTCTTTCACTATTTCGTGGATTAGATATGAAAATAGTTACGATAAGCATAACCCATATGCAGATCAGATATTTAAAATAGTACCTAACAATTCGAAAAGTGGGATTCAAACTTCAATTGGGTTAACAGAGTATTTAAGAACAAACTTCCCGGAAGTAATTGCTGCTAGTAATGTATATTCTAGTCAACATATTTTTCCTGAAAATATTACACTAAACCAAAGATCACAGTTTGTAAAAGATTGTCGATTTTCGGTGAGCACAGATACAGCATTCTTCAGTGTTTTTTATCCCGAAGTGGAAATTTCTTATCCTGTTCCCCTACCAGTGCAAGCAACAGTAGTTGTAAAAAGCTTAGCTGAAAAATGGGACATTACTCTATTACATATTAATACTTATCTCGATTCTCTTTCTATTACACCTATTGCTATTATAGATGATTATCCGGTATCCAGTAATGTGGCTTTCCGCTTTATAAATGTCAGTAATCCAATGGAAGGTAATTTAGAAATTAGTAGTTGGAATTATAATTTTGGATATACTTACATCCGAATTAATGAAGCTGCTTCAATTGAAAATATAAGTAACATATTAGAAAATCTTGAAATTACAGAACAAGACGGAACCATTTCGTATCATTCATATAAAGTAATTCCACTTAGAAAAGCACACTACTTACATTCCAATTATGAAGATGTGACAGTTATAAAATTTGAAGCTCTAAAACAGTTTTCTATAGTATCACTTCTTGTTATATTCTGCGCATTAATAAATTATATAATGCTTTTTTCAACTCGTGTAAAAATAAGAACGCAAGAGTTTTCATTAAATAAAATAAATGGAGCATCTTTTAAAAATATAATTCAATTATTGTTTTGGGAATTTTTCATCATATTGTTAATATCGATTTTAATTGGAATAACACTTACAGAACTGTTCTTCCCTCTTTTTAAGCAATTCTCGCTAACTGTTGCTTCAAAAAGCTACTTTTTAATATCGGTACTATTATATAGTTTGATGATAATTTTGGCAACTACAGCAATTACATTTATTGTTATTAATAGTTTTATAAGAAATAGCATTAATAATAACCTGAAGCTAAAAATAAAATCGGATAATAAATCGAAGGTTAGCTTTTCGAACATTGCAATTTTCATTCAGATATCTATTGGTCTTTTACTGATATTCATATCCTCTGTTATGTATTATCAATACAATTTAATAGATCAGCGAGTGGGTTATAATCGTAATAATCTGATGATTTTTGGCACTAACGAAAATAATATTCCAATTTCTGAAGTAGAAAATATTCCCGGAATAGGAGAAATTATAACTAATGTCGAAAATCTGTTTTCATGGAGTCAAATAAAACCTTTTCCCGTGAAGATTATTGATGAAGAACAAAAATCAGAAACATATAATTTTTGCGTTACATACATTAATCCAAAAACAATGGAGTTTCTTGAAATCCCTTTAATCGAAGGTCGTGAAGTTCTCCCTCAAGATCAAAGGGTTTATTATGTTAATGAAACAGGAAAACGTTTACTAGAGAATAATGCATTAGGAAAAATGGTAGAGGGATCTGATCCAATAATTGGAGTGATTCCGGATATGCAAGTTAGAAGTCCTTTAATTAAGATTGAACCTACCCTTTACGGAATTACCAGTAATGAAAATCAGCAAATGTGTAATGATATTATATTCAGAGCCGAAAATGATAGTGTTACGAGAACAGTATTAGATTGGTTTAGATATAAATTTACTTCAGTACAAAGATCAGATTATTCATTTTATCCTTTCTATATTATGGATATTAATCATAATTTTAAAGAGTTCACTAAGTCTGAAAGAAACCTGTTAAAACTATTATCTATAATGACCTCTGTTGCCATTCTAATAGCTGTATTTGGCATTTATTCTATGGTAACACTTGCATGTAACCGTCGCCGAAAAGAGATTGCCATTCGCAAAGTAAACGGTGCTACAGTTAAAGAGATATTTATGCTCTTCTTTAAACAGTATCTCTGGATTACAATTGCTGCATCGGCTGTGGCATTCCCAGTTGGAGTTTATGTAATGCAGCGCTGGTTAGAGCAATACACGCGAAGAGTATCTATGGAATGGTGGATCTTTGCAGCTGTATTTGCCCTTGTGTTGATTATTGTTATGGCAAGTATGATTTTTAGAGTTGTTAAAGCAGCCAGGGAGAATCCGGCTGAGGTGGTTAAATCGGAGTGATTGACCACCTGCCGGTAATCG
>CAYLKV010000083.1:0-2417 GCA_964384545.1 uncultured Proteiniphilum sp.
GTAGCACCATCTTCTTCAAGAGTAGCTATTCTTGCTAAGATAGCAGCAATTTCTGAATCATAGTCAGCTTGTAAGTCTTCTAAAACTTCAAGTGTAACAACTTGCTGAAGAATTTCTGCTTTTACAGCATCCAATTGAGCTTTTGTTGCACTGTTTGCTTCTAAAGCAGCAAGCTTGCTTTTAGATGCTGCCAAATCATCAGCAACAGTCTTAACTTTATTATCAACTGAAGTATTTAACTCAGTTTTGAGAGCTGCAAGTTGACTTGCAATACTACCAGTCAATTCCGTTTTAGCATCGCCTAACTCTTTATCAAGTCGGGAGATGTCATCATCATAGTCTTTACAAGAAGGCAAAAATACAATTGCGCTTACAAGTGCAAAGACAAAAAATTTAAAAAAACAACTTTTTTTCATACATTAAAAAATTTAAAAAAAATAATAAAATAATTGAATAAAAATAATATATCACTAAGAGTTACTATTTAAAAGAAATTCGATTTCCTTATTTTAGACAATATTAATTCAGATAAAGAAGGATTATACTCTTTAAGTGGATTATTATTGAGATTAGACGACTGTAAGTCACTCTCTTTGAGTAACTTGCTTTTTAAACCTGTCATTTCTTCAAATCGAGGTACATATCCAATTTCAACTGATCCAAACTCAATCATATCTTCAATATTCTGAATATCCAAACATACTTTAAGAAGTATGCTGTTTTTTACAAGTACACTGCATGAGGAATGAATAACTCCCGTTGCAGGCAAATCACTGCTTGTCTTCTCATCATGTACTACAGTAGCAGATATTGGTTCTCCCTGCTCTACAAGTCTAACCATTACAATACTGTTTTCGATACCTACTCTGTGATACGCAATTTTAATATCTGTTATAAGATCTCCACTTGATAAAGGCAGCATCATATATATCCATTTCGAATCTCCTTCTTTATTAACTCTTATTTGCATTCCCGGATGAAATACGTATGGATATCCGAGTTTAATTGTAGGATCACCAGTTACAAAAGCAATGCTGTGTAACATTAATGATACTCTTTTAGTAAGGAGTTTTTTTGAAATATTTATATCTAGATGAGGCATTATTTCAAATTTTATTCTTCAGATATTTCTAAATTCATGCTTTGTAAAGTCTTTCTGAATTCAGGCGATGGAGTGAAAATTACTTTAGTGTTTTTGATATTATCCTGTGTAAATTCTTCAGGGCTGTTAACTCCTGTGCTTGATAAAGAAATTCTAAGTGTACCAAGATTATTAAGATTTACACTATAACCTTCCACTAAGTATGCAGGTATTTCATCAATGATGCTTTCAATTACATTAAGTACTGCACCCCTCGTCATAGACGATTTTGACGCAATGCCCTTACTTAACTGGTAATTGTTTATAGTACCCATCTTTACCGGACTTGCATACCACTTTCGCTTGCTTTCCGGTTCCAATGGATTAGGCTTTTGAATAAGTTTATACTTCATATATTTTATTTAATTTTGTGTTTTTGAAGCTAAATGCCTGAATATTACCTCTATCATAATTTTTGTTTCATTTAATTGCCCGAGTTATATCTTTAACCGTTTGCAGCTAACTTGCTGTTCTTTTGGCTGTTTTGTCTACTTTTTTTAAAAAACTTACCTCTGTGCGTTTAGAAAGATAAAGGTAACCTTATTGGCATACTCATTTTTCTTATGCAAACTTATATTATAAAATATTCTTAAGTTAGGACTTTTGTTGTTATTATTAGGATTCTTTGCGCTTTAACATTCATTTAATATAGGATCAGTTGCTCATGAATGAATGTCAATATGCATAAATATAGGCATTTAGTTGTGCTAATTGTATTAAATATATAAGTAAAAGTTTTTTTAATGATATATTTTAGTTAATTAATTAATTGATTTTAGTTTAATTTACTCATTTGTCTTGCATTGTTATAGTTAGGTAATTTTCTGAATTGCGATGGTGTTAATCCGGTCTGTTTTTTAAACACCCTGGAGAAATAATTAAGATCAAAAATACCACAATCTGCGGCAATTTCTCCTATTGTTTTATTATCATTTATGAGTAATTTTTTTGCATTAGATAATTTAACTTGGAGTATATAGTTTGATGAAGGATATCCTGTTATTGTATTAAGTTTCTTGTTTAGCTGAGATACACTAATTGCAAGTTGCTTTGCAAGTAGTGTTGGAGTAAAGTCAGGGTTTTTCATTTCTTTATAAATTATATCTGTAGCTAATCTTAGAAATTCCATATCTGTAGAAGAATCTTCAGTAACATCTACATTTTTTGGTTCCTGTATTACTGTTCTTGTAAACTTCTCAATTATAATGTCACGAGAAGATAATAGATTGTCAACTTTAAGCTTCAATTCTTCAGGTTGAAATGGTTTCTTTATATA
>CAYLKV010000084.1:0-2399 GCA_964384545.1 uncultured Proteiniphilum sp.
ATTCTCTTTTGCAGCTATAAATGGAGAATCAGGTACCTTGTTTCTAAATCCATTCTTTGCCACTATTAATGTGTTAAATGGTTCAGCAAAAACCTGTAGCGGATCTTCATCAATATCTTTCTGTGTCATAATGGGAACCATCTTGCCAATACTTGTCTCTACAAGACCTACTAGGCTATCAAATGGGTAATCATCAGGGAGATATGTTTTTAATTGATCGCTTAAAAACCTGTCGGCATCACGCATGTTTTCGGCAATGATAATATCTAAGGGGGTGTCTACTCTAATTTCTCTGCGAGTTAACAATGCTTCAGCAATAATTGGAACAGCGCTTTTTAATCCATGCTGACCAACAGACAACGAAACAATTCGGGTATCTAGTAGTTCAGTGACAACACCTTTTACATCTTTCAAACTAACACCTCTCACATTCCTGATATTAAGTGTTTCGCTTTTATCTCCATCCTTAATAATTACCCTGTACTCTCTCTTTTGATTTATAAGATCTATAAGATCTTCATTGATATCAACAAAAACAACCTCATAGCCGATTCGGTTAAAGATCTGTCCAATAAAAGATCTGCCAATCTTACCGGCACCAAAAACAACAATTTTATCGCTCTTCATCGCTAAATTTTCACACAATAATTGATCTGTTTAAGATACTCATTATAAAAAGGTTCTATGTTTTTCAACTTCTCACCGGGCTGTTTTTCAAAATATGTTCCCCCGTGATAAAAACAGGCATATCCACCGGAAACCACACCCAGTGCAAGAGCTTTCTTAAAATCTATCTGTTTGGAGGTGCCCTCAATCAGCTGTTGTGCTATGCTGGCAATTACACCACCAGCAAAGTTGTCGCCACAACCGGTAGTGTCACCTATTTTATCAGGTTCCTGCAGAATGAAGTTTTTAACCCTCTCCGACACAGGCATCGTACCCTCCGAAGAGCCAAGTAGTGTGCTATTGCTATAAAAGTAGAGTGGATTTGCACCATATGTAACTACAACTCCACCCACACCCGCTTCCTTAAAGAAGTTCAGAGTATCATCTATATTATCTTTCCCACTTAATCTAATAGCCTCTTCCATATCAGCAATAAGAAGATCGATATATTGATAGGTGGTGTTGGATTTGCCAAGAGGCCAGGCACTTTTTGGATCCTTTTTCTCACTCAGATTGTCGTAAACAGTATTTACTACAGTAATTGCATTTTTCTCTTTTGCTCTCTTAAGCAGCTCTAACAGGGAATCATGTATATTAGGAACAAGTGCTGTACCACCAAAAACAGTTATTTCACTCTCAAAAAACGACTCATCCAAATCATTAGGCATCATATCCCATGCGGCACCAATATTATTGATAAATATTCTTTCACCGTGACCCTCATCAAAATCAGGGTCGGACAAAACATCTGTAAAAGGTGTATACTGGTTTGAGTGTTTATATTTACCAATCTTCAAGGGAGTTTTTTGTAACATATCGGCAATAAATTGCCCACCATCATCAGCTCCTTTGCTTCCGTAAAAATAGACAGCAGCATTAAGCCCCTCTAGTAATTGAGAGACATGAATCAAAGAAACAATTGATGGACCACCAATATTTAAGGCAATAGGTTTGTTGCCATTTGTTATAATATCTCTCACTTTTAGGTAATCTTCACCAGAGAATTTTTCGAACTCATCTCTAAAAACCAGCTTACCTGGGGAAAGACCACCATCTCCCTTATTTACGGAACAAAATCTTTTGAAATTATCGCTGTTAAAATTAACAGGCTTATACAAATAATCAACTAAAGAGCATCCAACTCCCGAAATCTTAAAAGTAGAATTGCTCATCACGCCAATAAATTTTTATAGTCTGACACCAATAGATGAAGAGGTTCTGTATCCTCTTCTATCTGAGGGAATCTGCCCAATGTCTCCTGGAAACGATTGTCGGCGGAATCATCATTAACAGTGCTAACTTCTCCAACCAACACTTTCCCTTTTCCTTTCTCGCCATAAAATCTGTGATAAACTCCCTGTTCAAGACAGATGCTCTCTCCGGGTGTTAATATCACTTTACCTCCAGCCTCTACAACTCTTTCAACTCCGTCAGTCTTAAGCCTTACAGGGTTTACCGGGTCAAGTGACTCATCCGGTAAAGAGTTATAAAGTTCAATTACCAAATTACCTCCGCCACGATTTATAATATCCTCCATCTTCATCCAATGGAAATGCATCGGTGTCTCTTGATTTTCCTCAACAATCATTATTTTCTCTGCATATGGTTTTTTATCAACTTTATATTTTCCATTTCTTAAGGTAAATAAAAAGAGACCACGTTTGTAAAATTCTCCGCTACCAAAATCAGTTATATCCCACCCAAGCATGTTATCAGTAATCTCCGATACATTG
>CAYLKV010000085.1:0-2266 GCA_964384545.1 uncultured Proteiniphilum sp.
TCGAGATGTCGCGATTATGTAGGGTATTGGTATGATTTGGTAGGGATAGGTGTGATATATTGTGAACTTGTAAGAATTGGCAGGAAGAAGTCAACAATTCTGCTGAGAGGTTTTAGTTCTTCTTAGGTATGGTAGTTTTATATTTAACTCTTGATAGCGGTAAGCGTTATGAGTTGTAAAGTAATAGCTTGTACCTCTGTTTTAGTTAGACAAGGATGATAATAATTCTCAATACAGCTTTCATAAATAACCGATTGTTTCTTTATAGTTTTAAAACAATCATTTTTTAAACCGGGTATCATTGAAAATCCTAAAATAGTTTATTTTATTGGTAGATGTTTGTATCTATATACTTGTTTTAAATTATTGTAATCCAATCTCTTTAAGAGTCTTCAAGATATATCTAATTCAATAATTGTCATGTACAACGGTCACATGTATAAAACGTTATTATTCTCATCCCATAATTCTAACATTGCTGTCAAATCATTGTATTCTTCCGCAAAAGCACCGTCCAATGCACCAAACTTACTTTTAAATTCCTTGAAGTATTGTCTTGCTGTATTGTCTCCCGAGATTGTAGCAATAAACAATCTGTTAGCAATTATCATTTTATTATCATCAAGTCCGGCTTTTTCAGTCTCGTATGCTTTTAAAACAGTTTGAATCTCAGCTTGTGTGTATTTTCTTATTTGTCTATTAACAACAAGTTTTCTAACAACTTTCCGGCCAGTAAAATATATTTTATCTGTTGTCCAAACGGTCTCTTGATATTTTAAATTCTCTCCAGTCGGTAAATTTTCAAGTTGATCAACAAGTAAAGTGTCATTATTAATTTTCAGTCTACACGTCAAAACAGCGCCCCAAAAATCAATAATTGTATCTTGTCCGCAAGCAGCCAAAACAAATTCGGAATAAGTTGTCGGTTTGCTCTCAGGATTCTTATAACCACATAAAACTATTGTCCTGCCGTTTGAAAGGTGAAAAGTTGTATCAGCTTTTGTCCCTGCAAACGGTGTCTTCGGACAGTCACAAATCACTTTTTTCTCCTGTCCAAAAACAGTTGTAAAAATTAAAACTGTAAATACAAAAATTAATTTTATTCGTTTCATAGTCGTGGTTGGTGGGGTTATATAATGTGCTATAACGGTCAAGTATAAGCGTAGTAGTGGATTTCTGAGTGATTTATTGTCTTTTTACCAAAAATTATATTAAGAACAAAAATGCTCAATTTCTAATAACCATTTCTCTTTCGTCCTGTCATCACGTAATTCAATCCTTCCTTTCGGTATTTCAACCATTTGGAAGAGAATTGTTGAAGTCAGTTTTATACTTTTTGATTTCATAAGGCTGAAAGAATTTTTAATGCTTCTGTCGTGGAGTTAACAAAATTGATATGTTTGCCTCTGTTGCTTTCATAAATGAAGTCAGTTAAACTTTTGCTTGAGTATTTAGAGAAGTCGCCAACGATAGCTAATTTAACTCGATAAGTAGAAAATTTTTGAAGAATTTCTCCAGCAATTCCGTTTTTCAGGTCAAAAAAGTCTGGGGTAACATTATTTTCATAAAGCACAATACTGTCAAAGCCTTGATAGTATAAGTTTCCTAATAAGTCTAATCCGTCTTCAGCTGTGCTAATGATAGTTTCGTCTGAAATTACTTCGGCTATTTTTGTGTTGTTTAAATTATGAGCTTCAATTTTCATTTTTCGTCTTGCCTTTTCTTGTCGGTAAAGTCCTTAACAATGCCCTCTAAGGTATTATTTACATAATAAATCAACGACTTTCGCAAATACTTGAAATATAACATTCGTATATACCTTCGAAATCAGAGGTGTTTACAAAACTTATTTAAATATGTTTTAACACATCTTTTTTTGTTAATAAATCTAATTATATTAAGAATCCAAAGATATATAAAATATCCTCACATCATAATAAATTTAATTATCAAGTATTTAATATTAATTTAAATTGCCTTCAGCAAGCCACCAACAACGGTACCCGAATTGTTGAAGGATTCGGCCGTGGTTTAATCACTGCATTGCCCATATACAAAGTTGTGTACCCTGAACCGACTTTACCCGATACCCAACCGAAATGATAACATCTAAATTGTAGTGGTTAAGCTCTCGTTCAACCGCCCGATTGCCTTCGATTTGAACTATCCGGAAATTCCAGACAGTTGAATTTTTCTCCAATTCACCCTCATAGAAAATATTGCTAATATGTTCACTGAAGGTGCGTTTGTCCTTGCCAAACAATTA
>CAYLKV010000086.1:0-2186 GCA_964384545.1 uncultured Proteiniphilum sp.
ATGGGGCAGTTTGTGATATTGATTATGGGCATAAATTGTAAAGTTGACTTGAGTTATAACAGTGAGGCTGTTTTTCTAATCTCTTCAAGTCGTTTAGAAAACGTTTTATCTTGTTTTGCAATACGCATATTATATTTTAGTTGAATTCTCATGAGTAAATCAGCATCTATACCCAATGCAGCTTCAAAAAGCATTGCTGTATTAGGCGTCAAAGGTCGCCTTTCATTTAATATGTGATTGAGCATTTTATATGATATACCCATTTGATTAGCTAGTTTTATTTGTGACAACTCTCTAGATTCAATTTCTTCTTTCAAAATTCCACCTGGGTGGATGGGGCGTGAACTGCTATATTTTTCCATATTTATTTCTATTTATAATGATTAGACAATTCTAAAATATTACAAATTGTTACTTCTGTTTTCGAGGAAACAACTGTAATTTTAAATTCAATACGATATTGATTATTGACACGAATAGAAGAACTGTCTTTTTTTATCTCCTTTTAAGATCTTGTAATGCAATGAGTTTAATGAATATAAATCTTCAATTTTATCTGCATTTTCAAGTATTGCAATACGAGCTTGATACCGTTTAATAACATCGGGCTGAAATCTGTATTTTTTGTGAATCCAAGTTCATACAGCTCCCTAAGATACTTTTTTTCAAATATTATATCCATTCGAGTAGTCTAAAGATGTAAAGTTAATTAAAATATTTAATGTCTACAAAAAATGTAGAGGTTTATGGTTGAATAATAGTAAGAATAAAATTATTGAATTCTAAAAATATTTAATCATTTTATTGTAAGTATCCTGAGCCGAAAGACAAGTGTCTATAAGATAGCCTTTAACTTTAGGATAAGATTCATGATTGTTGTTCTTTAATTGAATAGGTGTCAAAGGTATGAAAATATTATCTTAAGAATCCTATTTTTGGTCGGTAGCAGACTTTACTGTCTTTGTTTATCCGTATAGTATTGACAATAATAAAAATTAAATTGTATAAATACATCAGCCCAAAGAAAAGGATAATGATAAGCAATTGAGAGCTAATCCAAGAGCTAACAATTGTAGGGCTAATATCCCCAGTTAAATTCAAATTACCCGTTGTCATGTTTATGATGATTCCAATAGATCCAGCATAGAGTAATATGTTCCAAGTTATTTCAAAGTTTAACAGATCTCTTGCTACTTTATTTACATTTTTAATCTTATCCTTCTTTGATATCCAAATTATTAAAGGAACTAATATGCCTAAAATAGGGAAAAAGATAAAACTTAAAGCCGATAGATTCAAACTTGTAAGTAAGCCTTTGTCTTCTTGAACAGTCCAATCAACAATCTCATCAGCTGATACACCAAATGCTAAAGCAAGTCTTTTTAAAGTATCTCCTCTTGGCTCCGTTTCACCATTCTCAACTCTTTGAACCGTACGTAAACTTAAACCCGTTTTTTCTGATAATTCCTCTTGAGAAAAGCCCTTTCTATTTCTCAAGTTTTTAATTCTTTGTGCTAATTCCCTGTTTTTCATTTTATGTTTTATTTTAATTCATATCAAAGGTACTTCAAATCCATTTTATTGGTTGCGTCATGTTAACGTCAGAGTTACGTCATTTGTGACTGAAAGCTCACAAGTCCGTCAACAGGCTCATGATAGTTGTTCTTTTATTAAATTTTATTTTACTCACTTCTCCATTGCTCTTAAAATATTCGTGTTTCTTTTATGCTTTTTTTTTATAGGACCTCTTCCATATCCAGAAGGAGAAACTCTTTGTCCGGCTGTAGAAATCATCATCATAGTACCTCCAATAAATTCATACCTTACAGAGCCTGCAGGGAGTTGATTTATAGGTGTCTTAGTATCAAGGTTCAAGTGCATTTGATACTTATCAAGGGGTTCTATTAATACAATTCTATAACCTTTAGTTGGTAGTCTTGTCTATGGGGGAGCTTTGAGAGGACTGTGATTAGGCATATTGTAATTAGGTTGGTTTTTGGGTGAAATTAAGGTTTGACGTAGTCTCTTTTTTATATCGTCATTCAATTCTTGTGCATTAGACTCTATTGCAATCAATCCATATAATATGCTTAATATTATTATTGTAGCTGGTTTGATCTCGATATTCACAAGTTTCACATATTATGTGTCGAAAGTGTGATAATAATCACATTATCGACACGTAG
>CAYLKV010000087.1:0-2010 GCA_964384545.1 uncultured Proteiniphilum sp.
AATAGGCCATATTATCAACCACTTAGATGCTCTTGAATAAAAATAAAAATAAAAACATATTTAAAAACTATGTTTTATAATATGTTTTTTTATTTGGTTCATTCAAAATAGTACCATATCTTTGTATCGATAACCTAAAACAATCTTTTTTACCTTATCTACTGATATCACGTTAACCAAATACGAAAGGGGCCATTTCAATCGAAGTGGCCTCTTTTTAATTTTAGCCTATTATTAAACAGATTATACTACTATTCTGTTATAGCTTACAGCTTACAACTTAAAATAAAAGATGAATAACAACTGGAAAAGAACATTTGCAATAATCTGGAGTGGTCAGTTTTTCTCAATATTAACCAGTAGCCTGGTAAACTTTGCTATAATCATTTGGCTTAGCCTTCAAACAGGTTCTGCAGAAATGCTTGCATTTGCAGCAATTGCAGCAATGCTTCCCCAGTCGATAATAGGTCCTTTCACAGGTGCACTGATCGATAGAGGAAATCGCAAACTTGTAATGATGCTAGCCGACACATTCATTGCACTGTGCACGCTTGCTCTTGCAATTCTGTTTTGGCTAGATTTAGCAGAACTATGGCATATATTTGCACTACTGGCACTCCGCTCGGTAGGCTCAGCATTTCACATGCCAGCCATGCAAGCCTCAGTTCCACTTCTTGCACCATCAGACCAGCTCACCCGAATTGCCGGGATAAATCAAATAATAGCTTCAGTAAGTCAAATAGCTGGTCCTGCCCTCGGAGCAATGATGATAACAATTTGGGATATAGAATACGTACTTATTTTTGATGTTGCAGGTGCATTACTAGCAGTAACCTCTCTTTTCTTCGTCCATATTCCCAATCCTGAAAAACAAATTGACATAGAAAGAGATATACTAAAAGAGATGAAAGAAGGGGCCATGGTGGTATTAAGAAATAAAGGGTTGGGTTTCGTGTTTCTATACTCTACCCTAGTAGTATTTTTTATTGTACCAATAAGCGTTTTATTCCCCCTTATGACCCTCAACTATTTCAATGGCACAGAGTTTCAAGCCGGTATAATTGAAGCAATCTGGAGTGTGGGTGCATTAATTGGAGGAGCAATAATGGGAGTAAAGGTATATAAAGTCAATCGGGTAGGTCTAATAAATTGGATGCACCTATTGCTAGGGATAGCATTTCTATTATCAGGACTACTATCCCCCACAGGTTTTGTGTGGTTTGCTGTTTTAACGGGTCTTTCAGGCGTTACAGGCGCAGTATATAACTCAGCCTTCACTGGTCTCATACAAACCAAGATAGAACCGACAGCACTCGGCAGAGTCTTTTCAATGTACTATACCATTGCACTAATACCCTCCATGTTGGGATTAATAGGAATCGGATTTATTGCAGATACAATAGGACTAAACAACTCATTTATAATATCGGGTATTGTTATAATATTAATAGGAGTAATTGCATTCAATACAAAATCTGCAATGAATTTAGACAGGGTACAAAATTAAAAGAGTAAATTTATATATATATTTACTCTTTTAATATTACCATCTTAAATACTATGTCGACTCTAACAATACTCATTATTGTAGTAATAGCTGTTCTTCTATTACTATACATGGTGCTAAAGCTTAAGATAAGTGCCTTTATTGCTCTTTTACTTGTATCAATATTTGTAGGAATAGCCACCGGCATGCCTCTTAGTTCCATTACTCTAAGCATACAAGAAGGAATGGCCGGCACATTGGGTTTTGTTGCCACAGTTGTTGGATTAGGAGCAATATTTGGACAGATGCTCGAAAGTTCCGGTGGAGCAGAATCACTTGCAAATTATCTACTAAAGAAATTTGGAAAAGAGAGAGCACCATGGGCAATGGCAATTACCGGTTTTATTGTAGCTATACCGGTATTCTTCGATGTAGGGTTTATTATATTAGTCCCCATTGTATATGCACTCTCCCGCGACTCAAATCGCTCATTATTATATTATGCTATTCCACTTCTAGCAGGA
>CAYLKV010000088.1:0-1960 GCA_964384545.1 uncultured Proteiniphilum sp.
TGCCAAACAATTATTTGAAATGAAATGTGAAAGGACATCACAATCGACTAAAATTACTTTTGAGGTATTGGTATTAGTCTTCGCCATTTTCATTAGAAGCTGAGAGTTTAGAAATGTCAACGCCTAAATCGGAGAGTAGAGAATAATATGTACTTTCTGATATAAGCCCATCTTCCCAAGCCTTGTAGGCCAAAGTTCCGTAGTTACCAATTACTAAATTATGATTTCCGCTCTCATACAACCTTTTATCATACCCAAGTAAACTTGCAAAAGATTTTACTCCTTTTAAGTGTGATTGTTTAAATGCTTCATCAATTAATCCTATGTTTTGCAGACGGTGTAAAAGAGCAGAATGAGAACAAGAATAGTATTGCTCAATTGCAATCATTGTAGATATTGATATTTTATTCTTATTCCTTTCTTCTTCGGGTATCAATTCGTAAATACCCCATTGAGGGAGCAAAAGAAACACGGCAAACATATCCGCATTGAATTCTTCGGGATTACCCTTTTTATCGAATCTTCCGGCACAACTTATCGCTGCTGAAAAATTTTCTTGGAAATACAGATGGTATAATTCGTGACAAATAGTGAAATGTTGCTTTCCTACAGAATGATTACTATTTACTAACATAAAACGCAAAACATCTTTTGCATTTAAATTCTCTACACCTACGGTGTTAATCTTTATAGACATTCCGGAAACACCTTCACTTATGGGCCTGTAAATGGTAAGAACATCGTTTTTTTGAAGAACACTCTTTATTCTGATAGGCTCTTTGTCGCTTAACGAATTATCTTCACGGAATTTTCGAGCAAAATACTCAAGCTCTTGCAGTCGTTTTTTCATCGGCAATTGCTTTGCGAATGTAGAAATAATTTAACACGATTTTTTTAAAAGCAGAAATCACAATTAAATCTGTATCTGCAAATTCATTTGCACGAAATGCGAAAGCAGATAATAACTGTTGTTGCTGAGGACTTTCTTGGTAAAGCTCGTATTCTTCCACGTTGAAAAGTAAAGCAAGTTGACTTACTGCTTCTGCGGGAATAGGTCTTGAATCGTTCTCGTACTGATTAACAGCAGAAGGGGTAATGCCTAAATAAGTTGCGATGTTTGCTTGCGTATACCCTAAACTCTCACGCAAGGCGCGGATGTTTTTGGAGAGCATTGTTTTGATTGTTAGATAGTTTATTGAATTATATTGAGTAGTGAATCTGTTACAAAAGTAATCTATTTTTCTTATTCCTGCAAAAAATATAACAAGATTTTCGCAAAAATGTTTTTGAAATATGTTTTTTATTTTAGATCTGTTTATTTTAGAGCCCTCATCCATATTACATTTATTACTACAAGTGTAATTGTAAACAAAATTAGAAAACAAAACAAGTAACAAAAAGTTTATAATCAATCCATAGCTAATCAACTCCTTTAAAACAAGTGGAGATCTTTTAGTAATATAGACTGAAATTAAGAATCGTAATCCGTAATTTTCGCATAATTTGCAGATTGTAATCCTAAAATTAAGCCTAAATTAGGGAAAACATTGCGATGTTCTAAGTTTTTCTTCCTGCCTATTAAACAACAATTCACTTGGAGCTATAACAGTTTTACTTAAATTAGAAAGATTGAACCGCCACCAAGAGTTAAATGAACTTTGAGATTAAATTAAAATGGTATACTTTTGGGTTAATATAAACAGTTTATTTTGAATTTTTAATTTATTAATTATGAGGTTCGTATTTATAATTATTTTAATTTCGCTGTATATTGTTTGTCCTATAGATTCTTTTTGCCAATTAACGATGTTTACTCAAAGTTTCAGGCTAAATGACGATCATTACATAGACAAAAGAGATGTATATACTTTACAATCGATGGACATAATATACCTTCCTGCAAAAGAATTCTATGGAACTTCTAACAGATTTGAATATAAATCCGCACCGTCATTTGGGA
>CAYLKV010000089.1:0-1896 GCA_964384545.1 uncultured Proteiniphilum sp.
AAGGAGTTATTTCTTTTATGATATTATTAACAGGTTCGTTCATAAGGGGTAAAAACAATAAATCTACCAAAGATAACCACAATTCACAATTATGACAATAAAACACAAAAAAAACACGATTGATACAACCGTGTTTTTTAATACTATATCTAAAAGTAGAATAAGATTACTAAACAGGCATTTCAGGAAGCGTAAATCCATTCTGATAAGTGTGATTAATCCATTCATTTGCCATATCCAATGCATTAAAATCTGCAAAGCGTCTGTCAAATTTCGGATCACCATCAATTACAGCATACTCATCAACAGTAACAATTCTTATTTTATCTGTTGGAGAGATATTTGTAAACTTCATAGCTTCGCCATCCCACTTTAGTTCACGATGTAAACCCTGCAATCCCGACAAACGAGTAGCAAGTACACCCATAACAACCATTTCATTAAAAGGACCGGAGAACTGGAAGTTCGAAGAAGCCTCTTTTCTGTTGTCTGCAGACTCTTTTGCAGCTCTAATCCAATCCTGCTCATGAGCATTTGTAGACCATATATTACCATTACCACCCGGAACTCTAGCCAATCTTTGTTCAGGTTCTTTAAAGTCGGCCATCTTAGAAGTAGGCAGCAAAGTAGGATTCATACCATAACAGCCGGTCATAATTTTACCTTTTGTACCAATCAAAATTATACCACCATTCTCATCACCCATCATCTCACCATCTTTCAGCTCAGCCGGTCTGTCGGGCAATAAACCACCATCATACCAAAATACTTTCAATTCAGGCATCTTTACTTTTCCCTTAGCCGGGCGAGCCGGGAACTTATAAGTAACAATCTGTGCCTGAGGAGGAGAATATAAATTAGATAAAGTAGAACTTGCCGAAACACTGGTTGGATATTTAAGATCAAGAGCCCAGTAAAGCGGATCCATAATATGACAAGCCATATCTCCTAGTGCACCGGTACCAAAATCCCAGAAACCTCTCCAGTTCCAAGGAGTGTAAGCAGGATTATAAGGACGTTTTGCAGCAGGTCCAATAAACAGATCCCAATCCAATGTAGAAGGCACTGCAAAATCACCTTTAGGCTCAGCCAATCCCTGAGGCCATATTGGTCGATCTGTCCAGCAATGAGCTTCATACACATCACCAATCACACCCGACTCAACCCACTCAGTAATTTGGCGGCACCAATCAAATGAGTTACCCTGGTTACCCATCTGAGTGGCAACTCTATATTTTTTAGCAAGTTTAGTCAGCAATCTCGATTCATAAACACTATGAGAAAGTGGTTTTTGCACATAAGTATGTTTACCCAATGTAATTGCATGAGCAGCCACCCCTGCATGAGTATGATCCGGTGTAGCTACCAGAATAGCATCAATCGACTTATCCATTTTGTCTAACATCTCACGCCAATCCTTAAACTTTGCAGCATTTGGATAATCGTTAAATGTTTTATCTGCATACCTCCAGTCTATATCGCAAAGAGCTACAATATTTTCGCTATTCATGTTAGCAAGGTTACGTCTACCCATACCGCCAACACCAACACCGGCAATATTCAGCTTGTCGCTTGGCGATGTATGTCCATATACTTTACCCAGCACTGAACTAGGCACAATTGTAATTCCTGCAGCACTCATGGCTGCTGTTTTAATAAAAGATCTACGAGAAAAGGTTGTCATAAGGTCTATAATTATAATAAACAAATAATACAAGGTTTAAAAATCTATCACAAAAATATCTTAATCCTAATTATAAACAAACGTTTATGAGAACTATTTAAAAAATAATTTAACGATGAGAAACCCCATTCAGATATTTCGCATATTAGAAAGAGTTAAATTTTAACTTAGAGTCAAATTTCCGTTAGTTCTTTTTTACGCAGCTAACGATA
>CAYLKV010000090.1:0-1016 GCA_964384545.1 uncultured Proteiniphilum sp.
TTTATCACAAGACGGTTATCTCTATTGCTTCTAGTAGTATTGAAATCCTGTGCTTGTCCTATTGATTGAACAGAACTGGGTACAGTTGTTGTGTCACCCGTTTGAGGATTTATCACAAGACGGTTATCTCTATTGCTTCTAGTAGTATTGAAATCCTGTGCTTCGGCTCTTGAAGGATTGGTTAATGTAAACTCATAAACACCTTTTTTTAAGTTCTTTAGTTCAAATCGGCCTTGCTCATCTGTTTCTGTTACAATAATTTGTCTGCTTGATCTCTTCTTCCCTTCTACTAAAATTTGCTCTGTTGCATCTAATACAGGGCCACTAGTATTAACCGAAATTTGTTGTTTTATATTACTCCGAGATGTATTGATGTTTGCTTTTGCCGGCTCTCCTCCTAACGAGATGGTGATTCCTGCATTTAATCCGACAGACCTGAATTTGTGATTGGTTTCAGTTACTTCGTTTTCACCTGAAAGCATCTGTTTCAAATCGTAATAGTTTTCGCGAACAGGATTTCCACTTGGTTTGAATGTGCTTGTTCTATTTCTTATTTCACCGCCAGATGTATAATTAGCTTCTGCAAACAGTCCGATTCTTCCCGGAAAATAAGAAATGCGAAGTTTAGGAATCAAAATCAAACCCTTTAATGGTTCGTTATTATGATTTAACAGATCAAACTCATAGTTTTGATCGCCGACTGTCGTCTCCTGCCATATATTGCTTTCACTACCCTTTAGTGATAGGTAACCAATATTGAGTATTGGAGAAAAGGTGATCTTACCAAATGAAAGATTTGCCTGTAGTCCGCCCTCACCTCTATATTTAGCTCCAGCAATCATTGATGTAATATCTAATATCAAAAGTCTTTTATCACTTAGACTCTCAGGTGCATCTCCTGATACTATTTTTTGGGCTAATCCTTCTATTATAGCAGTCTTACCAACACCTGGTTCACCTATTAAGCAAGGATTATTTTTTATTCTCCTACAAAGAATCTCTAATACTCTCTGAGT
>CAYLKV010000090.1:1026-1872 GCA_964384545.1 uncultured Proteiniphilum sp.
ACCAAATGAAAGATTTGCCTGTAGTCCGCCCTCACCTATTAATCCGGCACGTTTTTCTGTATCATTTTCTCTTTTGATAGATGGCACATCTGCTTGACCCAATGTGTTATATCCGGTAAAAACATCTCGGGGATTGATATTTTTTAGTTGCAAATAGCTAAATCCAACATTCACTCCGATACTTGAATTAAACAATCCTGCTGTCTCTTTACTCCAGAAAGGTAGATAAAGATTGGTATTCAGACTCCATCCATTATCCAGGATGTCACTTTTCTTTAGATCGGAACCAGAAATGGTTGTTCCACCGTAGATGGAGAGTTGACCTTGGGCTGTTACAGCAATTGCAACTGATAGAAACAGTATTACAGACAAAAACCGGTATAAGTAGCATTTAATTGTATTCATAGTTTTTAATGTTTTAATTGAATTTACACCTCCAAAAAGATCTGTAATGCAAACTACCAGTCTATCTTTTTTCGGGCAGCAACATATTAAACTGAAACCATTTCGACTGATTCAGTAACAATTAAACAACATTACTTATAAATAGTTTACAAACTATAACATTCTATTAAAATAAGTGGGTGGCGTGTGGTATTAAATAAAAAAATCCTGAATTCTTTTTGAATTCAGGATTTAACTTAGATTTGTAAATCTTCTGGCGGTATGGACGGGAAAGCCACCTAAACGACCTAACAAGCTGTACTTTAAGTGATTATTTTATTAATTTCCCTTAGGGGGTACAGTTTAGGTAAAGAAGATTTTGCTTTCCTTTAGCCACTATATTCTTGCGGTCAGGATGGGAACGCAACCTCTCAGCCCAACACGCAAATATTCAGTGAATTA
>CAYLKV010000091.1:0-1803 GCA_964384545.1 uncultured Proteiniphilum sp.
CGTTTCTAAATCATACTCCCCCGTTTCAGGGTTCTTAACTTTAGCCTGCGAATCCATTCTTTCATGAAGGGCATAAACAGTAGGCATCACCGGTAGAGAAGGTGGATCGATATGAATATCTCTAATTACTCCAACAACAGTAAAAATGTTTATTTTTTCTCCCAGAGGATTATCTAACCCAAGTTGTTTCACTGCAGTTTCATTAATTAAGCATGTATACTTCTCTCCATATTCGATATTTCTACCTTCAATGATATTGAATTCAAAAAAATCAACAAACTCTGGTTCATGAAATTTAATCAAATCAACACTAATATCTTCATTAGATGCTGTTTTATATTGTAATGAAGAGGTTAGATTCCTCGGTAGAAACTGTCCACTGAAAAATATTGCATCTTCAACCCCCGGAATCTTTTCAACAGTCTCTTTAGTAAAATGTACATTACTCTGAAAAGTGTTAATATTAAAGCGATTAAATCCAATATCGCTCTTATTAAGAGTTTTATATTGATATAAAAATATCGAAGTACAGAAGCATAACAGAATGCCAACTAAAAGCTGCAAAAAGAGGCTTATTTTAGTGAAGTTATGGTTCATACTCTTCGATAAATCTTTGCTATTCAGTATGTAAATCGATATAAATAAAATAATAGCCGAGAATATAAGGATGAAGAGCCCATAGAATATCATCTCATTTATAAAAAATGATTTAGGTGCATCAATCTCCGACATTTTAGAGAATGGCGAATAAAGCAATTCTATAAAAATTGCACTTATAAAAAGAGAGAAGAGCAGAACTACTCCAATTTCTGTAATAAGAAGTTTCAGAACACTAATATTAGTTGCGCCGTTTACCTTTCTTAGTTTTGATTCTCGATTTCTTAATCTGATATTATTAATAAAAAGCATTAGATAATTGAAGAGTGCACTTAAAATCACTAAAAATGAAACAATTATAAATATCTGCAGATGAGAGTATTTAATATTTGCTTTATCAGAAGGATAGGTGTAATGTGTTTCTCTTAGAGGAACAAGAATAAATGACATTACACCCTGCATCGAGCCCTCAATATCTACATGTTCTAATTTTGATTTAAGCGATTCAACATCAACATTTTCGTGCAGGCGAACATACATTGAGTTAGAATAATGACACCATGGACAATCAGGATCTTCATAAAGTTTGCGAATATACATTAAATCAAATGGAACATTAGTCTGCACCGATGGTAATCCCCCAATTATATCATTTACCGTAACACCTAATGTGTCAATATATTGTCCAAATCTGCTTCGGTCAATATTCATACTCTTAGCTGCTTTATCAGATAAAATAAGATAGTCTTCATCTTCAGTAATGTAATTATTAATCTTAATGTGAGGATAAAATACTTTAAAGAATGAAGTGTCAGCCAGCATTATATCTGCATCTTTTATTACAAAATCTCCAAATTTGTTTCTGATATAACTTTTTGTCTGATTTATTGCCGTAACTGCTTCAACCTCAGAGAATCCCTCGAGATATCTTTTCAAAGGAGTGGGAAGATCAAACTGCACACCATTTTCGTTTCTGCTGTTTACCTTTAAAACCCTGTATATTCTTTCAGCATCAACTATATGCTTATCATATCCCTGCTCAAAACGAATCCACGACAGCGTAAAAGCAAAGGCAGTAAACCCAACAGCCAGTCCCAAAACACTAATAACACTCTGTGTTCTGTATTTTAGGAGATTTCTCCAGGCAACTTTAAAGTAATGACGAATCATATTTATTTTTCTTTTTTATTCCGATTTAACCACCTC
>CAYLKV010000092.1:0-1791 GCA_964384545.1 uncultured Proteiniphilum sp.
TCGTTTTCGAGAGGTGGCACTCCTTATGGAGCTACTGCTTCGTTTTCGTTTGTGGGCAACACCATGCACTCTGTTGCATATATGATGAAGCATACCGACCTATTTGAAGCTTTGCCAAAAGCCTATTACGATAGTGCTTTTCTTGACCGCATACATTGCTACTTGCCAGGATGGGAGGTGGAAAAGCTACGGAATGATCTTTTTACAGATAACTATGGCTTTATTGTGGATTATTTGGCTGAGATATTGAAGGAGTTGAGGAAAGATGATTATTCGCATATCTGCACTCGACACTTTGATTTATCTGACGATATTACTACAAGAGACAGAACTGCTATATTGAAAACCTTCTCGGGGTTATGCAAAATAATATATCCTCATGCTGAATGCACAAAAGAGGAGGTGAAAGAGTTGCTAGACTTTGCCTTTGAGTGCCGAAGAAGGGTGAAGAGCCAGTTAGTGAAAATGGATGAGACTTTTCAAGAGTTAGAGTTCTCTTACACATCTAAAGATGATGGTAGTAATACTACAATAATTACACTTGAAGAGAAACAGTATCCTGCTTTATCGAAGTCTACTGCTAAGGTGGATGAAGCAACTAAAGATAAAGTGGCTATTCTAAATCAATCGAAAAAACATGAGAAGCCTGTTAATCAAGATTTGTTATCTGGAAAACACATAGTAATTGAGGAAAATGAGAAAGGTATTAGCTACAAGAAGCTGTTCGCTCCATATCTGAAGGGTGCAACTGAGATAGTTATTTATGACCCATATATTCGTCACTTTTATCAAGTGAAAAATCTGATGGAGTTTGTTCAAATGGTTTTATTAAACAAAGACGAAGGGGATGATGTGACGATAAAACTAACTACTCAATTTGATGAAGAACGCAAACAGGAAAGTATTGAAAGATTGGAACAATTAAAAAACAGCTTAGATAGCTCGGGAATTATCTTTGAGTATGAGTTTGATCAATCTGTAAGTTTTCATGCAAGAAGCATTGAAACTGATACAGGTTGGAAAATAAGCATTGACAGAGGATTGGATATATTTCAACCATATGATTTTAAAAACTCTTTTAATCTTGCTAATACAATTCAAGAAGAGCGGTTGAGTAAGGGGTTTGAGGTTACTTATATTAGGGTGGAGTGAATAAAGTTTAAAAGTTAAATAAATATATATTACGACTAACACTTGGTGTAAGTCAAAAAAATGGTATACCTTTGTAGTGGAAATAATATTTAAAGAGAAGAAGCTAAAAAAACTAGCTAACGACGATCGTAGAATGCTTAAAGAATTGGGTAGTATTAGAACTGATAAATTGCGTTTGAGGCTATCTCAATTACAAACAGCAATGACATTGGAGGAGGTAAGGTATTTGCCGGGTAATTATCACGAGCTTAAAGATAACAGAAAAGGGCAATGGGCATGTGATTTAGATCAACCATATCGTTTGATTTTTACACCTCAAGAGAGTCCAATACCTTTAAATGAAGATGGTCAATATATTTGGATTGAAATTACTGCCATCGAAATTATAGAAATTATTAACTACCACAAAGAGAAATAGTTATGGCAATGAAAAATCAATATAACCCTCAATCATACCCACATCCTGGAGAAACTCTTGAAGAAAAGCTTCAAGAAATAGGTATGGGACCTAAAGAATTTGGAATACGAACAGGGAAACCTGAGAAAACTATTTATGCAATTATTAAAGGTGAAAGCAGTATTACTGCCGAAATGGCTGTTCAGTTTGAAAGTGTAACTAAAATACCTGCTAACTTTTGG
>CAYLKV010000093.1:0-1602 GCA_964384545.1 uncultured Proteiniphilum sp.
TCAAATTGCACAATTCTCAATATACAACTCCAGATCGATTAGTTGCTGGTCTTACTGCTCACGATAAGAGTGGTAATCACTATAGCTTTATCTACGAAGGATGGCGCGGTGGTGCAAATTATTCATTTATGACTGTTAATGATATTAATGGTGATGGGTATAACTACGATGCAATATATGTTCCGACTGATGAGGAGGTGGCAAATAATCAATTCCGTTTTGTATCGCAAGACGATCAAACACGTTTTATGAACTATGTTCATGGAAATAGTTACTTGAAAAATCAACAGGGCAAGTATGCAGAAGCTTATAGTGTTTACTCTCCATGGGTACATCGTATCGATTTTAGCTATAAACATGATTTTGTTGTAAATACAAACAATTCAAGAAATGTATTACAATTAAGTTTGGATATTAAAAACGTTATGAATCTTTTCAATTCTCACTGGGGTGTTGCCAAATATCTTAATCCGGAAATTGGTACGGAGGCTCGCATCCTGAAGTATGAAGGGGTTGATCATGAGGGTGTTGCAACTTTTTCTACACCTTCTTCAATCAATGGTGATACTCAAACATTCACACCAAGTTACTCATTAGGGCAAACTTGGTATGCATCAATTGGTATAAAGTATATTTTCAATTAATTAAAAGGATTGACAAAATGAAATTAAAATATTTATTTCCATTAATCATCTCTGCGCTTATTGTAATGGTAAGTTGCGAAAATGAAGAAGCTGTGACACTACTTGACGAAATTCGAGTTTCATCTTCATATGTATCTATAGATTCGCTTGGCGGCTCTACATCCATAACTTTATCGGCTCAAGACAGCTGGGTGATAGAAAAAGTTATTACTAAGAGTGACTCTGTCAAATGGTTGAATGTGTCTCCAATGAACGGGAGTAGCGGTGATACAGAAATTAAATTCTCTGCTTCGTCTAACGTTAGTCGCACTGCCGAAGTCTTAATTAAAAGCGGAGGTAAAACGCAAATAGTTAAAATTATCCAGGGGTCGGTAAAAGTAAAAAAAGTTAATGTAGCGGAAGCGAATGCAGGGCCTGATGGAAAAACTTTTAGACTTACCGGTGTATGTACTTCAATTGTAAATACTGAATATGGTAACTGGTATTTGACTGATGCAACGGGTACTATGTATATATATGGTACTTTGGACGAGAAGGGTGGTAAAAAGAATTTCCTCAGCTTAGAGCTTGAAGTAGGAGATGAAGTAACTATAGAGGGACCAAAGTCTACTCACAATGGATCACCTCAAATGAAAGATGTAACTGTTGTAGAAATCAATAAGTCATTAGTGAAAGTTGATTCCATAGAAAACGAGCTACTTCCTATCGAAGGCGGAGAGTTTATAGCATATCTCACTTGTAAAGGACAAGGTGTATCTGTGGAAATTCCAGAAGATGCTAAGTCGTGGTTGTCAATTTCATCTATCCAATCAGCAGGGACAAATGCAGTTGTGAAATTTACAGCAGATGCTAATGCGGGTGGAGATCGTGGTACTACGATAACATTCAGCACCACAGACGGTAAAAAAGAGTATACAACAGAAACAACTCTCAATCAAAAAGGCGCTATCATAAAAGC
>CAYLKV010000094.1:0-1598 GCA_964384545.1 uncultured Proteiniphilum sp.
TTTTTGGAGGAATTGCTGTTCTGGCGATAGCGGCCATTGCAGTATTTAATGTGAACATGAACATTAATAGGGAAGCTCCTTTGCTTACTTTGGCAAATATTGAAGCTTTAGCCGAAGAAAATAATGGAAAGAACCAGGGCGAACCTAACGAACGTACAGAGACAAGAACCATTATTGTAAAAAAAACAAATGAGTCAGGATGGAGCTGGGATTTTAAATTAAATATTTGGAAATTTAATGGCTCTATTTCAAATGAATCACCCACGAATTACTGGGAAGAATCTCAAGCTATAACAGACAAGTATACTTGTTGTCTAAGTGGTTATAGTAAAGAATGTGATCATATAATGTGTCCAACTTATTAGTTTACTAACTAAGAGATGCTTTATCAATAATCGATAAAGCATCTCTTATGATTTTTTGCTATGAAAAAGGTATTAATTGCATTAGTTCTTCTTGCACATTTAATAAGTTGTAAGAATTATATTGACATAGAACCCGTTCACTTAATTAGCGTTGACATAAATAAAAGTGAAAGCTTAGATATATCTGAAACCGCTGATATAGTTAATATTGTTAATTTAGAATTGACTGATAATTCATTGATAAGAGAAATTAGCAAGATTTTTTTAACAGATCAATTTATTCTCATAGTTGACTTGATAAAGAGTGAAATCTTCGTTTTTAATAAATCTAATGGGAAATTTATTAGAAATATTGGTCAGAAAGGACAAGGCCCCGGCGAACACATAATGTTTAACGATGTTTTTTTTGAAAAGTCTTCTCAATTGATTTACGCACATGAAAGAATTAAAAGGAATATGATGATATATAATCTATCAGGTGATGTAATTAATGAATTACCTTGTAAATATTGGTTTCGAGGGTTTTGTAAGAATAAAGATGGATTTTGGGTATACAGTTGTTATCCAGAAGAGAATCCTGAAGGTTACGCTTTAATGCTATTGAATGACAATCTCACCGAAAGGATTGAAGGCTTTTTTCCTCAGAAAAGTTTTTTTCAAGCTGTTAATGGGTCTCGATTTATAAATGATATAAATGACATTTTTTATTTTACTTACCCATTTAGCAATGTAATATATCAACTAAACGAGGGAAAGCCACAACCATATTTTCAGATTGATTTTGGAAGTAAGACCCTCCCGTATAGCAAAATTCATAAAATGTCCGATCCAGTTGAATATACTGATCTTACATATAATAATGATTATTTGGGTGATATTGTTAATCCTCATATAATTAACAATAAATTTTATTTTTCATTTTCTCAAACAACAGGAGGATCTGTTCGATATACTACCATCTATGATTTATCAAAACAGGCTGTTAGAACTTTTAGTGGCTTTAAAAAATATTCACCTCAGATTCCTTCAGATATTCCATTTGAAAATATAACTTTTACAGAACTAATTGGGGCGGACGAGAATCTATTAATTTATTCAATAATCCCGGATAATTTAAGTAATCATGACTTTTCTTTAATAAAGAATAATATAGCAAATTCCTTAGATAGTGAATCAAATCCAATATTATTTTTCATAAAAGAGAGCAACTAATTTAAATGAATATGAAAACAA
>CAYLKV010000095.1:0-1594 GCA_964384545.1 uncultured Proteiniphilum sp.
AATTTTAGTCGATTGTGATGTCCTTTCACATTTCATTTCAAATAATTGTTTGGCAGACCTACCTAAAATTCTTTCACCTCATAGATGTACAATTATTGATTATGTATATTTGGAAATCTCCGTACACCCTCTCAGAAAAGCATTTGTTGATAATTTAATTAACAGTGGTGATTTTGACAAAAAGCCTTTTCCTAATTCTGACATTGCAATAAAGCAAGAATTTGCTTTAATCAAAGCAAAAAATCATTTGATAGGAGATGGAGAAAGAGCTTGTATGGCAGTTGCTAAACACAACAAAAATATCATTGCCAGTAGTAATTTCAAAGATGTAGCACCATACTGTATTGCTAATGAAATTTTGTATTTAGGCACTCTCGATATACTTTTAATAGCTGTTAATAAAGGAATTTATGATGAAGCTAGGTGCGATACTTTTATACAAGTGGCTGTCACGAACAATAAAGCAAGATTTCCCAAAGGCGTTACTCAAATGCGGTATTATGTTAGTAAAGATTTAAGTTTCATTTGACTTTAATCTATATGTGATACCTATGAAGTCATTTTTTAACGTTTTATATTATAAACACCAACTCCCACGTATTATAACCTGAACAGGTAAAGCGGTGTTCGTCAATCACTCACTTTGTTTCACAAAACATATTTGCATGGTTATATAAATGGTTTAAAAATCTCCACCCGTTGGGTAGTATTTTTTTGTCACACTTGACAAATAACACATGTTTATATTAATCCAAAAGTGGTTCTTCGTCAAATTTGGTGAAAAATCTGTGAGATCGCATAGCACATGAAATACGAATGTTGTGATACCAAACGTGTTAGAAAAAATAACTGGCAAGAATATGTTTCATTGCTAAAACTAGAAATCACTTGTGGCGAAGCTCCTTTTACTGTTATTGCTCCAAGCGAATTGTTGCTTAATAGGCCGGAAGAAAAACTTAGAACATCGCAATGTTTTCCCTAATTTAGACTTAATTTTAGGATTACAATCTGCAAATTAGGCGTAAATTACGGATTACGATTCTTAATCTTAAATTTATTTTAAAGTAAGGTGTCAAAATGATTACTTTGTTTTGTATTTAGTTAGTTAAATTAAAATGCAAAGGTCCTAGATAAAAGTCAGCGAAATCAATGAAAATTAGAGAATTTAAACTTGAAGATTTGAATATAATGGGAGTGTGGTTAGCTCAAGATTACAGTAGGAATAGATTATCTTATAGGAGATATTGAATTTTTAGGAAAAGGATATGGTTCAAAAATCGTTCGTTTATTTGTTGACTTCATCAAATCAAAAAACGAATATGATTTCATTGTAGCTGACCCAGTTGTCGATAATATAGCATCAGTAAAAGTGCTTGAAAAGAATGGGTTCAAACAGAAAGCTAATGGTTTTTTTTGCTTGGATTTGACTAATAAATGAATGAAGATTTATAGAGCACATAAACAAGATGTAGGTATGATAACACAACTATTTTAAGATTTTCAATGATACCCGTTTGGCTTACTCAAGTGCAAATGGGTTAATTGTTTGGCAAGGACAAACGCACCTTCAGTGAACATATTAGCAATATTTTCT
>CAYLKV010000096.1:0-1586 GCA_964384545.1 uncultured Proteiniphilum sp.
TATCAAATGAACCGATAATCTTGTGTCTTTGCCCCGGTGTTGTGGGCTTTAATTTACGTATTGCCATTTCTTTTAAATATTGCTAAATAAATCGATTGTTTCACCTTTCTTCAAGGTTACAATTGCTTTCTTATATGATGACGTACGACCTTGCACAACACCCGATTTTGAATATCGGCTTCTTTTCTTACCATCATACTTCATTGTGTTTACGCTTTCTACATGTACATTATAAAGCGTTTCCACTGCTTTCTTTATCTCCACCTTATTAGCAGAAGGAACTACGATGAACCCATAACGATTTTCAAATTTATCGGTCATCGCAGTTTGCTTTTCAGTGAATATTGGTTTTACTATTACACTCATTTTGTTTCTCCTTGCACTTTAAAGTGGTTGTCAATTGCAGCCACAGAAGACTCAGTAATCACAAGACCAGTACAGTCCATGATTTTATAAGTATTTATGTCTGAGGCTGTTACTATATTAACTTTCTCTAAATTTCGAGCCGACAAATATACGTTTTTATTTTGACTTGGCAAAACGAAAAGTAGCTTTTTATCAGCCAGTTGCAGATTTTTTGTAAGCTCTACCAAACTCTTTGTTTTTGGTGTTTCAAAATCAAAATCTTCTACAACTACTATAGCATTGTTTTGTGCTTTTAAAGAAAAAGCAGACTTACGAGCTAAAACTTTAGTTTTCTTGTTAATCTTGAAGCTATAATTTCTTGGTCTTGGACCAAAAGCACGAGCTCCACCTACCAATACTGGCGATTTAATATCACCACGACGAGCACCGCCACCACCTTTTTGGCGAATCAGTTTTCGTGTACTACCACTTAGGTCGTTTCTTTCTTTTGACTTATGAGTACCTTGACGTTGATTTGCAAGATACTGTTTCACGTCTAACCAGATAACATGTTCATTAGGCTCAATCCCGAAAATGGAATCATCGAGTGTCACCTTTTTGTTTGTCACCTCTCCTTTGATATTATATACTGCTAATTCCATTCTATTTCTCAATTATAACGATTGAACCATTGCATCCTGGAACTGAACCTTTTACAAGTAGCAAGTTATGTTCCGGAATAATTTTTATTATCTGAAGGTTTTGAACAGTTACTCGTTCGTTACCCATTTGTCCTCCCATTCTGGTTCCCTTAAAAACTTTTGCGGGGTATGAAGCTGCACCAATTGAACCCGGTGCACGCAATCTGTTGTGCTGACCATGTGTTGACTCACCTACTCCGGAAAAACCATGACGTTTTACAACGCCCTGAAAACCTTTACCTTTTGATGTTCCAATCACGTCAACATACACCTCATTCTGGAAGATGTCAACATTGATCTCAGAACCAGCTGTGTACTCATTTCCAAATCCTTTGAACTCGGCCAAGTGTCTCTTTGGAGTGGCTCCGGCTTTTTTAAAGTGACCTTTTTCAGCATTTGTAGTGTGTTTATCTTTTTTATCGATAAAACCTAACTGAATTGCGTCATAACCGTCATTATCAACGGTCTTAACCTGAGTAACCACACAAGGACCTGCTTCGATAACAGTGCATGGAATGTTTTTTCCCTCGGCACTGAAAA
>CAYLKV010000097.1:0-1521 GCA_964384545.1 uncultured Proteiniphilum sp.
TCAGCATAAACTTTAATTCCCGTTCATCCTGGGGTTGAAAATAGAAGTGAAAGCTTACCTTTCCGGGCATACTTGTTTCCGCTTCTTCTATTAGTGCATTCCATTTATAAAGTTGTAATTTGTAATCAGTACATCCGGTAGAATCGGTATAGAGCAGAATTTTAAAAGGAGTGTTCTGGTCCGGGCAAACAGTATCTCTCCCTAGGTATGTACATTCTACATCCGCAGGAAAAATAATTTCTTCTCCTGTCCATTTTGCTACTATCATTTCGGCCTCAGCTGTTTTTGCATCTTCTTTACATGAAACGCCACTTGTTATTAGTAAGAATAAGATACATACTTTATAGATAGTGCTACTTCTTATTTTCATAGTTCTTGTTGTTGTGTCTCTCATTAAAAAGTTTTATATTTTATGTAACTGGTATGCCGCATGATAAAACAGTGATTTAACAGAAGAAATACAAATTAAATACATAAAAACCATTAAAACAACACAATGAATAAACCTAACCTTGTAAAAAAATGTAATGATCAGATGTTCAGGTCTTTAGTTAGGGTGCATCTGAAAATTCGAACCTGAAATATATCTTAATTCTAAGTTAAGGGCAGATGCTGCTCAGAGAAAACTGTTTGAGTGCAATTAATGTTACGGCATCTAAACGTTCTGACTATCGGTATAATTTTAACAGCTCTGCTAACTACAGCAAGATCGGTTAATTTGCGAATATAGGATGAGTGAACGCTTTTACTCCTTTTACCGCAACAGGTATATTTTGCTGTCTAGGATTATGCCTTAGCTAGAAATAGTTTAACTTTAGTGAATAATGGGAATCTGTATTTATTAGGGCTACCATAAGAAACGTATTTTTAGATATAGAATAATCGGGATATACTCTCAGATTATTTCATTTAAATCAATATAAAAAACATCATCAATATTTAAGTTTGTTGTATATAGCCTATTACGAACTCTGTCTAGCCACATTTCGTGGACAGGAAGGTCAGTTTTTATTTCATACAGCCAATTTCCGTTCCAGTCGTATACATGGATTATATTTATAGGTGGAATTTCTTCGATTCCCCAAGGTTCATTGCCCCAATAAAACGCATAAATATAGTTATCGTCTGCCTGCGCACGAACATAGGTAGTATTAATCACCTTTTTCTTTTTCTCAAAAATTGAAAAATCAGGACTTCCCTTCATCCGGTATCCTATGACTTCTCCAGTTTTAGTATCCAATATATTGAATTGTTGAAGATGTGTCATAAATTGCACAATTTTTGAACCATCCGGTTTGAAAGCATCAACTGAACCGAAAAAAAATTCCGGAATAATGGATGCCTCATCATTTTTGATTGATTTCCTATAAATTGGATAATCCGCTAACGTACTATCTGAATAAAGTGTACGCTTTTGATAAAAAGGTAGAGAAGCCTCTTTTTCACTCAATGTCATTGATTGTACGCGTGTAAATAATATATCTTTGTTTTGTAAAAATATAAAATCATAAAATGCCCCCA
>CAYLKV010000098.1:0-1327 GCA_964384545.1 uncultured Proteiniphilum sp.
AATTTAAGTTTTTATCAGTAGCACTCTTTTTAATGATGGCTACTATGATACAAGCACAGGTAACTACTTCTAGTATGAGTGGACGAGTTACTGATGCTGATGGCGCTGTGATTGGAGCCACAGTAGTGGCAACACATATTCCATCAGGGACAACCTATGGTACTGTGACAAATATGGAAGGACGATACAACCTAAACGGTATGCGTGTAGGTGGTCCTTATACTGTGGTCGTTTCCTATATTGGATATAGTGACAATACTACAGAAAATATTACAATTAGTCTTGGTCAAAACTATTCTCATAATGTAAGTTTACAAGAAGAGACTGTTGCATTAAGTGAGGTTGTTGTAACTGCACTGCGCACTAAATTTGCTTCTGATAAAACCGGAGCAATGACCAATATTACTAATACACAGATAGCAAATTTGCCAACTGTGAGCCGTAGTATTATGGATATTACCCGCCTTTCACCTTATGGAGGTAATGGAATGAGCTTTGCAGGTACAGATGGTCGTACTGCTAACTTTACTGTTGACGGTGCTAACTTCAATAATAACTTTGGTTTAAGTGATGCACTGCCGGGTGGAGGAAATCCAATCTCTATCGAAGCAATTGAAGAGTTACAAGTCGTTATTGCACCATATGATGTTCGCCAAACCAATTTTATTGGAGGTGGAGTAAATGCTATTACAAAATCTGGTACAAACTCATTTCAAGCAACTGCATACGTTTATCATAGAAATGAGAACTTACGTGGTGATGCAGTAAAAGGTCTTCAAATAGATGGTGCACGCGAAAAGGATCGTAATACAACTTATGGTTTTACATTAGGTGGTCCAATTATCAAAAATAAATTATTCTTCTTCGTAAATGCTGAAATGGCAAAAACCCCAACTATTGTAAACCGTTGGAAGCCATCAGTAAATGGAGTAGCTGATCCTGATAATTATATTTCACGCACAACAGAAAGTGATCTTCAAAGAGTTTCTGATTTTGTGAAAAGTGAGTATGGATATGATACTGGTTCATATACAAATTTCCCTGCAGATGATAGCAACAGCAAGCTACTTGCTCGTTTAGATTGGAATATAAACAATATGCATCGATTGGCATTGCGATACAACTATACAAAAAATCTTTCTTGGAGATCTCCAAATGCTACTTCAATGGATGGTGGTACTCGTATGTCAGAAGCCAGAATGTCTAAAGCTTCAATGGCTTTTGCAAACTCAATGTATTCGCAAGATAACCTTGTTCATTCATTCTCATTCGATTTGAACAGTCGTTTATCAGACAATATATCGAACCAATTATTGGCAACTTTCTC
>CAYLKV010000099.1:0-1313 GCA_964384545.1 uncultured Proteiniphilum sp.
TAACAAAAAAAAGACCGAAGAGTATTTTAACAGATATCTATTTGCGGATGCGCGGATTTTAGCAAAAGAGAAAGCGTTTGTTCTAAATGAAGGAGAGGTTGATGATAAACTTGCACAAGATTTACGTATCAATATATTGAATGCAGTTTGCCAAGACGAGTCTTTTTTATTTGCATACAACATAATAGTAATGCAGAAAAACAGGTATTATAATTTGACACCCCTTAATTTTTGCCAAATAAAAGATTTCAACAGCAATACAGTCTCTAAAATAGAAAAAATATGTAGTCAATATAAAGAGGATTACCCAAAGAATAATTTAATGGAATATCTTCTCGATGATGATAACAGCAAGTTCTATTATGAACATATATCAAAGTTATATAAGAATGAACTATGGTGGTTGAATGTATTTAATGAAGCATACACAATATTTGACAATATACGTCTTAGACTTCAAAAGCCATTTGAGGCTAAGCGGTTAATAACCAGATATAAAAACGAAGATAAAGATTTTGAAAATACTGTAATCGATTTAGTCTTATTATTAATTACGCGTTATGATTATGATCTTAATGAAAAACAAAGAAAAGCAATAAACTTACTATCAAAAATTATAGATAGCTATTTCTCACAAAGAAAAAGACAATTGTATGAAGATAATATAAATGAACTTGAGAATGTTTTAAAAGAGAAAGAGGAAGAATATGTGAGAAATATTGAAACTAAAGATGAAATTATAGAAGATCATGAAAATACGATAGAGACGCAAAGGCAAGAACTAAAGACCAAAGAGTATGAAATTGCTCAATTAAAGAGAGATTTGCATTTTAAAGGATTCTCAATACCACAACAAAATCTCTTCTACTACTATCTGTTTAATGAATTGGGTGTTAATTTCGTAAATTCAAAGAAAAAAGATTGGGCAAAGGTTATCAGTGCAATCAACGGAAAGAATGAAGAATATGTCAGAAAAGAACTAAGTATTAACTTTGATGATGAAGCTACTATATTAGATATGAGGATTGTAGCCACAACAATTGACAACCTATTTCCAAATATTACACTGAAAATACTAAGTGATATAGAAGCACAGTTATAAATTCTTAAATCAGCCTATATGACGTTATATGACGTTATATAACGTTAAATGTACCTAATTTGTCCAATGGTTTGTCCAAAGATCGTTGGACAAACCACCTCCCACGCCTTGAAACGCATCGTATATTGCAACCATTAATTAAATGGAGGATAAATATATGTCAAAACTAAATTTACCCGATTGGCATGATTGGGTTGATGCCGAAGATGTA
>CAYLKV010000100.1:0-1274 GCA_964384545.1 uncultured Proteiniphilum sp.
GGTGGCCATAAACTTCAAAAGGGAATGATGTGCCTCTGCCAAGACTAACAACCGTTCCTTCAAAAAGACAAGTTGATGGGTAAAGGTAAATAGAGTGAATATTTGGCAGGTTAGGAGAGGGAGCAATTGGCAACTCATATAGAGTTTGATGCGTATAGTTTTCGCATGGAACAACAGTAAGATCGCAAACTCTGTCATGAGACAACCATTTTTCGCCATTAACCATCAGAGCCAGTTCGCCAAGCGTCATTCCATGTACAACAGGAATTGGTATTGCACCTACCCCCGACTTATGTTTCATATCCAGAATTGGGCCGTCAATATACATTCCGTTGGGGTTCGGTCTATCAAGTACAATCATCTTCTTGTCGTTCTCAGCACATGCATTCATTAATTTAATCATACTTATGTAGTAGGTATAAAATCTTAGTCCCACATCCTGCAGGTCGAAAAGAAGTATATCAAATTCTTTCATCTTTTCGGCCATTGTCTTTCCGCTTCCACTATCATATAACGACCAAATAGGTATGCCTGTTTTTTCGTCAACTGAACTGGCTACGTGTTCTCCTGCATCTGCAGTGCCACGAAATCCATGCTCAGGCGAGAAAATGCCTACTACATTCATATCTTCTCCAACTAGCATATCTACAAGGTGTTCATCTCCAACAATACCTGTTTGGTTAGACATAACAGCAACTCGTTTTCCCTCAATCAGTGGGAAATATGCCTTTTTATTTACTGCTCCCATTTTAATTGAACTTGTTATATTCGTCTGTTTCTGTTCAATTACTTCTGATTCGGTTTTAGATTTACTATTTCCTTGTGCACAAGAAATTATTGAGAAAGCAATTAGTAGAAGAAAGATTTGTCTTTTCATTATTACTCAGTTTGAGTTGAAGAATATTTATGTTTTTCATGAAGAAGGTCGAACTGCTCCTCAAGAATTAAAAGCTCTTTTTTAATCTCTGTTAGTCTGGCTACTGCTTCTACTCGCTTTGTTTCATCATCCTTCTTTGTTTTTAGAGTCTGGCGTGCACCATCGAGTGTCATACCCTTCTCTTTAACAAGATGATAAACAATCTCCACCTGATGAATATCATCGCGGGTAAATTGTCGTGTACCACCTGCAGTCTTCTTTGGTTTGATATTATCAAACTCCTTTTCCCAGAAGCGAAGCAACGAAACATTCACAGCAAAATGATCTGCCACCTCCTGAATTGAGTAGTAGAGTCGCTTCTCGTTAAATTGAATAGGTTTCTTTCTTTTGCCCATAT
>CAYLKV010000101.1:0-1122 GCA_964384545.1 uncultured Proteiniphilum sp.
CAAGATCCTGTTTTTGTTGATCTCTAGGTATTCTTTTGCTCTCATAATTGCAAAAACATTAGATTAATTAAAATATCCCTGAGTTATATAATTAGGAATTATCTTGTGTTAATGTGTTAACCAAAAAGTAGTTTATTAGTTGTTTACAAAATATGAATATTAAATTTAATTATTACAATATAAAGACACTTGCTTTCTATTTATACATCGCCTACAACTATTTAGACCTCAACCTTCCCTTTAATTGACATATGATTGACATATGGTAGACTTAAGTTTGACTTATAGTTGCCTTATGTTATAATAAGTAAATGATAGGTGGATTATAAGTCAATTTCAAAGCAAATGAGTGCAATCTTACTTTGAAAATTGACTAAATTTTGATATATTGCAGATATTGAACAAATTATAAATTATGGCAAGTTTTAAAGATTCATTTTTCAGTAAATTATCGGGGAAGATTGGTAATGTAACTACGTATGTACTTAATGGGAAGCAGATTGTGAGGTCTAATGCTATTCCTCACGACCCAAAAACCCCTAAGCAGTTGGCCCACCGCATGAAGTTTGCATTGGTCAATAAAGGTCTTTCGCCTCTAAACAGTTCTATTAAGTTGGGGCACAGGGGTGATACTTACGCTTATAGATCACTGGTGGGTAAGGCATATCGTGAAGCAATTGTGGGTGAGTATCCCAATTTCAAACTCGATTATAGCAAGATTAAGATTGCTGAGGGTGGACTGCAGATTCCCGCTGATATTAAAATGGACTTTGATGGAATTGCTGGTTTTGTAGTATTTACGTGGGTAGGGATAAGTTTAGCTTCGCATATTGAGGCAAAGGGTGCTGATCAATTGAATGTTGTTGTTTTTAATGCTAAGCATAATGTTGTTAATAGTTTCTTGGGGATAGCAAGACGTTCGGATGGCATGGCAAAGTTTGCTCTACCGGATGGTTGGTTGAAGGATGATTTGCATTTTTGGACCTACTTTATGTCTTATTCTTTGCAGATGAATTCTGATAGTGTGTATGTGGTGTAAAAATTAAAGGGGCTGTCTCAAAAGATTGACAGCCTCTTTTTTTTGCATTCAATTTTCTTAAAAAAACCTTCCTAAATATTGTT
>CAYLKV010000102.1:0-1101 GCA_964384545.1 uncultured Proteiniphilum sp.
AGTAACCATTTTCATTAGTGAGGTTCTGCAACGAGTAGTTGCTTACATTATTACTGCCACCCAACAGGGCATTAATTATCTCAAAAAGTACAGACTTTCCATTTGCGCCTGTGCCATATAGTAATAAAGTTTTCTCTAGTTTAAGTGCATTGGTTCTCACAAAGATATAACCAAGATACTCCATCAGAATCTTTTGATTGTTCTTATCCGGAAGCACTGTATTTAGGTACTCATCAAATATTGGGCACTCTGCGTTTTCATCATATTTAAATGGAAGTTGATATGTTAGAAAATCATCCTTCTCGGGTTTCTTCAATCTCATATCATATCCATCAATCTCAAAGGTGCCGTTTAAAAGATTGATTAGTATCTTTTCATTACTATTATTATCAGTATTATTAAAGCTGTAGTCGTCATACTTCTTGGCAACCGAAAGCAGCTGTTTTGCTACTTGCTCTCTAAATGTGTACAGCTTTGAGGTGTTTCTGGTAAGTCCCATTTTTAGTGCCGCTGCTCCCAAAAATGTATAGAACTTGTGATTACTAACACGATTCCAATACTCACCATTAAACAGGTATACGTTTTCTCTGCTATTGCAAATACCCAATCCGCATGCATCGGCTGTTTCGAGAACCTTATCGCTACAGGGTACCAAAAAGTCTTTATATTTTAGCTTTTCCGATTCTTCAATATCCCCTGCTTCTTCTCTAAAATCTACTTCTTCAATGTTGTTTAATATAATTTCCAGGACCTCTGAGTGATCTATAGGGCGTTTGTTTGATTGTAATTGCTCTTTTTTTGCCTCTTCTATCTTAAGCTTCTTTCTAATTAAATCTAAATCTCTGTCTAGCAAATTAATGAAGTTGGTGTTTAGCTGATTAATGTTATTCATCGCAATCTCCTCTCTCTCCATTATAGTTATTCATTAACAGCACAAGTATATCACTTTTTCGGTAGTAGCATTTTCCTTTTACTCGCGAGTATGGTATCATTCCGTTAATTCTCCAGCGCTGCAATGTGCGTGGTGTGATGTGTAGCTTTTCAAGTACATCTTCGGCATCAACCCAATCATGCCAATCGGGTAAATTTAGTTTTGACATA
>CAYLKV010000103.1:0-1089 GCA_964384545.1 uncultured Proteiniphilum sp.
CGTGTAAATAATATATCTTTGTTTTGTAAAAATATAAAATCATAAAATGCCCCCAAATTATCTGAACTGCGTGAATAAGGTATAACAGAATCTAATACCGTTTTTTGTTGTAATAATGATTGACTTATATTCCATTTCCAGATTACTCTATCATATGCTGCGAAAAGTAATGTCTTCAGTTCGTTTTTCTCTTCAAAAAATTGGTAAATAAAAGCTGTGGAAGCCACTTCTTCGGGTCCTTGACCCCTACTACAAAATTGACCGATTTCTTCTCCAGTGTCAAGATTAAAAACATTAAAAAAGAAGTTGGGTAGTTTGGGATTCCAAAAGATCAAAAGAGAATCATATACTGCAATAGTTCCGAAATTCGCACCATCTGGAGGTATAACAGGGGTTAATGTAACATTTTTAAATATCTTCATTCGACTGTTAATGGGATAGATACTGCCATTAAAATAAGTGCTGTCAATATATTTCTTGCATCCGATAAAACAAAGTATAAGAATAGTGATGTTTAATGCTTTATAGACTATTTTCATTTTTTTCATTTTTTTGATTTTGATAATGGAATTATTATTACAGAGAAAGTTGATCTGTACTTTAACAATACTCGTATATTGATTAACAAAATTACCATGGAGTTATCCCAAAGATATCTTCATGGTAATTTTGAAACACTTAATCTGTTGTAGTGCACCTATCTTTCGATGCTTCAACAGCTACACCAAAACTTTCTGCAGGACAAGAAAATATCTCGTCATCTTTTGTTCTATCATCACAAAATAATGTATGCTTGTTATTAACACCATAAGATTGTCTTATGAAACACCATTTTGCACTAGTACCGCTTTCATTGGCCAGCGCCTCAATATTTGCTAGACTAAGAAGTGATATACTGTTTTTTTGTGTACTCATATTCACGTTAAACACTATCACCACAGCAATAGCCAAAACAGCAATTCCAACAAAAATTTTCTTTTTCATTTGACTTAAAATTATCAAGTTAGTTGTTTTTTAATTATTACTTAGCCGTGTCTATCATTTCAACAGCCATGAAATCTCGCGGATTTCAAAAACTAATACTTATCT
>CAYLKV010000104.1:0-1017 GCA_964384545.1 uncultured Proteiniphilum sp.
AGTAATAATGTAAGCAACTACTCGTTGCAGAACCTCACTAATGAAAATGGTTACTACCGTGCCATGCTTGGCAACAAGTTGGTAAACTATGCCAGCGAGATAAACGGAAAGATGGATGTTTCAATATTTAAACAACTTGTATCGGGCGAACCCGTTGATGCCAGGCTACCATATGGCGAACCATTTACACTTACCAATTACGGTAAACTAATATTCAACTGCAATCAATTACCAACATCAGTTGAAAACACACACGCCTTTTTCAGAAGATTCTTAATCATCCCGTTTGAAGTTACAATACCCAAAGAGAAGCAAGATAAAAAATTGGCACAGAAGATTATCAAAAGTGAATTATCCGGAGTACTAAACAGAGTGTTGGAGGGCTTGAAAAGAATTTTGGAACAGGAGAGTTTTACTGAAAGTGACTCCTCTGATTTACTGCTCAATAATTATAAAAAAGAGAGTGACTCGGTGGCACAGTTTATTGAAGAGGAGGGGTATGAGAAGTCGGCGAGTAAATGTGTACCACTTGGCAATTTATATATGGAGTATCGTACATTTTGCATGAATAGCAATTGTAGTCCGGTACCAAAGAGACCATTTGCAAATCAATTAAGAGATCTAGGAATAAACATTGAACGTAGAAAATATGGTTTGGCAGTTTTTATAAAGAATGTTGAGAAAAATTGTACACCTAATACACCTAATACACCATTTTAACAAATTAGGGTGTGCTGGGTGTACTGGGTGTACGAGAAAACCAACAATAATAATTTAAAACATGAATCAATAGAAAAAAATAAGTACTATGTCGATCTACAATAAACCATTTCTCGAACCATACAGTGGAAGGTGGAGTAGACATGCTTGTCCCGGTTGCAAACAACCACACACCTTCACATTATATATAGATGGCAACACCAACAAACCAATACACCGGTCGGTAGGACGATGCAACCGCGAGAACTCATGCGGATATCACTATAAACCCAGAGATTACTTCAGAGACAACCCTGA